>JAJPIA010000107.1 GCA_021324975.1 Bacillota bacterium
CTGCCAAAAGCCCATTGCGGGAAGCGGTTTCGTGATCGGCGTCGGTATCCTCAGTGTGCGCTCCATGCACGGAAAGGAGCGTAGTATGCAGCCCGATCCTTGGTCTGAGCCCGATACGGGCGACAGAGCCGTGGCGTGAAGCCCCAGTACCGCGCGAAATCGAGAAACACGGGATGCCACCGGACCTCGCCGCGGTCATCGGTCCCGAGCCACACCGTCTTGACCCGATCATAGAGAATCTCGGCCGGCACCCCACCCAGCTGGTAAAACGCCTCTTCGTGCAGCCGCAGGAACGTCCCGAGCCGCTGATCGAGCGCGACGTCGATGGCCATCGCGCGCGAGTAGCCCAAGGTGAACACGAACCCCCAAATCTTTTGCCGCTCCGTCTCCGGCTCCAGCACGCCGAGTTGGCCCCAGTCCACCTGCGCCTGGTGCCCTGGCGGCGTCTCAAAGCGCCGGACCGCCACCGCCCATGCGGCCTGCCGCTGCGGCCGCAGGTAGTCCTTGAGAATCGTGTAGCCGCCGGCGTAGCCACGCTCGCGCAGCTCGCGGAGCAGGGTGCGGGCATTCCAGATGCCGGCCCCGAGCCGCTCCGTCAGGTAGGGCTTGTACGGCTTCAGCTTGCTCGGCCGCGGCGCCCGCGGCCCGTACCGAGGGCGGCCGGGATCCAGCAGGTACTTGCGGATGGTTTTGCGATCGAAGCCCGTCAGCCGGTGGATCTCTGCGATTGAAAGGCCTTGTCGACGAAAGGTGCGAAGATCATCCACGTCCCCACCTCGCAGCAGTCGGGCCACCTCCTCCTCGCCAAAGGATTTGGTGACCCAGATTCAGTCGGGGTGGGGAATTTTACTCCGCCCTTCTGGGGAGATTAGCACCGGCCGTGACACATCACGCAAGCACAGACACGCCGATTATCTCGCCGTAACTCCAAAAACGCCAGAGGTAGGCTCGAGCCACGAAGCACCGGCAATAGCCTGCCGCGGAGCTAACTTGGCCACATTGACAAGGTTAGTGACATTAGTATAATGTATCAAGTGATACATTATGCTGATGTTTCAAGGCCATAGGGGAGTGCTTATGAGCCCAAATATCCGAGTTGACCCTGACGTCTATAAGGCACTTCAGAAGAGGGCTACGCCATTTGTCGATACGCCGAATAGTGTTCTCAGACGGATGTTGAACCTGGATCCGGAGGTGACGCTTGTACAGGAGGAACCACGGAAACGACCGGACACAAAGCCGAGCGCAAAGTACGCCGAGTCTCAGAGAAGCGCACCGGCACGAGCGTCGAAGGCACGGACACGAAGAAATGAACCAAAAGCGCCAGCTGGTACTCTGCTCCCCGAGGGCGAGTACACGATGCCTCTATTGTCGGCCCTCGCCGAGCGCGGCGGATCCGGCTCTATCAGAGAAATCACTGAAGCCGTTGGCGAGAAGCTTAGCGGCAAGCTTACGACGACAGATAGGGAAAAGACCTCATCTGGTGTCATTCGTTGGCAAAACAGGTTGCAGTTTGCTCGGCTGAAGCTGATAGAAGAAGGTTTGTTGGCTAAGGGTACTCCTCGAGGCATTTGGGCATTAACTGACAGTGGGCGTGCGCGTCTCGATGGCCGCGCATTAGGGGACATGAGCCAAACTTGAACGTGTCAAGACGGAAGTACTACCCGTAGTTTACCTCTATCCGTGCAATTCTAGAGGAATCTGCGCATGTTAAAGCGAGGTACGAGTTCGCGGCGGGTAAAGCAACCATTTTCGAATCATGAAATTGTCACGTTAGCCACCTACCTTCTCGGGGGGGCCTCTCGCTATGTTGATACCGAGGACGTGGCAAAGAAAGCCAATGAGATAGCGCCAGGGCGCTTTACATGGCGAAAGTACGCAGATCAAATCAACCTAGAGGTAGTCCGAGTTTACCTATCAGATGCAAAGAAACCTGAGAAAGGTGCGTATCTTCTTGGATCTGGAACCGACGGATGGTCAATGACCGAGAAAGGGCTCGAATTTGTTCGTCGAAGGGCGTCAGAACTGAAGGGGGCTAACCTCGCACGTAAATCGCTGAGTCCACGAGAAAAACGATGGCTACGGAATGAGCGCGCCAGGATGTTGGCTAGCGACGCATATCTCAAGTTCAAAGACGGCGGGCTCGATGCGGTGCCCAGGTCGGAGGCGGAAGCCTTTTTCAGAGTCGACGACTATGTCGTCGGCGAGCAACGCGAGCGGAAGATTGTGCGAGCCCTGAACACTTTTGGAGACGATGATGAATTAGGGCCAGTTGTGCGGGAGCTAGCTGGGAAGGTTCGGAAAGGGGGGGAGCTAGATGAGCGTCGCTGGCGACCAGATCTTTGTAAAAAGTCACGTGGCCAGAGATCTTCTGCAGAACGCCGGATTATTCAAGACCGATAAGCTTGTCGTGTGGGAGTACGTGGCGAATGGATTGCAGTACATCGATCCGAGCACAAGTCCTGTCGTTAGAGTGTTTCTTGACAGCAAGAAGAAGAAGATCATGATCATCGACAATGGCCGGGGCATGGACTGGGACGGACTTCGCAACTTCTTCATCATGCACGGAGAAAACATTGACAGAAAAGAGGGACACCCTGGGCGAGGACGCTTTGGAACGGGGAAGTCCGCCGCGTTTGGAGTTGCAGGACTGCTTCGTATTACCACGGTCCGAAACGGCAAGCGATCCCAAGTGGAACTACATCGTGCTGATGTGGAGGCCATGGGGTCAGGAGATTCAATCCCTGTTAAGCGTATTGAAAAAGAATCTTCAACGACGGAGCCTAACGGGACAAAGGTCGAAATCGAAGAAGTGCACCTCAAGTCATTAGATCAGGCAGGTATCATTCAGTACATCGAAAGGCACCTTGCCAGATGGCCGAAGAACGCAACAGTTTTTGTAAATAATCACGAATGCGAATTTGCGGAACCGCCCATCGCGCGTGAGAAACGATTTGCACCGGAAGGTGATCTTCGTACCAAGCTTGGCGATGTGACGTTGGTGATCAAAGTATCGAAAGCCCCCCTGCCCGAGGATCTCAGGGGCGTTTCCATCTACTCCAATGGTGTTTGGCACGAGACTACACTGGCCGGCAATGAAGGGCGCGACATGGCCCAGTACTTGTTTGGCGAGATTGACATCCCCGCATTGGACACCGATGATTCGCCGATCTCTCCATTTGATTTGAGCCGCTCCATGCACCTCAACCCCAACAACGAACTGGTTCAAGCGGTTTACGCATTTATCGGGCGGAAGGTGGAAGAGGTCAGAAGAGAACTGATCGAAGAAGATAAGCGACGCAGAGCTGATCAGGAGAGGAAGCGCCTTGCTGAGCAAGCGGCAGAGATCGCCAGGGTTATTAACGAGGATTTTGACGCTTGGCGACATCGCGTGGCAAAGGCAAAGGCCAAAGCATTAGGTGGTCAGGATCTTTCTCGGTCGCAACCGCGTGGTGGAAATGAAGAGGACGATCTCATTTTAGGCACATCGGTACCCGCGAAGATTGTCAGCCCAACCGGAGGACCCGGATCCACGAAGCCGGGAAATGGAAACGGCGACGAACCGCGAGATCTGCGTCCTCAGGTGACGTACGATCCCGGGGCTGAGAAAAGGGGCAGCCCATCAGGGGGAGCAGATAAGAGGCCGAAGTCGAGTGGAGGCTTTCAAGTCAGATTCGATAATTTGGGAGAGGAGTCGTATAGAGCGCTATACGTTTCAGACGACCGTACGATCTACATCAACTTAGATCACCCGCAGCTCATAATGGCTCGCGGTGGCGGCTCGATAGACGACCCCGTCTTTCTACGATTGGCGTATGAAGTAGCCTTCTCCGAGTATGCGGTAGCACTGACTTCCGAATTGGAGCGACGGGGGGAGTACATCGATCCTTCTGACCCAATTGTTGCCATTCGCGAAACGCTCAACCGGGTGGCCCGAAGGGGCGCGATGCTCTTCGCGCAGCAGTAAGATGCAGTAAATCGACGGCCGTGAGCACTCGCTATCCACGTCCTGGACTCCGTTTGGCTCCCCGTGCCTTGCGGGAAGTCTTGGATGTTCCTGTGCGCGATGGGGTGCTCCACGAAGCAGAAATAAGAAGGTTGCGCCTATGTGATCTTGACGAAACCATTTGGTCTCGCTTCGATCGCGACACTTGTAATCAACTTGCAGATGCGGTGCTGGCCCATGTCGGTGAGGCGATTCACTCTCCCTCACCGGTGTTCAAACAGATGTACGAACGAAAGCTACCGCCCGTGCCGGAGGGGTTGACGTTAGAGGACCTGGGGCTCGGTAACACCGCTTACTACTCGCTTCGCAGATTTGGGATTAAGACATCCGACGATCTAAGAAACTGCACGATCGGAAAAGTGCTAAGCATTACCGGCTTCGGTGCAAAATCATTGCTCGATCTCTTAACATCACTCGAGTCCGCCGAGTCGCGCGGCCGATCGCCAAGCAGGCTGCTGCCCGGGAGCGACTATCGCATTGCTGTAACGCGACCCTTGGGCACCGTCGGCCCCATAGTGCAACCGACTCCTCAGCTCAATCGAAAATTGACGCGACAAGCCCAACGAATGAGACGACGGCCGTATTCAAGGCTAATACGACGAGACGATCCTCGACTTGGAAATCTCATCCGCGCATTGATTGGCATCTTATCCTCAAGAGATCCGCGTTTGTCCGGGAAGAAAGTCACGCTATTTGACATCGCTGATTATCTTGCCCGGCGGTCGCGTGACCCTGCTGAACCAACGAGCGTTGTAAACTTGCTTCGCAGAATCGACCGTGAAGTGAACACACTGTGTCAGATGCGCTTGGAGGACGAGCTATGGGCTATCGCTGTAGGTACAGCTGATGAACGACGAGCACACATTGTGTGTAAACTCTTCGGATGGGATGGCCGCGGAGGATGCACCTTACAAGCCGTAGGTGATGAGGTCGGGCTAACCCGCGAGCGCATAAGGCAAATTCGCAAGAAAATTACTGACACATTAGTGCGTCGAAAAGTCTTCGCGCCCACACTCGATCGTTGCTTAAGGATCGCTTCGAAGCACTTTCCGGATCCCGCTGAAATCGCGTCACAGTTCGCGAGACAGGGCCTCACGAGGTGCGAATTTAGGCTAGAAGGGATCGCGAAGGCCTGTGAGCTCTTGAGGCGCTGCACCAAGTTCTCTGTAGATATCATGGCAGCGATCTCAACTCGCATTGGCAGCGCCGGGCGAAAGGCCGCGGAGCATTGGGGAGTCGCGAGCGTATCCGACATCACAAACCGTGTGGCAAGAGAGACGTCTCAAGAAGTCAGTGCGGATCTTACTCGTCGCATCATGCAGGCCCAACCGGGTTTCCAATGGCTTGATGAGTCCACAGGATGGTTCTGGCTTAGCAACTCTCGGAGAAATCGACTCATTAACCAAATAGCGAAAATTCTCTCCGTAGCAAGGCGGGTCACCGTTTCGGAAT
This sequence comes from Bacillota bacterium, assembly GCA_021324975.1. Classification (GTDB taxonomy): domain Bacteria; phylum Sysuimicrobiota; class Sysuimicrobiia; order Sysuimicrobiales; family Segetimicrobiaceae; genus JAJPIA01. The sequence goes on from JAJPIA010000107.1 coordinate 5,459, forward strand.
TGCGTGAGGGCGTTTCCCGGCACTATAGGACAAAAGGATTTGCCCCGCCCCGACGCGTGCTTCTCGAGCTATGCCGGCAGATTCAAGGGTACAGAGTGGAGGGAGAGACTGTTAGCACCGAGGTGCCGATAGAATTTGGGAAGGCACTGGCAAAGACTGAAAGAACTATGGCCCAAGTGTTGCGCGATCACGGTCACGTAATGCGAAGAAGTGATTTTGAAGGGATGTGTATCGGCCTGGGCATGAATCGCACAACATTCTACATCTACTTGGACAATTCTCCAATAATCACGAAGTACGCGCCTGGCGTATACGGGTTGCGTGGATCAAGTGTGACTCCTGCTGAGATTCAGGCTCTTATCTCGGAACGCAAGCATCAAAAGGTCATGATTGATAGCGGGTGGACACTCGATGGGAAGATATGGATCGCCGCGAAATTGTCAAGAGCGACCCTCACCACCGGCGTTCTGGGGATCCCTGCGGGGATGAAGCGTTTTGTGCAAGGCCAATTCACCCTCAGGGCAGACGACGCCATGACTGTCGGGACCCTGGGGGCCCGGGGTGGTAGTGCGTGGGGGCTGGGGCCTTTCTTTGCTCAGAGAGGCGGAGAACCTGGAGACTACCTAACGATTGCGTTCGATCTCAAAGCCCGTATTGCTGTCGTCCGGATAGGCGACGAGAGTATTCTGGATCGCTTCCGGCGTGGTGAAGAAGCCCCGGGCAACGAGGACATCGCGATGGCATGATGAAAAACTGCGCAGCGATTATCATACTGAGTTAAACTTCTTGCCTCCCGGCGCAGATAGGTTTTGGTATCCACCCATCACAACGAGACGTTTTGTCAGCGTTTTCGGGCGCCTTATCTCTTATCCCGTCAAAGGAACGCTGAGCGATCTGTCTCCCGGGCGCCTCTGATTAGACACGAGCCCGCGACGGCGAGCAAGCGTACCCGGATCGGTAGGTCCGATGGCATCGTTCGTACGATCTAATAAAGTCCGCGCCGGCCGTTGGTATAATCCTGCGTAGCAGAGGGACAAAAGTGATGGCCGGTCGAACACGGATTGGGGTACATAAGTGGTGGTTTCTCGATTCACCCAACTTCGGTGGATCGCGACTCTCAGACCGGCGCTAACAGACTACGGGGGGGACCCGACGGAATGCGAGCCGTTGCGGTCGCGGTACTCTTCGCGTGCATGCTCCTGGCGGGCTTGGAGCAACGTCCGCTGCGTGCGCAGGTCACCCCGTCGGCGAGCGTGTTCCAGGTGTTTGTGCTCAAGGACGGGTACCAGGGTGTGCAGCCCTCATTTTATTCCGTCACGCAAGGAACCGCTTTCTTCATCTCGCCCGATGGTACCGCTTTGACGGCGAGCCATGTGGTCTATCCCGCTCGCGTGAATTCGGCCGCGTATCAGCTGCTGGCGCTCGTGAATGGCGAATTCTACGGAGCGAGCCTGGTGTGCGCGAGCACGCTGCCCGAGGATCCGATGAAAGCACACCCACGAGGGGTCGAGCCCAGCCGGGACATCGCCGAGATCCGCTTGACCCGCCCGCAATTCCCGTTCAGCCAGTTCACCTGGAACGGTGCCCGGTTCGCGACCGCACACATGGGCCCGCTTCCGCGGTTTCCGGCATTGCAGCTCGGCGCCAACCCCACGGTCGGCGACGCGGTACGCGTGCTCGGGTACGGACGCATCAATTCGCTGCTTCCCTACGCGTGGTCGGCGCAGGGCGTCGTGAGCCGCATGATGTCCGCCATCGACGGGACGCCGCTTCTCGCGATAAAGTTTGGCCGGGGCGTGGAGCCGGGTGACAGCGGCGCCCCGGTATTGAACGATGTGGATGAAGCGGTCGGGATCTTGTCGTGGACCGACCCATCAGATCACACGATCGGCTACGGGATGAGCCGCGTTGCGCTCACACCGGTGTGCCCATAGGTCCTCGCAGCGACAGGACGACGGCGCGTCGCACAGCGGGGCGCGCGGATCAATAAGCGATCAGTACGTTCTGACGAATGTGCCGAATCCTGCGGCCTGGAGCGTCGCCGCGAGCGTGTCCGCGGCGGCGCGGTCTAGATTCTCGCCTACGCGCACGCGGTAGACACCGTCTTGGGTAACCACCGCCTCAAAACCATGCTGTCGCAGTTGCGCGACCAGCAGATCAACGTTGGCGCGATCCCGAAGTGCGCCAACTTGAACTGTGTATCGACGGGTCGACGGTGCGGCTGAGCTCGCGGTGCCGGGACGCCGGCTCGAGCCCGGACTCCGCCCCGACACGCGTGTCGCGGTCTGCAATGTCGCCGGTGCGACCGCGGCGCTTTCAGAGGTCGACGCCCCGGACCCACTTGTCACAGGCTGCGCGGCGTCGGGGCCTGCTGCAGCCTGCGAGTCCACGGGCGTCGGTGGCGCGACAAGAACCAGCGGGCGCCGCTTCGCACGTCCCTCCTGCGCAGACGCAGGTCCCGTAGCGCTACTGGCGCCGGCTACACTCTGTGACGGTGGCTGCGCAGACGATCCCGCCGTGCCGGCTCCCGAAGCAACCGGCGAAGCGCCCGGCGTTACGGGCGACGCGGGCGACGTCGACGCCCCAGCAGACGGCTGGGGAGCGGTTGAAGGCGCCGGTTGTACGGGCGGCGTTGCCGCGGGCTGAGTGACCGTCGCCGTACGTGCCCCCGGCGGCCGTACCATGCGCGCGCCCCGTGGGAACAACAAGGTGCGCACTATCCATGGCTTCGATCGGTCTGACGGCGGCGGCGCAATGGCCATGATCCCAGTGACCACCACCGCGAGGACGACGACGACTACGACCAATGATCTGTCCAGTGCGCTGCTCACGTTAATCGGGCTCCCCGCGATTCGCGGTCACGGGCGTTGACCGTCCTCTCGAAGCAGCCGGCGAATTGACACCGGGCATTTCCCCGTCCGGCGCGCCGTTCCTCCCGCGTCTTCAATTTGCCGACGGAGCCGCGTCGGAATCGCGGCGGCGCGGTGTCAACGACGCGTCCATCAGTTCTTCGCAACTTCCACACGGCGTCTCCACGGAACCGTGGCGGCCCCTTCACGAGCAGCGGCTAAGGTAAGAGACAACGAGGAACCGGCGATAGGGCACGCACGCGGGTCGCGTTGAGACGGGAAGGAGGGATAGAGATGGCGCGCTTCCGTTGCCCCGAATGCGGCCGTGAGAAGGAGATCACGCCCGATCGCGGCGATGAGATCGTCTCGGCCTACTGCCTGGAGCACACGGGTAGCGCGGACTTCCACATTCGCCCCGTGTACATGACGCTCATAGAGACGCCGGCCAAGCCGAGACGGCGCCGCGAACGTGTGCTCGCATGACAAATCACAGCGATCTCGGAAGCGGAGGACCGTCGTTGATTTGCTCGAAACAGGGATAGTACCGTTGGAGGGGGTTGTTGCCGATTAGCCGACAGGAGGGCGTCTCACTGACCGTGCCTGCGCAGTTCTTCAAGGTACGAGCCCAGGGCGGCAATCTCTACCTGTGGGACATCGGCGTCGGCGGTTCGTGGGATCCCTCCCTGATTAACTACCAGACCGAGGACGAGGTGAACTGGCTCATCCGGGTCGGCACGGGTCCTCACTGGCGTGTGAACACCGTTCACGAGTTGGATCACGTCCTCGTAGCGTCCCAAAAAGGATCTCTCGCGATTACCCTCTACGTTCACAATAGCCTGCTCGGCGAAGTGAAGCGCCGGGTCAAGAGCTGACGCTCCTCGACGGGTGGCCTCCGACGTCGACGGGCACACGACGACCATCGATTACCACGACTACGGCGCCCCGATCGCGATTACTCTCCCCAACTGCATGTCGAGTTAGGCCGTATCGGGTGCGTTGATGGCACGGCTCCCGTACGTTCCTGATCCGGACCATGTGAGCGGCGCGCCCACCGGCACCCCCCGGGGCGACGAGAGCGCGGCTTCGACCGACGTGGCGGCGGTCTATGCAGAAGTTCGCGCGCTCGGCCGCCAGGTGCTCAATCTGTACCGCGTGCTCGCCAATCAACCTGCGGCGCTTCGCGCATTCCTCGGCATGTCGCGGTACATCCGCGACGACAGTGCCCTGCCGGCCGCCCTGCGCGAATTGACTATCCTCGCGACGGCGTACGCGCTGGGCGTCCAATACGAACAGGTGCATCATTTAACCGCCGCCCGCCGGGCGGGCGTCGCCGAAGCGAAGCTCGCCGCATTTCCAGCCTGGCAAAGCAGCACGGCATTTGACGGCGCGGAGCGGGCGGCACTGACGTACGCGCACGAGGTGGCGACGAACGGGCGTGTGCGCGACGACACGTTTCGCGCGCTCAAGGCCCGTCTCTCTCCGGGGCAAATCGTGGATCTGGCGCTGACCGTGGGATGGTATCATCTCTGCGCGGCGCTCCTGCTGCCGCTTGACGTCGACCTCGAGTAGCCCGGCGCGTCGCGCTATGAAGCGTTTGCCCCAAATGGGGGCCGGTCAGAATTTCACAAAACTAATAGTTTGACATCACACTACAGACAATGGCTTTCCCGGTCGAATCGTTCATGGTACACTTCAGATATGGCAGAAATCATCTATCATGATCATTTTTGGCAGCAGGATATCGAAATGCGATCATCAAAATCAGAAAAATGAATATGGTCATCACGTCTGTTTCACGAGTCCGCTAGGAATGAAGCGTCACGCCGCAGCCCTTCGCGGTCAAACAGCGGATCGTGCCGGTGCCGGTCCCTCGACCGCTAACGACAAGTTGCTCGACATCCTTAACGCGCTCGGGGCGCATGGTCCACACTTGGCCCTCCCCGAGCTCGCGAAATTAACCGGACTCTCAAAGGCAACGCTGGCTCGTGTGCTGCGGGTGGCGGAGCGCAGGCAATACGTCCAACTAATTGACGGAGACAAATACACGGTCGGCCTGCCGCTCCTTGTGCTGGGCTATCAAGCGCTCGCAGGGTCCCGCTTACGCTCGCTGGCCATGCCCCTGTTGATCCGGCTCAGCGAGGGATTCGATGCGGCGGCCAATCTCGTCGTCCCCCGCTGGCCGCAGGTCTTGCTGCTGGAACGCGTGATTCCCCCGCGTCTCCATGCCACGTTTAGTCCACCGGGGCGGCTTGCGCCCTTCTACGCGACCGCCACGGGGAAGGCCCTGGCGGCCTTCCAAGCGCCCCACCTGATCGACGATCTGATGAACCGGCCCCGCGTGGCGTTGACAGAGCACACCATTACGGATGCGCAGACCCTGCGCACCGCCTTGGATGAAATCCGACAGCGCGGATGGGCGCTCGACAAGGGAGAGCTGCGCGTCGGCGTTCGATGCATCGCCGCGCCGGTGCGCGATGCCGGCGGTGCCGTCGTGGCGACGATGGGCCTGTCCAGCACGGGCGTCGAGGAGATCACCGATCACGTCCACATCCGATCGTTGCTCGACGCGGCGAACACGCTGTCCGGGTTGCTGGGGTACGCCTGAGCATCAATGACGACCGCGCCAGCTGGTGGTCGGGGGAGGGTCCGCCTGTGAGAACATGGTACGCCGTGCTCATCGCGTTGGTGACGGCATCGCTGATGGTAGTTGGCACACCGCCGCCGCCCGGCAACGGAGCGGCGGCGCCTCGTGAGATCGTGATCGCCCAAGGACTGTTCCCCGTCTCGCTCGACCCGGCGGTCGCGACGGACCAAGCGACACTCAACGTCGTGGAGCAGATCAACGAGCCGCTCCTGCTGTGGACGCCGAGGGCCGGGCTGCGCCCCTATCTCGCGACCAGTTGGAAGGCCGTGAGCCCGACGGTCTGGGAGGTGCAGCTTCGTCACGGCGTCAAATTCACGGACGGCGAGGAATTGACCGCCGACGTCGTCAAATTCAACTGGCAGCGGCTCCAGGATCCGAATTTCAAGCCGCCGAACTGGCCGCTGGCGCGCGGCATTAGCGACATCGGCGTCGTCGACAAATACACGGTTCGCTTTACGACGCAGGAGCCGGATCCCGTCTTTCCGCTCCGCAGTCTCAGCGAGTTACCGCTCGTCCCCATGACGTATGTTCAACAGCACGGGAACCAGTATTTTGCCGAGCACCCGGTGGGCACGGGCCCGTACAAGTTCGTGGAGAAGGTGACCGACGAGCGCGTCGTGCTGGAGGCCAATCCCGGGTACTGGCGCGGGAAACCTTCGCTCGACAAGGTCACGTTCCTGAGCATCCCCGAGGCCTCGTCCCGCATGGCCGCGTTGCAGACGGGCGCAGCCGACCTGGTCACGTTGGTCAACATCGACGACGTGCCACGGTTGACGCAGGCCGGACTGCATGTGGTCTCAGAGCCGAGCCTCCGCGTCATGCACGTGATTCTCGACACGCTGCACGGCGGCCCCACCGCCGACAAGCGTGTTCGGCAGGCGCTCAACTACGCCATCGACAAGGACGCGCTCATCAAGTACGTGGTGAAGGGATACGGGGCCAAAGTCCAGGGACAGATGCTGAGCAAGGATTACTTCGGCTTCAACCCGAGCCTCCAGGCATTCCCGTACGATCCGGCCCGGGCCAAGAAGCTGCTCGCCGAGGCGGGCTATCCCAATGGCCTGACCCTCACGTTCTACACGCCGCACGGCCGGTATATGGCGGATCAGCAGATTGCCGACGCGATTGCCGGGCAGCTCAAGAACGTTGGGATCACGGCGAACGAGCAGACGCTGGAGTGGGGGACCTACATCCAAAAGCTCCAGGCGAAACAGCTCACTCCCATGGCGTTCCTGGGTCTCGCGCTGCTGCCGGACGCCGACCTCATGCTCCAGGAGCATCTGTGCGGCGAAACCTACTCCTACTACTGCAACAAGCAGTTCGACGCGCTCGTCCTCGCCGCGCGACACGAGATCAACCCGGAGAAGCGCAAACAACTGTATTGGCAGGCAACGGCGCTCGAGCACGACGATCCGCCGGTTATTTACCTGTGGCAGCAAGTCGACCTGTACGGGCTTACGGGCCGCGTCAAGAACTGGCACCCCCGTCCAGATGAAATGATCGACCTGTGGGGGGTATCGACGTCCGGAAGCTAGTCGGTCGCCGGCGCCGCCGGCACTTCGCGTGACGCGGTACCTCGCCCGGCGGGTCGTGCACGCCGCGCTGGTCGTGCTCGCTGTGCTTGCCGTTGTCTTTGTGCTCATTCGCCTGGGCGGAGATCCCACGCCGCTGTTTCTGCCGCCCACCGCGGACGCGCAGGAGATCGCCGCGACGCGCCACGCGTTGGGCTTTGACCGGCCCCTCTACGTTCAGTTCGTCGATTACCTCGGGCGGGCGGTCCGGGGCGACTTCGGCGTGTCGTTGCGCCAGGGCGAGCCGGCGATGGGGTTGGTCCTTGAACGGATTCCGGCCACGATCCGGTTAACCGCGCTGGCGTTCGCGATCATGCTCCTCATTGCGCTTCCGATCGGCGTGCTCGCCGCCGTGCGTCGCAACTCGCTCTATGATCTGTGCGGCATGCTCTTCGCGCTGGTCGGGCAATCGATGCCGACGTTCTGGCTGGGGATCGTCCTCATCCTGTTCTTTGCCGTGAAGCTCCGATGGCTCCCCGCGTTCGGTGCCGAGGGTGTTGCGGCGCTAATCCTGCCCGGCATCACCCTCGGCACCTATTCCGCGGCGATCGCGACCCGCTTGGTACGTTCGGGTGTCCTGGAGGTGCTGCCGCAAGACTTTGTGCGAACGGCTCGCGCGAAGGGATTGAGTCAGGCCGTCGTCCTCTGCAAGCACACGCTGCCGAACGCGAGCATCCCGGTGATCACGGTGCTGGGACTGCAGGTGGGAACCTTGCTGGGCGGCGCCATCATCACGGAGCAGGTGTTTGCGTATCCCGGCATGGGCCGTCTCGCGCTGCAGGCCATCGGGAACCGGGACATGCCGGTCGTGCAGGCCTTTGTCGTCGTGACGGCCGCGATCATCGCGGCCACGAACCTCGCCGTCGACGTGTGCTACTCGCTGTTGGATCCCCGGATTCGATACACCTAGGTCCTTGATGACCGCCCCGGGAGCGAACGTGCCGCTGGACGCCACCAGCAGCCTCCTGGGTCCGACAATCGGCCGCCGCCGCAAGAGGCTTGCCCTCATCAGGCACAGCTACTTTGTTGTCGGCACGGCACTGATCGCGGTCGCCTTGTTCTGCGCCGCACTGGCCCCGGTGGTATCCCCCGCGGATCCGTCGACGCAAGACATCGCGCACCGTCTCGCTCCGCCTAACACCGCGCATCACGTGCTGGGCACGGATGCCGTCGGCCGGGATATCCTGAGCCGGGTGATCTTTGGCAGCCGTGTCTCCCTCACCGTGGGCGTGCTCGCCGTGGGTGTTGCGGGCACGCTCGGCACGCTGCTGGGCCTGTTGGCCGGGTACTATGGCGGCTGGGCCGAGACCGTGATCATGCGGGTCGCCGATCTGCAACTCGCGATACCGTCGCTCGTCCTGGCGATTGCCGTCATCGCGGTCCTGGGCTCTGGACTGCTGAACGTCATTGCGGTCCTCGGGATCACCGGGTGGGTACAGTACGGGCGCATCGTGCGGGGTGAGATCCTCTCGATCCGAAACCGGGAGTACGTCGAGGCTGCGCGCGCGGTCGGCGCGAATGCGGCACGGATCATCGGCCGGCACATTCTGCCGAACATCGCCGCGGCGATCGTGGTGGTCGGCACCCTCCAGGTCGGCAGCATGATCGTCACCGAAGCGTCGCTGTCGTTCGTGGGACTGGGCGTTCCGCTCAATGTCCCCAGCTGGGGCGGCATGGCCGCGGAAGGCCGGGACTACCTCGCGACGGCATGGTGGATCGCCACGTTCCCAGGGCTGGCCATCATGGTGACGGTCCTGGGGATGAACCTCCTTGGAGACTGGCTTCGGGACGTACTGGACCCAAGGCTGTAGCGAGAATCCACGTGGTGCCCGGCGCGCTCGACGCCGCATCGCCGAGGAGCGCCGCACGGGCTACGCACACGCTGGAGGGAGGCATGGACGTGTTGGCCATTACCAACGGGGCGCTCTTCTTACCGGACGGAACCGTGCAGGAAGGTACGGTGTTGATGCAGGGCAACCGCATCCTCGAGGTCGGCGACCGGGTCCAGCCGCCGCGAGATACGCGCATCCTCAATGCCAACGGACGCGTGGTGCTGCCGGGGTTGATCGATCTCCACACGCATCTCACGGTAACCAGTCCAAACCCGTTTCAGCCGAATCTTGAAGCGAAGGTCTCGCTTCGGGCGGCGCACGTGGCGCTTCGGGCCTTGCGCGCCGGTATCACGACGGTGCGCGACGTCGGAGGGTATCGCCACACCGATATCGCCCTGAGAAACGCCATCGCGAAGGCGATCGTCCCCGGTCCGCGGATCATCTGCCCCGGCCTGTGCCTTTCCATGACGGGCGGGCACTCGTACGCGGGCGCGAGAGAGGCGGATGGGCCCGACGAGGTGCGAAAGGCCGCCCGGGAGCAATTGCGGGCCGGGGCCGATTTCATCAAAATGATGTGCAGCGGTGGCTTTGCACGAACGGACGAGTCGCCCCAGGCCACGCAGTTCACGTACGACGAAATCCGAGCGGGGGTCGAGGAAGCGGAGGCAGCCGGAACGATCGTGGCGGCCCACGCGCACCCCGCTCGGGCCATCAAGAACGCCGTGAAGGCGGGCGTCAGGTCGATCGAGCACGGCTCGTTCTTGGACGACGAAGCCGCAGACCTCATGGCGCAGCATGGTGTGTTTCTTGTCCCCACGTTTGCGGTCTACGAGTACATCGCCAAGGACCGGAGCTTGGAGCCGCTGCAGGAGCGGGCGCGCTGGGTGTTGAGCCTGAAGCGCGACACGTTCAAACTCGCCCTGGAGCGGAATGTCCCGTGGGGCGTCGGCACGGATTCCGGCGGGTTTAGCCCGGTTGAGTCCATCGTCGACGAGCTACGGCTCATCGCAGACTGCGGCGTGAGCCCGCGGGAGATCTTGCTACACGCGTCCAGAGGAAACGCCGAGCTCATTGGGCTCTCAGATACGGGGAGTCTCGAAGCGTCGAAGCGCGCCGATCTTGTCGTGGTCGACGGCAATCCCCTCGAGGATCTCAGCGCGATGCGCAACGTGGTTGTCACTGTACGGGATGGCATCGTGTACGAGTGGAGCGCATGGCCGCCGCTTGCAGCGGATATTCCGGTCTCCTACGCGTATGAAGGATAGGGGCGCGGAGCCCGGCGGTCGCCCGGACCGGAGCGAGGCACCATCGACGGCGATCTGTCTAGAGCTCGCCGGAGGTGCGTCGCCGAGGGTCGCGCAGCGCCCGGAGGTGGCGCTTCGCGTCTTCGAGATCCCGTGCCTCGATCGCGAGCAGCACGAGCTCTTGCCGGACGAGCGCCGCGTCGCGCTGTCGGGCGCCCGCTTCGAATAGCGCCAGGCTCTCCTCGAGCGCGGCGCGCGCTTCGCCGGTCCGGCCGAGGAGCCGGCAGATCACGCCCCGGACCCGGAGACCGTGAGCCTGGTCCCGTGGGGGAGCGTCGGCACACAGCAGCGCCAGTGCCGTTTCTCCGACGGTGCGGGCGGCATCGGGCAGTGACCGGGCCAGCATCGATTCTGCCATCTCGCCGAGGACCTGAGCGGCGCCGGGCCAGTCGGCGGTCGCTGTGCTCAGCGCCAGGCTCCAGCGATAGTGCCGCTCCGCACTCTCCCACCGCTGGTCGAGCACGTCGGCTTCCCCAAGCGCTTGATGGATCTCCGCAAGCCGGCGCTTGTAGCCGATGAGGCGATGCACGGCGAGGGCCTGCGCCGCCTCGTGCACCGCCTCCTCAAACCGCCCGCTCCCGACACCCGACAGGGCCAACTCGAGGTGGCGTGCCGCAACGCGAGACGGGTCCCGAAAGGGCTCGACGACCGCGAGCGCAGCCTCAAGCGCGCGCTCCGCTTCGTCGGCTCGCCCCATTTGCAAATGCGCTTCGGCGATGCCGACGTGGATATCGGCGAGCAAACCGGGGTCATGCGGTGGCGCGGCGGCCAACCGGAGCGCGGCCTCGAACGCCCACAGGGCCGACGACGGATCGCGGCTGTCGAGGCGTAGGGAGCCGAGTATCATCTGCGCACGAGCCAAGAGTAGGCGGTCTTCCGCGCGGCTGAGCACGTGAATAGCCCGGTTGACGCGCCGAAATGCCTGCGACGTCCGCCCAAGGTCCCGGTCGAGCGCGGCGAGCGCGAGTTCGACGCGGGCCTCCGCGGATTCGTCGTCCTGCTGCGTTGCGAGGTCGAGGGCCCGCCCCAGGGTGGACTGCGCCGCGGTCGCATCCCCGGCGTGCACCTGAGCCATCCCGATGGCGAGAAACGCCTCAGCTTCACGATCTTCGGGGATCCCATCGAGAAAGTACGAAAGCGGACGATTGAGCCGCCGGGCCAGCACCTTCAGCGTCGTGACGCGCGGCGTACGCGTGCCACGCTCAAGCTCAGAGATATAGGACTTCGTAAACTCATGCCCAGCCAGTTGTTCCTGCGTGAGACGGCGCGCAAGTCGAGCCTCGCGAATTTTCTCGCCAAGTGTCAAGTCGGTAGCCCCCCGGGGTAGTTGTATAAGATGGCAACGCGCGACGGCATGGATGCGACAGATCGGCCGCGTGAATTTACCTCATACTTGCGGCAGCCTCCTTCGAATTCCGCTAAACATTTCGGTCATAGTTTGATGCCAACTAAACGACACGCACGCCACGTGTGACGATCGCGGGGAGACCGCACCGGCTTGTGGACACTCCGTTCACCATGTTGACTTACGGCATGTCGCCTACGCGATGCATCGCGCCTGGAAAGTCTGCGCGCAAACATGGCGCATCCGCGAATTGCTTAACGGCGCAGGGCCCGGATGTCGGCGCAGAACACCTCGCGCCGGATCCGCGGCCGCAGTGAATCGCGTGAGTTGGCCGGGTGGCTTGTTACGACAGTTTTCCATCATTAGGATGTCGATGATACGACAACACAGCCACATGCTTGCTGAGCTCCTCGGTAGAAGTCAGATCGCCGGACGGTGGGGCATGTTGTTCGAGAAGTTATGGGACCAGGTCAAAGGCGTGGAGCGCTCAGGCAAGTTGACCGTCGAGGAGGCGTTGGACTGCGCGACTCGGCTGCCACAGGCGCTCTTCTGCTCGATGATGGAGTGTCTCGCCGAGAACGGTGAGGATCCTCAGGTGATCGTCACGCAGGTCGCACGGCTGCATGATCATATGCTCAAGCGGCTCCGTGAGGTCGCATCCAAGTTGAGAGGGCGGCCTCCGGTTGGATTCCATTGACGTCGGCGGCGCAGCGCCCCCTGCGGCGGCGCGCCCCGTGGCGTGCAGATGTGGAGACATTTCAACTATTCAATGTTATGATAGGTACACGCCTGACCCAAGGAGCAGGGCTATGCGGGGAAAGACGCGGGACGCGCGCGCCGGCGCGGCCGCCGGGGCTCGAGGCGAAGCCAAGATGGGTATTCACGTGCCGAAGGACCTGCACCGGCGCTTTCGTGCGCGCCTCATCATCGAGGGACAGCAGATGCAAAATGTCATTCGCAGTTGGGTCGACGAGGAAGTCGCGTCGCACCGGGTACGGCCGCCGGCGACCGGCGGGCTGAGATTTTTCAAGGGCGTCGATCGCAGCCTGCTTGCGGCGATCGCGGTGCCGCTTGAGGTCGACAAGATCCGGCGGCTAAAGAGCAAGTTGCTCATGGAGGGTCGCAACATCTCGCAGTGGGGCACGGAGCGCATGGAGCAGTTTCTCAAGGATCGAGGCTGATGCTCAGGGGCGCCGCCGCCGGTGCTGGGGCGCTTGGGCTCGCCCTGACGCTGACGGCCGCGGTAGCGCCCGCGGCACCACACCCCACAACGCTGACGATCCACGCGTTCGGGACCGCGACCAGGACGTCGCTTCATCTGCAAGCGGGCTATGCCACGGTGATTCGTGCCGACCGTGAGATCGACACGGTTGCGATCGGAGACCCACGCATCGTGACCGCCACCGCGGTCAAACGCGGGCGGGACGTGTACGACGTGATCCTTCAACCGCAGGTCGCCACCGGGGCCACCAATATGGTCATCTGGCTCGGCACCCTGACGACGATCTGGGACCTTGAGGTCGGCGCCGCACTTCGCACGGCCGACGTCGTCTACGTGGTTACCGTCGCAACCAGGACGGCCGTGTCCGGCGGCACGCGCAGCACCGCCGTCGAGCGCCAGGCCCGCACGGAGGCGCCCGCGCCCGGCACGACGACGGCTGCACCGCATGATGCCCAGGACGCGGGAACCTCCGCGGGTGCCAGCGCCACAACATCGCGTGACTCTCGCGGAGCCGCGCCGCCTATGGCCATGGCACCGTCGCAGCCACCGAGCTCGCCGCCTCGGGACGCGCAGCCTACCGCCGACGCCTCGGCGCCGCCACCCGTAACTCCCAGGGCTCCTATGCCGTCCGCGCCCGCAGGACCCGAGACCACGGCGCGTCCCACGCCGCCCGCAAGCACGGGGCCCGAGCCCGGGGCCGCGGCACCGAGTCTCGTGCCCCCTCAGGACGCAGGCGAGGCACCACGCTCCGGCGCGCCGGTCCCAGCGGCGGTGGAGCACCAAGCGAGCCCGGGGTCGCTCCTGGCGCGGCAGGTCATTCGCAACGTCGAAGGGCGATTCGAGATGACACGAGGATCCGACGGTATCTGGGTCCGGTATCAACTCACGAACAACGGAGATGCGGATCTCATGATCCGCCCTACGGCCGTGCTCGTCCGGGCGAACGGGAGAGTCGTGCCCTACGCTCTTGCGCGCAACGATGCGGATCCGACCCGCCCGGAACTGCTTCCGCGCGGCGCCACCGAAACCGGCGTGCTGGAGATTCCGGGCCGAGCGATCCGGACCGTGCAGTTGATCCTCTCGCTGTTCCCCGTCTCGGCCGGCGATCAACCGCCGACCGCGATCCCACCGGTGACGTTTCAGCCGTCATTTGTCGAGGTGGACCGGCTACCCGCCGCCGCAGCCCCGTGAACGACGCGCCCGGCTCAAACCGCGAGATCGAGTCGTTGCTCGTGCTCGTGCCCCGGTGGATCGTCGCGCAGATCGATCCGGACCGGATCGAGGCCATCGAGGAAATCGTCGTAGACCTCGGTCGCCCCCCGAGGGTCCGGCTGCGGGACGGCGTGGCCGAGTTGACCCTCGGCGGCGAGGTCACGCACGCCGATCTTCAATTTGTGCTTGGGCGCGTGACACGCTTTCGCGAGGACAACCGGACCGGCATCGAACGGACCCTGCACCGCATCGCGTGCATTCGTGATCGCTATCGAGAGATTGTCGGGTTCACGTTCCGTGCGGGGCGTACCGTTCCTGACGCCGCGCGTCCCATCGCCGACGTGCTCGCGGCGGGCCGAAGTGTCCTCGTCGTCGGGCCGCCGGGCTCAGGCAAGACCACGATCCTTCGAAGCGCGGCCGAGATCCTCGCAAACCAACTGGGACGCCGGACGGTGATCGCCGACACGAGCAACGAGATCGGCGGCGACGGCCAGATCGCGCATCCGGCGATCGGCGCCGCCCGGCGTCTGCAGATCCCGCTGCCGGATCCCCCGCACCGCGGCGCGACGGGGACCGCGCAGGCGGGCGTGTTATTGGAAGCGGTCATCAATCACGGCGCCGAGGCGATCGTGGTGGATGAGATCGGATTCGAAGCCGAGGCGCGGACCGTCCGGACCGTCGCCCGGCGCGGCGTCCAGCTCGTGGCCACCGCGCACGGACGGCACTTACGCGACGTGGTGCTGAATCCGGACTTGGCCGGGCTCGTCGGCAACCCGCGTCCGATTGTATTGTCGCCGGAGGAGGCCGCGGCGCGCGGAACGACGCGCCACACGGTCCTGGAGCGCACCGAGCCGCCGGCGTTCGAGTGCGCCGTTGAGCTGTCGCGGCGGGACCTGTTGGTGATTCACGCGGATGTTGCAGTGTCGGTCGATCTGATCTTGACCGGGCTGGCCCCCAAGGTGGACGTACGGCGCGTGCGCGCGCGGGACGGCGCCTCCAGGGACAGCCGGCACGCCGTCCAATAGAGCCCGGTGTGAACCGCGGCACCGTGAAGTGGTTCGACAGCCGGATGGGTTACGGGTTCGTGGTCGATGCTGAAGGACGCGACGTGTTCGTGCACCGCCGCGTGGTGCGCCGGGCCGGCCGTCGCCGCCTCGAGCCGGGGGAGATCGTCGACTACGAAGCAGAACACACGCCGCGCGGCGTAAAGATCACCCGCTTGATCGTGCTTGGCCCTCCGCAGTCTGAGTAGGCGGCTCAGCCGGAAGATGCGGGAGGCCGCTTCTGCGCGGTGGGGAACGCGATGACACCGGCCTGTCGCACCGAGGCCGCACGCTTCCGCTCGGGGACGCGGGGATGATTCGCGAGGTTCAAGTCGAGGTTTTTCCCGCAGGTGCACGTGATCTTGGGTTGCCGGCTCACGTCCACCCAGATGTTGCCGGAGGCCTCCGCGTTCCTCTTCGCGGCCTCCACCGCCCCGGAAGCCGTTTCTTCTGCGTCCTCACGCTCGCCTTGAGCGCGTGTTCCGGTCCCGTAGACGGAATAGATAAAGGCCTTCGGATAATAGATACTGTACTTCTGCCCGCACCGCCCGCACGGAAACGTGAATACCAAGGCCACGCCCGATCACCTCAACCGGTATTGTAGCACGCGATTGTAGCACGCACCGTGCGGCACGGCTGCACCGTCGACCCTTCCCGACCACCCTCTGCCGAGCATCGAGACGCTAACCCACTCACGAAGAGAGCCGGGTCATGGACCCGGCCCTCCTCGCGGCGTCGAACGCGCCGCGCGTCAGTTTTTGTTTTCGCCCGGCGCGTGATCCGGATCGCTGCGATGCCCGTCGCCCGAGCGCGGAACCCACCTCGGGTGGTCGTCCGGTCGCGGACCCGAGTAGGCCGGCCCGCCGGAGTGAGCAGGCGGCCCCGAATACGCCGGGCGGTCCGATCCCGGCGACAAGACCTGCGGCAACCCCATCAGCAGGGTCGCAATGCTGGCGACCGATGCGAAGCCCGGCGAGATCCCCGGGCGCGCGGTCGGGGCCGGATCCGCCGAGGCAACGGCGGGGCGTGGTGCCGCATGCGCGGCCCGCGGAGCGACGGCATGCGCCGCAACCGCAGGGTGTGCGGCCACCGGCGCCGGCCGCGGCGCGATCCGGGCCTTCGCCGGTGCCGGCCGGGGCGCCGCCGGGGGCGGCGTGTCGCGAATCACCGTGACGGCCGCCGAGCTCGGCTGAGGGCGCACGCCGAGCATGGCCTGGCCGGACGGCATGCTCGCCGCTCCGACCGCCAGCGCGGTAATGGCGCCGAGCGCAACGGCGATAGTCTTAACCATGGTTCCTCACCTCAGTAGCGATATATCCTCTTCCTTCTATATTCTAACGCCGGAAGGGAAGAGCGGAGTTCCCGGAATGGACGGGGTGCGCCTACGCCTTTGCGCGCAGCCGGGCTTTGGGGCGTACTTCGGGGTTGACGACGGAACGGGGCCACTCCCCGCGGGCGACCCGCGCGACCTCCTCGGCCGCGCTCCGTTTGAGGGTCTCCTGCGCCTCTTCGCTGTACCACGCGACATGCGGCGTCAGGATCGTGTTGGCGGTGCTCCGCAGCGGATGATCGGAGGGCACCGGCTCGTCCTCGAACACGTCCAGCCCTGCCCCGGCGAGACGGCCTTCGCGCACCGCGGCGGCGAGCGCGACGGTGTCGACAACGGGGCCTCGCGACGTGTTGACGACGATCGCGCCGCGCTTCATCAGGCGCAGCTCGGGTTCGCCGAGGAGATGCCGCGTCTCCTCGTTGAGCGGCGTGTGGCACGACACAAAATCCGACTGCCGCAGCAAGGTTTGGTAGTCGACGAGGACGGCGCCGGCGTTCATCGCGGCGGTGCGGGTGACATACGGGTCGTAGGCGAGGACGTGCAGGCCGAGGGGTGCGGCGTATCCGGCGAGCGCCCTGCCGATGCGGCCCAGCCCGATGATGCCGAGCGTCCGCCCGGACAGCCGGTGGATCGGCGGCCGCACCTCCGACCCGCGCGGCCAGCCGCCGCGCCGGACTTCGCCGTCGTAGTGGGCGATGCGACGGTGCACCACCAGCAGGAGGGTCAGCGCGTGCAGCGCCACCTCCGGCGTTCCGTAGTCGGGAACGTTCACCACGCAGATCCCGGCGTCGGTCGCCGCCGCGACATCCACCGAGTCGAACCCGACGCCGTACCGAACGATGGCAAGGCAGCGCGGCATCTCGCGCATGGCGCCGGCATCGATTGGGAGGAGCTGGCTTAGGACCGCATCGGCCTGCGCGAGCGCGGCGCGCCGGCGCTCCGGATCTTTGGAGTCCACGACAACGATCTTGATGCCGAGCGGCCGTAGCACGCGCTCTTCGGGGTCCAATGAGGCATAGTTGTGATCGGTGATCACGCATACAAACGCCATAGGCGGTACGAATTTGTCGCACGGCCGATCCGTCCCTGCGCGGGCCCCGGCCGCCGGAGGATTCACCTCTCGCATCGCAGAACCCCTGGGCATGAAGCGCGCCGGCCTGGCTTCCCACGAGACCATGTGGCTCGGTGCGCTGCCGTACGCGTTGATCGTCGCCGGCGCCCTGCTCCGGATCGTTCCGCATCCGTGGAACTTTGCGCCGATCGATGCGATCGCGTTGTTCGGCGGCGCCCTGCTGCCGGGCGTCCTGGGTCCGGCGATTCCGCTCGCGGCGCTGGCGTTGTCCGACGCCATGCTGGGGTTTTATCCCGGGGCCGTGTGGGTCTACGGCAGCTACGTGCTGATCGCGCTCCTGGGGCGGCGCCTCGCGGCACGCCGCAGCACGCCTCGGGTAATTGCCTACTCGCTTGCCGCTTCCCTCATTTTTTACCTGGTGACGAATTTCGGCGAGTGGCTCGGCCCGCTGTATCCGCACACGCCGGGCGGGCTCTGGGCGTCTTACGTAGCGGCGATCCCGTTCTTCCGCAACACCATGGTCAGCGATCTCGCCTATTCGCTCGCGCTCTTCGGCATCTACGGCTACGCGGCGAGGCTCATGGAGCGCCGCCACGAGGCACTGCGGCCCGCCCCTCAGCGCACGACGTAGCGGACCTCGACCGTAACGTACGCGTCCTGCGGTACGCCGTCGCGGGCGGCAGGGGTAAACTGCCAGCCGCGGACCGCCTCCACGGCCGCCCGATCCAGGACATCGGACCCGGACGACCTTGCAACTTCCACGTTCCGCACGATCCCGTCGGCGAGCACGAGCGCGCGCACAGTCACGGCCCCTTCGCTTCCCACCACGGCGACCGACGCGCCGAGATCCTGGTGGCGTACGGTCAGGTGGAACGCCGCGCCGGGATACTCCATCGTCCCGGTCGAGATCACCCGCGGAGCCGTCCAAACACGAGCGGCCGGCGCCGCAGGCCCTGTGCCGGACCCCGCCCCCGAAGCGGCGGCGGCTGCCCCGCCGTCGCCCGGAGCGCGGGAAGCACCGGCGGTGTTTCCCGTCCGCGCGGCGCTGTCGTTTGCCCGGGCGCCCTGCCCGCCGGCCGTCTCGGCCTGCAAAACAGGCTGGGCCGCGCTCGGCGCATCACCGGCCCCATGTACCGCCGCCGCACCATCGCTGGATGGGGGTGCGGGCGCAGGCACCGCGGGGGGTGCCGCGGTGCCGGAGCCGAGTCCTCCATGGGAGGGCGCGTTGAGGGCCGTCGCATCGCCGGATGACGATGCCGGAGGCGCCGCGGGGCGATGCGGTGCGGGGGCGCGATGCTGCGCCGCGGCGTGATGGGGCGCCGCGGGGCTGCGTGGCGCAGACGGGGGCACCGGTCGAGGCGGTGGGGAGAGAGCCGGGTGGCGCGTGGTGTCCGCGGCCGGCTGGGAAGACGCAACACCCGAGGGCGCCGCAACGAGGCCGCCCGCCTCTTGCTCCGCGGTGGGACCCAGCGCATGTCCGCGGGTCGAAGCGGCCTCGCGCACAACCGCGGAACCCGTCGGGCGGCGTGCGGCTCCCCGCGAATGGGCGGCCGCGGCAACGATCGCGCCGAGTGCGCCGGCCACGAGGACCGCAATCAGCCGCCGGCCTGCGACCAGACGCTCACCCCCGTTCTCGGGCACTGCGGCCTTATCGGTCACCGTGCTCCGTCAGAAGCTCTTTGCGGCGCTGATGAAGTAAGTCCTGCCCGGCTCCGGGAAGCCAAGCGTCTCCTGATATTGCACGTCGAACAAATTCGCCACGCCTGCCTGCACGGAAAAACCGCCGCCGAGCGCCTGGGTGATCGCGAGTGACGTCAACCAGTAACCGGGCACCAGTTGCGTGTTCGCCGGATCGTTGAACCGGTCCCCCACGTAGCTCACGATGATGTTGATTTGGGTGGTCGGTGTCGCGGAGTACGTGACCTCGAGGTTTGCGAGCTGCCGCGGCGCATACACAACATCGAGACCCGTGTTCGCGTCGCGCGCGTACTGGCTGGTGTAGTTCGCGCGGATGAACCACTGGTTGTTGAGCCGGCCGGCGATCTCGATGGACCCGCCGGACACGAGCGCATGCCCGACGTTCAGCGGAAAGAAGTTGGGCGGCGAGGACGTGATCAGGTTCGTGGCGTCCGTGTAATAGCCGGTCAGAGCCAGGGTGACGGCGGGCCCCAACGCGTACTCCAGGCTCGCGTCGTACGACCAGGCCGTCTCGGGCCGCAGGTTGGGATTGCCGCCGAGCGACGGGGCGAGCTCATCGAAGCTCGGCGCGCGGAAGGTTCGGCCCGCCGCGAGGCGCAGCGCCAGCCGGTCGCTCAACAACACCACCAGCCCGGCACGGGGATCGACCTGGGTGCCGTAGAGCTGAAACGTGTCCTGCCGCACCCCGGCCGAAAGCAGAAAGCGGGGGCTGATCTGCCAGTCGTCCTCCAGGTACAGTCCGAAGTCGGTGTCGGTGTTTCCAAACATCGTTGGCAGATTGTCCGTGTGGGCGGTGGCCTGGCTCTGGTAGTCTGCGCCGAGCGTCAGGAGGTGCCCCGGGAGCGGCGCGAGCACGACCTGCGCCTGCCCGCCCCACAGGTGCGCGACGTCGTCGGACGAGAATGGAAACGCGAACGGGCTGGTGGTCCCTCCCTCATGAGGCGACAGAAAAGACACGTCGTCGTCGAGGGAGTAGAGCCTCACGAGCGTGCCCGGCCCCCCTACTTGCCCGCTCCTCCACGTCAGGTCCACCAGGGTCCGGCCCTCGGACGTGCGCGCCGTGAGATCCTGCGTCTCCACGGGGAGCGGACCCGGCGTCCCCACCGCGTGCCAGAAGCGGTTCACCGTCAACGTCAAGCCGGCATCCGGGGCCGTGGCCCAGTGGAGCTTCGCCATTATCGTGGAGTTGCCGTAGTCGGTGTCGGGCGCGAAGCCGGTGTCGCCGCTCAGGATACCCTGAAGGAGGTACGTCATGTTGGCAATGGTGCCGCCCACGGACAGCACGTTGGCGCTCTCGCCGTACGAGCCGACCCGTGACGATAACGTCGTCTGGGGCGTGGTCCTGGTGACGATGTTGATGACCCCGCCCAGCGCCGAGCTGCCGTAGATCGCGGAGAACGGACCCCGCAGCACCTCGATGCGTTCCACGTTCTGGATCGGCAGGGTACTGAGATCGACGGACTCCTGGTCCGGGCGGTTCAGGGGCACCCCGTCGAGAAGGATGAGCACGCGCGTGGATGCCTCGCCGCGCACGCTCACGGTCGTGAGCGCACCGGCGTTCCCGGTGCCTTTGACGAGCACTTCGGGCAGCACCCGCAGCACGTCGGCCACCGTGAGCGCGCCCATCGCGGCGATCTCGTCCGATGTGATGATGCTCACCGAGGCGGGCGTCGTCGAGAGAAGCTGCGGACGCTTCCCCGCCACGTCCACCTCGGGAAGCTGAAACGTCGGCGGCGCCGGCGGCGCCTCCTGCGCGGGACCACGCACGGCAACGAGCATCGGAACGGTGCAGCTGAGGACGAGCGAGCACGCGAGCATGCGAGCGTGGCGGGCCGGCATCCCAGATCCCCCCGTGCGCGGCACGCCTGCCCAACAAAAGATCCCCGCACCGACACGGGGACCTTAGCGGCAGGGGACCGCGAGCGTACTTACCTTTCGGCCGAAGGTCGCCGTACGCGCCGGATGGGCAGGTCTCCTGGCTCCGGATCCTTGCCGCTTCGCACCTTCCCGGCCAAGCCAGTGGCACTCGCGAAGCAGCTCCCCGTTACAGTGGCGGGACCGCGCCGGCTTTGCGAGCCGCGGCCGCGCGTCGAACGCGCCGCAGGTCGCGCACCGGACTTCCCTCGAGCTCCCGGCGAGCGGGAGCGCCCATCCAGTACGGTATGAAGTTGTGACTGCAGTATAGGGACGGAGACTGCGCGCGTCAAGCTGCCTGGCGGCAGGCGCCGCGCTCACGTGGCGGCGCGGGGCCACGCCCGCCGCGCGCGCTCACCGCAGCACTTTTCCGAAGAGATACGTGTCCAGATATCTTCCGCTGTCGAGGACTATGCCGGCGCGCCGCGTCCCTTCGACGCGAAAGCCGAATCGCTTCGCCAGCCGCACGCTGGCGACGTTTTCGGCGGCGACCTCGGCCTCGACGCGTTTGAACCCCCGCCGTTTCGCTTCCGCGAGCGCCGCGCGCAGCAATCTGGTCGCGATGCCTCGGCCCGCGAAGTCGTGACGGACCATCCATCCGAGCTCTCCCCGGTGCCTGGTCCTCCCGCGCTCAGGCGCCACGAACGTGCAGTTCCCCACGATCGCGCCGTTCCCGGCCGCCGCCACGACCATGAACCAGTGCCGCGCGGCTTGGGCGCAGAGCGCCTCGAATCGGCGGACGTGCTCGCGCCCTCTCAGTTGGGTCCCGGTGTACTTGAGGTGGCCCGCCCGGAAACTGTCGTTCCAGGCCTCGACAAATCCCCGGGCATCGTCCGTCGTCGCCAGCCGGATCGACACCGATGGGGCCGTCATCCGTGGGGCGTGCCTCATGTCAGATCTGGGCAGAATCACGTAAGACTTTGCTGGCGGAGGGGGGGAGATTCGAACTCCCGATACCCTTGCGGGTATAGCGGTTTTCGAGACCGCCCGATTCAACCAGGCTCTCGCACCCCTCCGCGCCGGCAAGCCC
>JAJPIA010000086.1 GCA_021324975.1 Bacillota bacterium
CGTCGAATGCCGGCTGCGCCTCCTCGCGACACCGGCGTCGCGGGCCAGCGCTGGTCAGATCTGGAAGTTGGCCGATACCCTCATCGCGCTCTCCCCGGGAGGCGAGCGCCCCTTCCGGCGCGGGCAAGCCCACGCGCTGGCCGCCGCCGCGCTGGCCAAAGCAGGATCGGCCGACAGCGCACGGCGCGTCCTCAAACGCATCTCGGTCCCGATCGACGCCGATCCCACGCGCGACGTCGACCAGGACGAAGCATTTGCCTGGACACTGGTCGGCGACAAGGACGCCGCGCTGCGCGAACTCAAGGTCTACCTCACCGCGAACCCCGGCCAGAGGAGCGCGCTCGCCGACGACAACGGCTGGCGATTCCGGGCGCTGCGCGATGACCCGCGATTCCAAGCACTGCTGCAGCAAGACAATCATTCGACGGAGAAAAAATGAACGGCAAGGTATTGGCGGTCGGACTCGTGGTCGTCATCGCGGCCGCCTGTTCGACCGAGCACGTGGGCCTGCCGACGGCGGCGACCAAGTCGGTTTCGGAGAACCTCGCACCGCCCAACTGTCCCGACACGATCTCCATTAAAGATCGGGTCAAGGCACTGTTCCTCCCTGGCAATGTGGGCAATGCCGTCTCGCAGATCGAGCAGGAGATCAACGACTATAAGCACGGGAACATCGCCGCGGCACAAGTCGACGCCGCGCAGCTGTACGCCTACACTCTGCAGCAGTACAACGCGGGGCAACTGGCCGGAGCCGGCACGCCAGCGGGAGCCGCCGCCGTCGTCGCGCTCGGGAATGCGCTCTTCTGCAACGCCGGCTTGAGCGTCAAGCTGTCACCCAACCTCACCGACAACGCCGTCGCGATCGTGCCCGCGGGCAAAGACACGATCGTCAAGACCGGCACGACGAACGCGGCCGTGCACTTGTTCTCCGCGCAGCAGCTGCCCCAGACGATCGTGTTCATCACACGGCTCTCCGATAGCGCGCACACGGCCGCGTGTCCGCAATACAGCGGGCCTCTGTGCACACCCCTGGCGCAGTTCCCGCCGTTCTACGACTACCAGCTCGTCCCGGCGCCCAATCTCGCCCAGGGCGCGCCGCTGTTCACCGTCGAGGAGTGCGTCGATCAAACACAGATCCACGTGCCGCTCGCGCAGCTCTTCCTGGCGCACAACGTCACGGATGCGAACGGGACCAACGCCCAGATCTTGCCCAAGGCCAACGAAACGCTCGGCCTGGCGTGCGACGGCGGGACGTCGATGCGCGTGAACCGAAACGGGTTGCTCAACCGCTTTGCATCGATGATGTCCCACTTCTTCGTCAACGAAGCGTACGCGGTGACCGGCACCGGCATCACCGGGAAAACCAAATCCTTCAGCCCATTCGGGACCGTCGACTCGACCGACTTCGTGCCGTATCTGAACGGTGGGTGGACGTACCATACGCCGGCCTTCACCGCGCCTCCGGCTCCGGGCACCGGCGACATCCCTGGGTTCGAGCAGGCGAGCTTCACGCTCGACGGGACCTGGGTGATGAACACCTCACCATTCGGCAACGCACCGTTCGGGAGCCGGGATGCGAACTTCGGATGCGCGGTCAATAGCCAGCTGTTCTTGAATGCCGTGTGGCCTTCGTTCGCGCAGCCGACGCCCACCGGAAATTTCGATACCGATGCCTCGACGATTTTCTTGATGCGCGAGTGGTTCTTCGTGCCATCGAATTGGAGTCGAAATCTTCAGATCGGCATCGCCGTCGATAACGACGTGGAGGTGTTCGTGAACGGCACGGCCCTGACGCCGGTCGGGCAGTTCGCGACCCACGAGGGCTGCGCGGCGCAGGATTCCTTCGTCTTCCCGGTTCCGGCGTCGGCGCTCGTGGTGGGAGGAGAGAACCTGCTCGCGATTCGCGCTCGCGATCGCGGCGGTAATAGCTACATCGACGCACGGCTGTCGCCGGCGCCATAGGAGCGACATCGAGGCAGGGGGAGTGCATCGAAGACCAGGATGCACTCCCACTTCGTGCAGGCGGGCTCGCCGGCGGACCTCGGCGCGGCGATCAGTGCGTTTGTTCGGGAGGTCGCACACTCGCCGTGAGCGTCGCGGCGACATCGGCGGCATTGGGGACGATGAAGAAGGCACGAGTGGCGCCGTCGGTGAGGACGAGTTGATCGTCGCGCCGGAGGCCGAAGAGCCAACCGAGCCACGCCCATCGCGGGCGCTGCGTCGTGAACGAAAGGCCGGCGGGTCGGTCCCATCGCACCGGCTTGCGGTAGAGTGGGCCGTTCCGGGTATGGGGAACGAACACCCACGCATCGCCGCCGATGTAGAGATGACCGCCTACTGCCAAGCGCCCGCGCGAGAGGCGGCACATGAGACGGGCATCGTATTCGCCCGGCGGCGCCGCCGGGACGATCGGCCAGACGCCATGATAGACGAGCTGCGTGAGTTGGCGCGTGGCGAAGCGCGCCAGCATCGTGACGAGTGAGCCGAAGAGGAGGCCGCCGGCCGCGGCGATCAAGAGCACGAAGCCGAAGGTGCCCTGCTCCGTGCGGAGCATGAACATCGTCATGGGAATGCCCCAGAGCACGGCCAGGACGAGTGTCGAGCGGAGGAGGCTCGGGCCTGATGCGTCTTCGTACGCCGAGAGCGGTTGCAGGTCACGCATATGGAAGGAGAAACTTAGGGCACCATGACTCGGGCCGTCATCATCATACTCGTAGTGTTCGCCGCGGTCACGACGGCTGTCGTGGCCGTGTACGTCCACACTGGACGGGCGATCGGGCGAAGCATGGCCGGGCTCATGAGCACCATGAGCGCCGTGGCCGATTCGGTGAAATTCAGCGAGGAGAAGACCGATCAATGGTGGCCGGTGCTCTGGAACGGTGATACGGTCGCCAAGGTCATCGCCATCGGCCACGCCCCGTACGGATTGAGTACCGCCCATTCGATCCTCATCTATCGTGCTCTGTTGACCGGACGAGCGCCGGCGTATCAGCCCGAATCCTTGGCCGCCATCGATTCGAGCGATGATGCCCGGTTCGCGCACGAGCTTCGCCTGGTGCCACGGCGTGCGGTGCCCGACAGCGATCGGACGTGGCTCGGCACCCTGTCGTTCGAGCACGTCCACGAAGGCATCCCCGTCATGTCCCGTTTCGAGGCACCGCATCCCATCCCCGACCGGTCCGCGGCTGTCAAGGCCATGTTGAGTCACTGAGCAGCGTCGAGTTGCCGTGGCGCCGGGCGCGGCATGGGGCTTCCCCTGCCCCGTAGGCATGGACTCCTTCCTTTACGACGTCCGCGCGGCGCTGCGCCGCCTGCCGAAGACTCCATGGTTCACACTCGCCGTCGTGATGACACTCGCCGTCGCGACCGGCGCCAACACGCTGATCTTCAGCGTCGCTCGAGTCTCTTGTTCGGCGTGAAACCGAACGATCTCGTGAGCTACGAGGTGGTCGGCGCGGCGTTGCTCGGTGTCGCCGCGTTGGCATCCTGGTTGCCGGCGCGAAGCGCGGCGAGCATCGATCCGTTGATTACGATGCGCTCGGACTGACTACTGCCGGTGCAGCGCGACCGTCGTCGAGTAACCCGGGAACTCGAGCGATCCTTCGATCCGGCCGGCGTCGGTGAAGCGGCCGCTGAAGCCTGAGTCGACCGACTCGGGCGTGAACAGGAGGACGACGGTCGAGCCGGATACCGTGCCGCGCACGGGGAATTGGGTGACGGAGCCCGCCGTGGTGTCGACGCCGACACCGCTGACGGAGCGGTTCGGGTGCATCGTGAGCGACAACGTCAGCGCGTGCGGACCCACGGCGCCCTTCCACATGCCCGTGGCCGTGTGAGTCGGCTCCGTGGGGCCCGCGCAGGCCGCGATAAGTATGGCAAGCAGAACCGCGAGTCGTCGCATACCAGGTTAGACACGACGGCCACGCCGATGGTTCCTGGCGCGACTGCGTTGGGGGGTCCGGGGGGCGTAGTTGGGGTTGCCCCCCGGAGGCGAACCGACCAGTCGAGCAAGCGCGCAGCGCCTTGCATCGACCAGCCGCGGAGCGGCTCCCTAGTAGTCGGGCTCGTGCCTCGGACGACTGGGACGACGCGTCAACGGACCATTCAGCTCCTGTCCACTGACCTGCGCTTGTTCGACCGCGTTGAGCAACGCGCGCGCGTGATTCTCGTCGATGTTCGGCACGGCGTCGCCGCCACCGGGCTGCCCGAATCCACCGCCCGGTGTCGCGCCGGCCGCGGTCTGTGGGTTGCCGGCGTATCCGGATTTTGTGAGGTTGCCCCCGCCCCAGTCCGCGGCGTCGCGGTGACGGGAGAGCTGCGAGGGTGGCTCGGTGGCATCGGCCAGGCGGCGGAGCGCGACTTCGAGATTCCACTTGGCGTCGCGATCGGCGGGGTTCAGGATCAGCGCTTCCTCGTATGAGGAGACCGCGGCGCGCAGCGCCATCCGCTTCGTCATGTGATCAAACGAGGATCGCGCCTGCCAGACGTAGGTGTTGCCGAGGTTGTAGTACGCGCGCTCGGCTAGCGTCGGGTCGCCGGCCACCGCGGTGTGATAATTCTGGGCCGCCGCATCGAATCGGCCGAGTCGATACTCGGTGGTCGCCAGGTCATAGTCGAGGAGCGGGAGCGCATCGGACTGGCGCGCCATCGTCGCGTCGTGAATCAGCGATTGGAACGCCCGCTCGGCATCGTGCCAGGAGCGCGCCTGGTAGAGTCGCGCCGCGCGCTGGCGATGGACGATGTTCGCGACGCGGTCGCGGAAGACTACGCCGACGACCGCCAGGGCCGCGATCAGAACAAGCGCGCGTCTCATTGGAGCAGCAACAGGAGGAAGGCCAGCGCCAGCGGCCACTGGAACCGATCGGTGCTCGCGAGCCGAGCCTTCCCGGCGATCGCTCGGCCCGGCATCTGAGCGAGGCGCGTGGCAATAGGCGCCACGCTCGTGGGTCCCGACCAGCGGGCATAGACGCCGCCCGTGCGCCGGGCGATGTCGCGAAGGTTGTCCTCCATGAGCCGGGTGGTCGCGCCGCTGTCGATGGGCGCGCCGTCCGGCGTGCCGACACCAACCGCGAACGTGTGGACGTGCGCGGATTGCAGCGTGCGGATCGCGCCTTCGAGCTTGCCGGCGTTATCCTCGCCGTCGGAGAGTACGACGAGTGCGGTGTACGTGCTGTCGCCGCGGATGACGTTGGCGGCGACGCCGGCCGCGGCTTCCAGGTTTGTCGCCGGGTCCGGGACGTCGGCCGGTGAGGCGGCCGAGAGAAAGGCTTCGAAGGTCGAGCGGTCGACCGTGGCGGGGAGCTGCAGGAAGCCATCGCCGGCGAAAACGAGGAGGCCGACGCGATCGTGCGGCAGCGCTGTTGCGATCGCTCGGGCGGCGGATTTGGCGGCGTCGAGGCGCGAGGGGAGGATGTCGGTCGAACGCATCGAGCGCGAGAGGTCGAGGAGGAAGAGAACGTCCGCGCCGCTGCCGGAAATTGAGCGCTCGCCCGTGCCACTTTGCGGGCGTGCCAGGGTGATCATCGCGAGCACGACCCCGGTCAGGCCCGCGATTGTCACTATGGCTCGGCGGCGCGGGCTCGGGAGGGCCGAGAGTGGCTCGATCAGCGGTGCATCCCCGAAGGCTTCTATGGCACGGCGCCTGCGGCGCTCGTGCTGCATGGCCGCCAGAGCGCCCAGCGCGATTACTGGTATGA
>JAJPIA010000124.1 GCA_021324975.1 Bacillota bacterium
CACCTATAATTCGCATTGGGACCTCCTCGATAGCTCCGCCCGTACCATGGGCCCTCAGCACTTGCTTGTGCTTGAGCCGAGGGGGTCCCTCTACATGTCATCTTTCTATCAACTCACAGATTTTGGTGCACGAGCCGCGATGGTAGACTCACTTGAATGGCCTGATGCGTTCCCTGGATCTCCCAACCCCCTGCGCACGCCTTCCCGACGCCACCCAAAATGAACAAGCGCTTCACAGGTTCGGATCGCTGCTAGAACTGGATCCACCGGTGTGCCATGTGGCGGATCAGCGGCGCAACCACGATTTCGTCTTCCTCGGTTTCAATCGAGGGCGGCGCGTTCTCCAATTCGCGAATATCGACCATCGTACTACCCTGACGGCAGCGCGGAGTCTGGTGCGTCGCCGAACGTGTTCCGCGTCACGTTCAGTTATGACCTCGCACCCTGGGATTTCATCGCCATGGCTGGTTGAGCCGACCCAAAGAACGGGGCCTGCCTTTGTTCCATTCACAACAATGAGGGGAATCCGCACCCGGGATCCATCGCGTAGGTACGCACTCTCGATGTATCCGGTACTCAGGACACCCGGATTGGCCCGGACAGTGCCTATATTGAAGACCACGGTCATTTCCACCTCCTCACCTGGGCGCCACGACGGTGGCGTGAGTGAAGCGGAACCGAAAAACGTGAGCGGAGCCGAGAGTCGACTCGTCCGAGCGGACCGATGTAACCTCCTTCTGGTTCCCGACGCGCGCACAAAAGCAAATAGCCACATCGCCTGAGCGACGTGGCCCCCTACCCTCTACTGGCTTGTGCCTATGAACCTGCGGCGCCAATCACGACTTACGGCGCGCTCGTACGCCTCTCCTTCTTGGCTATTGGCGCTCCGGATTTGTCGGACAACGCGTGCGCAGTGGCGAAGAACCGATCGACCACCCATAGACAGCTGGCCTGAACGCCCACGAAGTCTACTTCCTCGCCAGTAGCGGTGCGCCAGCACATGATCTCAGGGCGTTGTACCTGCACGTCGCGCCAGGTCAGGAGATCCATCAGCACAAGGTTTTCCGTTCGACGCCGCAACTTGACGCGTCTATACAAAGTTGTATGGTAAGAATCAATGACGAAAACGCGGACCATGAACATTTCCCTGCCCGAACCGCTGGTCAAGGCGCTTGAGCCTGAGACATCCCGCGCATACGCCAATGAACAATGAGTGAGACGCCGGACCGCTCCGCCGCGCGAGGCCGGTTGGCCCCGCCCCACCCGCATCTGCGCCGGGAACCGCTGCCCGAGCACCGGCCGAAGCCCGCGGAGGAAGACCCCGATGCGCCGCGGCGCGTCGAGGCGATTCTGGCCAGCCCCAGTTACCGCCAGGCCGATCAAGACACCGCGTTCCTCGGCACCGATGCAACCCGTGGGGTACGGCTGCAGATCGACTACCTGAAAGCTGAATTCCTGCTGGAGCAGCACCGGGTGCGGCACACGATCGTGGTGTTCGGCAGCACCCGCATTCCCGAACCGGCGACGGCGCAGCGGCGGGTGACCATGCTGCGCGATGATCTGCGGAGACGGCCCGGCGATCGGCTCCTGCGCGAGCGCTTCGCGGTGGCGGAGCGCCTGGTCGCCGCGAGTCATTACTACGAGGTCGCCCGCGAGTTGGGCCGGCTGGTCGGGGAAGCCGCGGAGCAGGCGCGGGACGGCCGGCTGTTGATCATGACCGGCGGCGGGCCGGGCATCATGGAGGCCGCCAACAGGGGCGCGTATGACGCCGGCGCGAAATCGATCGGCCTCAACGTCAGCCTCCCCCACGAGCAGTATCCCAACCCCTACATCACGCCGGAACTGTGCTTCCGCTTCCACTATTTTGCCGTGCGCAAGCTGCATTTTCTCCTCCGCGCCCGCGCGCTGGTGGCCTTTCCCGGAGGCTACGGCACGTTCGATGAGCTGTTTGAAGCGCTGACCCTGGTCCAGACGCGAACGATCCGGCCGGTCCCGATCGTGCTCGTGGGCGAGCGATACTGGCGGCAGGCCGTCAATATCGACTTCCTCGCCGCCGAAGGCACGATCGATCCGGAGGACCGGGAGTTGTTCTGCTACGCGGAGACGGCGACGGAGATCTGGGAGACGATTGTCGCGTGGCACCGCGCCAACGGCACGCCGCTGCTCCGGACGCCGTGACCGGCGCGATGAAGGACGTCTGGGCACCCTCGCGCCGTCTCTGCAGGACACGGAGGAGCACATGAGGCTCTCGTTCCACGGGGCCGACCGGACCGTCACGGGATCGTGCCACCTGGTCGAGTGCGCCGGGCGCCGGGTGTTGATCGACTGCGGGCTCCGCCAGGGGAGCCGCGAGCTCGAGGAGGAGAACGCCGCGCCCTTCGGCTTTGAGCCCGCCGCGGTCGAGTATGTGCTGCTGACACACGCGCATCTCGATCACTGCGGCCGGCTGCCCCTGCTCGTGGCGCGCGGTTTCCGCGGCGAGATCATTGCAACCGCACCGACGCGTGAACTCGCGCACATCGTAATGCTCGACGCCGCACACCTCCAAAAGGAGGAGGAGGCGCGGTCCGGCGCCCACCGGGCGGAACGACACGGCGGGGCCGCGGAGGTCCATCCCCTATACACCCCGTCGGACGCACTCGACGCGCTGCAGCACTTTGGGCGCGCGCCGCGTTACGGCGAGACCCTGGAGGTCGCGGCGGGCGTGCGGGCCACCTTCTTCGATGCCGGCCACATCCTCGGCTCCGCCGGCATTGCACTGGAGGTGGCCGAGGGCCAAGGCCGCCGCCTGGTAGTGTTTTCCGGAGACATCGGCAACCCCGGCGGGCCGCTCCTGCGGGATCCGGTCCTGCCGCCGCGCGCCGACGCGGTCGTGATGGAAACGACCTACGGCGACCGGGTCCACAAGCCGGTCGCCGCCTCCGTCGAGGAGCTGCACGGCGCGGTGGCGAACACGCTGTGCCGCGGCGGGAATGTGATCATCCCGACATTTGGGGTGGAGCGCGCCCAAGAAGTGCTCTACTTCCTGCGCGAGGGGATCGAGCGCGGGCGCCTCCCCGCCTCCCTCCCCGTCTATCTCGACTCACCGATGGCGATCTCGGCCACGGAGATCTTCGAGCGCCATCCGGAATTCTGCGCCGCGGCGATTGCGGCAGGCCTGCGCGCGAAGCGCGATCCCTTTCACCTTCCCGGACTGCATTTCACCCGCGAGCACGCCGAGTCCGTCGCCCTCAACGACCTCCGCGGCGGCGCGGTCATCATGGCCGGATCCGGGATGGCCACAGGAGGGCGGGTGCGCCATCACCTCCGGCACAACCTCGGGCGCAAGGACTCGAGCGTGGTCTTCGTCGGGTACGCCGCCCACGGTACGCTCGCCCGGCAGATCATCGACGGCGCGAGGCAGGTCCGTCTCTTCGGGGAGGCCATCCCGGTGCGGGCGCAGATCTACACGATTAACGGGTTCTCGGCCCACGGCGATCGTGACGAACTCGTGGCCTGGCACCGTCATGCGGCTCCGGCGCGCACGTTTCTCGTCCACGGCGACGAAGACGTCATGCAGCGTTTCGCAGAGCGGTTGGAGGTACCGGGAGTCGAGATGCCTGAGGAGGGGCAGTCCGCGGAGTTGTAATGTTCCCGTCTGGGCGCAGCCCGTCTCGCGCTAGCTGATTACGATACCCGCAGGATGCAGGCCGCGGCCGACCATCATGAGGAAGCCCGCGGCGGCAGCCGATCCGCAATCTTGCCCTTGAACTCCGCCAGGAGGAATTGCTCGATGCCCGGTTGACCGGTCATGCGTACCGCGATCGGGCCGCGCTGGTTCTCGAACTCGACCGTGAACGTGATACTGGGACAGCAGAGGCGCTCGAGCGTGATCCATGCCGCGATTGCCACGGCAATGGGGGAGGCTGCCATCGCGTCGTCCGCTCCAGCGGCGGGAAAGCGCAGACGGTAGCCGTCCGGGCAACTCCTCCGCGGCGTGGCAGGCATCGAATACCCGGTCAACAAGACGGCGAAGTCGCTCTCGTTGCTCCACGCCGAACACCGAGAGGTCACACGCGAAGGGCGCCGGCATGATCGGACCTCCATTGACCCAAGCGCTGGTTGCGTCGCAGCCTGGGGTTCTGCGCCTGCCGGCGATATCCTCGGCCGTGCGCTGCAGGTTGCGATCAATCAGGCAGAACGCGACGCGGCGCCGACCAAATGGTTTGGGTCGCTTTTGGGAGAACTAGTCGCTGCCCGGGCACGCCGCCCGGCGGCGCGGGAGGTGGATCGATGGCGGATGCTCGAGGCGGTCGACCGGTGTTCTCGAGGCGGCGGCTGCTCCGCGACGTGATGGCCGCGGGCCTCGCGTTCGGCGCCGCGCGCGCGGTGCCGGTCCTCGCGGCCGGCGGTCCGACGGGAGCCACTCTCACCGTCGGCCTCGATTCGGACGCGACAACGCTCGATCCGGCGTTCACGACGGCCGAAGTCGACGGTCAGATCTACCGCGCCTTCTTCGACCGGCTCATCGAGGTCGATACGCGCCTTAGGCTGACCCCTGCGCTCGCGCTGAGCTGGCGGTCGGTCAACGAGACGACGTGGGAGTTCCAGCTGCGGCCCGGGGTCACGTTCCACGACGGGACCGCGTTCGACGCTCGCGCCGCCAAAGCCAACTTCGACCGGATCCTCGATCCGGCGAATGGCTCGCCACGGCGCGGCGAGATCCCGTATGTGAAGGAGGCGGAAGCGGTCGGCGCCCTGACGCTGCGGCTGCACCTGACCGGGGCCTTTGCGCCGCTGCCGTACTCGCTCACGGGCGACTCGGGCATCATGGTGTCGCCGGCGGCGATCGACAAGTACGGCAAGGATCTCGCCAGCAATCCCGTGGGGACCGGACCGTTCTCGTTTGTGCGCTGGGACAAAGGCGACCACATCGAAGGCAAAGCGTTCCCGGGCTACTGGCAAAAAGGACGGCCGTATCTCGCGTCGATCCGCTACCAGGGCATCCCCGATCCCGAAGTCAAGGCGAACGCGGTGCGCAGCGGCACGATTGACGCCACCGAAGATCTGCTGGCGAAGGACATCGCGGTACTGCGGCGCGTCGCGGGCATTCACGTCTACGCGCAGCCGGGGATCTCAGTCACGTCGCTGCGCCTGCAGCTGGCCAAACCCCCGTTCGACAACCGCGCGCTCCGCGAGGCAGTCGCGTGGGCGATCGACCGCGCCGCGATCAACCGCGTGGTTTACTACAATGTCGGCGCGCCGGGGCGTTCGTTCCTTCCCCCCACGGCGCTGGGCTACGAGCGCGACTACGATCCGTTCCCGCGGCGCGACGTCGCCAAAGCGAAGGCGAAGCTATCCGAAGGCGGCCGGCCCGGCGGGTTCTCGTTCACGGCGCAGATTCTGAACGACCCGCAGGTGACCCAGCTTGCGCAGGCGATGAAGCAGCAGCTCTCCGACGTCGGGATCGACATGGAGCTCGTGACCCTAGACAACGGGACACTACTGTCGCGGCTGGTAGCGAGCAACTTCATCGCGACGATCATCCAGTACTACGGGACGTTGGATCCGTTCCAGGGGTTCAGCCGGTTCTTCCTCAGCACCAGCAAGCTCGATGTCTACGGGTACAAGAACCCGGAGTACGATGGATTGCTGGCCAAAGCCGCGGGCGAGTCCGACGCCCAGGCCCGCGCGGCGATCTACGCCAGAATGAACAGGCTGCTCGGTGCGGACCTCCCCTGGATCTTTCTCCAGTACCCAGACTACACGCAGGCGCTGCGCGACCGGGTCCAGGGATACGCCTACACGCCCGACGGGGGGATGCGTTTCACCGGCGTCCGGCTGGCCTCGTAGGACCTTGAGCCGGGGGCTCGCGCCATCGCCGCGATGATCCCCTACATCATTCGCCGCGCCGTCGCCACCGTGCCCGTGGCCCTCTTGGTCACGGTCATGGTGTTTCTGCTGCTGCACATCACGCCCGGCGATCCCGTGGTCATCATGTTGGGCGAGGAGGCGTCGCCCGACGCCGTCGCGGCGCTGCGGCACTCGCTCAATCTCGACCGCCCGCTACCCGTGCAGTACGGCCTGTGGCTCTGGCGGGCGGCGCACGGAGATCTAGGGGCATCGCTCCGCACCCACGACCCGGTGGCGCGCCTCATCCTGGCACGCTATCCCACGACGCTCGAGCTGACCGCGCTCGCGATGCTCCTGTCGTTGTGCATCGCGCTGCCGGCGGGTGTGCTGAGCGCCGTGCGCCGCAACTCGTGGCTCGATGCGATGGTCACGCCGCTTGCGATCTCCGGCGTGTCGATGCCGAGCTTCTGGCTGGGCATTCTTTTGATCTGGCTCTTCTCGGTCACGCTGCCCTGGTTTCCGACCGTGGGTTTTGTGCCGTTGAGGAGCGGCTTGCTCGAGAACCTGCACACGATGACGCTGCCGGTCATGACCCTGAGCGCAGCGCTGGCGGCGCTCGTCATGCGGATCACGCGCGCCAGCCTGCTTCAGGTACTGCAGCAGGACTATGTGCGCACGGCGCGCGCGAAAGGTGTGCGCGGACCGACGGTCGTGATCCGCCATGCGCTCCGGACCGCGCTGATCCCGGTCGTCACCGTCCTAGGCCTGCAGACGGGCACCCTGCTCGGTGGCGCCGTCATCGTCGAGAGCATTTTCGCCCTTCCGGGCGCGGGCCGCCTCATCGTGGACGCCATCTTTGCCCGCGACTTCCCGGTGGTTCAGGGCACGGTACTTGCGCTGGCGATCTCGTTCATCCTCGTGAACCTCGGCGTGGATCTGCTCTACGCCCGCCTCGACCCGAGGATCAGGTACGGCTAGGGCGCGGGTGGCCCCGCTTGCGGTCCCGCCGCGCCCGCGCGCGGCGGGTCTCCATCGCCGGCGGGCCTGGCGCCGCTTCTGGCGCACCCGCCTCGCCGTGCCCAGCGCGGCGGTCGCCCTGCTCGCGGTGCTCGCCGCCGTGGGGGCCGGATATCTTGCGCCGGGGAATCCGGTGCGCGGGAACCTGTCGGATGCGCTCGTACCGCCGTCGGCGGCGTACTGGTTGGGGACCGACGACCTCGGCCGCGACGAGCTGACCCGCCTGCTCTTCGGCGCGCGGGTGTCGCTGGTCGCCGGCTTGATTTCGGTCGGCCTCGCGGCCGCGGTCGGCGTCCCCGCGGGACTGGTCGCCGGCTACGCGGGCGCTCTCGTGGACGAGATTCTGATGAGGCTCGTCGACGCGATCCTCGCGTTCCCGGCGCTGGTCCTGGCGCTCGCGATCAGCGCGGCGCTCGGTCCGGGGCTCACGAGCTCGATGCTGGCGATCGGCTTCGTGACGATCCCGGCGTTCGCGCGGCTTACGCGCGGACAGGTGCTGGCCGTGCGGCATCTGGACTTCGTCGAGAGCGCACGCGCCGCCGGCGCCGCGGCCCCGCGCATCCTCTCCGTGCACATCTTCCCGAACGCGGTGTCGCCGCTGGTCGTCCAGGGCAGCCTCAGCATCGCGTTCGCAATCCTCACCGAGGCAAGCCTCAGCTTCCTGGGCCTGGGCGTCCAGCCGCCGACGCCGAGTTGGGGATCGATGCTCCTGACCGGCAAGAACTACCTGACGAGCGCGCCCTGGCTGTCGCTCGTTCCGGGTGCGGCGATCTTCCTGACGGTCATGAGCTTCAATCTAATCGGCGACGCGATCGAAGAGGCGCTCGACCCCCACCGCGCGGCGGAGGGCCGACCGGTTTGAGGACCTGAGTCACTAACACCCGAGGATGAGATACTCTTCGCCGCCCCAATCGGGCACCGCAACGAAGGGGAACAAGACGGTCACCATGTTCTCGTCCGCGGTCGCACAGGATTCGTTCCAGACTTCCACGGCGCCGCACCAGCATGGTTCCCCTTCTTGCGCGACCGTCCCGCAGCGCAGACACTTGACAAGCATCGGCCCACCCTCCCGGCGGAGCCTGCCTCGCGCGCGGCGCCCCCGCCCTAGCGGAGCCCGGCGTTGAATGCTGCGAGCGCGTCGGCGCCGGGGCAGAGTTCCTCGTCGCCCAGCTGATTCAACGGCGTCTCCACGGTCTCCAGGTGATCGTGGAGGTCCCGCGCGTCCGGGGCCACATAGAGCACCCCGGTCACGATCTCGCCCGCGGCCTTGCGTTCTTCGAGATATGTCATGGCGGCCACCCGGTCGCGAGGATCGTACTCGGCCGCGAGCTTGCGCAGCCGCAGGATGGAGCCGTCGTGCTGGACGATCTCCTCCACCTCGCCCGGCGCATATGCGGCCGTGATCTCGCCGCGCCCGACGATGACGTCGAGGCGGTTCACGGCCTCGTTGTGCTCGCGAACGTAGTCGAAGCTCTTGGTCGATCCCGCGTGGTTGTTGAACGCGACGCACGGCGAGATGCAGTCGATGAACGCGGCGCCCCGGTGGGTGATCGCGGCCTTGACGAGCGGGACCAGCTGCTCCCGGTCGCCGGAGAAGCTCCTGGCCACGAACGTCGCCCCGAGCTGGAGCGCGAGCGCCACCAGGTCGATCGGGCTCTCGGGGTTGACCGCGCCGTCCTTCTTCACCGCGCCCTCGTCGGCGGTCGCGGAGAACTGGCCTTTCGTGAGGCCGTAGACCCCGTTGTTCTCCACGATATACACCATGTTGACGCAGCGGCGCATGCAATGCGCAAACTGGCCGAGGCCGATCGAGGCCGAGTCGCCGTCTCCCGAGACGCCGAGGTAGATCAGGTCCCGGTTCGCGAGGTTGGCCCCGGTCAGCATGGACGGCATGCGGCCGTGCACCCCGTTGAACCCGTGCGACTGGCCCAGGAAATAAGCGGGGGTCTTGGACGAGCATCCGATCCCGGACAGCTTCGCGACCCGGTGCGGAGGCAGATCGAGCTCGAAGCACGCCTGGACGATCGCCGCGCTGATCGAGTCGTGCCCGCAGCCGGCGCAGAGCGTCGACACGGCGCCCTCGTAGTCCCGGCGCGCGTACCCGATCGCGTTGACCGCGGCCCCCGGGTGCCTAAACCCCGGCTTCGGGATGTAAGTCACCGTCTATCCCCCCGACGCCACGGCCCCGACCACCTGGAACCGGCTGGCGATCTCGCGGGCGATGAAGCGCGCGGTGATCGGCGTCCCGTCGTAGTGCAGCACCGGGACCAGCCTCGACGGATCGACGCCGTCCTCGTTGATCAACAGCATCCGCAGCTGCCCGTCCCGGTTCTGCTCGACCGTGAAGACCCGGTCGTGCGCGGCGATGAACTGGCGGACGCTTTCGTGGAATGGAAACGCGCGAACGCGCATGGCGTCCAGCAGGATGCCCTGGCGCTCCAGGATCTCCACGGCCTCGAGCATCGCCGCCGCCGTCGAGCCGAAGTAGATCACGCCGTGGCGGGTCGGCCGCGCCGCGGCTCGCTGGACCGGTTCCGGAACCAGGCGCTTTGCGGTCTCGAACTTCCGCAGCAGCCGCTGCATGTTACCCACGTAGACCGGCCCGTCTTCGCTGTACCGCGCCTGGGGATCCTTCGTCGTCCCGCGGCTCGTAAAGGAGCCGCGCGTCGGGTGCGTGCCTGGATAGGTGCGGTAGGGGATCCCGTCGCCGTCCACGTCGCGGTATCGGGCGAACGGCTTGCCGGCCTCGAGCTCCGCGGCGGCCATGACCTTGCCGCGATCCATGCGGCGGGCATCATCCCACGCCAGCGGCGCGCAGAGCCATTCGTTCATGCCGATATCCAGATCCATCATGACGAAGATCGGCGTCTGCAACCGGTCCGCGAGATCGAAGGCCAGCGCGGCGAACTCGAACGTCTCGCGCGGATCCTCCGGGAAGAGCAGCACGTGCTTGGTGTCGCCGTGTGAAGCGTACGCGCACGAGAGGAGGTCGGCCTGCTGCGTCCGGGTCGGCATGCCGGTCGACGGCCCGCCGCGCTGCACATCGAAGATCACGGCCGGCACCTCCGCGAAGTACGCAAGGCCGATGAACTCCTGCATCAGCGAGATGCCGGGGCCCGAGGTCGCGGTGAACGCGCGGGCCCCGTTCCACGCCGCGCCGACAACGACCCCGATGGCGGCCAGCTCGTCCTCCGCCTGCACGATCGCGTAGCGGTGCCTGCCCGTCCCGGGGTCGACTCGGTAGCGCCGGCAGTAGCGCCCAAACGCCTCGGCCAGGGCGGTGGACGGGGTGATCGGATACCACGCGGCGACCGTCGCGCCGCCGTAGACGCATCCCAGCGCCGCCGCGCTGTCGCCCTCGAGCAAGACGCGGTCGCCGGCCGCAGACGACCGCGCCACCCTGAGCCCGATCGGACAGGGCGTATGCGCCAGCGCGTACTCCCGGCCCATGCGCAGCGCCTCGAGGTTCGGGGCGACCAGGCGCGCCTTGCCCCTGAACTGCTCCGAGATCAGCCGGTCGAGCTCCGCAACGTCGATATCCAGGAGCGCCGAGAGCGCGCCCACGTAGGCCACGTTCTTGAGGATCTGGTGCTCGCGCGCCTCCCAGGAGGCGGACCGGCACAGCTCGGTCAACGGCACGCCGATGACCGTGACGTCGGTGCGGAACTTCGACGCCGGCAGCGGTTTCGTAGAGTCGTAGAGCAGGTACCCGCCGGGCTCGATCGCCGCGACATCCTGCTCCCAGGTCTGCGGATTCATCGCCACGACCAGATCGGCCCCGCCGCGCCGCGCCCGGTGCCCGGCCTCGGAGACCCGCACCTCGAACCAGGTGGGGAGCCCCTGAATGTTCGAGGGGAAGATGTTGCGCGCGCTGACCGGCACCCCCATGCGGAGAATCGCCCGCGCGAACAAGCGGTTGGCGCTCGCCGAGCCCGAGCCATTGACGTTGGCGAACCGCACCACGAAGTCGTTGATCGCGTTCATCGATGCGCGCAGGCGTGCTTGGGCACGTCCGTCGCCTGGGCCATGTCGAGCAGAAACTTCTGCATGTCCCAGGCCCCGGTGGGGCACCGCTCCGCGCACAGGCCGCAGTGGAGGCAGACGTCCTCGTCCTTCACCATGATCCGCCCGCTCTTGAGGGCGTCCGACGCGTACAGCGATTGCGTGAGGTTCCGCGCCGGCG
Source organism: Bacillota bacterium (assembly GCA_021324975.1). Classification (GTDB taxonomy): domain Bacteria; phylum Sysuimicrobiota; class Sysuimicrobiia; order Sysuimicrobiales; family Segetimicrobiaceae; genus JAJPIA01. The sequence goes on from JAJPIA010000124.1 coordinate 11,033, forward strand.
CCCGGAGGCGCGCGCGCAGGTCCTCTTCCTCTCCGTTGGCGGTGAAGGTGATGCAGTCCATCGGGCAGATGTCCACGCACGCATCGCACTCGATGCAACGGGAGCCCGTGAACACCGTCTGCACGTCGCAGTTGAGGCAGCGCTGCGCTTCCAGGAACGCCAGCCGTTCGTCGAATCCGAGTTCGGACTCGACGGCGATGTTCTTGAGCGCCACCGCCTGCGGAGCCAGGGGAACGCGGTACCGCTCGTCCGGCGAGATCTCGCTGTCGTAGCTCCACTCGTGGATCCCCATCTTCTGGCTCACGAGGTTGACCGTGGGCGGCAGCCGATCGTGCACGTCCTCGCCCCGGCAGAGCCGGTGGATCGAGATCGCGGCCTCGTGACCGTGCGCGACCGCCCAGATGATGTTCTTGGGGCCAAACGCGGCGTCGCCGCCGAAGAAGACGCGGGGCAGCGTTGACTGCATCGTCACGGGATCGAGCACCGGACGGTCCCAGCGGTCGAACTCCATGCCGAGGTCGCGCTCGATCCACGGGAACGCCGTCTCCTGCCCGACCGCGATCAGCACGTCGTCACACGGCATGTGGATGCGCGGCTCGCCCGTGGGCACGAGCTCCCTTCGCCCGTTGGCATCGTAGACCGCCCTGACCTTCTCAAACAGCACGCCGGTGAGGCGGCCTCGCTCCACGGTGAACTCCAGGGGCACCAGGTAGTTGAGGATCGGGATGCCTTCGCGGACGGCCTCCTCCCGCTCCCACGGAGACGCCTTCATCTCTTCGAACCCGCTCCGCACCACGACCCGCACGTCCTGCCCGCCAAGGCGCCGGGCGGAACGGCAGCAGTCCATCGCCGTGTTTCCGCCCCCGAGCACGACCACCCGCTCGCCGATGCGGTGCACGTGGCCGAAGGACACGTTCGCCAGCCAGTCGATGCCGACGTGGACGTTCGCCGCCGCCGCCTGCCGCCCCGGGAGGTCGAGGTCGCGGCCTCGGGGCGCCCCCGACCCCACGAAGATGGCATCGTAGGGCTCCCGGAGCAGCGCCCGCATGCTGTCGACGTGGTGCCCGAAGCGGGCCTCGACGCCCATCTCGAGGATGTAGCCGACCTCTTCGTCGATGACCTCCTCGGGAAGGCGGAACTTCGGGATCTGACTGCGCATCATACCGCCCGCTTTGGGATCGGCGTCGAATATCACGCAGGCGTACCCGAGCGGCAACAGATCGCGGGCGACCGTCAGCGAGGCGGGACCTGCCCCGACGAGCGCGATGCGCTTGCCGTTTTTCTCGGCCGGGACCCTGGGGAGCAGGCCACGGACGTCTTCCTTGTGGTCGGCCGCCACGCGCTTGAGGCGGCAGATCGCCACCGGCTCCTTCTCCACCCGTACTCTGCGACAGGCGGGCTCGCATGGCCGGTCGCAGGTCCGGCCAAGGATGCCCGGGAACACGTTGGATTTCCAGTTGATCATGTACGCGTCGGTATACTGACGCGCCGCGATCAGGCGGATGTACTCAGGGACGGGAGTGTGCGCGGGACACGCCCACTGGCAATCAACAACTTTGTGGAAGTACTCAGGAGATCGGATATCGGTGGGTCGCACGCCATCGCCCCCGTCCGCGTCCCGGCGTCCGGTGCCTTATACCTACCGTTTGTATGATACATGCTAACGGCGCAGGCAACAACCTGTGCGGCGGTCACCGCCGCGGCCTACAATTGCCTCGCCGCTTGGACCAAGCCGGTTGGCCGCGTCCTGAGCGTCGCCGTGCAGCATGTGCGTGCTTGTTGAGAATGGACTAGTTGCGAACGGGGATCTGCTGCACCGACCAGCCGTTTCCGTCCGGATCGCTGAAGAAGACGAACTTGCCCCAAGGGAACTCCTGGACCTCGCTGACGCGGACTCCGCGCTCGGTGAGTTCCGCGCGTGCCGCGTGGATGTCTGACACGACCAGCTGCAAACCCTGGAGCGAGCCGGGCTTCATGTTGTTGCCAAGTCCGGTCCCGATGGCGATCGAGCAGGCGGACCCGCGAGGTGTCAGTTGCACGAAGCGGATCGTGTCGCTGACCCGGTGATCGTGGTCCGCATGGAAACCAACTTGTTCGGTATAGAACGCCTTGGCGCGGTCCACGTCCGAAACGGGCACAACGACAAGTTCAAGTCTCCAGTCCATCGACGCCCCCTCCACATCCTCATGCCCGGGCTGCATTGCCGCTTGAATAATTGACGTGGGCGCCTACGCGCCCGGCGCCTCAAACCACGGCAGCCGTGTCCACCGCAGGTATCGGTCCGAGAGCAGCGCGAGCGACTTCCGCGCCGTGGGGAATTCCTCTGCCAGCGAGGCGAGCACGGGGCCCTCCGGGCCCGCCTCCGGTTGCGACGCGGCCAGACGGTAAAAGCGCCGCCCGTGTTCTTCGTAGGTCTCCACGGTCGGCGGCAATGCGCGGGCACGTGCGACCGGCCCGCGCTGAGTGCGCGCCCAGCGAAGCGAATCAGGAAACACGCCGCTCTGGAACAGCGCGATGTCCGCGATGCGCCGAAAGAGCCACGGTGCTTCCCCGTGATCGACCAGGTCGGCGAACCGCATCATGTCCTCCAGGCTGGACGTGCTGAACCGGCGCCGGACGACGCGGCCATGCTTCCGGACGAACACGGTGACGGACTCGTTCCGCAGGAACGACGTGAGGAGCCGCACCAGGTAGTCCCACATCGCAGGCTCGGCGATGAACCGCCGCACGTGCGGCGCGTCAAACACCGCGATGGTCTCCGCCGGCGTGCGTTCGAGCGTGTACGGCTGGCTGCGTAGGTCGCGCACCACGCGGCGCAGGAGCACCGTGAACACAAAGCGCGGGGACACGCGCAGGAGCACGTTTTCCTCACCGAGCAACCGCTCGACCAGCCGGTCGTCCTCGAGCATCACATCCAGAAGGTCCTCCCGTGCGCGCAGCGTCGCGGGCGCCTCCGCGGGATCGCCGGCGTCTCCCCCAAGAGCGTCGACGACGAAACGAAGGTCGTGGTCCGTGAGTCCAAACGCCTGCTGCATCTCAGCTCGCCTCCGGCATGTGCTGCGAGATCCCGCACCATCCTTCCCGTCGCAGTCCTTCCCGTCCTTTTCATACCCCGCATCACCGGGTTCGCGCTCACCGGCGGGGGCGTGCCGGGGCGCGCGAGCAGGACCCGGGACGGCACCGCCCGTATTGGGGACGCATGGAACGCACGTTGGACGGCAAGGTTGCGCTGGTCACCGGAGGCGGGACCGGCATCGGCCGGGCCATCGCGCTGGCCCTCGCCCGCCACGGCGCGGTACTCGCCGTCAACTACAGCCGCTCCGAGGCGGACGCGGCCGCGACGGTGGCCGATATCCGGCGGGACGGCGGCACCGCCGTGGCCCTGCGCGCCGACGTCGCATCGCGCCGCGACGTCGAGGACATGGTCGCGAACATCGCACGGGAGTTCGGACGGCTCGACATCCTCGTCAACAACGCCGGAACGACGAAGTTCGTGGATCACGCCGACCTCGACGCGCTGACCGAGGATGTGTGGGACCGCATCCTGGCGGTGAACGTCAAGGGCACGTTTTTTGCCTGCCGCGCCGCGGCCAAGGTCATGGACCAGGGGCGGATCATCAACATCGGCTCGGTGGCCGGGGTGAGCGGGGCCGGCAGCTCGCTCGCCTACGCGGCCAGCAAGGGCGCCGTCCACACCATGACGCGGTCACTGGCGCGCGCGCTCGCGCCCCGGATCACGGTCAACACGATCGCGCCGGGCCTCATCGAAACGCGCTGGCACGCGGGCCGCGAAGCGCAAAATGCGTCCCGCGTTCCGTCGTTCCCGGCGAAGCGCATCGGGCATCCCGAGGACATCGCGCATCTCGCGCTGGCGCTGGCGACCGCCGACAACTTCATCACGGGACAGATTATCGTCGTCGACGGCGGCGCGTGCCTCACGTTCAACGCCTGACACCGCGCACCGGATGAACGGCGCGCACGCAAGCCTCTACCCCGGTGGCAGCGCGCCTCGGTTAAGCGGCGCAGTAGCCACCGAGTAGCGGGCGGCACGCTGGATCCGCGGGGCGGCCGCGAGCCGCCCACGTCACGACCCGGCTACCAGCGGCCCCAGCGGTCTCCGCGCTAGCCGCTCCAGTAATGCCGATACTGCCAGCAGGCGCGATCGTAGAGCGGCGATCACGTCCCCAAAAATGGCCCCAGCGATCGCCGCGGCAGTCCTGCGCCCGCGTGCGCGGGCCCCAATGAACGTTGGCGTTGTTGTAGTAGCCCTGTGCATGCGCAGGCGCGGGCAGCGTTCCCAGGGGTACCCCGGCAAGCACCGTGCACGCAAGCGCCGTCAGGACAATCCGGCGGATCATACTCCTTCCTCCAATGCGGTGGTGTCGACAACGGTTGCGAGATTGCGAACAGGTGTTTGCGTTCGACGTTCTCCCTGTGCTATAATCCGATGCGCTCGACGACACTGCCTGACGGGGGGAGCACACGTGGGTAAGGGACTGACGAAACGCCAGCGGGAGATCCTGACCTACGTCCTCGACAGCATGCAGCAGCGGGGCTACCCGCCATCTGTCCGCGAGATCGGCACCGCGCTCGGGTTAACGAGCAGCTCGACCGTTCACAGCCACCTCGCCGCCCTCGAAAAGAAAGGGTTCATCCATCGCGACCCGAGCAAGCCGCGGGCCATCGAAATCCTTAAAGATGGGGCCAGCCACCCGCCAAAACGCGTCGTGAACGTGCCGGTGCTCGGCCGGATCGCCGCGGGGCAGCCGATCCTCGCCGAAGAAAACGTGGAAGACGTGTTTCCGCTGCCCAAGGATTTTGTGCGGGAGGACGCGTCGTTCATCCTCAGGGTGCGAGGCGACAGCATGATCGACGCCGGCATTCACGACGGGGACTACCTCGTCATCCGTCAGCAGGCGATCGCGAACAACGGTGAGATCGTGGCCGCGATGATCGGCGACGAGGCGACCGTGAAGCGCTTCTATCGGGAGCGCGACCACATCCGGCTACAACCCGAGAACAGCACGATGTCCCCGATTATTGCCCGCGACGTGACGGTGATCGGCAAGGCTGTCGCGCTGATTCGCCGTCTGCCGTAGAGCGCGCCGGACGCGGGCTACGACCGGGGCGGGCGCTCAGTCCACCTCGGGTGGCGCCGTCTCCACCACGTAGCGGCGCACGCGGTCGACGGACGCCGCCGGAACCTCCGCCTCGAGTGCAACGCCATCGGCACGGTCTTCGCGCTTGACGACCCGACCCCGTTCGTAGACGTCCGCCAGGACCCCGCCCTCCGCGTGCGGGACGAACAGCCGCACGCGCCTTACGGGATCGGGGAGCCGCCGCGCAATCGCCTGCAACAGATTCCGGATGCCCACCCCCCGCATCGCGGACACGGGAACGCCATCGGGAACCTCGGCCGCGACGTCGCGCAACGCCTCGCTGGTGAGCCGGTCGGCCTTGTTCAGCGCCACCACCATCGGCCGGCCTGCCGCGCCGAGGTCGCGCAGCACCTGCTCAACGGCAGCACGCTGGTCCATCCATCGCGGATCACTCGCATCGATGACATGGACCAGGAGATCCGCCTCCGTGACCTCCTCGAGGGTCGCGCGGAACGCAGCGACGAGATCATGGGGCAGCTTTTGGATGAATCCGACGGTGTCGACGAGCAGCAGGGGCCGGCGGTCGGGCAGCCGCACCTTGCGGGTCGTCGGGTCCAGCGTGGCAAACAGCTTGTCCGCCGTGTACACGTCGGCGCGGGTCAGCGTGTTGAGCAGCGTCGACTTGCCCGCGTTCGTGTAGCCGACGAGGGCCGCAACCGGGAGCGCGGCGTCGCGCCTCGACTGCCGCTGCTGATGTCGGTGGCGGCCGAGCACCCCGATCTCCTCGCGGAGCGCCGTGATCCGCGCCCGGATGCGGCGGCGATCCACTTCGAGCTTCGTTTCACCGGGGCCGCGCGTCCCGATACCGCCGCCCAGCCGCGAGAGGAGCACGCCCCGGCCGGCAAGCCGAGGCAGCAGGTACGTCATCTGGGCCAATTCGACCTGCAGCCGGCCCTCGTGTGTGCGGGCGCGCTGGGCGAAGATGTCCAGCACGAGAGCCGTCCGGTCGAGCACCTTGGTCTCGAGCGCCCGCTCGAGGTTACGCTGCTGCGCCGGCGAGAGCTCCTGGTCGAACACGGCAAGGCTGGCGCCCGCCGTCTGCACACGGGCGCGGATTTCGTCGACTTTGCCCCGGCCCACCCACGTCGCCGGATCCGGTCGAGTGCGCCGCTGCACGACGACATCCGCCACGACGGCACCGGCCGTCTCGGTCAAGCGCGCCAGTTCCAGAAGAGTGCCGTCGTCATCGCGGCCGGCCAGGCCGACCAAGACGGCGCGCTCGGGTCCATCCGGGCGCAGATCCGCGAGAGCGGCGCCCGCGCCCCGGTCGCCCTGCTCCAGGCCACGGTGCAGCCTGTGCCCGAGTGGTCCGCTCGTGGTTCGCGTGACGGCGCTACCGGCGACCCGACGGTTCCGCCGGACGGTCCGCGGGCTCGCTCAACGCCGCGCGGATCCGGTCGATCGCCTGGTGCACGCGGTCGTCGGGGACGGTGAGCGATACGCGCACAAATCCTTCACCCCGCGTTCCGTACCCGGAGCCGGGCGTGACCACGACGCCGGCGCGGTCGAGCAGGTGCGCGGTGAAGCCGACCGCGTCGTACCCCGCGGGCACCGGCACCCAGAGGTAGAACGTCGCCCGCGGGACCGCGACGTCAAACCCGATCGCACGCAACCCGGCGACCGCCGCATCGCGCCGCTTCTGCCATATGGCGACGCGCAAGCGCGTCGGCTCCTCCGGACCACGCAGCGCCGCGACGCCCGCGGCCTGCACGGCGGCAAACTGTCCGCTGTCGACGTTCATCTTGAGCGTGGCGAGCGCGCGCACGGCCTCGGGCTTGCCCACCGCGAACCCGATCCGCCACCCGGTCATGCAGTAGGTCTTACTGAGCGAGTGCAATTCGATGGCGACGTCCTTTGCGCCCGGGGCCTGCAGGAAGCTGGGCGGACGGTAGCCATCGTACGCGATCTCCGAATACGTGTTGTCGTGCACGATGAGGATGTCCCACCGCTTGGCAAACTCGACGGCCTCGGCGAAGAAGCTGAGTTCCGCGGTGCCGGCCGTCGGGTTGTTCGGATAGTTCAGGAACATCAGGCGGGAGCGCCGCGCCACGTCCGGCGGAACGGCATCCAGGTCGGGCACCCACCCGCGGTCCTGGCTCATCGGCACGGGATAGGGCTCGCCCTCGGCCATGAGCGCGGCCGTGCCGTACACGGGATATCCGGGGTCGCTCACGAGGACCACGTCGCCCGGATCCACGAAGACCCACGGCACGTGGGCCAACCCCTCCTTCGACCCGATGAGCGCGAGCACTTCGGTGTCCGGGTCCAGGGCGACACCGAAGCGCCGCGCGTACCAATCCGCCACCGCCTGGCGATACTCGCGCGTCCCCTCGTACGGCGGGTACTGATGCGTCGCGGGATCGCGCGCGGCCCGGACGAGCGCCTCGACGATGTGGTCGGGAGTCGGCAGGTCTGGGTCTCCGACGCCAAGGCTGATCACGTCGACGCCGCGCGCCTTGAGCGCCGCCCGCCGGCGGTCGAGCTCCGCGAACAAGTACGGCGGGATTTTTTGCATCCGTCGTGCGAGTTGCATCGCGCCCTCCACAGGGTCACACGCCCGACCCGTAGTCTCGCTCCATGATAGCAAAAATGTCGTCCGCGACCAGATCGGCGGGCCGGCCGGCATCGATCCACCGATAGCGCGCATCCGCCCGGAACCAGGTCCACTGCCGCTTCGCGTACCGGCGCGTGTTCTGCCGCAGGCGCGCAACCGCCTCACCGAGCGTCACCCTGCCCATAACGTGCGGCGCGAGCTCCTTGTACCCGAGCGCCTGGAATGCCGGAAGCTCCGGGGAGTACCCGGCCGCGAGCAGCCGCCGGACCTCGTCCACCAGCCCGGAGGCGAGCTGTTCATCGATCCGCCGGTCGATGCGCTCGTGCAGCGCCGATCGATCCAACGTCAACGCAATCATCACCGTGCCCTGGGGTGAGTGCTGTGGCGGCGCCGGACGCTCGCCGCGCCGCGCCGCCGTCTCGTCCCGACCCGGCGCGACCGTCGTGCCGCGGGCCTGCAGCACAGAGATGGGAATGCCCGTGTGGTGGAAGACTTCGAGCGCGCGGATCACGCGTCGCACGTTGTGGGGATGAATGCGCGCCGCCGCGCCCGGATCCACCTCCGCGAGGCGCCGGTGCAGCGTGCCGGCGCCGCCGAGCCGCTCCTCCTCTTCCAGCCCGGCCCGGAGAATCCAGTCCGGCTCAGCCGACGGGATCGCGAGGCCGTCCACCACGGCGCGGATGTACAGCCCCGTGCCGCCGACGAGGAGCGCCGCGCGCCCCCGTCCTCGAATCTCCGCGGCCGCGGCCGACGCGAGGCGCTGATACTCGGCGAGGGTGAAGACGTCGCCCGGATCGGTGACGTCGATCAGATGATGCGGCACCGCGGCCCGGTCGGCGATCGACGGCTTCGCGGTACCGATGTCCAGCCCACGGTACACCGTGCGTGAGTCCGCCGAGACGATTTCCGCGGACGCCCGCCGGGCGACGGCGAGCGCCACGCCCGTTTTGCCGACCGCGGTGGGACCTGCGATGACGACGAGCGGAGGACTAGCGGCCATCCGCTGTCCCCGGCGCAGAGGATGGGCGGGCGGGTACCTGCGCGAACACGCCGCGCATCGCTACGCCGTCGCTGCGTTCTTGCTCCGGCGGCGCCGGCGACGCCGGCGCACGCCGCTCGTGCCGGGGGCGACCGGTTGCGCCTGCGATGCGGCCGGTCCGGCCGCCGGAGGCGATGCAGGAGCGGGCTGCCGCCGATCGGTCGAAGGTCCTCCGGGCGTCCGGGAAGCGCCGTCGTCGTCCGATCGCGCGTGGACCGGGGGCGCCCGGCGGTGCGGCCGGTCGTCGAGCCAGATCAGCTGTCGGGGTGCGGAGCGGCGGTCGAACTCGTAGAACTTGCGGTACAGCGCGCGGGCGGTCTCCACGGCCCGCCCGGCGTTCGCCGCCGAGAGCACCGCGTCCGTCCGGGTTTCGTGACCGCGGTCGGACCGCTCGACCTCTTCGTACTCGCCCTTGTAGTGCGTGAGCATGTTCCGCCACGAGCGCAGGGACGACAGTGCCTGCATCTCGGCATCACCGTCGCCAAATGTCTTGCCCGTCTTGGCGGCGAGCCGGGTCACCTCGATCCACTTGCCCTCCGGCGTCATACGATCGTAGTATCGGTAGCGGCCGCCCAACCGGTCGGTGCCGACCATGCTGATAAACGCCTCGAGGGCAAAGTATGACATGAGGATCGCGACCAGCGCGTGCGTGCGCTCCTCGTGCCGGTCGGGCCCCGACCGGCGTGCGCAGTCCGCGGCCAGGGCCGCGTGGGTGCGCGCCAGGTCGAACATCGTCTGTTCCAGGTGCGTGCGCTCCCACGCTTCCTCCCCGGCGCGCCCCCGCTGCGCGGTCGTCTCAGAGACGGCCGAGCCTGCAGGCGGCGGAGGCGTCGGTGGGACGACCTCGACGCGCGGCGATTGGGCCACGGCGGCGCCCGCGCCCTCGCGCTTGCCTCTGCGCCGGCGGCGCCCCGGGGATTCGGCGGAAGCGGTCATCTATGTCGTGTTCGCCGGTCCGCCGCCTCGCTCCCCCGGTCCGCGCGCCACCCCGTTCGCACAAGGCGCGGGCGGCGGACGCATGGGTCGCCGGGCCGTGCGGCTCCGACAGGACCCCGCATCATGGCGACGAACACGGTTTCGAGATGAGCGAGCTGACCCCGATGATGCGCCAGTACCGGGCGCTCAAGGACAGCCACCCGCACGCGATCCTCCTCTTCCGGCTCGGTGA
>JAJPIA010000104.1 GCA_021324975.1 Bacillota bacterium
CCGCCACCGCCGTTGTTGCCGCCGCCGCCGCCGTTGTTGCCGCCGCCGCCGTTGTTGCCGCCGCCGTTGTTGCTGCCGCCGTTGTTGCTGCCGCCACCGTTGTTGCTGCCGCCGCCGTTGTTGCTGCCGCCGTTGCTGCTGCCGTTGTTACTGCCACCGTTGCTGCTGCCGCCGTTGCTGCTGGTGCCCCCGCCGCGCGCATCGTTGCCGCCGTCAGGCCCCAGCGATCCGATCGTGCCCTGCGCTGGGAAGGCCAGCACGTCGATTTGGCCGGCCACCTGGTCCCCGTCGATCGCGCTTGAGACGACGATCACCTGAGCTCCGACGAACTGTGACAACGCGCAAAACGACTGATGGCCCTCGTCACCGACGGTGACCCCGGTACCATCGGTTGCCTTGAAGCCTTGCACCCCGGCCGATGTCCGCACATTCAACGTCAGCCCCGAGCAATCGGCCGACACGAGCGTGCCCTGCGTCCGCGTCGCCGCCGGCACAGTCTGTGCCTGCCCTGCGAGCGGAATCCCCCACAGGGTAACGGCGGCGCCCAGGAGACCAATCAGCGCCGCCCCGTATCGCGATCTGTGCTTCATCTCGTCTACACCCCCGGTTCGTCAGTGCGCCGGCGTCGCCGGCGCGTGGAGCCAAAAACAAGAAGCTGGACTGCGTATCTGGTCCAGCTTCGGTAGCCCCGCTAACCTGACGACGCCAGGTCCGGCGGCTTTGCGTCTCCGCGTTACCGCGGATTTGCCTTTATCGGCCGGAGATCGTGCGTACCTGCGAGCCCTACTGTGATTGGTGAGCCTAGCTGCGATTGCTTAGCCCGACCTACCCCCGTGAACCGGCCGCACCCCCCTTTTCACGCGCCATCAGTCGGTCGCGTCGTCGAACTACACCGCATCAAAAACAAGAAGCCGGACGATTGCCTGTCCAGCTTCGGTAGCCCCGCTGACCTAGCGCCACTAGGTCCGGCGGCTTTGCGTCTCCGCGTTACCGCGGATTTGCCTTTATCGGCCGGAGGACTCACGGGCCGTTTATGCTATTCGTTTGCCACGGCTGAGCGTACCATCGGATGATGGGGTGGTCAATTCGGTCTTTCGCGCCACGAAATTGATACCGCTCGATATGCCGATCTGTTCGAAAGATATACGGTGTGCAAGATTGACGGAAGATCGGAGTAGCTTGCGGCGTCAGCAGGATCGATACGTAAGATCGACGCTACTGCAGAGGGGCCGGTCGACTCCCCTGCCGCGAACGTGCGTGTGAGGTCGAGCGTTGATCAGGGCGCCGAGTGCGCGGTGGGCAAAATCGGCGCCGCGGCTACTCCGCGAAGTCCTCGGTCACCGCCAAACCGGCTGAGCCGGCATCCGCGACGCCGATGCCAACGCGATGAAATTCTGCGTTCATGATGTTCTGAAAGTGGCCCGTGCTGGCCAGAAAGATCGTGTGCGCCTCGCCGACGGTCTGCGCGAGGGTCACATTCTCCCCGACGAGCCCGGACCGCACAACCGGGGCAAGGCGGTCCAGAAACGAGCGTCCCGCCAGCGACCCATGCCCGACGTAGCCGTGCACGGCCATGTCGGTCGAGTGCTGCCGTGCCACGAATCGCAGTGACGCATCCATGTACAAGCGCGGCAGTCCATGCGCGGCGCGTGCTTCGTTCATCAGGCGGAGCAGCTCCGACTCGGCGCCGGCGTCGATGTCGGCGTGAGCTACCGAGGTGCTGAGGCGCACCACCACGTTCGACTCGCCCGCGGTTGAACCGCTCGCGCTCTTGACGTGACCCACCGTGAGACTTGTGACAACGAGGATCGACGCAATGGCAAACTGTCGTGCTGTGCTGGTGGCAAGAATCCCCACCCGCTCGCCCCCTTCGGCAACCCGGCCAACCCGCCCCTACGGGTCCCGTAGCTTTGCGCCCCCCGGTTACCCGAGGTTTGCCTTTTCGAGAAGTTCGCGGTATGTTCCCGCGTGCCCGTATATAATATGGTAGTTGGATCGCGGTTCGCCCCGCCGCTTAGCCGTCGAAGCCGCAATCCAGCCGTGCGTAGGATAGCGCCCGCGCCGCGGAGCAGTCAACGAGCTCGGCCGAGTCAAACGATCAATCTTCGTGGCCAGCACCCGCTACGCAGCGAACGTTCGTTTGGAAATCGCAACGCTTCGCGAGCCTGGCAATAGGCTGCTCTGGTCCCCTCTGAGGTGCTGGTGTCGACTCGGGCCGCCCCAAGTTGGGCACTACCCGGGTGATGCGCCACATCGTCGTGAGGGTTCGTGCCTTAGTCCTGCACATGGCCGGCCTGTTCGCCGTCTGCGTGGCGATCACCGGGTGCTCCCTCGTGGCGTTCGTTCCCGAGCACCAAGAAACACCGCCGCCCCCGGTGAGCGTGGTCGTCGAGATTACAGGGAGCTCCGGGGTGAGATTCGAAGGCTCGCTCGGCACCGCCGGGGCTACGCGCATGATCTCGGGGCAGGTCCCCGTCACCTACGCCGTAGACGGCGGAGTCGCACTGGCCGTGAACGTCACAAAAAAAAACGAGGACGGCAACCTTACGGTACGGGTGTTGCGGTCCGGGGCACAGGTAGCGCAGCGGGCAACGGACGCTCCCTATGGGACCGTGCTGCTCGTGTACAAGCCGTGACGTCGCGCCCGAACGCGGCCTCATGCGGACTCCCTGACCGCGCCTAATCCGACGCCGCCTTCTGCATGCTGCGGCCAACGTGGCGATGGTCGACGCGGTCACCCGCGATTGTCTCCTGGGGCCGGCTGCGTACCCGGCGGTCTCTTTCCTGAGATTCGCCGCGTACGGCTGGGGCTTGATTTTCAACCTCCCCTGACCACGTACTGAGCGTCGGCCGCGGCGTCCCCGGCGCCGGGACCCCGGGCTACTCTTGACGTCATCTTCGGCCCCGTGCTAGATTGGGTTCGCTTGACATATGGAAATCATTTACACATGAATCAGACTCCTGACTCGATCGCTGCCGACCGGCAGATCGGCGCCGGCGCCCTGCACGCCGCGCGTGATGCCGCTACCCACCCGCATCAGCCCGGCGCGGCCGTGCAGCTCGAAGATGCCTCGCTCGCGATCGCGGGCCGGCGGATCTGGACCGACCTGTCCCTCACGATCGCACGCGGGGAGTTTTTGGTCGTGATCGGGCCCAACGGCGCCGGCAAGACGTCGCTGCTGCGAGTTTTGCTGGGTCTCGTGCCGCTAGTGCGCGGGCGCGCGCTGGTGCATGGCGAGGTGCCCCGGCGGGGCCACCCCGCCATCGGCTACATCCCGCAGCAGCGGGCGTTCGACCCCGAGATCCCGCTGCGCGGGCGGGATCTTGTCGGCATGGGGTTGGACGGCCATCGATGGGGCATCTCGGTGCGACCGGCGGCGCACCGAGCACGCGTCGACCGTATCCTCGATCTCGTTGGCGCGCGCGGGTACGCGGACGCCCCCATCGGGCGACTGTCCGGCGGCGAGCAGCAACGGCTCCGCATCGCGCAGGCGCTCATCGGCGACCCCTCCCTCCTGCTGTGCGATGAGCCGCTCTTGAGCCTGGATCTCCACTCGCAGGCTGTCGTCGTCGAGTTGATCGCCCGCTGGAGTCGAGAGCGCGATGCCACGGTGATCTTTGTCACCCACGACATCAACCCGGTCCTGAGGCTTGCGCATCGCATCCTCCTGCTCACCGGCGCGCGGTGGGGCGTGGACACCCCCGACCGCATGCTGACCACGGAGACGCTGAGCAGCCTCTACGGAGTGCCGGTCGACGTCGTGCGGCACCGCGACCGCGTCGCGGTCTTGGGCGTTGACGTAGGAGGCCACGACCCCGTGCCGCACGCGGAGCACGGTTCGTGACCTCGCTGTGGGGCTACGCCTTCGTCCACCACGCGATCATGGTCGGCATGATCACGGCGGTGGTGGCGGGCGCGGTCGGCTATTTCGTCACGGCGCGCAATATGGGCTTCGCGGTCCATGGGCTCGCGGAGATGGGGTTCACGGGCGCCGCCGGCGCTGTGCTCGCGGGAGTCGCCCCGGAGGTCGGTCTGCTCTCCGCGTGCCTCCTTGCCGCGCTGGCCATCGGCCTGCTCGGCGTACGCCTCCGGGAGCGCGACGTCGCGATCGGTACGGTCCTGGCATTCGGGTTGGGCCTGGGGGTCCTGTTCCTCGTGCTGTACACGCGCTACGCGACCGAGGCGTTCAGCATCCTCTTCGGCGCGATTCTGGCCGTCGATGCCCAGGATGTGGTCCGGTCCGCGGTCATCGGGGCGCTGGTGCTGGCGGCGCTCCTTCTCGTCTATCGGCCGCTCCAATTTGCGAGCATCGATCCGGCGGTCGCGGAGGCGCGCGGCATCCCGGTGCGGCTCATGTCCGTCGTGTTTCTGCTCGTCTTGGCGCTTGCGGTCGCCGAGGCGGTGCAGGTCGTCGGGGTGCTGCTGATCGTGACGCTGCTCATCACCCCGGCCGGGGCCGCGCGACGGCTCACGGCACAACCCGGCCTGGCGATCCTGTATAGTACGCTGATTGCGGCGGGCGTGACCGTCGGCGGGATCGTCGGCGCCGTGTACACATCGTGGCCGGTGAGCTTTTTCGTGTCGACGCTGAGCCTGCTCGCGTACCTGGCTGCTCGCCTGGGCGCGCGGCCGGCCCGCGCGTAGGCAGCGTGAGGCGACCTCGGCGATTCCCGGACAATGGGCGCGCGGACCATGCTGACGGGAGGACCAAGCATACGATGAATTCGGCCGATCGGTACGTCGACATCCTGCGGCGGGCGAACCTACGGGTGACACCGCAACGGATTGCCATCCTGAGCACCCTCGCCAGCGGCCAGCATCTGGCGACCTGCCAGGCGATTTGGGAACGCGCTCACAAACGGACGCGGGGGCTCGGGCTCGTGACCGTCTACCGCATCCTGGAGCGGCTCCGCACCGCCGGGGTCGTCGAGCAGATCGACCTGCACGGCACGACCCACTTCTGCCTCGCAGACCACCATCACGACCATGTCATCTGCGAGTCATGCGGGCGCGTGGAGCCGATCGAGACCTGTGTGCTGGAATCCCTGACGGGATCGCGGCTTCAGGACACGGGGTTCCTCGTCAAGGGACACCGGTTGGATCTGCTCGGGGTATGCCGCACCTGCCAGCGCGCGGCGACGTAGGAGCGCGACCTCGCCGCGCCCAACTCGAATGGCGACCGGCACGTCTCGATGGAGGAAGCGCCCGTGCTGATCGTCGACGCCCATCTCGATCTGGCGATGAACGCCCTCCAGTGGAATCGTGACCTGCTCGCTTCGGTCTACAGCATTCGCGCCCAGGAAAACTACACGCCCGGCAAAGGACGGGGCCAGGGCACCGTCGCCTACCCCGAGATGCGGCGCGGACGGGTCGCCCTGAGCTTTGCGACCTTGATCGCCCGGTCCACGGGACGCCCCGTGCCGCACATCGATTACCTGAGCCCGGCACAGGCCTGCGGCGTCGCGCGGGGCCAACTCGCCTACTACCGCGCCCTCGAACAGCAGGGACATCTTCGAATCCTGACGGACCTCGCGTCCCTCAGCGCGCACGTCGCCGAGTGGGAAGCCTGGGACGGCGCCCACCCCGGCGACGCCGCCGACGGACCACCGCTCGGGATCGTCGTGGGCTTGGAAGGGGCCGACCCCATCCTCCGGCCGGCAGACCTGGCCGCCTGGCACGCCGGAGGGTTGCGGATCATCGGCCTGACGCACTACGGACCGGGGCGATACGCGGGCGGGACCGGGACCGAAGCGGGGCTCACCGAGCTGGGCGCCGAGCTCCTCGACGAGATGGCACGGCGCGGCGTCTTGCTGGACCTCACGCACTCATCCGACCAGGCGTTTTGGCAGGCGCTCGCCCGGTGGGATGGGATCGTGCTCGCGAGCCATAACAACTGCCGCGCGCTCGTGCCCCACCAGCGCCAGTTCTCGGACGATCAGATCCGCGCCATCATCGCCCGCGACGGCGTCATCGGCGTGGCGCTGGATTGCTGGATGATCATGCCGGGGTGGCGTCACGGCGACTCCAACGAACACATCAGCCTGCGGCACGTGATCGATCACATCGATCACATCTGCCACCTTGCCGGCAACTGCCGGCACGTGGCGATCGGCACGGATCTGGACGGCGGGTTCGGCCGCGAAGGCACCCCGCACGACCTCGACACGATCGCGGATCTGCAGAAGATCCCGAAGCTGCTCGAGGAGCGCCGCTACCCGCCGGCCGATATCGCGGCCATCATGCACGGCAACTGGCTGCGGCTGCTGCG
This sequence comes from Bacillota bacterium, assembly GCA_021324975.1. Taxonomy (GTDB): domain Bacteria; phylum Sysuimicrobiota; class Sysuimicrobiia; order Sysuimicrobiales; family Segetimicrobiaceae; genus JAJPIA01. The sequence continues at coordinate 6,270 of JAJPIA010000104.1, forward strand.
CCGTGCGTGGGGGGACGCGTAAGGCCGAGCCAGGCACCGCAGCCACCTCGCGCCGTCGCGGCGCCTGCTGGGTCCGACGGCCCTGCCCAACGGCTGTTACGGCGCCGGACCTCGCCTTCGGAATCCAAAGCGCCCACAAGCGCCGGCCGGCCTCGAGGCGCACCGAAGTACCGCCGGGCGCGTCGCACCCGCCCATGCTGGAAACCCTCCGTCAGGCCACAACGGCTCCGCGCCGATGGCGGGCCCGCGCGCGGATGCCTTGACTAGGCGGGACGGCGCTGTCGCCAGAGGTCGTGCCGCTCCAGCGTCAGCACCCAGCTCTTCGGCTTGAGCTCGGCGGAGAGCAACTCGTGCAGCGTCTGCAGTTCGTGCCACTTGATCGTGATGGACTGCTGCACCTCGACCTTGTTGTCCGCAACGGTGTAGCCGCTGTTCAGCTGCCGAAGCTGCCGGTGAATCCGCCGAATGTCCGGCACCACGGATAGGCTGGCCATAATTGTATCTCCTCCTTCTGCGCTTGACGCTACGATGGGCGGACGTATTCCCGCTTCGAGCGTATCGGCCATCGCGATCGCGGCGCATCGACTAAAATGCTGGAACCGGGCAGCCTGACGATCATGCCCGGTGAACCGCGCCCCGACCCAGTCGTTCGAGACTTGTGAAAACGTCGTGCCGCCCCGGTGGTGCCCGAGGCTATGGAGACCGCCTTGCGTAGCTTTAAGAAGCTTACCGTATTCAGATCTCTTCCCATCAGCCAAACACCTGAAACGCGAACACAGCGCCGCCGAGAATAGCGCCCGCGACGGTTCTCCAGACACCACATTCTAGTCGATCCGGAGGCGGGTGTCTCCTATGCGGCCGGCAAACATCTACGCGCGGTGGCCCGGACCAACCATCCGTTCGATACGCGTGTGTGACTGCCGGGGGCATCATCCACTGCGCGCGGGGGCGACGGCGCGGCCATCGCCGAGGCGTTGAAGGGATCATGGTCGGCGGCGCGAACTCGCCATTGACGTCGTATCGAACGGAGTAGCGGCATGAGCGGGACCACGAAGACGACCACCGTGCGAAGCGACTCGGTCGGCCGGCCCGGCGTCGCGCTGAACACCGCCCGCACACATCGTTTCGTCCTTGATTCGTCCTCCGGACCGGGCGAAGGGCTGACCAACACCGAAGCGTTCCTCGGCGCAATCGCATCCTGCGGCGTTACGCTGATCGAAAAGCACGCACGGGACACGGGCGTCGTTCTACCCGGCCTCGCCGTGACGATCTCCGGCCATCAGGCGGAGCCCGACCCGCACCGGTTTGCCGCGATGGACGTCCTGTTTGAGTTCCAGGGCGTGCCGCGGGAGACGGCCGACCAGCTCGTCGAGGTCTGGCGCGCCCGCTGACCCCTGTACCGCACGGTCGCGGTCGCGACCGAGGTTCGCGTCGAGGTAGCGAGCACCCGCTAGCTGTCCCACGGCTTCCGTGGGCGTTAACGGTTGGTCACGAGCTCCCAGCCCAGCGGTGTGCGCACGAGGATCCGCGGTCGCAGGCGCGCCCTAAGGTCGCCCGGCGCGTCGGGGGGCAACAGCGCCACCGTCCACCCACGACGCCACGAGGCGGTCAGGTTTGCGGGGTCGACCTCCCGTATCGGCGGCCGAAGCCAAAACGAGGCAAAGTTCGTCTCGGCGGGATGGAGGCCCAGCATCAACACGGGCTGGCCGGCATCGGACACGGTGTTTGCCGCGGCGGCGATCTCGCGCCACGGCCATAACCGCTCCCAGTGCTGCCACAGCATCGCGTACCCCGTGGTATACGCCAGGAGGGCTCCCACTACCGTGCACACGATCGCGTGCCGCGCCCGCCCGGACGCCGCGAGCCACGCCAAGGCCATGACGGTCAGCGAAAACAGCGCGAGCGTGGGAAACAAGATCGGCAGGTAGTACGTCACCGCGGGGTCGGGCGACCGCCACACCAGCCATACCGCGGCCATCATCATCGGCAACCCGAGCAGCAGCGATAGCGCGCTCGCGATCCTGAGGTTCCCCCGCCCATGGATTACCTCGGCCAGCGACCGGCCCGCCAGGATCGCAAGCGGCGGATAACAGGGGTAGAGATAGCGGATGATCCGGTCGCCCTGCGACAGGGAGACCACGGCAAAGATCAGGACGAACCACACGACTGAGAGTCGCACAACGCCGGATCCCCCGCGGATCCCCCGCCATCCCTCCGCGAGCGCCGCCGGCAGCAACCCCGTCCAGGGCAGCATGCCGACCATGAGCATCGGGATGTAGGCAAGCGTCTGCGACACCACGTCGTGCAGCGGAACCAAACCGGGGCCGAGGAAGCGATGCTGCAGTCGCCCGATGCTGTCGCTCGTCAGGAGCAGCGTGCTCACAAACGGCGACCCCAGGCGCGCCGCCTCGGCGATGTACCACGGGGCGGCGACGAGCGTGAACACGCCGGCACCCAGGGCGATGTGGCGGAATCGGACCGCGGGCCGTTCACCCGCGCGTCGGGCGAGCGCGGCGTCGATGAGCGCGATGCCGGCGAAGGCCGGCAAGAACAGGACGCCCTTGGTCAGGACCGCGAGCGCCGTCCAGAACCCGGCCGCGGCCGCCCATGCGGCTGCCGGGCTCCGCCGGTACCGCAGGTACGCGTAGAATGCGAGCGACAGAAACAAGGTGACGGGCACGTCGTGCTGCGGGGCCATGGAGTAGTAGAACACCTGCTGGAACGTGGCCATGCACAGCGCCGCGAGCAAGGCCGGTTCCTCGTCCAGGTCCAGCCGCGCGATGCGGTACACGACCAGCAGCAGCGCGACGGTCGCGAGCAGGTGCCAGAGGCGGAGCGCCGCGTCGGTCGCGCCGCCGAGCCACAGCGAGACCGCCATGATCCAGAACGTGAGCGGAGGCTTTTCGACGATGACCTCGGGGTGCACCGGGTAGTGCAGGGTCACCCAGTCGCCGGTGCTCAGGATGTTGAGCGCCGTCTTGCCAAAGAGCGCGGTATCGCTGTCGACCTGCGGCAATGGTGTGGCGAGCAGGATCGCCACACACGCGGCGCCGAGGAGGACGCGCCATGTCACGAGCCCCGCGGCGGCGGCCGCGGAGCGCACCGCAGGCCTCCCGACGCCGTGGGCTTCCCGGATCGTGGTAATCGCGTGCATTAGGGAATCAGAATCCTACCCCGCCTGGACTCACCATGTTTTTCCCAGACCTGGCCCCCGGGACGCACGATGCGACGAAAACGGACCCGACGGGTGACGGCACGCGCGAACTCGCGCTCCGACGAGCCCTGCGCGCAGCCGGCTTGCTGCCACCGCACGACAGCGATACAATCGGCCTCGAAGCGCGTCTCCGACATCGACGCAGCACCCGGGAGGTGGCCTCGCTTGTCCGTCGCAGAAACCCGTGGACGTGCCCCGGTGATCACGCAGACCGGCGGGCAGGCGCTCGTGCAGGCGATGCGAACGCAGGGTGTGGACGTTGTGTTTGGTCTACCGGGCGTCCAACTTGACTGGTTGTTTGACGCGCTGTACGACGAGCGCGACGCCCTTCGAGTGTACCACACGCGCCACGAGCAAGCAGTCTCCTACATGGCGGATGGCTACGCGAGGACGACCGGCCGGGTCGGTGTGTGCCTGACGGTGCCGGGGCCAGGGTTGCTCAACGCCATGGCGGGCCTCTCCACGGCCTACGCGTGCTCGTCGCCCGTCCTGTGCCTGACGGGGCAGATCCCGTCCCCGCAGATCGGGGCGGGGCGCGGGTTTCTGCACGAGATCAAGGATCAGCTCGGCGTGGTTCGTGCCGTGACCAAGTGGGCGGCCGGGGCGATGACCCCGGCTGCGATTCCGGACGCGGTGGGCGAAGCGTTTCGCCAGTTGTATTACGGCCGGCCACGCCCGGTGGCGATCGAAGTCCCGCCCGACGTGCTGCAGGCGACCGGGGACGTCCCTCCGGCCACGCGCATCACACGTCAGGCCCAACCGGGCGATCCGGATCTGCTCGCGCGAGCCGCGACGGCCCTGGGGACCGCCGAGCGCCCCATCATCTTTGCGGGCGGCGGCATCCTCCGTGCGGGCGCGTCGGAACCGCTGCGCCTCGTGGCCGAGATGCTGGAGGCGCCGGTCGTCATGACGCACAACGGCCGAGGCGCGATCTCCGATCGGCACGACCTCGCCCAGACCCTGCTCGCCGCGCCCGACCTCCTGCCAACGTCCGATGTCGTGCTGGTTGTCGGCACGCGCTTCCTGCAGGCGAGCGGGGCCGCGTGGGGCCCCAAGGCACACCAGACTGTCATCCAGGTCGACGTCGACCCGGACGAGATCGGACGCAACTATCCGCCGGCGATCGGCATCGTCGCCGACGCAGCCGAGGCCCTCCAGGCACTCGTGGACCTGGTGCCACGGCATAATCGCGCGCGGGCATCGCGCCGGGACGAGTGCCGCGCGGTGCGGCACCAGGTCGCCGAGCGCGTCGCCGTGCTGGAGCCGCAGCGTGCGTACATGCGCGCTCTCCGCGACGCGCTGCCGGACCAGGGGATCCTCGTCACGGACATTACGCAGGTCGGCTACCTGTCGTACTTCTGCTTCCCCGTCTACGGGCCGCGCACGTTTCTGACCTCGGGATACCAAGGCACGCTCGGCGCGGCGTTTCCGACGGCGCTGGGCGTGCAGGCCGGCGATCCCGCGCGGCCGGTTGTGTCGGTCAGCGGCGACGGCGGCTTTTTGTACAACGTGCAGGAGCTTGCCACGGCGGTTTACCACGGTCTCAACGTCGTGGCCGTGGTCTTCAACGACAACGCCTACGGCAACGTCAGGCGCATCCAGCGCGAAGACTTTCGCGGCCGCACGATCGCATCCGACCTGCGCAATCCGGACTTCGTCGCGCTGGCCGAGTCGTTCGGCGTGGAGGGGCGGCGCGTCCGCGACCCTGACGGCCTACGGTCCGCGCTCCAGGACGTCCTCGGGAAGCCCCGCCCGGCGCTCATCGAGGTGCCGGTCGGCGAGATGCCAAGCCCCTGGGCCGTGCTCCGGGCCGGCTTCATCGGCTGATCCGTCGCTCACCGGCCGCATTAGGCGCGGAGGATCCGGCGGAGCCGGCGCACGGCCGCGGGGATCTCGTCGGCGCGGGCGCCCCCGTACCCGAGCACCAGCCCCTGTCGCGACGGCCCGCCCGCGTAGCACTGGGAGAGCGGCATCGCCCATAATCCCTCTCGAGCCGCGCGAGCGGACACGGCCTGGTCCCGGGATCCGCGCGGCAGCGTGACGACCAGGTGGATGCCCGCCTCCGCCCCCAGTACGCTCAGCGCGCCGCGGAATTCTGAAGCGATCGCGTCGACGAGCGTGCTCCGGCGTTCGCGATAGAGCGCGCGCATCCGACGGATGTGACGCGCAAAGTGTCCCGCGCCGATGAACTCGGCGAGCACGGCCTGCGGGAAGGTGGGCGGAAAGAGATCCGTGGCCTCCCGCACCGCGGCGAAGCGGGGCACGAGGTCCGGCGGGATCACGAGGTATCCCGTGCGCAGCGCCGGAAACAAGACCTTGCTGAGCGTACCGATGTAGATCACGCGCCCGTCGCGATCGAGACCCTGCAGAGCGGTGATCGGCTGACTCTCGTAGCGGTACTCGCTGTCGTAGTCGTCCTCGATGATCCAGGCGCCGCGTGATTGCGCCCAGTCCAGCAACTGCAGGCGGCGGGACGCTGTCATCGTGACGCCTAGTGGGTACTGGTGCGAGGGCGTCACGTAGACGGCGCGCGCGTGCGGCGAGCGCGCCGCGCCCGTCCCCACGTCCAGGCCGCCGTCGTCGACGGGCACCGGCACCAGATCCGCGCCCGCCATCCGCAGCGCGTCGCGCGCGCCGATGTAGCCCGGATCTTCGATCCAGACGGCGCTGCCGGGATCGAGCAGGACGCGCGCCGTGATCGCCAGCGCCTGCTGCGACCCGCTCACGACCATGATCTGGTCGGCATCGCAGCGGAGGGCCCGCGCCGTGCGCAGGTACTCCGCGACCGCCTCGCGGAAGGGCCGGTAGCCCATCGGATCGTGGTAGTTGAGAAGATCCGCGTTGGGGGCGCGCGCGTACCGGGCCAGAAGACGCGACCACAGCGGAAACGGGAAGTGGTCCACGGCGGGTTCGCTCACGCGAAACGGTCCCCACCCGCCGAGCCACGGGGCCGCGCGCGCCGGCGCCGGCACCGCCGTGCGCGCCACGGGACGGGATCCGGAACGATGGGGCGCGCGCGGCACGCCGCCGGGCGTGGGCGCGGTCCGGTCCGGCAGCGACCGGGCGACGAAGGTGCCGGCGCCGACCCGGCTCTCAAAGTAACCCTCCGCGAGCAACTGCTCGAACGCGTTGAGCACCGGAATGCGGGAGATCCCGAGTTCCGCGGCGAGCGCCCGGGTGGACGGGAGGCGCTGCCCCGGCAGCAGGCGGCGCTCCAGGATCGCGTCGCGGTAGCCGTCGTAGATCTGCCGGTAGAGCGGCGCGCCCGCGCGCCGTGCCACCGCCGGGACGGCGAGGACTCCCGAGGCTGTGCGCGTCACGGGTCCATCATACTGGTCATATCGAGTTGGCCGCAAGTGGCTATTGTTACCGACCACTCGGCGGGTGTAGATATGGACCATGCGCGCCGCAGTCGTTCCCTCCGTCTCGCTCGCCCGCGGCGTGGCGCTGTATGTCGGCGCCGTGCTCGGCACCGGGATCCTCGTGCTGCCCGCGATCGCCGCCGACACAGCCGGGCCCGCCTCGATCCTGGCCTGGCTGGCGCTGATCGGGGTGTCGTACCCGATGGCGCTCACGTACGCGGCGCTGTCGCAGCAGCGCCCCGACACCGCGGGCTTCTCCGGGGCGATCGAGCGAGCCTTCGGGCCGGCCTGGGGCGCCGTCGCCGGGTGGCTGTATCTGTGGCAGGTGCCGACCGGCTACGTGATCCCGGCGCTGATCGCCGGCAACTACGGCGCGAGCCTCATCGGCGGCGGCCGCGACGCGGCGTTCGCGCTCGGGTACGGGCTCGTGGCCCTCGCCTTTCTCCTGAACGCGATCGGGCTGCGTGTGAGCACGGGCGCGCAGCTCGTCTCCCTCGGCGCGATCACCGCGGGGATCGCGCTCATCGCCGGGCGGGCCCTCGGGCACATCGACCCGAGGTCGTTTCATCCGTTCGCGCCCCACGGCGCCGCCGCGGTCGGTCTGGCGGCCGTGCAACTGTTCTGGGCGTTCGTGGGCTGGGAGGCGATCACGCCGCTCTCGGCCGAATTTCAGCGCCCGCGCGACATCCGGCGCGCCAGCCTGCTCGCCATCGTCGTCGTGGGAGTTCTCTACCTGGCGCTGGCCATCGCCACGGTCGGCACGCGCGCGTACGGTCCCGGTCTCGCGGCCAGTGCCCCGCTGGTGCGCATGGCCGCCGGCACCTTTGGGCGGTCCGCGGCGCTCGCGATCGGCGTCGCGGGCTTCGTGCTCTCGTTTGCGCCCATCAACGCGTACGCGGCGGGAATCAGCCGCCTCGCCTCCGCACTCGCGCGCCGCGGGCAACTCCCCCGCTGGCTCGGCGAGGTGACGCCATCCGGCACGCCGCGCCGCGCGCTCGGGATCATGAGCGTCCTGTGCCTGGCCGCCGCGGCCGCGGCCTACACGCGGCACTGGGGGATCGCCGATCTCCTGCCCTTGTCCACGTCCTCGTTCATCGCGACATACGTGCTGTCGATGGCGGCGGCCGTCCGCCTCTTGCGCGGCCGGCTGCGGTGGCTCGCGGCCCTCTCGCTGGCCGCGTGCTGCACGGTGCTGATTTTTGTCGGTCCCCTCCTCGTCTGGCTCGGCGGCGTCGGCGTCTGTGCCATTGCCTGCTATCGGTTGCTCGCGATGCGCGGCGCGTCCGCGCTGAGCTCGAACGGGCCGACCACCGAGTCCCGAGGATCCGCGGGGCGGCCCGCGGTCATGTTGGAAGCGGATATCCGGGCCGAATAACGACACGCAACCGGCGCGACCATCACCGCCCGACACCGGCTATCCCGACCGGTTGCGACCTAGCGCGTTCGAGGCGGGCAGAGCAGACCCGCTACCCTGCGAAGATCGGTGCGAGGTCCAGGCTGAACCCAGGGAGCTCCGGGTCGAGGGAGACGGTTGCGGGCGCGGTATGCAGGGCCGCCGCACCCCTCGGCCGTGAGAGCTCCACGATGCGCTCGTAGGGATCGATCAGGACGGCCGTGTGGGGCCTTACGCGCGCAACCCGTCGTAGACCCAGAGCACGGCCCAGACGTACCACTGCGTCTCGGCGTACGGCGGGATGCCGCCCCAGCGGTGCACCGCGCCGCTCCCCGCGTTGTACGCTGCGAGCGCAAGCGGCAGGCTGTGGAACTCGTCCAGGTTCAGCCGCAGGAGCCACGCCGTGCCGAGCAGGTTTTGCAGCGGGTTGCGCGGATCCACGCCGAGGCCGGCGGCGGTCTCAGGCATGAGCTGGCCCAGGCCTTCGGCCCCCGCGGATGACACGGACTGGTGGTTGAACCGGCTCTCGATGAAGATGACCGATGCGACGAGGCGCGGATCGATCCCGTAGCGCTGTGCGGCCGCGACAAGGGTCGACCCGAGCCACTCCGACTGGCCCGGAGACAGCGACGGATTCACGGCGCGGACGAACACCGCGTACTCCGCGGGCGTCTGGAGGTGCCACCGCGGGCGGGCCACGGCGACGCCCAACTGGCGGAGCCAGGCCATCGCACAGCTCTGCTCGGGAAGCGAGGGGTGCCGGCGCAGCGATTCGCTAAACCATGCCACGGCGGCGCCACGATCGCCTCGTGCCACCGCAACGGCGCCGAGCCATAGCGCAGGCCGCGCGGAGCCCGGCGCCTCCGTCGCGGCCTGCGCAAACGCGGTCCAGGCGTCCCCGAGGCGGCCGGCCTGATAGAGCGCCTGGCCCTGCGCCATGAGCGCCCACGCATCGGCCGCGCTGCCCGGGACCGCCAGGCCTCCCACCATCATCCCGGCCAGGAGCAGCGCCAGGAGCGCCGTCGCCCCTCGGACCCGGGCTCTCACGTCAGCCTGTCACCCGGCTCACATACCACCGCACGATGTTCGGTCCCCACCACAGCGCGAGGAGCGCCCCGCCGACGAGCATCGGGCCGAATGGGACGTAGTCCCGGCGGCCGCGCGTCCGGGTGGCGAGGAGCACGATGCCGACCACGCCGCCCACAAAGATCCCGAGCATGATCGCGAGCGCCCCGAGCGGCCACCCGAGAAACGCGCCGATCATCGCGGCCAGCTTGACGTCCCCCAAGCCCATGGCCTCCGCCCCCGCCATCGCCGACCCGACGATGCTGACGAGGAGCAGGACGCCGCCGAGCGCCACCGCCGTCAACCCGGACGTGGCGATGGCCCCCCAGCCGCCCGGCGCGGCGCTGAGGATCCCGAACGCCACCCCCGGATACGTGATGGCATTGGGAATGATGCGGTGGTCGAGGTCGACGAAGAACACGATGACGAGCAGCGTCTCGAGCACGAGCGCGCGAAGCGCGTGGATGCCGGGGCCGAAGAGCGCCACGGTCTGGAGGAAGAGCACGCCCATCAGGGCTTCGAGCAGCGGGTAGCGCGCGCTGATCGCCGCGCCGCAGTGCCGGCACCGGCCGCGCAGCGCGACGAAGCTCAGGATGGGGATGTTGTCATACCATCGAATCGGCGCCGCGCACCGCGGGCAGCGCGATCCCGGCCACACGATGGACTCGCGCCGCGGGAGCCGGCTGATGCAAACACTCGCGAAGCTGCCCACCACGGCGCCGACGCAGAACGTGCCGATCCATACCAGTGCCGGCGGCATCGCTACCATGCGCCGCCCCGAAAGACAGCGCCGGCTGCCCGGCGTGCGTACGATCCCGGCGCGGCGTCGGTCACGGACAGGGCGCGACCGTGTAGCCCTGGGACACGGCGTCCCACTTGTTCAGGAAGATCGCAACGTGCGCCATGGACGGCAGGTGCGGGCAGGACAGCGGGTACAGCCTCTTCGTGGCCGGATCGCCGGCGTACGTGTAGTCGCCCGCCCGGAACGCCGGGCCCGGCGTGCGCACCGCGGTCACCGTCTGCGTGGGCGGTGCGACGGTCGCCGGCCCGCCGCGCCGCGGGGCCGGCGGCATGCCGCGCGAGTAGAGCGAGAGGTCCGTGCTCAGCACCGCGAGCTTCTCCGCGGCGCCGAACGCCTCGTCGAATTCTCCGGCGGTGGCGTAGGCCTGCTGGAGCACGAGCCAGGCGCCGAGCCGCCCGGGATCCAGCGTGACGGTCCGCTCGAGCGCCCGGATGGCCCGCGGCAGGTAGTCCGCGCCGTACGGAATCAGGCCCTGGCGCGCCAGGGACGAAGCCTGCCAGTACGCGACTCCGAGCCAATAGTACGCATCCGCGTCCTGCGGGGAGGCGGCGATAGCCTGCTGGTACGGGGCGATGGATTGCTGAAACTCGGCCTCGGTGGGATGGATCGCCGTGTCGGCGTAGGGCGGGACGGCCCCGCTGGCCGCCGCCGTCCCGATGAGGACGGCGGCGGCCGCGCACGCCGTGACCCAGACTCCGCCGCGCGGGCTCATGCGCCCACCTTCGGCAGGATGTGCGGGGTGATGATGAACACGACCTCGTTGTCGTCGCGCGTCGTATTCTGCTCCTTGAACAGCCAGCCGAGGATCGGGATGTCCCCGAGGATCGGGATCTTGACGGTCGCCGTCGTCTCGTTCTTCTGGATCAGGCCGGCCAAGATGATCGACGATCCGTCCTTGACCGTGAGGGACGTCGTGGCGAACCGGGTGTTGATGGTCGGCGGCACGCCGTTGGACGGCGGCGTGGCGATGGAGCTCACCTCAGGATGCAGGTCCACGGTGATGTTGCCGTCGCGGTTCACGCGCGGGGTGATGTTGAGGATCACGCCGGCGTTGATGATCACGACGGACGGCACCCCCTGCGCGCTCAG
>JAJPIA010000088.1 GCA_021324975.1 Bacillota bacterium
CCGCCCTTCTCTGTGAACGTCTGCACGAACCCGCCGATGCTCTCGTACGCAAACGCGTAGGCGTCGCCGAGCGTCAGCGCGGTGCGGTAACCTTTCGCGTAGGCCCAGGGTCCCGCCGGGTGCGTCGTCAGGCTCGACGACCAGCCCGCGACCTTGATCACGTACGGGCTCGCCTTGCGCTGCGTCAGGTCGTCCGCCGACACGGTCGGCAGAAACAACGGGACCCGGTGCTGTTCGGCGTACGGCGCCACGGCCAGGCCCTCGTTCGCCAGGTACGGTCCCGTGAGGAGCTGCACGCCGTCCTGCTCGACGGCGCGGCGGGCCTGCGTCAGCGCGGTGTTGGGGTTCGACGCGGTGTCGTAATACGTGGTCTGGATACGCACGCCGGCGGCCGTGTCGCCGTGCCGGGACCACCACAGATTCCAGCCGTTCAGCATGTCGTGGCCCGGCGCGGCGGCGACGCCCGTGGTGGGCGCCAGGAGGCCGATCTTGAGCGTGCCGCCGGTTGCGGCGACCGCGCTGCCACCGGCAAGGGGGCCGGGAATGAGTGAGCCGAAGCCCGTGCTCGCGAGCATCACGGCGAGCGCGAGGCGGAAGCCGATCCCATACCACCGCATGTCACGCCTCCTAGTGCGCCGTTGTCGATCGCCGACTTCCGCCTCGTTCGGCGGTTTACGCCCCGCCTCCTACGCGCCCGCGGCCTCGGCCTCGCGCCGACTCCCGGCATCGGCGCCGTGCACGTCCCGTCCGCGCGGTCCTCCGCGAGGCGCGGGCGGCCAGGGGAATGGCCGCCGCGATTCGAATCAGTCTCCGTACCGCCCGCCACGCCAACCATCCAGTTCGCGCGAGCGATTCAGCGAGGGCTTGTGGTGACATCGCCTGAAGATCTCCGCCCCTGGCGCGTCGATCGCGACGGCGGCATGATCGTGGAGTGTGACCGCGGCATCCGGATGGACGACGGATTGGTGCTGCGCGCCGACGTGTTCCGTCCGGCCGCGGGCGGGCGCGTCCCCGTCATCGTGTCGTACGGCCCGTACGCCAAAGGGCTCCCGTTTCAGGAGGGATACCCGTTCCAATGGCGCCGACTCGCGGAGCAGCACCCCGAGGTGCTGCGCGGGTCGTCCGGCCGTTACCAAAACTGGGAGGTGGTCGATCCGGAGAAGTGGGTGCCGGACGGCTACGCGTGCGTCCGGGTCGACTCACGGGGCGCCGGGCGCTCGCCGGGCTTCCTCGATCCGTTCTCGCCACGGGAGACCCGCGACTTCTACCTCTGCATCGAGTGGGCCGGCGAGCAGGAGTGGAGCAACGGCAGAGTCGGGCTGCTCGGCATCTCGTATTATGCGATCAACCAGTGGCACGTAGCCTCCCTCCAGCCGCCGCACCTCGCGGCGATGTGCCCCTGGGAAGGGGCGGCCGATTGGTATCGGGACATGGCGCGGCACGGCGGGATGCTCTGCGTGTTCTGGCAGCACTGGATGCAGAAGCAGGTGGTCACGGTCCAGCACGGGGCGGGCGCTGACGGCCGGCGCAACCCCGCCACGGGACAGCCGGTCGCCGGCCCCGAGACGCTGCCGGAGGAGGTGCTCGCGGCGCGGCGCGCCGACCTGCGGCGCGCGTTTCTCTCCCACCCGCTCGACGACGGCTACTACCGGGAACGTTCCCCGGTGTGGTCGCGCATCACCGTGCCCCTGCTGTCGGCGGCCAACTGGGGCGGGCAGGGGCTGCATCCCCGCGGCAACTTCGAGGGCTTCATGCGGGCGGCGTCCCGCGACAAGTGGCTCGAGGTGCACGGCCTCGAGCACTGGACGCACTTCTACACCGACTACGGCACGGCGCTGCAGAAGCGCTTCTTCGATCATTTTCTCAAGGGCGCCCGCAACGGATGGGACCGTGAGCCGCGCGTGCTCCTCCAGGTGCGGCACGTGGACCGATTCGTCCCGCGCGCGGAGGACGCGTGGCCGATCGCGCGCACCCGCTGGACGCGGTTCCACCTCGATGCGCGCTCGATGACGCTGTCCGAACGCCCGGCCCCGGCGACGGCCGCCGCCGCGTACGACGCGATGGGCGACGGCCTGACGTTCTCCACGGGCCCGCTCGACCGCGAGACCGAGATCACCGGGCCGGCCGCGCTCAAAGTCGCGATCTCGTCGTCGACCACGGACGCCGACCTGTTCGTGGTGCTGCGCGTGTTCGATCCCGGGGGCCGCGAGGTGGACTTTCAAGGCGCCCTCGATCCTCACATGCCGATCGGGAACGGATGGCTGCGCGCCTCGCACCGCGCGCTCGACGCGGGGTTGTCGACGGAGTGGCGGCCGTATCACCGGCACGACCGCCCCGAGCCGTTGATCCCCGGCCACGTCTACGAGGTCGACGTCGAGATCTGGCCGACGAGCCTCGTCGTGCCGGCCGGGCACCGCGTGGCGCTGACCGTCCTCGGTCGGGACTTCGAGCGCCCCGGCGTGGGGCTCGAGATGACGACGTTTGCGACGCCGCTTCGCGGGTCCGGCCCGTTCCTTCACACGGATCCCGACGACCGGCCGGCGGCCGTCTACGGCGGCCGGACCACGATTCACACCGGCGGGTCGCACGCGTCATACCTGGTGCTGCCGGTGATCCCGGAAGCGTAGCGGCGCGGCGGCCCGCGCAGGCGCAGGCACGACCGAAGAGCGAGGTGAGGCGTGGAGACGATCGACGTCCACTTTCACGTGGTGCCCCTGCAGTTCCTCGACGCGGTGCGCCGCGGCGACTTCCGCCAGGCCGTCGAGATGGAGCGCAAGGACGGCCGGGAGCGCATGGTCTATCACGCCCCGCCTCACGCGGTGTTGGAGCCCGGCGGCGGCCTCGCAGCCGACGTGTTCGACGATCGCCTGATGCTGGCCGCAATGGATCGGGCGAAGCTCAACGGCGCCGCAATCGGGCCCTCACCCGGGCAGTTCTACTACTGGGCGGAGCCGGAGCTGGGCGAGCGCATGGCCCGTTCGGTGAACGACGGGATCGCCGCGCTCGTGCGCGCGCATCCGGGCCGGTTTGTCGGCCTCGGGACGGTGCCCATGCAGGACCCGGAGCGCGCGGCGCGCGAGCTCAGGCGCGCGGTCACCGAGCTGGGGCTGCGCGGGATCGAGATCTGCACGCACGTCAACAACACGGACCTGGACGGCGCCCAGTTTGGGCCCGTCTACGCCGAGGCGGAGCGCCTCGGTGTGCCGTTTTTCCTGCATCCGCAGAACGCCGGCGACATCACGCGTCTCCGCGACTACCACCTGTGGAACCTCGCCGGGTTCCCCATGGAAACCGCGCTCGCGGCGTGCCGGCTGGTGGTCGGCGGCGTGTTCGAGAGGTTCCCGCGGCTCAACGTGATCCTCGCGCACGGCGGCGGGTACTTCCCATATCAGATCGGCCGTCTCGACCACGGGTATCGCGTCCGGGGCGAGCTGCGCTCCCTGCCGCGGCGGCCGAGCGAGTACCTCGGCTGCATCTACTGCGACACCCTGACGCACGACGCGCGGTCGCTCCGCTTCCTGGTGGACCGCATCGGTGAGGACCATGTCGTGATCGGCAGCGACTATCCGTTTGACATGGGGTACACGCAGCCGGTGGACATGGTCCGCCAGAGCGGGCTCGGGGCGGCGCAAGAGGCGAAAGTGCTGGGCAAGAACCTCACCACCCTGCTCAGGCTCTAAGCACGCTCGGCCCGGCCCGAGGCAGCGAGTCGGGCTCCGGGACGCCGCGCGGCCCCGGCCACGGCGTGTGCCGGCGGAGACTTCGAACATCGGGAGGACGCGACGATGCCGGTCGGATGGGGAATCATGGGCACAGGAAATTTCGCGGGCGCCGCGGTCGCCCCGGCGATCGCCGCGCTCGAGGATACCGGCCGGCTCGTGGCCGCGGTGAGCCGGGATCGTGCCCGGGCGGATGCGTTCGCGGCGAAGCACGGTGCCGCGCGCGCGTACACGGCGTACGAGGACCTCCTGGCCGATCCGGAGATCCAGGTCGTCTACATCTCGACGCCGAACGCGCAACACGCCGAGCAGGCCGTGGCCGCGGCGCGGGCGGGCAAGCATGTCCTCTGCGAGAAGCCGCTCGCGCTCACGGTGACCGAAGCGCGGCGTGTCGTCGACGAATTCGCCCGCGCGGGGCTCCGGCTGGGCACGCATTTTCAAACGCGCCATCACACCGCGTTCGTCGAGACGAAGCGGCTCCTCGACGACCACGCGATCGGCGACGTGATCATGGCCCAGATCGAGGTGAGCGCCGGCCAGGCCCCGCTCCGCGGCTGGCGCACCGATCCGGCGCTGGCCGGCCTGGGCGCGATCAACAACATCGCCGTGCATGCCTACGACCTGCTGCGGTATCTCCTCGGCGCGGAGGTGGGGGAAGTCACCGCGCTCACCGAGGTCGGCCGGACGCCGGCGCTCGAGCGGATGGTGCTGGCGCTGCTCCGATTCCAGAACGGCGTGCTCGCCTACGTCAACGCGAACCAGAGCGTCCCCTACTACCAGCCCGACATCGCCATTTACGGCAGCCGGGGCCGCATCGTGGGGGTCGATTGCACCCGGCCGTTCCGCGACGGCGAGCTGCGGGTGCTGACCGAGTCCGGCGAACGCGTGGCGAAGCACTCGAGCCGGGACGCGGTCGTGCGATCCGTCGCCGCGTTCAACGACGCGGTGGTGCGGGGCCGGGAGCCGAACGCGTCCGGCCTGGACGGCCTGCGCAACGTGCAGCTGACGGAAGCAGTGATCGCATCGGCCCGGGAGGGCCGGCTCGTGCAGGTGGCGTCCTAGTGGCGGGGTTCACGCCGGTCGGGTACCTCGATCTGCCGGGAGGCGGCCAGGTCGTCGTCGAGGGGCGGTACGCGTACGTCGGCCACATGGCGCCCCCGCTCGGCACGACGATCATCGACATCCAGGATCCCGCGGAGCCGAAGATCGTCGCGCAGGTGAACGTCCCGCAGGACATTCACTCGCACAAGGTGCGCGTCCTCGACGACATCATGCTGGTCAACTATGAACGCTTCCCGGAGTTCGGGGATCCGTACCCGCGGCCGGTCGGGCTCAAGATCTTCGACATCGCCGATCGCCGCCGGCCCCGCGAGATCGCGTTCTGGCCGAGCGCCGGCCGCGGCGTCCACCGGTTCGATCTCGCCGGAACGCGCGCGTTTCTCTCCACCGGGTGGCCGGGGTTTCAATCGAACATCCTCGCCATCGTGGACGTGAGCAGGCCGAGCGCCCCGGAGCTCGTCGGCCGCTGGTGGTTCGAGGGGCAGGAGGAGCGCCCCGGCGCGCCGCCCGCGCCCGGGGACCACTGGGTACACCTTGCGCTCGCGCGCGGTGGCCGGGCATACGTGGCGTGCGGCGTCGCCGGGTCGGCGATCGTGGACATCACCGACGCCGCGCAGCCGAGGACGGTGAGCCGCGTCCAATGGCATCCGCCCTACACGCCGCCGACGCACACGTTTCTCCCCGTGCCCCACGCCATCCGCGGCCGCCGGTTCGCCGTGGTGACGGACGAGGACGTGACCGACGACGTGCTCGAGGATCCGCCCGCGTTCCTGTGGGTCCTCGACATCACCCACGAAGCCCACCCGGTCCCCGTGGCGACCTACCACGCGGATCCCGATAGCTACGTGACCCCGGGCAGGCGGTTCGGCGCGCACCAGCCCTGGGAGCACGTGCGCGAGGACAACATCGTGTTCGTGACGTGGTTCAGCGGGGGCGTGCGGGCCGTGGACATCTCCAACCCCTACGCGCCGCGCGAGGTCGGCCGGTATGTGCCGCCGGGGCGCCCCCCGTACGGGGTTGCGCAATCCAACGACGTGTATGTCGACGGCCGCGGCCTCGTCTACGTCATCGACCGCTACCGCGGGTTGACGGTGCTGGAGTTTGCTCCGAGGTGACGCGCGCCCCCGGGGCGAAGAGAGAGGACCCGTTCGATGACGCGCCCTCGAGTGTACCTGACGCAGCCCATCCCTGATCCGGCTTTCCGCCGGCTGCGGGACCTCGCCGACGTCGTGTGGAACGCCGACGCCCGCCGCATCCCCACGCGGGACGAGCTCGCCGCGGCGATGCGGGACGCCGACGTGCTGTTCTGCATGCTGCACGACACGGTGGACGCGAGCGTGATCGCCGGCGGGCCACGCCTCCGCCTCATCGCGTGCACGGCCGCCGTGCCCGCCAATGTCGACGTGGCCGCGGCGACCGCGCGCCGGGTTCCCGTGACGGCGGTGCCGCCGCGCATGGTGGTGGAGGCGACCGCGGACATCACGATGGCGCTCCTGCTGGCGGCGGCGCGTCGCGTCATCGAGGGAGACCGGCTGCTCCGGTCCGGCGTGTTTCCGGGGAGCCAGTCCACGTTCTTGATCGGCGGTACCGTCCACGGCAAGACGCTCGGGATCGTGGGCCTCGGCGACATCGGACGCGCCGTCGCGCGCCGCGCCCGGGGGTTCGGCATGAGCGTGCTCTACATGAAGCGCACGCGGTTGTCGCCGGCCGAGGAGCGGGAGCTCGGCGTCGAGTGGGCCGCGCTGCCCGATCTCCTGCGGGCGGCCGATTTTGTGTCGGTGCACGCCGCGCAGACGCCACAAACGCACCACCTGATCGGCGCCGCGGAGCTCCGGGCCATGAAGGCGACGGCCTACCTGATCAACACGTCGCGCGGGCCGCTCGTCGACGAGGCGGCCCTGGCCGTGGCGCTGCGCGAAGGACGGATCGCGGGCGCCGGCCTGGACGTCTACGAGCGCGAGCCCCGGGTGACGGCGGAGCTGCTCGACCTGGCGAACGTCGTGCTGCTGCCGCATCTCGGCAGCGCGGACCGTGACACCCGCAGCGCGATCGCCGAGTTGGCGGTCGACAACGTGGCGGCGTGGGTGCGTGGTGACCGGCCGCCGAACGTGGTCAACCCGGAGGTCTGGGCATGAGCGCGGGGGAGACGGGACGGGCCCCGGCGCATCGCGCGCCCGACCCGTGGTCGCGGGGTGCCGGCAACACGGACTACGAGGCGCGGGTCGACATGGCCCGGCTGCGCGCGGGGCGCGCGGAGCGTGCCCGTGCCGCGGTGGGGCAGGCGCAGCTCGACGCCGTGCTCGTGTGGAAGGAGGAGAACGTTCGCTACCTCACGAGCCTGCGCCCCCAGATCATCGCCGGAAAGAACGGCGTGCTGAACGGCGCCTTGTTCACCCGGGACGGCACGGCGGTCTTGTTCATCTCCGGCGGCGACCGCGATCGCGCGGAAGCGACGATGCCCTGGATCGACGAGTTCCACACGATTCCGATCGTGGAGGAGCCGGGCCTGGTGCGGCACGTCGCCGCCGAGATCGTGCCGCCCGTCCTCGAGCGGCACGGACTCCGCCGCGGGGCCGTGGGGATCGACCTCGCGGGCAAGCTGCTCATGGACGCGCTCGTCGAGACGTGCCCCGGCGTCCGCTGGCTGGACGGGGATGCGGCCATGCAGGCGGCGCGGCGCGTGAAGACCGCCGAGGAGCTCGCCGTGCTCGAGGAGGCGACGGCGCTCGCCGAGGCGGTGACCGCGACGGCGACCGCGGCCGTCCGGGCCGGCGCCCGCGAATGCGAGGTCGCCGGGGAGGCGCTCCGCACGCTGTACCGGCTCGGCGGCGAGTACGCGCACGTGACGACGCCGTTTGTCGCCAGCGGTGAACGCATGGCGCCGCCGACGCGGCTGGCCACGGACAAGTTGATCCGGGACGGCGACCTCGTGTTCATCGACATCGGCGCCATGTGGAACGGATACTTCGGCGACATCGGCCGCACCGTGATCTGCGGCGCCCCGTCCCCGGAGCAGCGGCGCATCTATCGCGCGGTGTGGGACGCTCAGCAGGCCGGCATCGCGGCCATGCGCCCCGGCGCGACCAACACGGACGTGGCGGCGGCGATCCGCGCCCGCGCGGTCGAGCACGGGCTCGGGGACCGTTTTCTCAGCCTCTTCATCGGGCATGGGATCGGGTGCGGATCCAACGAACCGCCCTATATCGGGGAAGCGATCCCGGGCGCCGCCGCGGTGACGCTCGAGCCCGGCATGGTGTTCGCCCTGGAGCCGCTGATCTGGGTGCCGGGCGTGGCCGGCGGCGGCGGCGTCCGGTTGGAGGACATGGTCGTCGTGACGGAGGACGGAGCCAGGCGGATGTCCCGGAGCCCATACTGTGCCGCGCTGCTTGCGTAGCATCGCCCGGGGCCGGCTACCATGGCGCGAGACATCGCTCGCAGAGGAGGCGTACGCATGACCCATCACCCGTTTCTCGCGGGCCAGCACGAGCTTCAACCGCGGCGCGTGTTCAGCACGTCGGGCACCGACTGGCAGGGCCGGGTCAATTTCGACCGGCTGCGGCGCGAGCGCCTCGGGCGCGCGCGCGCGATGATGGAGAAGCACGACCTCGGCGCGCTCATCCTGTTTGTCGGCGAAAACGTGCGGTACGTCACCGGCGTGTACCAGGGCAACTGGAAGAACAACATCTTCATCCGGTACGCCGTGCTGCCCCGGGGCAAGGACCCGGTGCTGTTCGAGACGGTGGGCAGCGACATGGTCTGCGCGCAGATCGACGCGCCGTGGCTGCATGAGGTCCGGCCGGCGATCACATGGAAGTGGTCCGAGGGCGCGGAGCCCGAGATGGCGACCCGGATGGCGGTGTCGATCGCCGACGTGCTGCGCGAGGCGGGGGTGCATAAGGAGAAGATCGGCATCGACATCATGGACATGGTCGCCTACCAGGCGTTGACGAAGCAGGGACTCAACATCGTCAACGGGTGGCCGGCCATGTCGCAGGCGCGGGTCGTAAAGACGGTCGACGAACTGGAGTGCCACAAGATCGCCGCGGCCCACGGCGACGCCGCCATGTGGATGGCCAAGCACGAGTGGGCCAAGCCGGGCGTGCGGGAAGCCGAGGTGTGCGCCAAGGTCAACGAGTACCTCTACCGCAGCGGCTTCGACTTCGTCTACGACATCATCGTCGCGTCGGGCGGCAACACGAGCCCCTACCGGCGCTGGCACACCGACAAGATCATCCGGCAGGGCGACTTGATGATCATCGACATCAACGCGGTCGGTCCGGGCGGGTA
>JAJPIA010000022.1 GCA_021324975.1 Bacillota bacterium
CCCACGAACATCTCCACGAACTCGCTGCCGGAGATGGAGAAGAACGGCACGCCGGCCTCGCCCGCGATCGCCTTGGCCAGCAGCGTCTTGCCGCTGCCCGGCGGCCCGACGAGCAGGACGCCCCGCGGGATCTTGGCCCCGAGCGCCTGGAACTTCTTCGGGTGCCGCAGGAACTCGATGATCTCCTCCAGCTCCTCCTTGGCCTCCTCGACGCCCGCCACGTCCTCGAACGTGACCCGCGTCTTTGCCTCGGTATGGAGCCGCGCGCGGCTCTTGCCGAACGACATCGCCTGGTTCGACCCTGACTGGGCCTGGCGGAGCATCAGCATCCACAGCCCGACGAGGACGAGGAACGGGAGCATCGTCGTCAGCAGGTTGGGCCATAGCGACGAGCGCGACTGCGGCTCGACCGTGATGCTCGCGCCCTTCGATTGCAGCAGGCTGATGTAGGAGCTGTCGTTCGCCGGCACGTATGCCCGGAACGAGCGCCCGTCCTTGAGTTGGCCGGACACGGATTCATTGCTGACCGTGACCTGGCTGACCTGCCCGGCCTGCACCTTGTTGAGAAAATCGCTGTAGGTGATTTCCTCGCGCGGAACCCGCTGATGGTACAGGGGCAGCACTAAATACAGCACCACCACCAGGATCAGTGCCCACACCAGCAGGTTGCGCACGTGCTTATTGAACACTCCGGGAACCTCCTCGGGAACGCCAACCACTGGGCCCGGAGCGCCAGGGGGCAATCTGTGCGGAAGCTTTTCGAGAAATTATAGCACACGCGGCCGCGTGCTCGCGGTCTACGTGATGCGTTTCGCGCGATCTACGCTGCGTCCTCCGTTACCTCCGCTCAGCGCCGACGGCTCGCGCAAGGCTTCCTCAATTACGGTCCGGCGTCGGCAACCCGACGTCTCGGTGGATCGGCCCCGGCCGTGATCTCGAGCACGTGCTCGCGCCGAACCGCCCGCAGGCCACCCGGTAATTCTGCCACCGCCCCGAGACGCCCGGCGAGCGCGACGTGCCGCGTTCCCTCAAGGTGAACGAACGCAATGCCCTCCAAGTTCCCGCGGAGCCGCCTGACGGCTTCCCGAAGCGCGCGCCGCTGAAGAGCCGCCGGGAGCGCCGCAAACGGTTCCAGCGCCACGCGCACCCCGGCTCCGTTGCGCGCCAGCACCGCGTCCACGCGCGGCCCCGCCGTCTCGTCCAGCGCCTCCTGCTCGTCGCGGATCACCGCGGCGATCCGCGCGAGGGCACCCCGTACATCGGGATTATACCCCTGCAGCGCGGGCAGCAGGACGTGGCGGACGCGGTTGCGCAGCACCGTTTCATCGCGGTTTGTTGGGTCCTCGCGCCATGTCAAACCCTCCGCGCGAAGGGCGGCTTCCACCGAGGCGCGCGGTGTCTCGATGAGCGGGCGGATCACGCGCACGCCGGCGTGCGTCCGCACGGGACGAATGCCCGACAACCCCCACGGCCCCGCCCCTCGCAGCATTCGCATCAGCACCGTCTCCGCCTGGTCGTCGAGCGTATGGCCGGTCGCGATCACTCCACGTGCGGCGGCCGATGCGACGGAGACCAAAAATTCGTACCGCAGACGGCGCGCCGCGTCCTCCACGGACCGCCGTGCGCGCGCGGCTTCCGCCCGGGCGGAGCCGCCGCCCTCCTGATAGGGCAGTCCGAGGTCGCGCGCCGTCTCCGCGACGAACGCGGCGTCCGCGCCCGCGTCGTCGCGGAGATGGTGATTGAAGTGCGCGACGCGAAGGCACAGATCTAACTCATCGCGGAGGCTGACGAGGCTGCGCAAGAGCGCCGTCGAATCGGCGCCGCCGGAAACCGCGACGACGACGGTCTCGCCCCCACGCAGCATGCCGTGGCGGCGCATCGTGTCGCGGACCTGCGGGGCCAGTGGAAACATGGCGGCCCTAACCTGGGAGCGCGCCGGCGCCCACAGGCTCTCTACGGCGCAGCGGACCGCCGCGGGTCATGGCCCGGACCCGCACGCTCAGCGGACGCATGCGAGGCAAGCCCAGTCCGGCGTTCCCCCGAACCGCGCGAGCACGTCTGCCCGAGAAGACCGAGAGCCAGGGCAAGCGATACAGGACTCGACACCGAAAAGAGAACAGTGGTGGCGGCGGAGGGCTTCGAACCCCCGACTCCGCGGGTATGAACCGCGTGCTCTGACCAACTGAGCTACGCCGCCAACGGCACACACGACTGTCGCGACGTTCATTATAGCATGAGTCTACCGTACGGCAGGAGCGCCCTGAGCCAGCGCGGAACCTGAGCATGCTTCACGGGGAAGGAGCTCCGATATGTCGGAACCGCTCGAGTTCATCCAGAGCCATCGCACGCAGTTCGAACGGGAGCTGTGCGACCTGCTCAAGATCCCGAGCGTCAGCACGCTGCCGGCACGGCGGGACGACGTGCGCGCCGCCGCCGACTGGATCGCAAACCACCTCCGCGATATCGGTCTCACGGTCGACGTGATTCCCACCGCTCGTCATCCACTCGTCTACGCCGAGTGGTTGCAGGCGCCGGGGCGCCCGACGGTCCTCGGTTACGGGCACTACGACGTTCAGCCGAGCGATCCCGACGAGCTGTGGACCACGCCGCCGTACTCGCCCACATTCCGGGACGGCGGGCTCTACGCGCGGGGCGCGGCCGACGATAAAGGCCAGCTGTTCACGCTGATCGCGGCGATCCGCGCGTACGTCCGAACGCAGACGCCGGCGCCGGTCAACGTGAAGCTGATCATCGAGGGCGAGGAGGAGAGCGGCGGCGAGAGCATCGCCGCGTACGTCCGCTCGCACGGCGACCGGCTGCGCGCGGACGCCGCGCTCGTGCTGGATTTTGGCGTGTTTGCCCCCGGCATTCCCGCCATCGCCCTTGGACTCCGCGGCATCGTCGGCGGCGAGATCGAGGTGCAGGGCGCCGCACGGGACCTGCATTCGGGCTTGTACGGCGGGGTCGCGCCGAATCCGTTCCAGGCGCTGGCCGAGATCATCACGCGCATCAAGGACGCGAACGGGCACGTGCTGATCCCCGGATTCTACGAGCGGGTGGCGCCGCCCGATGCCGTGGAGCGCGCGGCCTGGAACCGGCTGCCGTTCGACGAAGCCGCATTTCTCCGGGAAGAGGTGGGTTCGACCGCGCTCACCGGCGAGCCGGACTACACGCCATTCGAGCGCATGTGGGCGCGTCCCACGTTCGAGGTGCACGGCATGCCGGGCGGGTTCATTGGCGAGGGCACAAAGACCGTCATCCCAGCCCGGGCCACGGCCAAGATCAGCATGCGCCTCGTACCCCACCAGGACCCCGCTGAGATCCGATCGCTTGCAAGCGCGTATATCCGGTCGCTCGCCCCGCGCGGTACTCGTCTGGACGTTCGCCTGTCCCATGGGGCCAAGCCCGTGGTAATGCCGCCGACGCTCCCAGCCGTCGTCGCGGCGCAGCGCGCACTCTCCGAGGCGTTCGGGCGGGAGGCCGTGTTCACCCGCATGGGAGGATCGGTGCCAATCGTCGCCGACTTTATTGAAGAACTTGGAGTACCGACCGTCGTCACGGGGTGGGCAACGCCCGACGCCAACGCGCACAGCCCTGACGAGCGCTTGGACCTCGAGCACTTCCACAAAGGCATCGCCGCGGTCGTCCGGTTCTTCGAGCGGATCGGCGGCCGGACGTAATCCGCTTCACGGGTGCCGGCGCCGGCGGTCGCCGGTCGTCCGCGGTGACGTGCGCGTAGCTCATCGCTTGCGTAGTAGCGGACGCGCATCCGGCCTCGCAGCCGACGTGCCGTGAGACGTGCGACATCGGAGGTAACGAAGGACCGCAATGCGCGTAGGGGTGCCCAAGGAAATCAAGGATCAGGAAGGCCGCGTCGCCATCACCCCGGCGGGTGTGCACGAGTTGGCGGCGGCGGGCCATGAGGTGTTGATCGAACGCGGCGCGGGCGAGCAGAGCGGGATCGCCGACACCGAGTACGCGCGGCGGGGCGCCAAGATTGTCGCGCGGGCCGCGGACGCCTGGGCCGCGGAGATGGTGCTCAAAGTCAAGGAACCTCAGCCGGACGAACTTGTGTATCTGCGACCGCGCCTGATCCTCTTTACGTACCTCCACCTTGCCGCGGAGCCATCGCTCACGCGTGCCCTCGTGGAGAGCCGCACCGTGGGCATCGGATACGAAACAGTCCAGCTACCGGACGGTGATCTGCCCCTCCTCACGCCGATGAGCGAAGTCGCTGGCCGGATGACGGCCCAGGAAGGCGCATTTTATCTCAAAAAGACCGCCGGCGGCAAGGGTATCCTGCTCGGCGGCGTCACCGGCGTCGCCCCCGCGAACGTCGTCATCATCGGCGGCGGCGTCGTCGGCACCCACGCTGCGAAGGTCGCAGCCGGGATGGGCGCTCAGGTCACGGTACTCGAAAAGAACCCGAGGCGCCTCGCATACCTCGACGACGTCCTTCACGGCCGCGCGATCGCGGTCATGAGTAATCCGGTCACGGTGGAGCAGGCCGTGGCATACGCCGATCTCCTTGTCGGAGCCGTGCTCATCCCTGGAGCCCGGGCGCCGCGGCTTGTGACGGAGCCCATGGTGCGATCGATGAAACCGGGGTCGGTCGTCGTAGACGTTGCCGTGGATCAGGGCGGCTGCATCGAGACGACGGAACCCACGAGCCACACCCATCCCGTGATCGAGAAATTCGGTGTGCTTCACTACGGGGTCACGAACATGCCGGGTGCGGTACCCCGCACGTCGACGTTCGCCCTCACCAACGTCACGATCGGCTACGCGCTACGCCTGGCGGCGAAGGGTTGGCGCCAGGCCGTCCGTGACGACCCTGCGCTCGCCGCCGGGGTCAACACCGCGGAGGGGCACGTCACGTATCGGGCCGTCGCCGAAGCTCACCGCATGGAGCATACGCCGCTCGAGACGCTGTTCATGTGATGGGCCGTCTGTAATGGGCCGTCGCCCAAAGCTCATCGCACGGAGCGTAGACACCGCTCGAAACGCTGCTCATGGAAATGGCGGTCGCGGAAATCGAAGAGGCCAGCCCCTGCGGCTGGCCTCGCGTAGGTTCTGCAGTTGAAGTGAACGATTAGCCGGCCGGCTGCGGATCCGACCCCATCTCTGCGCGGACCTTACCTGCCGAAATCTCCTCGAGGGCGACCGTGACCGGATTGGTGCTGGCCACGTCGACCATGGGCAGATGTCCTTCCTTGAGTTGACGGGCGCGCTTGGCGACCCCGATGACGAGCGCGTACTTGTTTTCGACCCGGTCCAGCAGGCTTTCAAGCGGCGGCTTGATCATTGACATTTTGGCTCCTCCCCACTTGCGGTCGAAGCGCTGCCTCCAATCCGAGCGCAAGAGCGGCCCTGACGCGCGGGCCGCATTATCATCCTCTTAGCAGCATCGCTCTGCCATTTGGCGTCAGCCTGCCAATTGGCGGAAGGAAAGGTGGGGAAAGCAAACGCTTTCCCCACCCTGAAAATATCCCCGGCAGCGACCTACTCTCCCACGCAGTTGCCCACGAAGTACCATCGGCCCTGGAGGGCTTAACTACCGTGTTCGGAATGGGAACGGGTGTGGCCCCTCCGGCATCACCACCGGGAATCTTATCGACGAAGTCCAGACGCGGACGTCGCCACATTTCACCCATGGCTCGTGCGTTCGGATCCCGGTCCCGCGTGCACAATGGGACCTTAGCCTAAGGACTACGAGCCACGGTGCAAGCTCCATACAGCTACCCCTAAGGCCATACCTTCAAGCCCTCGACCGATTAGTACCGGTAAG
>JAJPIA010000081.1 GCA_021324975.1 Bacillota bacterium
ATCAACCAAGACGAGGCGATGAACATGATCGTGCGCGGGTTCATCGAGCCGATCTCGCGCGAGTTGCCGATGGAGTACAGCGTCGAGCTCAACCGGCTGATCGGGCTGGAGATGGAAGGTTCCGTGGGCTGATTGTCCACAGGACCGTATCCACACTATCAACATTTCCGGCGAACGGAAATTCCCGATTGCGCCGCGCGCCTGATGATGGTAGTAAGAGACACGGAGGCGCAAGTCGACTGGCGAAGTAGCCGATTCAAACGTTCGCGCACGTGGACGCCGAGAGCCGGTCGGACGTACTTCGGGGGTAACTCCGGAGAACAGTGGCAGGCGGTAGGCACCGGCGGCGGGGACTGAAGACGGTGGAAAGCCAGCAGGCGAGCGCCTCCCGACTTCCCCGACGCACAATCGGCGGGCGCCGTCGCATGGCGAGAGAGAGGTAGCTCCTCGGAGCCAACCCGGCTTGACTTGCGGCGGCCCCGCCGTTTTGTTGCCACGCTCCCTTCCACAATAATAATATCGTCGTGCGCGGAAGACCGGTGATGCCGGCCGACTCCGCCACCCCCGGCGCTTGATTGCTATACTGAAGCCCGAGGCGCCGCCCAGCCGCGCGCCTATGCACCACAAAACCTACCCGCTCAGTCTCGAGCCCGTAACCGAGATCGCGCGTGCGTGAGCGCCGTTGTTCATTCCGGAGGTGGGATGATGTGGCTCACCGTGGGGGACGAGCGTACGTTGATCAACCTCGACCACGTCCGGCAGGTGGCGGTCGAAGGCACCGCCCTGACCATCACCTTTTCCACAGGCGAGAAAGTGACGGTGCGGTCGTTTGCCAGTGAGGCCGACGCCAAGGCGACGCTCCGGCACGTCTCCAACGAGCTCATGACGACCGACCTCCGAAGCGTACGCTGAGGCGCAGGCCGCGCACTCATTACCTCCGGTGTAATTGTGCCGCGCGTCGCGTCCTGCCACACTATCGGCGGATCGGCCGATCCTCACTCGAGCGTTCGGAGGTGTGGAAATGAGCGACGCCATCGCGACGATCGACGCCTACTTGGCGATGTGGAACGAGACTGATCCGGACCGCCGGGCGGAGTCCGTCGAACGAGTCTGGGCCGTGGACGGACGATACCTCGACCCGCAGCTGGAGGCACAGGGACACGCGGCCATCGGACAAATGGTCGCCGCCGTCCAAGCCCGGTTCCCGGGAGCGCGCTTTCGCCGGACCAGCGGCGTGGACGTGCATCACAATCAGTGTCGGTTTGGATGGGAGCTCGTGAGCTCGGACGGGATGCTGGTCGTCGCGGGTATCGACGTCGGCATGCTGGGCCCGGACGGCCGGCTACGAAGCGTTATCGGATTTTTCGGCGATCTCCCGGAGTGCACGGCGGCCTAGCGCACCGGGATCATCGCAGGCGGCGGACACTTCTGCGGCGAGGGAGGCGGGGGCCCCGCCTCCTTCGCCGTCTGCGTCTTCCGGATCGGCACACAGACCTCCAACCCCGCGCTCGCGAGTCGTCTTCCGTGTGCTCCCGCTCCAGCTAAAGTGGCCGAAGCCTTGCGAGAGTCACTTGCCTGTGGTACGCATAGGTGGAAATCCCAACCCCGTGACACGCGCATGTTCGATGTCACTGTCTGACCAGGTGTCCGGCGTACACAAAAGGGGGCCATTGGTGCTCGACCATCTCAAGAGGCTCCTCGCGCACCAGTTCGAAGCGGGGCTGTGCATGCTCAACGCATGCGTTGACAAATGTGCGGATTCCGCCTGGAACTCGCGAGTCGCGAACTTTAAGTTCTGCCAGGTTGTCTTCCACACGCTATTTTTCACCGATCTCTATCTCGGACCGAACATGGAGTCTTTCCGCGAGCAGCTCTTTCATCGCAACAACCAACAGTTCTTCGGCGACTACGAGGAGTTCGAAGACCACCCGCCGGTTCGGCACTACGGCAAGGCGTCTATCCGTCGTTACCTACAACATTGCCGGAGCAAGGCATCCGAGGCGATCGCCGCGGAAACCGACGCGACAATCGCCGGGCCGTCCGGGTTCAACCGCCTGCATTTTTCCCGAGGCGAGTTGCACGTCTACAACATCCGCCATATCCAACACCATACCGCGCAGTTGAGCCTGCGGTTGAGACTTGACGCCGGCGTAGGCATTCGGTGGGTGGGATCGGGATGGATCGAATCGCCCCTGTAGTCAAGGCAACACGGGCGTCCAGCATGTTTCCTCCGGAGTGACTCCCGCATCGAAGCCTAGTAGCCGAGGGTTTCTGGAACGAGAACGACCGTAATCCGCCTCCTGGGGTTCGCCCGAGATCACGAGGAGTTTCATGATGGCGCTGCGGGGATAGCCGAGAGGCTGCACCCGAGCCGTATTCGAGCGGGTGGGTTGTCAGAGCGCCCCACCCTGACCGGCGGCTTGCCGGCGATCGCGCCGCCCCCGCGGTCTTCGTGAGGCCACCCCCGATTGTCCAGCGCGTGATGCACATCCACGCGCGGCGTCTTGCGCCGGGCCAAGATGGGCACGGTAGCGAGGGGAGATGCTGCACCGGGGGAGTCACCGTATGCCGAGGCGGTCCGCCGTTCGATCCGCACACGCAACCGGCCGCGCGCACGCGACGCCGGATCGCGCGCTGTTGTTTCTGGCGCGCCTGGCCAACGATCTCGCCGTCGTCCATTCCTTGCCCACTTTGCTGGAACGGGTCATGCTCGCGCTTCACGAGGAGACCGGGTTTGACTCCTGCACGGTCGCACTCCTCGACGAGCGCATGCCGCACGCGCTCACCATTCGCGCGGCCTCGGGGTTGTGGGCGCGGTCCCGCGGGGCGACGTTGCCTCGAGACAAAGGGTTGCACGGGTCGGTCATGGACCGGAAGCTGCCGCTCCTCGTCTCGAATTTGTCGGCCGATACCGGCGTCCCGGCGCGCACGCCCAAGCCTCGGTCGGGCATCTACACCCCGCTGGTGGTCAACGACCGTGCCATCGGGGTCCTCGCGGCGTATGCCCCGCGCCCGGGCGTGTTCACGGAGTCGGATCTGAGCCTGCTCACGGTGGTGGGCCGCTATCTGGCCGGCGCGGTCGAGGTCGCGCGGCTCGGCGAACAGGTGAAGCAGCTCGCGGCCACGGATGCGCTCACGGGACTGGCGAACCGTCAGAGCTTTCTGGATCACGTGACGTCGGAGATCGCGCGGAACCGGCGGACGGGGCGGCCGCTGAGCGTCGTACTGCTGGACGTGGACGGCTTCGAGATCATCAACAGCGTGCACGGCCACGCAGCGGGCGACGAGCTGCTGGCCCGGGTCGCGGAGCTCCTGATGCGCTGCGTCCGCGCCTCGGATCTCGTGGCTCGGTGGGGCGGCGACGAGTTCGGCCTGCTCCTCCCGGAGACAAGCGCCGCGCAAGGTGAGCGGCTCGTGGCGCGTCTGCGGCCGCTCAAGCTGACGGTGCCGCACATGGGCTCCGCCGGATCCTATGCCAGCGTGTCGTGCGGCCTGGCGACGTGGCCGAAAGACGCGCAAACGCCGGAGGGGTTGGTGCGGGAGGCCGACAACCGGCTGCGCAAGGTGAAGCGACTGCTCGGCCGGAATGGCGCGCGGCCCTCTGGGCGCCGCGCGTAGCGCTGCGGCCTGACCGCCCACCGGGGGGGCAGAGCGATCAGGCCGCGCGATCGCTCTTCGATCGCTATTGGAGAATCAGGTGACCGGTCGCCCACATCGCAACGCCGACTAGGAGAAGCAGCGCAAGCAACATGATGTGGCACCTCCTCCGCACGTAATGCCCGCACCTGTATTGTGCCCGTTCCGCTGGGCCGTCGCGCGAAGAAGCCGTGTGAATGTTGTGAAGAGTCGATGAACGCGTCCGCCGCGCGGCAGGCGCCGAAAGCGCTACGCCATGTCCCACGCGTCGTTGATGCGGCGATGCAGATCCGACAAATCAGGATCCGTCTCGGGCGCGTTGGGATGCGCGACGATCCATTCCGCGTACGCGCACCGTTCGGCGTCGTTCAGGTCCGGCTTCTGCACGCCTCCGGCGCAAAACGTGCGAAGCGCTTCGGCGAGGCGGGGCACATCTGGACTCGGTCCGCCGAGCCGCTCCACGCGCGACGCTACGTCGCGCGCCATCGCACCGTAGTCTACGCCGCCGCGCGCGTCCATCGCCGCTACCCGAGCGTCGCCCCCCGTTTCGGCCGCGGGAGCGCGCGAGCGGGCGGCGGCGCGGGCGTGACCGTGCCGCCCGGACGCGACGCCACGGCCGGCGGCTCCTGTCCCCTCGCGGCATCGGCGTCGCGAAACACGTAGACCGCGGCGAACCCGCCGGGCAGCGCCTCCACGATCGCCGTGCCGGCCCGCTGCCGGTGCCAAAACTCCTCGGGCACGTCCGCCAGCGAATCGAACGTCCGGAGCGGCCACAGCGGTGCCCCGTAGTGATCGCCCGTCACCACCAACATCCA
This sequence comes from Bacillota bacterium, assembly GCA_021324975.1. GTDB lineage: Bacteria > Sysuimicrobiota > Sysuimicrobiia > Sysuimicrobiales > Segetimicrobiaceae > JAJPIA01. The sequence goes on from JAJPIA010000081.1 coordinate 4,452, forward strand.
GTCGCGATTCAGCTGACGCGCGCTCATGACCGCCTCATGCTCGTGGTCGAAGGGACCGGCCACGGGCCGGCCGTCGGGGCTTTCGATCCACCAATAACGCTGTATCCGCGACATCACGCGCCTCGTGCTCCTTGCGCCGCTGTTGATGTTTTCCCCGCACCATGCCGGTTCGATCACATCGTGCGCGGACAGGCGCCGAATTCATCGCGACGACCGCCCCGCGATGACGGGCAGACGGTGATCAGAATATGCGGTCCTTGCTGTGTGACGATAGGAGTGCGACCAGCAGCAGCAGCGCCGCCGTGAGCGAGGCCGGACCGCTGATCTCGGTGGGCCGCCAGGGCCACGCGACGGCGCGCCCGAGCGCCCGATAGACGCTGACCAGTTCCGGCGCGGATGTGGCCCGATAATAGGCGCCCCCCGTGGTCGCCGCGATGTCCCGCAGCGCCTGCTCGTCGAGCGGCTCCGCTGTCGCGGCGGTGGTTCCGATCCCCACTGTGTAGACCTTGACCCGAAACCGCTGGGCGACCAGGGCCGCGTCCCTCGGGTTGGTGCCCGTGTTGTTCTCCCCGTCGGTCAGCAGTACCACCGCCGCGGGAGGAAGCTGGTCTGGGTTAGAGGGCGCCTGATCCGCGGGTGGGACGACGGTCCGTCCGCCGTCGGTCGCACGTCCCCGGCCCGGAAGGGCGTACACGGAGGTGAGGATCCCGTCCCCGATGGCGGTGGCGGACTGGGTGGCGAGCCGGTCGATCGCCCCCTCGAGCGCCGCATGATGCGTGGTGGGCACCGCGATGAGCGTGGCGCGGTCGCTGAAGGACACGAGCCCCACCTTTGCGCGCGGCGGGAGCCCCCGCACAAACTGCTTTGCCGCGCGCTTGGCCGCATCGAGCCGGCTCGGCTCGATGTCGTGCATGTCCATGCTCCCGCTTACGTCGAGGCAGAGTATCACGGATGTTTGGTCGTCCGGGTACGGGATGGAGGCCACCGGCCTTGCGACCGAGAGGATGACCGTCGAAATCGCGCCGAGGTAGAGACCCGCCGGCACATGACGGTGCCACTGGGGTCCACCGGCGGCGGCCGCCTGGGCGACGAGGCCGAGGCTGGAGAACCGCACGTATTGACGCGCGGACCGCCGCGACCGCCAGATGTACACCGCGGCGAGCAGCGCGACGACCGGGTACAAGCCGAACGCTGCTGGCCAGAGAAACGTCACGGTCGTCCCCTTCCTGAGCGATGGCGCGGGTGACTCGGTTGGCGCATGAAGACCGCCGACGCTCCAAAGACGGCGCGAAGGCCGGTCATCGCGTCACGAACCAACTGTGCAGGCCGCGAACGTCGCGGTAGGGGAAAGCGGACGCTTCCAGCGGCCTAACATCGCGCCCGAAAAATTGTCTTGGCTCCTACTCCACACACATACTTACCCAGTCGCCGCGAACTCAAAGCACCGCGCGGGAACATTGAATGAGGACCAAAGAATGAGGACCAAAATGACGATCAAACGTGCTTTGTCCATCGTCCGGGGATCGACGAGCAAGGAGAGGGGGTCGGCGCCCGGGATCGTGCGATGCTTGCCGAGCGGGTGATTACCCGGGGAACGCGCCCCGGAGGTGCCGCACGGCACCCTCCAGCGCTTCGACGGTGCGGCGAACGTCGTCCGGCCCATGCGCCGCGCTGATAAATCCGCCCATCCCAAACAGGTGCACGCCGCGCATCAGCATCGCCACCGTGAGCGGTGCAACGTGCGGGAGGCTGCGCTGCCCTTTGAGGGCGTCGGGCGGCACCCCGAGCACGCTCTCCGGATCCCCGGGCGCAATACGCCGGTCGAACGCCAGGTGAAACCCCGAGGAGAGGCCGTACGCCGCGCCGTGCATGCCGAGCCGGTGCAGCACCGCGTTGAGCTCCGCGCGGAGGGTGGTCGCCATGCGATCGCAAGCGGCCTGCACCGCGCCGTCGCGGATGAGGTCGAGGCAGGCCACCCCGGACGCGGCGGACAGGGGGTTGGCATTGTACGTGCCGGGATGCTGAATCTTGCGGCGATTTCCACCGGGCAGGCCGATCGGCTCGAGGAGATCGCGACGGCCGGCGACAGCCCCGCCGGGAAGCCCGCCGGCGAGGATCTTGGCCATGGTGACGAGATCCGCGGTCACCCCAGAAACCTGCTGCATGCCGCCGGGTGCAACGCGGAATCCCGTGATGACTTCATCGAAGATGAGGCACACTTTGTGCGCAGCGGTGAGCCGGCGGAGATCCATGAGGAAGCCCGCGGGTAGCGGAACCGTGCCCCACGACGCGCCGCTCGGCTCGACGATCACCGCCGCAACGTCGGGCTGACGCTCGAGCGTCCGCTCCACCGCGCCCGCGTCCGGCGGCAGGACGATAGTGTCGTGGCCGATCGATTCGGGAACGCCCGGCGGCAGCGTGTCCCACGGCGGCGACTGTCCCATCGCCACGGCGTCATGCCAGCCGTGGAAGTGACCCCGGAATTTGACGAGCTTCGACCGTCCGGTGGCGGCCCGCGCCACCCGCAGCGCGAGCATGGTCGCTTCCGTTCCCGAGCTCGTAAACCGCACCAGTTCCGCGCCCGGCACCAGGTCGTGAATCCGCTCGGCCCAGGCGATCTCAAGCAGATGGTTCGCGCCGTGGTGCGTACCCAAGGCGATCTGGCGCCGCACCGCCTCCACCACCGCGGGGTGGGCGTGCCCCAGGATCAGCGCACCGTGTCCCATCGCGTAGTCGACGTACTCGTGTCCGTCCAGGTCCCATTTCCGCGCGCCCTCGGCCCGCTCCACGTACGGCAGGAACGGGGCGAGCGCCCGGTTGTCGTGGGTCAGGCCTCCCGGCAGGACCCGGCCGGCCCGCGCAAAGGCCTCGCGTGAGCGCGGACGCGCATCGACATAGGCCTGCATCAACTCGGTCTCGGTTGTCCGGGTCTCGGGCACGGCGGCTGTACTCCTTTTTGAGAGGCACGCGTTTTGCCGGGCGCGCGACGCACGCCGGACGGCGGGTCCGCAGATGCAGAAGTATTTGTCGTTCCCGCCGCGAAACTCCTGTGCATGGACTACGGACGGTTGTTCCGATTGGACGGCAGATTGGCGGTCGTCATCGGCGGCGGTTCCGGCATCGGCCGTGCTTCGGCTCGGGCGCTGGCGGCGCAGGGGGCCACCGTCGTGGTCGCCGACCTCAATGCCGACGGCGCTCGGGCGACCGCGGCGCTCATCGAAGAGGCGGGCGGGCGCTCCGAGGCACACCACGTGGACGTCGCGCAAGAGGACGGCGTCGGACGGCTGTTCGCGCAGGTGGCGGCGCGCCACGCGTCGCTCGATGTCGTGGTGGTGACGCCGGGCATCAACGTGCGGAAACCGGTCCTGGCCTACACCGCGGAGGAGCTCGACCGGGTCCTGTCGGTCAATCTCAAGGGGACTTTTTACGTGCTGCGCGAGGCGGGCCGGCGCATGGCGGAGCAGGGGCGCGGCAGCATCATCGCGTTCGCGTCGATTCGCGCGGAAACGGTGGAGCCGGGACAGAGCGTGTACGCGGCGACCAAGGCGGGCATTGTGCTCCTGTGCCGCACCCTCGCGGCCGAGCTGGGTCCGCGCGGAGTCCGCGTCAACGCCATCGCTCCCGGCGCTGTGGAGACGCCGCTCACGAGCCAGATCAAAAGCCATCCCGAATGGCACCGCGCCTATGCCGAGAAGTCCGTTCTGCACCGGTGGGCAGCGCCGGATGAGATGGCCGGTCCGGTCGTCTTCCTGGCGTCCGACGCCGCGAGCTTTGTCACCGGCTCGCTCCTCTTCGCCGACGGGGGATGGACCGCCGTGGACGGCCGGTTCACCCCGCCGCTGTAGCACCCCGCCTGCGGCACCGCGTAGCGTGTGACGTGAGCGCACGAGCGTGGATGAGAACGGGCGCGGGGTGACCGCCGGGGAGGCGTCCTCCGCGGCCCTCGCCGCCGCCCGGGTTGCCATACCCTCCCGCGACGCCGTGGTGCGCGAGCTCACCGCGGTTGTGGGCGCGCCGTACGTCCTGGCGAGCCCCGGCGACGTGCTCGCGTACGAGTACGACGCTTCCAACATCACGGCCGCGCCGGATCTCGTGGTGTTGCCGGGCAGCGCCGCCGAGGTCTCGGACGTGCTGCGGGTGGCGGCCCGCTACGGCCTGCCCGTCGTGCCGCGCGGCGCGGGTACGGGGATCGCCGCGGGCGCGCTGCCGATCACGGGCGGCCTCGTGGTGGGACTCAATCGGATGAACCGCATCCTCGAGGTCGACCTCGACAACCGGGTGGCCGTGGTGGAGCCCGGCGTGACCAACATCGACATCACCCATGCGGTCGCGGATCGCGGCTACCTGTACGCGCCCGATCCGAGCAGCCAGTACGCCAGCAGCATCGGCGGCAACGTCGGGCACAACGCGGGCGGTCCGCATACGATCGCCTACGGGGTGACGACGAACCACGTGCTCGGGCTCGAGCTGGCCCTCGCGGACGGTGGCCTCGTCCGGCTCGGCGCGGCGGGCCCCGATGCCCCGGGCCTGGATCTGGTCGGGCTGGTCGTCGGCGCCGAAGGCACCTTCGGCATCGTCACGCGCGTGTGGGTGCGCCTCCTGCACCGGCGGGAAGACGTCGTGACCCTGCTCGCGGTGTTCGACGACCTCGGCACCGCCGGCGAGGCCGTGACCGAGATCATCGGGCGCGGGGTCGGTCCGGTGGCCCTCGAGATGATGGACCGCAACGCGATCCAGGTTATCGAGCCGTTCGTGCACGCCGGCTATCCGCTCGACGCGGAAGCCGTGCTCCTGATCGAGGTGGAGGGGCTGCGGGAGGTGCTTCCGCCGGCGGGCGCGCTGGTCGACGGCATCTGCCGCGCCCACGGGGCGCGCGAGGTCCGCGTGGCGCGCGCGGAGGCGGAGCGCGCGGCGCTGTGGCTGGGCCGCAAGGCGGCCTTTGCGACGCTCGGCCGGATCGCGATCAACTACTACCTCCACGACGCGGTGGTGCCGCGGTCGCGACTGCCCGAGGTGCTGCGCGGCGTCCAGCAGATCGCCGGGCGCGAGCGATTGACGCTGGTGAACATGTTCCACGCCGGGGACGGGAATCTCCACCCGCTGATCGTGTTCGACGCGCGCGTGCCGGGTGAAACGGAGCGCGTGCTCCGGGCCGGCGAGGAAATGCTGCGCCTCTGCGTGGACGCCGGCGGCACCATCACCGGCGAGCACGGGGTGGGGTTCGAGAAGAATAACTACATGCCGTGGATCTACACGGACGCGGACCTGCGCGCGATGCACGCGGTCAAGACCGTGTTCGACCCGGACGGCCGGATGAACCCGTGGAAGATGTTTCCGACGCCCGTGTCGTACGCGCAGCTGCTCTCGCCGCGCCGGTGGCCGGCGACGGGCGGGGCGTGGACGTAGCCGCGCCGGCCGAGGGCCGCCCGCCGGCCCAGGGATCCGTCATCGCAAGAGCGCGCAACGCGCGCCTCGGGTACGGGATGCCCGGTCCACGCCCTCGATGAGCGGCCGCTGATGGAGCTCGGGTTTCCCCGTACGCGCGAGGTCATCGCGCGGGGCATCGCCGGCGGCCAGCACCTGGGGCTGCAACTCTACGTCAGCGTGGGCGGCGCGCCGCGGATGGACGAAGCGTTTGGCGAGGCGCGCCCGGGTGTTCCGCTGACGCGGGACGCGCTCCTGCCCTGGCTGTCGGCCGGGAAGCCCGTGGCGGCGGTGGCGATCGCGAGGCTGTGGGAGCGCGAGGTCCTCGAGCTGGATGACCCGGTCGTGCGGTTCATCCCCGAGTTCGGGGCCCACGGCAAGTCGGCCGTCACCATCCGGCATCTGTTGACGCATACCGGCGGGTTCCGCGGGGGGCTTGCCCCAGAGCCCGGTGCGTCTTGGGCCGAGATCATCTCGTGGATTTGCGCCGCGCGGCCGGAGCCGCGGTGGCCGCCGGGCATGCGGGCCGGGTACCATAGCTGGACGAGTTGGTACGTGCTCGCAGAGATCGTGGGCCGGTGTGCGGGGCGCGAGTACCGTCGCGTGGTGCGGGAGGACATCTTCGAACCCGCCGGGATGGCGCACTCGTGGGTCGGGATCCCTGCCTCGGCGCGCGCCGCGTACGGCGACCGGTTCGGCCGGCTTTACGACACGAGCGGCGGCGCGGTGCGGCCGAGCGAGGCCGATGCCGAAGCCCATGGGCAGACGTATCAACCGGGCGGCAGCGGCCGCGGCCCGGCGCGTGAACTCGGCCGCTTCTACGAGGTGCTCCGCGCGCGAGGGCGGTGGGGACACAAGCGCATTATGCTGCCTCAGGCGGTGGAGGCCCTCGTGGCGCGCCATCGCGCGGGGCTGTTTGACGAGACGTTTCGCTGCGTCATGGATTGGGGCCTGGGATTCATCCTGGACTCCAAGATGCACGGCGCCGCGATTCCCTACGGCTACGGGCCGTACGCGTCTCCGCGCACGTTCGGGCACAGCGGCCGGGAATCGTCGTGCGCCTTCTGTGACCCGGAGCGTGACCTCGTCGTCGCGTGGGCCGCGAACGGGATGCCGGGCGAGCCACGCCATCAGGCGCGGGTCCGCGCGCTCAATGCCGCGATCTACGAAGACCTCGGCATGGCGCGGGAGGCAGACGACCGGTGATCTTGTCGATCCCGGGTGGTTGCGATAACGTGTGGAAGCATGGACATGCGGCGGATCGTGGTCGTCGGCACGAGTGGGTCGGGCAAGACCACCGTGGCCCGGGAGCTTTCGCAGCGATTGGGCCTGCCCCACATCGAGCTCGACGCGCTGCACTGGGCGCCCGGGTGGACGGAGGCGCCGACCGAGGTGTTCCGGACGCGCGTGGCCGGCGCGCTCGAAGCGCCTGGGTGGGTGGTCGACGGCAACTACTCGAAGGCACGCGATCTCGTGTGGCCCCGCGCCGACACGATCGTCTGGCTGGATTACGCGCTGGCCGTGGTGCTGCGGCAGGTCATCGGACGGACCGTGCGGCGCATGCTCACCGGCGAGGAGCTATGGCACACCAACCGCGAGCGGTTCCGGACGGCATTGAGCCGCAACTCCATCATTCTCTGGGCCCTGCAGACGCACGGCCCGAACCGCCGTCGGTACGCGGAGGCGTTCCGGCGATCCGAGTGGGCGCACCTCAACGTCGTGCGGCTGCGGTCGCCCCGCGAGACCCGCGGGTGGCTGCTAGGGGTCGCAGGCGTCGCTGGATCAATTCAGTGAGGCCGACAACGCGACACTTACCCGGCACCGCGTTTGTAGTCGTGACCACATGCCGGGCGTAACCGCGTGCCCGATCGAACGCGTGCACTCATGGACGGTCGCCCCCGACGGGATGGTCCTGTCCTGTGTCGCCGGACGGATCTGGCGTGCGACCGTGCAGCTGACCCCATGGGCTCCCAACACCATCCGCTACCGTTTGACCGCAGGCCCGTACGCGAGCGCTGCGGCGCCTGCGTACCCGGTTCAGGATCCCCGTCCCGGGGTTCGCTTCGACATCCGTGAGACACCGGCAGGGTGGCGGGTCGAAACGGCCGCGCTCTCGCTCGAGATCGGCCGGAACCCGTGGACCCTGGCGTACCGCGCGCGCGACGGCCGCCTCCTCACGAGGCAGGTCGCCGACGACCTGAACCTCGGTGGGGACGTCCTCGGGCCGGCACCCGGGTTTGAGCTGGAAGGGACGCCGCAGGATCCCGCGCAGACGGCGCGACGCGGCTTCGAGACGCTGCTCCTGGACCCTCACGACCACTGGTACGGGTTCGGCGAGAAGTTCACGGCCCTGGACAAGCGCGGGCAAACGATCGCCGTGTGGCAGGAAAACGCCGCCGGCGCGCGGACCGAAGCCGCGTATAAGAACATCCCTCTCATGATGACCCCCGCGGATACGGGGTCTTTGTCAATTCCACGACCCGCGTGACTTGCTGGATGGGATCACGCTCGACGCGCACCTGGAGCATCGCGGTGCCCGGCGACACCGTCGAGTACTTCTTCATCGCCGGGACGCTCGCGGAGATCCTGGAGTCGTACGCCCGGCTCACGGGGTTCCCGCCGGTGCCGCCGCGGTGGTCGTTTGGACTGTGGGCCTCTACGTCGTTCGTCCCGATCGACCAGGCGCAGGTCGAGGGGCGCGCGCGGCGGCTCCGGCACGAGGAGATCCCGGCCGACGTCGTGCACCTCGACGCCACGTGGCAGCGCGCCGGAGAGCGTTGCGATCTCCGCTGGGATCCTGCGGCGTTTCCGGATCCGGCGCGGCTCGTGAGCGACCTGCACAGCCTAGGCTACAAGGTCTGCCTGTGGGAGAATCCCTACGTCTCCGTTCACAGCTCCTTGTTCCAAGAGGGCGCCGCGCGCGGCTATTTTCTTCGCCGGCCGGACGGTTCGGTCTACACGCCGCAGATCGGATCGGGTGCGGGCGGCCGCCGCTACCCGCTGTGCGCGATCGTGGACTTCACCAATCCCGAGGTGGCCGCGTGGTTCGGCAAGCTGCACGCGCCGCTACTCGAGATTGGGGTGGATACGTTCAAGACCGACTTCGGCGAGGAGATCCCCGCGGACGCCGTCTTTCACAACGGGCGCACCGGCGCCGTGATGCGCAACCTGTACGCGCGCCTGTACCAGGAGCTCGTCTTTACGATGCTCGCGACCAGGCACGGGCGCGCCGTCATTTGGGCGCGCGCCGCGTGTCCGGGCGCGCAGCGGTTCCCCGTGCACTGGTCCGGCGATCCGCATTGCACATACGAGGATATGGCGGCGACGCTCCGGGGCGGTCTCAGCGCGGGGATGTCGGGGCTGGCGTTTTGGAGCCACGACATCGGCGGATTTTACGGGACACCGAGCCCGGACCTCTACCTGCGGTGGGCGCAGTTCGGCCTGCTGTCGGGACATGCTCGATACCATGGGACCACCCCGCGCGACCCATGGGAGTTCGGCGACGACGTCCTGACGATCTTCCGGCGCTATGCCGTGCTTCGCTCCCGGCTCGTGCCGTATCTCTACACGTACGCGTGGCAGGCCGCGGAGACGGGACTTCCCGTGATGCGCCCGCTCGTGCTGCGCTATCAGGACGACCCGGCGACGTACGGCATCGACTGGCAGTACCTGCTCGGAGACGAACTGCTCGTCGCCCCTGTGCTCGATCCCGACGGGCGCGCGACGATCTACCTGCCGCGCGGGTGCTGGACGGATTTTTGGACGGGCGAGACGGTCTCGGGACCTTGTGCGGTCCGGCGGACCGCGCCGCCTGACGTCCTGCCGGTCTATGTCAGGGAAAACAGCCTGGTGCCGTTGGGGCCGCCGATGCAGTATGTCGGCGAGCGCCCGTGCGATCCGCTGACCGTGGAAGCCTACGTCACGACCGAGGCCCGATTCACCCTGAGGGACGATGACGCGACGCTACCGCTGGCCGTGAGGCGCGACGGCCCGGCCGTCGAGTTCGAAGCGGCCCGGGCGGGCGCGACGTACGCGGTACGGTTTCACGGGGTGGCTGATGCGGCCGCGGCGACCGCGGACGGGGCGCAGCTCCCGCGCGTCCCCGATCCGGCCGCGCTGGCCGCGGTCTCCGAGGGGTGGACCGTCGCGGCCGGCCTCGTTATCGTCAAAGCACGTGCGCGGCGCATCCGCTTGAGCGGATGCGCCGGCTGGCCGGATACGCCTCCGGGGCGCGCCTGACCGCGGGACACACGCGGGCTGCCTACCCGCCCGACGCGGAGCGCGCCACGGCTGCGTTGCGGCCCAAGTAGCCGAGCCGGGCGGAGAGTTGCCGCGCCCCCTGCTGCACGAGCGCCGCGAGCTCGCGACGCCGGCGTGGACCCATGCGCGTCGCCGGTACCGAGATGCTCATCGCCGCGACCACCTGCCCGTCCCGGTCGTACACCGGCGCCGCCACGCACCGCACGTCCGTGTTCGATTCGCAGTTGTCGAACGCCAGGCCGCGCGCCCGGACGGCGGTAAGTTCCCTCCGCAGCCGATCGAGCGAGGTAATGCTTCGCGCGGTCATGGCGACGAGGGTGCGGTCCCGCCGGTAGCGCGCCGTCAACTCGCGCTCCGACAGTTGGGCGAGCAGCATCTTGCCGACCGCCGTGCAGTGGGCCGGAAGCCGCCGTCCCACCGCGGAGACCATGCGCACTTCCTGCCGGCTGTCGACCTTGGCGATGTACACCACCTGCGTTTCGTCGAGCACGGCGAGATGGACCGTTTCGTTGCAGGCCGCCGACACGGCGCCGGCGAGCTCGCGCCCTTCGCGGGCGAGATCCAGGTTGGCGACGTACGTGCTGCCGAGCTCAAACAGGCGCAGGCCCAGCACGAACCGGCCGGTCTCCCGTTCGAGCGGCCGCAGGTACCCACGGCTTACCAGCGTCTGGACCAGTTCGTGCGCGCTGCTTCGGGGCAGCCGGAGGCGCCTCGCGACGTCCGGGATCGAAAACGGGCCCGCGCCGCCCAGAAACAACTCGAGAATGTCGAGCGCGCGCGTCACAGCCGGAACGGCTCTTGGCATCGTTACCCCCTTCGTTCTGCACGGCTGCGCACGGCTAGCCTTTCACCGCGCCGAGCGTCAAGCCGCGCACCACGTGCCGCTGCAGCACCAGGGTCAGGATCACGGTCGGGATCATGACGAGCACGGCCGCGGCGCTCATCTCATTGTACAGGGGGCCGACGTCCGTGTTGAACCCGGCGATGACGACCGGCAGCGTCTTCGACCGCACACCCGAGAGGATCAGGGCGAACAGGAACTCGTTCCAGGAGAGGAGGAACGCGAAGATCCCCGTCACGACCAACCCCGGCGCCGCGAGCGGCAGGACGACGTCCCGAAACGCCCGGTACCGCGAGCATCCGTCCACGAACGCCGCCTCCTCGACGTCCCGGGGGACCTCGTCGAAGAAGCCGATCATGAGCCAGATCGTGAACGGGAGCGCGAACGAGACGTACGCCAGAATGAGCCCCGTGTACGTGTCGAGCAGCCCCAACCGCAGCATCATGAGGAAGTACGGGACGACGAGCGCGATGCGCGGGACCATCCGCGTCATCAGGATCAAAAATCGAATCGTCGCGGCGCCCCGGAACGCGAAACGCGAGAAGCCGTAGGCGGCGAGCGCGCCGAGCACCATGGCTCCGGCCGTCGTCCCGGCGGCGACGACGAGGCTGTTGGCGAAGTACTGCGCAAACGGCACCTGGAAGAGTACCTGCCGGTAGGCGTCCCACACAGGCGGGACGACGAGCCACCGCGGCGGTCTCAAGTACAGTTGCAACTCCGTCTTCACGGACGCGGAGAGCATCCAGACCAGCGGGATCAGCGTCCACGCCAGCACGACCGCCGCGAGCAGCGCAGGCCCGGCCGCGCGCGCGCTCCGTCTCACGCGGTGCGCTCCCGCCCGAGCAGCCGCAGCAGCGCCAGGGACATCGCGGCCACGAGCACGAGCGTGAGGGTCGACAGCGCGCTGGCGAGCCCCACGCGCCCGAAGCCGAAGATCCGGTAGTTGAGCATCTGAATCGTCTCCGTTGCGGTTCCCGGCCCGCCGGATGTCACCACGTAGAAGATGTCGAACTCGCGGAACGCGTCCATCGCTCGGATGAGGACCGCGACGACCATGATGTACCGGAGGAGCGGCAGCGTGATGTGCCAAAACGTCTGCCACGACCCCGCGCCGTCGACCATCGCCGCCTCGAAGAACTCATGCGGCTGGCTCACGATGCCCGCGTGCAGGACGAGAAACATAAATGGGATCGTGCGCCACGCGTCCAGCAGGACGAGCGCGACCATGGCCAGCCCCGGGTCGCTGAGCCAGGGCGGCCCTGCGATCCCGATCCGGCGCAGGTAGTAGTTGACGATGCCGAGGTCGGGATGGAACATCAGCCGCCACATGGTGCCGGACACGACCGGCGTGATGAACAACGGCAGCAGAATGACCGGCCGCACGAGGTCGAAGATCCTGGCCCGCCGGGCGAACACCACCGCGAGAAAGAGTCCCGCGACGAGCTCGAGGCTCACGGCGCCCGCCATGAACACCGCGGAGACCGCGGTGTCGTGCGCGAGCTGGGGGTCCGTCACCAGGCCCGCGTAGTTGCCGAGGCCGACGAGGCGCGTGTCCGAGGGGCGGACGAGCCACCACGAGTACAGGCTGATCACGACCGCGTAGGCCAGCGGAAACAGGTCGATCAGAAGCAGAAACGCGATGCCCGGGGCGAGCCACGGCAGTCCGCCCCGGGCATACCGCTCCATCGCGGTCTTACTTCGCCATGATCCGCCCGAGGCTAGCGTCGAGCTCCTTGAGCCCATCGGGAACCGAGATCGCACCGGTGGAGATCTTGGCCGCCGCCTGGCGGAGCGCCTCCTGGATGTCGGGCCACTGCGGGACGCGCGTGCGCGACCGCGCGATGCGGAGGTTGGCCAGGAGCGCCGGGGCGTAGGGCAGCGCCGCGTCGACCTTGGGGTCCTGCAGGACGGATACGCGGGGGCTGTGGATGGCGGACGACGTCGCGGGATAGAGCGCCGCGGCGGTGCCGAACTCCTTGCCGGTGATCCACTGCACGAACTTCGACGCCGCGTCCTTATGTGAGGTCTTGGCGGCGATGCCGATCGTCCAGACGCCGCGCATCGGGTCGCGCCCCGCCGGCCCCTTGGGCATCACGGCGTAGCCGAGCTTGCCGGCCACGGTCGAGTTCGCTTTGTCCTCCATCGGACGGGCGCCGGACGCCCATTGGATCGCCATCACGGCCTTGCCGAGTTGGACCGCCTTGTTCACGTCGGCAAACGAGTAGCTCTGGACGCTTGGCGGAGCGTACTTCAACAGCTGCACGAACTCGCCGGCGCCGCGGCGGGCTTCCGGCGTCTCTGCGGACGGCCGGTCGTTCTTGTCGAGCACGTCGCCGCCGTACGACCAGATGAGCAGCAGCATGTAGAGGCCGGTCTGCTGATCGCTGCCGGCGGTCGTGACGATCCCGGCGACGCTCTTCGACGGGTCGTTCAGCGCCTGCGCGTCGTGGAGCACGTCGTCCCAGGTGTCCGGGACCTTAAGCCCCCGCTCCTGGAAGACGTCCTTGCGGTAGATGAAGAGCTGCACGTTCGGGTCAACGGGAAGGGCGTACAGTTTCCCACGGTACCGTCCGGCCGCGACCGTGGACGGCACGAAGTCCGCGAGGTCCATCTGCTTCGTGATGTCGTCGAGCGGGGCGAGGAAGTCGGCGAGCGCCGGGACCCACGGCTCGTCCATGAACAGGACGTCGTAGCGGTTCGCGGACGTCGACAACGAGAGCAGCGTCTTTTTGTAGAGGTCGTCGTACGGCGAGGCGTCGATCTGCACGTGGATGCCGCTGGCCTGCTCGAACTTCGCGATGTTGGCGCGCAGCACGTCTTCCTTGTAGCCCGCGAGGAACGCGAGTGAGATCGTTTCCCCAGGGGCCGCCGCGACCGGCGCCCCGCCCAGGCCGCCTACAAGGACCACCGCCAGCGTCATGCACGCGATCCGAACTCGGATGTTCATCGCTGTCCCTCCTCCCTGTGACGCGCCTCTTTTCGGTCCTCGCTCCGATTTAACGGGTTGGGCCGGCGTGCCGGAGGCGCCCGCGTGAGTCAGCCGTCGAACCGGCATCCGGTGATCTCTATACGGCGCGCGCGCCTTAGCCACGAGCACAGTGGCCACGGCCGTCCAGCCGTCGGGCCGCCCCGCCATGCAGGCCTCGTCGGCCACGCGTGCGAGCACCAGTGGTGGTGGGGATCGAGCAGGAACGTCTCGAACCGCGCCGCCGCGTCCGGGTTGCCGGTGACGTACGAGGGCGCCGGCGCGGCGGGGATGGTCCCGGCGGTGAACCGGCACCGGACGACGTTGGACGCCCACGGGGGCAGGGTGACCACGGCGCCGCCGCCGCCCCCGGCGATGCACGAGAACGTCGCCTCGCGGTCGGTGACCGCGGTTGCCAGTATCCGTTCGATCGCCCAGGTCTGGCGCACCGCGTCGATCCGCTGTCCGACATGTTGGACGTCTTGCGGTATTTCGGCAACGCGGAGGGATAGTGTTCCCCGATGCCGTAGTCGTTTCCTGTTCGTCCGGGTGGCGCGCCGCGGCTTCTTTGTCTCTGTCGGGGACGATGGGAGGGTGGTTGGCATGGGCAGCGTGGTACGGGCGCTCTGCGCCGGCCTCGTGGTGGCGCTCGCGGGTGTCGCGGCGGTCGCGCCGCTGTGGGCCGCTCCGGAGGAAACGATCTCGCTCGCGTTTTCCGCCGGCTACAAGGAAGACGTGCTGCGCGCCAACATCGGGAAATTCGAGCAGGCGACCGGCATCCACCAAGAGGCGGTGCGCGAGGCCGCCGCCGGCATCACGACCGGTCGGACGCCGGTTCCCGACGGGCTCAAGGCGCTGGACGCCAGCATCAGCCGGGTTATGGCCAAGTAGGGTGGGGACGTCTTCGCCGTCGGCTGCGCCCGCGGGCGCCGGGCCGGTCGACGCACGGCGTAGTCCCGCGGCGGTCCTCCGGACCCTGAGCGCGCGCGGTGTGGCGCTCGAGGGCGGCCTATGGGGTGCGCGTCAATCGGTCAACCGCGACCGGGCGCTGCCGCACGGGCTCAGGATGCTGGAGGCCGCCGGGAACCTCGACAATCTGCGGATCGCGGCGGGACGGTCCACGGGCCAGTACCGCGGCCCCGTGTTCATGGACTCGGACGTGTACAAGTGGCTCGAGGCCGCGTCGCACGAGGTCGCCCGCGCACCGTCCGACAGCCTCACCGCGGCGATGCAACCGCTGATCGAGTTGGTGGCCGCGGCCCAACGAGACGACGGCTACGTCAATTCCTACTTCCAGGTCCCGGAACCGGGGCGGCGCTGGACCGATTTCGCGTACGGCCACGAGCTGTACTGTGCGGGGCATCTCTTCCAGGCCGCGGTGGCCCACCACCGCGCGACGGGGACCACCAGCCTGCTCGGCATCGCCCGCCGGTTTGCCGACTACCTATGCGCGACGTTCGGCGCGAACCGGCGCGTCGGCGTGCCCGGCCACCCGGAAGTGGAGACCGCGCTCGTGGAACTGTTCCGGGAGACGGGGGCCCGCGCATACCTCCACCTCGCCGCGTTTTTTGTCGATCAGCGGGGGAGGGGCTGGCTCGGCCCCGGCCGCTACAACAGTCCGGGGCATTATCAAGACCGCGTGCCGGTCCGAGAGTCCGCCGAGCTCGAGGGCCACGCCGTACGGGCGCAGTACCTCACGGCCGGCGTCACCGACCTGTATCTCGAAACGGCAGAGAGGGCCCTCCTCGACGCCGTCACCCGGCAGTGGAACGATCTGGTCACGCACAAACTCTACATCACCGGGGCCGTCGGGTCGCGGCACCTGGCCGAGGCGTTTGGGCAGCCGTACGAGCTGCCGAATGAGCTCGCGTACGGCGAGACCTGCGCGGCGATCGCGAGCTTCATGTGGAGCTGGCGGATGCTGCTCGCGACCGGGCAGAGCCGTTTCGCCGATCTCATGGAACGGACGCTGTACAACGGTATCCTGAGCGGCGTATCGATTGACGGGGAGCGCTATTTCTACGTGAATCCGCTCGCCAGCAACGGCCTCGACGAGCGCCTGAGCCGGGGCGGGTGCCGGCGGCAGGAGTGGCACCGGGTGGCGTGCTGCCCGCCGAACGTCATGCGCCTGTTGGCGTCACTCGGCCACTACTTTGCGACCCAGGATGAAGGAGGACTCCAACTCCACCAGTATGCGGGGGCCCGCGTCGCGGCCGACCTCGTCCCCGGGCGCCCCGTCGTGTTGCGGATGGACACCGCCTACCCTTGGGATGGGCAGGTCAGGGTGACGATCGAAGAGGGCGGAGGAGCCCCCTGGCGCTTGAGCCTCCGCGTGCCCGGGTGGGCCGAGGCCTGGATCGTTCGTGTGAACGGCGCAACGGCCGACCTCACGCCGGATGGAGCCGGCTACCTCCGGCTCGATCGCGCTTGGCGGTCCGGCGAGGTTGTCGATGTGGAGTGGCGGCTCACGCCCAAGTTTGTCGAGGCGCACCCCCGCATCGAATCCGCGTGGGGGTGCGTGGCGATCGAGCGCGGACCGGTCGTCTACTGCCTCGAGCACGCCGACCATCCGGCCGTGTCGGTGCTCGACGTGGAGGCCGACACGACGGCGCCGCTCAGGGCCGAGCACGCCCCGGGTCTCCTGGGAGGCGTGACGGTGATTCGCGGGTCGGGGGCAGCCGTCGACACGTCGTCGTGGAACGGGCGCCTCTACGGGCCGCTCGGAACCAACGGCACGGCGGCGCGCCGGCCGATCGAGTTCGTGGCGATTCCGTACTACGCGTGGGCCAACCGGAGCCCGGGTGCGATGCGCGTGTGGATTCCGAGGGCCGGGCGCGGTCTGTAGGCCGACACGCTCCCGCTAATGTGACGGGCTGTAGGGTATCGTGAACACCGCCCCGGGCGCAGTCTGTGGCGCTTGAGGTGCGGCGGCCAAGGGCGCGGGGGCGATCGCCGTGCTGAACACGAGGAGGGCGTTGGCGACGGGCCGTTCGTGTCCGTCCGACGGTGAGTTGAGGACCGTCGGCCACGGGCGGCCCGGGAACCGCGCCACCATCGTCACGGATCCGCCGCTATCGAAGGCCATCGCCTGGTAGGCACCAAGCCACCGCATATACGCGGCGAGCTGTGGCTGGGTCAACCCCATGCTGAGACGCGGCTGGCGTCCGTCGGCGGCCACGAGCAGCAGCGTCGTGCCGTCCCTCGATAGCCCGGCCGCGAGCACCGGGTTGCGACGGTTTCGTTCGCTGGGCACCGGTGAGTTGGGATCGTCCACCGGGTACCCATTTTCCACGAGGATCGGCCCGCCGCCAATGGCCATATGGAGGCCCCGCCAGTCCGGGACGGTCGTGAGGTGCACCTCGACGGCCATGCCCGCTGTGACGTGCTGCGCAAGCCAGGTCGCCGCATCGCCGCGCCCCACGAGCAGCAGCACACCTTTGGGAAACGGGGCGTAGTAGGCCTGCTGCGACCAGACCTGGCGCACGGTGTATTGGAGTCCGTCGTCCTGCGGTGGAGCCGCGATGAGCGAGGGCGAGGCGACCGTCAACCCGCGCCGAGTCTCCACGGGCGCGAGATCTACGACCGTTTGACGCACGCCCGGACCCGGCACCGGGGCACCGTATCCGCGGATGTTGGAAAACGCCACGATGCCCTCCGGCACGACGCCGGTGTTGAATCCGGCCAGCCAGTACCTGGCGTTGATCGCCGGAAACACGACGGACCCGCTCCACTCGAAATGGGCCATGTGGAGAGTTCCATCCCGGCTCATCGCGAGGGCCGCCCACCCGGTCGGACTCCGCAGAAACTTCCCGTCACGCACGACGATGTTGAGCGGCATCCCCGAGTCGCCGATGTCGAAGAAGTCGCCGTTCACGCCCGCCACCGCGCCGGTGCGCGCGACCATCGACGAAACGGTCTCGTCGCCGCTGATGAGTTGACCGTGCGCCAGCGCCGTCCCCAGCCGCACGGTCGGATCCGTGAGATCGACGCGGAGATGGTACAGGGTCAGCGGGCCGTCCGCGGTCGCCAAGTGATAATGACTGTACGAGACTCCGGGGGCAACCCGGGCCGTGTATCCGCGAGACGACTTGATGGCGGGCCAGAGGGGTGGGGGTCCTGCGAGTCCTGGACTCGAGGCCCACACGAGCGCCAACACGATCCATAGTGCGACGCCGGCGCGTCGGCGGTAACGGCTACGGCGACCTAGCAACGGCGATTGTCGCTCCGGTTCCTGGTCCGTCGGATGTGTCGGTCATGCGTTCGTCATGCTAAGTTTGGTCGCGCTGATTCGACGGACCTGGACCGGTTCCTGCCGGTCTCCATCGAAAGATTGCCAGATTTTAGTCTGCCGCCGGGGTTATCCGGCGCGGCGCCCCCGCAGGAGCCGTCGCTCGATGGCGTGGAGCCCCGAGGTTGACAGCGATCCCATCGTGCGAGGCGCCCTCGACCCGAACCATCGCAACATTATTTTTATGGAATCCTTATGAAAACCTCACGGGAATTTCATATCTTCTGGCCGCCGGAGCTCGCGGCCATACGCCGGCAATCTGGTCATTGGGGGTGAGACATCCAAAGCGTGTTCATGGCTCGGAAAGGATAGCGCACTCAGATGGCACGATCGATTCCACACTCCTCAAGGGGGCTTTCGATGAAGAGCGTTCAGCTCGTGGCGTTGGGTGTGCTCATCGGAATGGTCAGCGCGCTGGGACTCGGCGGTCTCGGCATCGCCGGCGCGCAGCAGCAGGGTCCGAGTCCGGCCGAGGCCCAGAAGCTCTTGGTCCAGGAGAAGGCCGTCTTGGATCAGATCTCGCAGCAGTATACGCAGATGCAGCATGACATGAACTCCACGATGCAAATGCAGATGACGCCCACGGAGAAGGCCATGATGAAGCAGATCGACCAGCTCGCGACGATGGTCCATATGCTCGTGGAGTCGAACCAGAACCTCACCAATGCCCTGCAGATGATGATCGGCTCCAAGAACAAGTAGGGGCCGTTGAGCTAACCGCCTGGGGCCGGCCGTCCATGGCCGGCCCCAGGCATGTGGCATGAGACCGGGCGTTAGGCGCCGAGTTCGCGCCGCGCGAACGCGGCGAGATGATCCGCCAGGCGCTCTAAGACCGCGTCCCCGATTGCCGGCGTGGCCGCCCGGGCGTCTCCCACGATGCCGTTCGGTGTCAGCGCCCTCATGCCGCGCCGGAACAGCTCTGACGTGTCGATCCGGCCCATGAGCCCGCGCTCGAGGCGATCACGCGCAACCAGCGCGGGGTGCCGGGCCATCATGACCGAGGTCTCGGTCAACTCGGCGTGGAGCGCGTCGACGTCTTGGCGGGCTCCCAGCGCCTCCGCGGCGCCGTTCATGACCCGCATCATCTCGAGGAGCGCGGCCCGACCGACATACGCGGCGATGCGCACGTTCGGCGGGGTGAATTCCTCGCGCAGACGCGCGGCGGCTTCCTCGAGCGCGTCGAAGTTGCCGCCGTGCGATGAAAACAGCACGAAATTCCGAAAGCCGTGCGGCGCAAGCGACCGCACGTACGCGACAACGGTTTGAATCAATGTCTCACGAGGGATCGATAGGCTTCCCGGGAACGCCAGGTGATGGTCCGAGCATCCCGGGCGGATGACCGGTGCCAGCAGCGCGTGTCCAAGTTTGCGGGCCACCTGCTCGCCGACCGCCTGCCCGATCGCCGTGTCGGTCATCGTCGGCAGATGCGGGCCGTGCTGCTCGATCGAGGCCGCCACGATCACCACGGTCCGCACACCCGTGTCGAGCGCCGCCTGGACCTCCGGCCAGGACAGTTCTTCCAGGAGTACAGTGTCCTTCATCGGGTTCCACCTCTCCGGCCGCGCGCTATCGCCGCTCTTTGGATGCCGCCGGCGTGTCTTTCACACCCGCCGCGCGTCGTTCCTATCAGCCCGACGCGCATCCGTTGACGTCGACGCCCAGGTAGGCCCCCCACGCGACGCGTTGAGAACGCCACCCGTGGGCACTCGCGTTCAGGATCTAACAAGGGTAGACGAGACGAATCTGGAGGTCTGCCTTACAATGAAGCGTGAGATGAATCGAGTGAAGCAGGTCGAAGTCAAGGGAGCTCTGAGAGAGGGGAGCCCCATTTCCTAGAGCGTTTCGAGCCGTCAGATCGTGCGTAGCTGAGCACGCGGTCGAGCAAACGTCTGACCGGTAGAGAGAGGGCCCCGCCACCTGGACGCGCGCGTTCGTCTGTTCGAAGCGCCCTCCGCCGCGGACCGCCTCGCCGCCGCCCGAGCCTTCGTCGAAGCGCAGCCGCCTGACGGCGAAGTGCTGATTGTCGCCGCGACACGCGGCGCGGCGGATGAGCTGGCCCGACTCGTGGCCGTGCGTCGCGGGGCCACCTTCGGCCTCAGGCGCTACAGCCTTGGGCAACTCGCCGCACTGCTGGCAATCACGAACGCGACCACCCCAATGGGCGCTCTCGGCGGCGCCGCTGTCGCGGCCCGTGTGAGCCATCAGGCACTCCAGGACGGGGCGCTACGCTACTACGCTCCCGTCGTGCCGTTCCCCGGATTTCCGCGTGCGCTCGCTGGCGCCATCACCGAGCTTCGGCTGGCCGATGTCGAACCCGATGCCCTCAAAACGGCGGCGCTCGGCGACATCTCGCAGCTCCTGCGCCGGTTCAACGGTCAACTCGAGGAGAGTCGGCTGCATGACTGGCCCGCGCTCCTCCGCACGGCCGCGGCCGCCGCCGGGGCGGATGCGCTCCTCGGCCACCCCCTCGTCCTGCTCGACGTGGCGATCGATTCGAGCGCACACAAGGCGTTCGTCGCATCGTTGCTCAACCGCGCACGTACGGCGCTCGTCACAGTGGCCGCTGGCGACGAGCCGACTCGCCAGGCACTTTCCGACCTCGGGGTACGGCCGCCGCGAGAGGAAACGCAGAACGGCGGGATTGGGGGGCGCCCGCCCTCCGACGATCCGCCGGCACGCGGGCACGACGAACTCGGGCGCGTGCGGACGTACCTGTTCGCGCCCGAGCCGCCGCCCGCCGACGTCCGCCGCGGCGACGTCGTCCTGTTCTCGGCGCCGGGCGAG
>JAJPIA010000122.1 GCA_021324975.1 Bacillota bacterium
AAGATCGCCGCCGCGGCCAGCCCCGGCAGCGCCATCGGGAGCGTGACGCGGACCACGGCCCCGAGGCGGCCGCTCCCCAGCGTCATCGCGGCCTCCTCGAGCTCGTACGAAATCGCCACGAAGATGCCCGTCACCATCGTCATCACGAACGGCACGGCCAGGGCCGTGTGCACGAGCGCGACCCCGAACAGCGTATCGTACAGCCCCCAGCGAATGAAGGCGACGGCGAGCGGGATCGCGAGGATCGTCGCCGGAAACATCTTCGTCGCCAGCACCAAAAACTGCACCGCGTCCCGGCCCCGAAACCGGTAGCGGGCCAGCGCGTACGCCGCCGGCGCGGCGACCAGGAACGCCATGCCGATCGTCATCGCGGCCACGATGAGGCTGTTCCAGGTGGACTGCAGCACGTCGGTGGCGCCGAGAAACGCGCGCATCGTCGCGAGCGTAAACGTCCCGGGCCAGATCGGGCGCGGCCACGCGTAGAGCGTGTCCCGGGGCGTGAACGCGGCGAGCGTGATCAGCGCGAGCGGAAACACCACCCATGCCGCCACCAGGGTGGCGGCGCTGTAGATCGCGAAGCGCCGGAACGTCACCCCGCGACCTCCCCCGGATGGGGACGCAGCACGCGAAGATACGTCCACGTCACCGCGCCCGACAGCAGCAGAATCAACGTGCCGTAGGCGGCCGCGACGTGGGGGTTGCGGTACAGCGAGTACCACAGGTACGACTCGCCGGCGAGCACCGGCAGCAGCCGCCCCGTGAGCATCATCACCGGCGCGAACACCTCGAAGGCGAGGATCGTGCGGATGACGAGCGCGGTCTGCAGGCTGGCGCGAAGCAGCGGCAGCGTGACGTGGCGGAGCGTCTGCCATGGTCCCGCGCCGAACACCTGCGCCGTCTCGAGATAGTCGCGGGGGATGAGCTGCAGGCCGCTCAGCAGGATCAGCATCACGATCGCCGTGGCCCGCCACACCTCCGTCAGCACCACGGCGGCGAGCAGCCAGCCCGGCTGGTCGTACGTCAGGTACGGCGCGGGCTGCGCCACCCGGCCCGCCGCGAACAACAGCGCGTTCAGGTAGCCGCGCTCCGTGAAGATGGACAGCCAGATGAGCCCCGCGGCGAGATCGGAGATCCCGATCGGCACGGCGCACAGGTACAGGAAGATGCCGTGCCCCGCGAAGCGGGTCTGCACGAGCATGGCCATGGCCAGGCCGAGCGCGAGTTGCAGCGGGATCGCGATCGCCGTGATGACGATCGTGTCGCGGACCGCCGGCACAAAATGCAGGTCCGAGATCATCTGCTGGACCGGCGCGGTGCCCAGGCGCCCGGTGTCGGGGTTCGTCAGGCCGAGCAGGAACGCCTGGACCATGGGGTACACGATGAACACGCCGAGAAACGCGAGCGTGGGCAGCACCAGGAGATACGGCGCCCACGCAGCGCGGCTCGACCTGACCACGGGCCAGTCCCGGCGGGTCCGCGCTAATCCAATTTACACGGTGTCAGGGCGGGGTCGGGCGGCGGGCACACCGCGTTCTGGGCGCGGTACAGCGCGTCCAGCTTGCGCGCCTGGTCGTTGAGCACGTCCTGGATGTTCTTGCCCTGGATCACGATCAACTGGAACGCGTCGGTGTAGATCGGCACGAACTCGGCGGTCCGCGCGCCCAAGCCGACGGGCAGGAGCGCCGTGTGCGCGTCGGGCGCCCCGGCCTGGGCCGACACCCCGTCGGCCACGACCTTCACCCAGCCGGACGTCGCCGACTTCGCCACTTCCGGCGACACGGGGAAGAACCCGTCGCCCTGCAGGGTCACGAGCTGCGTCGACGGGCGGGTGAGGTACTCGATCAGCTTGGTGCCGCCGTCCACGTCCGGCGCATTTTTCGTGAGCGAGAGCCCCACGATGACCGAGATGAACGACCGGCCGCGCGGGCCGGCCGGCGACGGCAGCACGACGAAGTCGTCGGGCTTTTGACGCACGGCCGGGATCAGGCGCGCCGTGTGATCCCACGCCACCAAGACCTCGCCGGAGAGCAGCGGTTCGTACATGAACTCATAGGTGAACGAGGACGGGTGCGTAACGCCCCAGAGCCGGCGCAGGTACTGCCACATGGCGACGGCGTCCGGGGACTTGAAGCGCTTGACCTGCGCGCCGGTGAACGACGGGTACGCGTAGCCGTGCAGAAACCGGCCGTACAACCCATTCGGGCCCACGGGGAAACCGAGCCGGCGCTGCCCGCCGGCCTGCTGGAGATTCCGGCCCCACGCGAGCAGGTCGTCGTACGTCATGCGCATGGGGTTGCGGCCCTTCGGGAAGTACTGCAGCGACGATTTCGTGGCCGCGAACGCGTAGGTCGCCTGCATCCACGGGATGAAGACCTGCGTGCCGCCCATGTGCGACGCGGCCAGGAGATCCTTGTAGAACGTCCGGTCCTTCATCGCGTCCAGCTGCTTCTGCAGCGGCGCCATGTCCCGGACGAGGCCCCCGCTGAGCAGGATCGGGTACAGGCCGTGGAGCGCCCCCGTGACGCTGATCGTCGACTTGCCGGCCTTGGCCTCGGCGGTCAGGCGGTCCACGTACGGGCCGTCCGGCTCGGCGATGAACCGGACCGGAATGCCGGACGCCTTCGTGAACCCGGAGAGCAGGCTGTTGCGCGCCCACTCCTGCTCCTGGATCGGGATCAGCTGGTCGGTCGTGAAGACGATCTCCTGAGGCGCCGCTCCGAACGCCGGACTCCGGCCGAGGCGGATCGCCGCGGTCGCGCCCGCGAGCGCGCTCGCGGCGGCGATGAACTGGCGCCTCGTCAGCCGGACGGCCTGGCGATCGGACATCCCGGTCCCCCCTTGTGGCCCGATGTGGTGAGGTGGGGTTCGGTCCGAGGAAAGTGAATCCTGCCGATCGACGCGGCGGGAGGGGCCGCGGGGCCCCTCCTGCCGGCCGTGCTCAATTCCTGCCCGCCGTGCCTACATCGGTGGCGTGGGCGGCGCGGGCATCTCCTTCTCTTCCTCCGGCTTGTCCACGACCAGCACCTCGGTCGTGAGGACCATGGCTCCCACGCTCGCGGCGTTCTGCAGCCCCGAGCGCGTCACCTTGCACGGATCCACGATGCCGGCCTTGATCATGTCCACGAAGTCGCCGGTGAGCACGTTGTAGCCCCACCCGGCCTTGCCGGTCTTCACCTTCTCCACGATGAGCGACCCTTCCGCGCCGGCGTTGTGCGCCAGCTGGCGGAGCGGCTCCTCGAGCGCGCGGCGGACGATCTCCGCGCCGGTCCGCTCGTCGCCCTCCAGCTTGACCTTCTCGAGGTCGCGGATCGCCGTGACGAGCGCGGTGCCGCCGCCGGGCACGATGCCTTCCTCGACCGCGGCGCGCGCGGTGCTGAGGGCGTCCTCCACCCGGTGCTTCTTCTCCTTGAGCTCGGTCTCGCTCGCGGCGCCGACCTTGATCACCCCGACGCCGCCGACCATCTTGCCGAGGCGCTCCTGCAGCTTCTCCCGGTCGTAGTCACTGTCCGTCTCGTCGATCTGCTTCCGCAGCTCCGCGATGCGCTTTTGGATCTCCGACTGCTTGCCCGCGCCGCCGACGACGATCGTCTCTTCCTTGCCGGCCTTCACCTGTCGCGCGCGGCCGAGCTGGCTCGTGTCGACGTTCTCCAGCTTGAGCCCGAGCTCTTCGGTGATGACCTGACCGCCGGTGAGGATCGCGATGTCCTGCAGGATCGCCTTGCGGCGGTCGCCGAACGCGGGCGCTTTGACCGCGATGGCGTTGAGCGTGCCCCGCAGCTTGTTGACCACGAGGGTCGCCAGCGCCTCGCCCTCCACGTCCTCGGCGATCACGACGAGCGGCCGGCTGAGCTGCACGATTCGCTCCAGCGCCGGGAGCAGGTCCTTGACCGCGCTGATCTTCTTGTCGGTAATCAGCAGGTACGGATCCTCGAGCACTGCCTCCATCTTCTCCGGATCCGTGACCATGTACGGGGAGATGTAGCCCTTGTCGAACTGCATGCCCTCGACCGTGTCCACCGTCGTCTCGATGCCCTTGGACTCCTCGACGGTGATCACGCCGTCCTTACCGACCTTCTCCATGGCGTCCGCGATGAGCTTGCCGATCTCCTCGTCGTGCGCGGAGATGCTCGCAACCTGCGCGACCGCCTCCTTCGTCTCCACGGGCTTGGCCTGCGCCCGCAGCCCGGCCACGATGGTCTCCACGGCGCGGTCGATGCCGCGCTTGAGGGCCAGCGGGTTGGCGCCCGCCGCCACGTTGCGGAGCCCCTCACGGACGATGGCCTGCGCGAGCACCGTGGCGGTCGTGGTTCCGTCGCCCGCGACGTCATTGGTCTTGGTGGCGACCTCGCGCACGAGCTGCGCGCCCCGTTCTCGAACGGGTCGGTGAGCTCGATCTCCTTGGCCACGGTGACGCCGTCGTGCGTAATCGTCGGCGAGCCGAACTTCTTTTCCAGGACGACGTTGCGGCCCTTCGGCCCGAGGGTGATCTTCACGACGTCCGCGAGGCGGTTGACGCCGCGCTCCAGCGCGCGCCGCGCCTCCTCGTTGTACAGCAGCATTTTTGGCATTTCGCGCTTCCCCCTTAGGCCCTCGCCTTGGCCTTTTCGCGGGTCACGACCGCGAGCACGTCGCTCTCGCGCAGGATGAGGTACTCCTCGTCGTCCTGCTTGAACTCCGTCCCGGAGTACTTGGCAAAGATCACGCGGTCCCCGACCTTGACCTCCATCGGCGTGCGGTCGCCCTTCTCGTTGCGGCCGCCCGGACCCACGGCGACGACCTCGGCCTCCTGCGGCTTCTCCTTGGCGGTGTCCGGCAGCACGATGCCGCCCTTGGTCTTCTCGAGCTCCTCAACGACCTTGACCACGATGCGATCCCCGAGTGGTTTCAGGTTCATACCAGCCTCCCTTCCCGGCAGTGTGTCTTAGCACTCCGACCTTATGAGTGCTAATCTAAAGCCCACTATAGGGAAACGTGGCGAAGGCGGGCAACCACAAATTCCCTCGAAAACAGGATGCCAGATCACGAAATCGGGCCCGCACGGGTCCGCACGCGACGAATTTAACGTTTGTGATTGTGCACCGCGGGCCCGCTCACGGTTCGACATCGACGCCCGTCTCCGGCACACGATCCGTAAGGTCCAACTCCGCGTAGGCGCCGAGGCGCAGGGACGAGCGTTCGTGGCGCGCGAGGCGGTGCGCGCCGGCCGCCGCGATCATGCCGGCGTTGTCCGTGCACAGAATCGGGGACGGCACGTACACCGGAATGCCGAGGGCTTGCGCCGCCTCGCCCATGCGCCGGCGGAGCCGGGAGTTCGCGGCGACGCCGCCCCCCAACAGAACGGCGCGGACCCGCCTGACATGCGCCGCCCGGACCGTCTTGTCCACGAGGACGCCAACGAGCGCCTCCTGGAAGGACGCCGCCGCGTCGGCGACCCAGGCGGGGTCCGGGGTGCCGCCCTCCCGCTCGTGCTTCGCCAGGGCGCGCAGCACCGCGGTTTTGAGCCCGCTGAAGGAAAAGTCGAGGCTGCGCTCGTCGGGGAACGGCCGCGGCAACCGGACGGCGCCGGCCTGCCCCCGCGCCGCGGCCCGGTCGATCGCGGGCCCGCCGGGATATCCGAGGCCGAGCGCTCGCGCCGCCTTGTCAAATGCCTCGCCCGCCGCGTCGTCGCGCGTCGCGCCGAGCACCTCGTACCGGCCGCGTTCGGTCATCAGGATCAAGTCGGTGTGGGAACCCGAGACGAGCAGGACGAGCGCCGGAAGCGGGACGTCCGGGTGCTCCAGCAGGCTCGCGTAGACGTGACCTTCGAGGTGGTTCACCCCGATCAGCGGGCGCCCGAGCGCGAGCGCCGTCGCCTTGGCGGCGGCCACGCCGACGGCGAGCGCCCCGACGAGCCCCGGGCCGCAGGTGACCGCGATGGCGTCGATCGCGTCGAGCGCCAGCTGCGCTCCTTCGAGGGCCTCGTCGACCACGGGGCCGAGCCGTTCGAGGTGGCGCCGCGACGCGAGCTCCGGCACGACGCCGCCGTACCGCGCATGGAGGTCCACCTGGGATGCCACAACGTTGGACAGCAGGCGTCCGGATCCGCCGGCCGCGGCAAACACGGCGGCCGAGGTTTCATCGCACGAGGTTTCAATGCCGAGGACGTTCATAACTGTGCTTGAAACCATGCGGCATCAGCGCAATGTGCCGGGCGGCTCGGCGGCCTTCCCCGTCGCTCCGACGGCTGGACAGATGCCGAGTCGCCCCGGTCAGGCCTCCTGCGCCGCCTTATCCATCGGGTAGCATCCGTATCTACGACGCGGGCCCGCTGATCGACGGAGGATCCTGGTCGAGGTTTGCCCGGTTCTGCTTGAAGCGCGCCTGGAAGGCATGTTCCCATACGTTCCCGGTCCACATCACGATCGCGTCCTCGCGGTTGTCGCTGTAGTAGGCGCGACGGACACCGATCTCCTTGAACCCGTACTTGCGGTAGAGCGACTGCGCGCCGAGGTTGGTCTTGCGCACTTCCAGCGTCACCCAGCGGGCGCCGCGTCGCATTGCCTCGTCCAGCAACGCGACGAGCAGCCGCTCCCCGATCCGCCGCCGGCGGTACTCGGGGGCGACCGCGATCGTGGTGACGTGCGCCTCGTCGAGGATGATCCACATGCCCGTGTAGCCTACGACCTGGTGCATCGAGCGCGCCACGAGGTAGCACGCGAGCCGGTTCTCACGCAGCTCATGGGTGTAGGCGTCCCGCGGCCAGGGCGTCGGAAACGACGCCTGCTCGATCTCGGTCACCCGGGCCAGGTCGTCCGTGCGCATCGGCCCGATGGTGATGTCGTTCGTCACGACCATGGTCACCCGTTTCCCGGCTCCGCCGGGGTTTCCTGCCACTCGCGCAGCGCCGGCCGCCGTCCGTAAATAGGCAGGAGTACCGCGGGATCGTCGCGCGCTCCTCCGATCAAGCGGAGCCGTCCAAGCGACGCGACAACCGTTGCTCTCGGATGCACGTGGGGGCCCGCGGTGCCCCACCCTTGCAATCCCCCAAGAAGGACCTGCTCGTAACGGCTGAGCGCGTCCCCGACGACCAGCACGCGACCCCCGCCGGGCTCCGTGCCCCGGGTGAGGCGCCGGACCACCGCCACGACCTCGGCCGTCACGACCGCCGGCGGAGCCACGGTCGGCGGAACGAGCGGCTCGGGCTCGCCTGTCCCAGGGATGCGATACAGCCCGGCGGCCACTTCGCCCCGGTGCGCGTCCAGCGCGGCGAGCACCGCATCATGCGGCCCGGCGCCGAGCGCGAGCGCCTCGAGCGTGCCCACGCCCACGAGCGGCGCGCGCCGGGCGCGCGCCCATGCCGCCGCCGTCGCGATTCCAATCCTGAGCCCGGTGAATCCTCCCGGGCCCACGCTGACGGCGATGCCCTCCACGTCCCCCGGCCCGAGCCCAAGCCCGCGCAGCATCTCGTCGACGGCGGGCGCGAGCCACTCCAAATGCCGCATCGTCCCGCGAAGCACGGTCTCCGCGAGCACGCCCGACCCGTCGACAAGCGCGCAGGACGCGAGCGGCGTCGCCGTCTCTACTCCCAACACGCGCACGCCGCGAGCTCCTTCACGACATGGTGGTAGCGATCGCCGCGCGGGGTGAAACGCAGCACCCGGTCGTCGTCCCCCTCGCCGTAGCCCACGTCGATCCCGAGATGCGCTCCCAGGACGTCGGGCCCCGCGCGGTCCGCCCACTCGATGGCGGTCACCCCGGGCCCGTCCAGGATCTCCTCCAATCCGAGGGTGTCGAGGTCATGCGACGTCAACCGGTACAGGTCGACGTGGTAGAGCGGGATCGCTCCGCGGTGCTCGTGCACGAGCACAAACGTCGGGCTGCGGACGGCGCCGCGCACACCCAGGCCGGACGCGAGCCCCTGCACGAAACACGTCTTGCCGGCGCCGAGCGGGCCCGACAACGCTACTACCATCCCGGCCGGTCCCATCCGCCCCAGGACGCTTCCCAGGGCCGCTCCCACGGCTCGGGTCTGCTCAGGCGAGCGCGACCGGACGATGAGCGGTGTGTGTGCACCACGCATGGCATTATCACTCGCGTGGCCGCGGCCCCGTGCGCTTCGCGACGCGGGCAAGCGTCCGCGGTCCGATCCCGTCATCGTCATGGAACGCGAAGACGACGTCGGGCCGGCCTGGTGTAGTGTAGCAAAAACTCCGGCTTAGCTGCCGCCGGGCGGCTGCGGCAGCTTGCGCTGGAGCAGCGCCAGGATATCGAGCGGCACGGGAAAGACCGTCACGGAGTTGCGGTCCGACGTGATCTCGGTCAGCGCCTGCAGGTAGCGCAGCTGCAGCGCCACCGGCTCCACGGCGATCTTGGTCGCCGCCTGCACGAGCCGTTCGGCTGCCTGGTACTCGCCCTCCGCGTTGATGATCTTGGCGCGCCGCTCCCGCTCGACCTCGGCCTGCTTGGCCATCGCGCGCTTCATGCCCTCGGGCAGCGCCACGTCGCGCACCTCGACGAGCGTCACCTTGATGCCCCACGGCTCCGTGCCCTCATCGATCACCTGCTGCAGCTGCTGGTTGATCCTGTCGCGCTGGCTCAGCAGCTCGTCGAGTTCGTGCTGGCCGACCACGCTGCGCAGCGTCGTCTGCGCGAGCAGGTACGTGGCCCGGGAGAAGTTTTCCACGCGCACGACGGCGTCTTCGGGGTTGACGACGCGGAAGTACACGACGGCGTCCACGGTGACCGGCACGTTGTCGCGCGTCATCATCTCCTGGCGGGGCACATCGAGGGTCACGACACGCAGGTCGATCTTCATCATCCGGTCCACGATCGGGATCAGCACGATCACGCCGGGCCCCTTGGCGCCGATCAGCCGGCCCAGCCGGAAGATGACGCCCCGCTCGTACTCGCGGGCGATCTTGACCGTCGAGCTGGCGAGCACGATCACCACGATGATGATCGCGACGACCAGCGGCCCGAGCAACGTGGCCACGCTCACGACGCCTCCTCCCGGCGCACATCGAGATGCAACCCGCGCACGCGCAGCACGCGGACCCGCCGGCCGGCCGGGATCACGCCGTCCTCGCTCTCGGCGCTCCACAGCTCGCCCTCCACGAACACGGTGCCCGCCGGCGCAAGATCGGTGCGCGCCACGCCCACGGCACCCACGAGCCGCTCCCGCCCGGTCTGCACCCGGCGCGCCTGCGCGCGCACGCCGGCGCCGACCGCGAACGCGAAGAACGCGGCCGTCAACGCCGCCATCGTCAGGATCAAGACGAGCGAGATGCGGAGAAACGGCGCCTGCCGCTCCGTGAGCAGCAGCGCACCAAGGACGAACGCGACGATGCCCCCGGCCGTGAGCACCCCGTGGCTCGGCACCTTGAGATCGGCGATGAACAAGACGAGCGCAAACCCGATCAGCAGCAGGCCGGCGACGTTCACCTGCACGACGGCGAACGAGGCGAGCGCGAGAATGAGCGCCAGGCCGCCGATGACGCCGGGGAACACCGATCCCGGGTTGCTCAGCTCGAAGATGATCCCGTAGATCGCCATCGTCATCAGGACGAAGCCGACGTTGGGATCCCCGAGCAGCAGGAGGAACCGCTCCGTGAGGTCCATGGGGATCTCGACGATGCGGGCGTCCCGCGTGGCGAGCCGGCGCGTGCCGGAGGCGGTCTGCACCTCACGCCCGTCGACCGCGGCCAAGAGGGCCGCCGGCGTCGGCGCCACGAGGTCGATCACGTGCAACTGGAGCGCCTGCGTCTCCGTGATGGACACGCTCCGCCGCACCGCCTGTTCGGCCCACGCGGCGTTGCGGCCCCGCCGCGCGGCGAAGCTCCGGATCTCGGAGACCGCATCGTTCGTGATCTTCGTCATCTCCGTCGGATCGATCTGCGTGGTACCGCCTCCCGGACCCATCGTGACCGGGTGCGCCGCGCCGATGTGGGTGGTCGGCGCCATCGCCGCGATGGTCGCGGCGTACGTGATGAAGACGCCCGCCGACGCGTCCCGCGCGCCGCTGGGGTAAACATAGACGATCGACGGCACCGGCGAAGCCAACAGCGCCTTGGCGATATCTTCCATCGAGGTGAGCAGGCCGCCCGGCGTATCCATCTCGATCACGAGCGCCTGGGCGCCGTCCTGGGTGGCCTGCCGGAGACCGCGCAGCACGTAACGCGCCGTGGCGGGACCGATGATGCCGTCGAGCTGCACGACGTCGACGACGGAGCCGGTTCCGGCGGCGGCCGCGGCGGGCAACGGGGAGGTCAGGCGGGGCAGGATCTGCAATGCCAACGCCGCCGCGAGCAGCGACAGCAGCACCCCACAGCGCACGCGCGGGGACATGCCACCGTGTTCTACGCTCGCGGAGGGCCCTCCTGTTCCCGGCCGCGCCGGGACCCCGTACGGGCCGGTGCTCGTCGCGTCGGGGCCGTAGTGCCTCGTCCTACTGTGTGACGAGGGTAGAGGCGGCCGAGCGGACTTGGCCGGACGTCCTGGCTCACGCCGTAGGCGCGTACTGGTTCACGCCCGTGGGCCCAGGGCGTTCGACGCCCGCGATGCGCGCATGTGCGTGGCCTCACTCTACATGCGCTGCTGACGAACCGAACCGACGGATTTGTCAGGCGTCGTGCGTGGAGCGGAGGTCAGGTCCGCGCGGCTCCAACCCTTGGCGAAATACCACACGGTGCATTAGGGGGGCGGCCAGCCGTCCGCGGTCCCGGCCGCGCGGCGAACGAGCGCCGCGTGCAGCGCGCGGACGCGATCGAGCGTGTCGATCTCGTCCGCCGACTTGTCGTCGCGGATACGGACGATCCGCGGAAACCTGAGCGCATACCCCGAATCATGGCGCTGGCTCTTGGTGATCGCGTCAAACGCGACCTCGAGCACCCGCACGGGCTCGACGAGCCGCAGCGGGCCGAGATCGCGGCGCGTGTGCGCGTGGAACCAGGCGCTGAGCCCGGCGATCTCCTCGTCCGTCAGGCCCGAGTACGCCTTGCCGATCGTAGCGAGGCGCGCGCCGTCGCGCACCGCAAACGTGTAGTCGGACAAGATGCCCGCACGCTTGCCGTGCCCGTACTCGGCCGCCACGACGACCACGTCCAGGGTCCCGACGCCGGGCTTCCACTTCGTCCACAGCCGCCCGCGGCGCCCCGGCTGGTAAGGGGAGTCGGGGCGCTTCATCACGATCCCCTCGTGGCCCGCGTCGCGCGCCGCGTGAAAGCGCGCGTCGAGCTCCTCCGGCGTGCGTGCGAGGCTCCCGGTGCTGAGGCGCACCGGCCCCCGCGGCAGGAGCGCGTCGAGCACGGCGCGGCGCGCCGACAACGGGGCGCCCAGGAGATCGCGGCCGTCGAGGTGCAGCACGTCGAAGCAGAGCAACACGACCGGGATCTCGTCCATGAGCCCGGCGGGATCGCGGCGCTGGAGCCGCTGCTGCAGGAGGAAAAACGGCAGCGGGCGCGTCCCCTTCCACGCGACGATCTCGCCGTCGAAGACGAAGGAGTGTCCGGCGGCCTCGAGCGGGGCCACGAGCTCGGGAAACACCGCCGTCACGTCGTCCAGTGTCCGCGAGAGAATTGCCACGCGCTGCGCGGTCCGGTGCACCTGCACGCGGACCCCGTCGTACTTGTCCTCGACCCACAGCGCGGGCACGGAGTCCGCAAACGCGTCCCGCGGCGCGTCCACGGGGCTGGCCAACATGAAGCGAAACGGGCGGCCGGGCTCGATCGCGGTCTCGTGGAGCGCCCCGTGTCTGGCGCGAACGGCGATCTCGCCCGGATCCGCGATGAGCAGCGCGGCGTGGCGCACCTCCGCGGCGTCGCGCCCCGACGCCGACGCGATCGCCGGCAGCAGGAGCCCCTCGCGCAGGCCCACGCGCATGTCGGACGTAATGATCTTCACCAGGTAGGCGCCCTCGCGCGGCGTCGCGTCGTGAAACAGGCTCCTGAGCGCCGCGGCCTTGACGCGCCTCGACGCCGCGCCCTGGGCGCCGGCGATCGCCTCGAATCCCCGCGCGACCGTCTCGAGCGTGAGCGGCGCTTGAAAGAGCGCGGGCGCCGGAGGATACTGCGCGAGCAGCGCGGCCGCGGTGTCGCCGAGGTCGCCGTGCCGGCGGTAGGTCGCGTGGAACTCGTCGTCGGGCGCGCGCGTCAGCTCACGGAGAACCTCTCCGATCGCCACCCATCCCACACCGAGCCGCCGCGGATCACCCGGTGGGAACGGCGCGCCCCGAAGAAACGTGCAGGCGCGCCGCAGATCGTCGTCGGCCAGCGACGCGAGATACCGGCCGAGTGCCGAGATCTTCGTGAGCGTGCTCGAGGTGGCCCGCACCTCGTCCAACACCGCGGCAAGCCCGGCAAACGCGGCCGCCGGACGATCCGGCGGGCCGGCGTCGCCCGGGCGGCGGGGATCGGCTGGATCACGCTCGAGACCGGCCGTGCAAACGCTCCTACAGGGTCGACCGCGCCATCACCAAGCACGCGACCGTGACGGTGTACGCCTGCTCGGCGTCCTTGGCCTTGAAGGCGACGGTACGAGGGTTCACGCGCGTCACGCCCGGGATCAGCATGCATCGATCCGCCATGCCCGTGTAGTGCCACTCGATCTCGAGCCCCACGGGCCGCGGGACGGTGAACGGCTTGAGGTCTTTCACGCGCTTGAGGGCCCGCTGCGCCCCGTCCTTGATGCGGCGGCGCGCCTCCACGGGCTGGTAGGACCGGGCCGCCACCCGGCCGATGGCTTCCTTGACGACGACGGGCTCGACCTGGGGGATGAGCTTCTTGACCTGCGCGGTCGCGGTTCCGTCGCCGGTCACGAGCGCCACGGGCACCTTGAAATGCCCGGCGAGCGCCGCGTTCAGCCCAACCTCGCCGACGATCAGGTTGCCGAGCTTGATCTGCCGGACGGATGCGCTGCTGAACGAGTGGTCGAGGATCGCGTTGGCCGTGCCCGCCGCGGCGTGGTAGCCGGTGAAAAACACGGCATCGAAGGACGCGTCGATGCCCTGCATCATGCTGTGCGGCTTCGGGCTGCCGCTGATGAGCTGCGCCTGCGGGTGCAGCTCCTCGATCAAGATGTTGCGCATGTCGGCGTGCGAGTCGTTGACGAGGATCTCCTTCGCGCCGCCTTCGAGCGCACCGAGGATCGCGGCGTTGACCTCCTCGGTCATCAGGCGGCGGAACCGCGTGTACTCGGGATGCCGCGACTGCACCTGTTCCCAATCCGTGACGCCGGCCGTGCCCTCCATATCCGCGGAGATGAAGACCTTCATCGATCCCCCCCGGAACTCGTCTCGATCAAACGCCCGCTACCGCGTATCCACATCGGGTCCGACGGGGCACACATATTCCGTCGCGGGCGCCAAACGCCCGCCTCCGATCAGCCCCGTCCGGCACGTGCGGCGCGCCACGCACTTCGACGGTAAGACGCCAGGATACCTCCTCCGGGCCGTCTCCGGATGCGCCGTGCGGCCCGCCGAACGTTCAGCAGCCGCGTCACCGCGCGGCGATACGGACCCGCTCCCGCGCGGCGCGGACCAGGGCTTGGAACAGGCGCGCGTGAGCGGCGTCGTGCCTCCACATGCGCTCGGGATGCCACTGCACGCCCAGCACGAATCGCTTTGCCGGCGCCTCGATCGCTTCGATCAGCGCCGGAGCCTGGGGCTCCACGGCCCGCGCCGTCACGACCAGCCCCGGAGCGGGATCGCGGACCGCCTGGTGGTGGAACGTGTTCACGCCGAGCGTGGCCGCGCCGACGATGTCGCGCAGGCGCGTGCCCGCCTCGACCGTCACGGCGTGGACCGCGGCGTGGGTCGGGAGCTCCGGATGCGACTTGCGCTGCTGGTGAGTCCACGCCTGGCGCCCTGAGCGCTCGACATCCACATCCTGGATCAGCGTGCCGCCGAGCGCCACGTTGAGCGTCTGGATGCCGCGGCAGATGGCGAACACCGGCAGATCCCGCCGGACCGCCTCGCGCGCCAGGGGCAGCTCGAGCGCGTCGCGCTCGGGATCGGGCTCGACCGCCATCTCCGGCCGCGCCCGCTCGCCGTACTCCTCCGGGGCAACGTCGAGGCCGCCCGTAAGCACGAGCCCGTCGAGATCGTCGAGCGCGCGCGCCGGGACGGCACCCGGCAGCACGGGGACCGGCTCGCCGCCCGCGGCCTCCACCGCTTCGGCGTACGCGTCAAACGAGATGCGCTCGCGCTCGGTGCGCCGCGCGCCGGCGATGCCGATGCGTGGACGGTGGTCGGTCACGGTGGCGTCCTCCACAAGTGCGTCATCGCTTACTTCAGCAAGGGCTGGTGCCGGGCGGGCCTGCCCCTCCGCTCCACTATGCCTGCGGCGCGAGCCAAAGCGCCCGACGCCGGACCCATGCCGTGCCTTCGCTTGGTCCGCAGCGCAAGTAAGGTGATGCCACGCAACTGTGAGCATCGCGGGCGTCGACCGGAGGCGGCCCAAGCCGCCGGAGGGGTCGAGGCCCTCGTTGGATTGGATTCATGAGGGCCGAGACCAACCCCGCTGCCTACGGCGTGGGCCAGGACGTCCGGCCAGGCCCGCTCGGCCCGTCTACCCTGGTCGCGCATACGAGATGCGGCACCCGAACGTCACGCTCCCACAACTCTACACCGTGGTGCCCGCCGGCGTCAAAGGAACTGCGTGGCGACAGGCATCACCGCCTCGACGACATGGAGCCGACCATCCCGCCGGGCTACGGGTCGGACCCCGCCCGGTCGAACCGCAGCGACGCCAGCACCACGGCCTCGTCGTGGGCCGCGCGGCGCGCCTCGTCCCACGGGACGGCGCGAAACCGGATCGGCGTGGCGCGGGACGCCTGCGCGACGAGCCGCAGGTCGGGCGCGAGCACCGCGCCGATCTTCGGGTAGCCGCCCGCCGTGGGGCCGTCGGGCATGATCACGATCGGCCGGCCGTCCGCGGGTACCTGGATCGCGCCCGGCAGCAGGCCGTCGGACAGCAGCTCGCTTTGGGCCCGATGGGCGAGGCACGGGCCGTCGAGCCGGTACCCGACGCGGTCGACGTCGTGGCCCGGCCGGTATGCCTCGGTGAGCAGCGCACGCACCGCGTCCGGCGCAAAGTAGTCCGTCTGCGGCCCCAGCACGACGCGCACCTCCGCCTCCGCGCCGGCCGGCGGCGCGGGTCCCCGAAGCGCGAGGCGCGTTGCGGCCGCCCGCAGCGTTGCCGCGACGCGATCGCCGCGGCGGAGGCGCCGTCCGCCGTACCCGCCGAGCCCGCCGCGCACGTAGGTCGCGCGGCTGCCCAGCACCGCGGGCACATCCACGCCCCCGGGAACGGCCAGGTACGCCCACCGCCCCCCGCGCGGCGCCGCAAACGAGAGCACGTCGCCCGCGGCGAGCGGCGTGGCGCGCCAGGTCCCACACGGCCGGCCGTTTCGCATCGGGCCGAGATCGGCGCCGCCGATCGCGATCGCGGTGGGGCCCAGCGCCACGAGGCGCGGACCGGGGAACGCAAACTCCAGCGCGGGAGCGTCCGGAGGATTGCCGAGGAGGAGGTTGGCGATGCGGAGCGCGAGCGGGTCCATGGCGCCGCTCTGCGGCATGCCGAACCGCCGGTAACCGGGCCGCCCGAGATCCTGGACGGTCGTGAGTACCCCGCCGTCCTCCACCAGGAAGTCGGCTCGGGACGGTGTCGGCGAAGGCGCCGCCGTACCGTCCGTGGGGGCGCGCCGCTCATACTCCGCCGCGGAGATCGCGACGTAGCGAACGCGATCGCCCGCGTCGAGCAGAAACGGGTTCGCGCGCCACGGATCATAGATCAGGAGCGGCGTACGCCCGATGAGACGCCACCCTCCGGGACTGTCGGTTGGGTAGACGCCCGTCTGCTGTCCCGCCATCGCGACCGACCGCACGGGCACGCGCGTGCGTGGCGACGCAAGCCGCGGCACCCGGATCGGCGGCGGCAGCGTGCCCATGTAGGGGAAGCCTGGGGTGAACCCGATCATGTAGACTCGGTACACGGCGCCGGTGTGCGCGGCCACGACCTGCGACTCGGAGAGCCCTGTCTCCGCCGCCACGCCGGCGAGGTCCGGCCCGTGCGCCCCGCCGTACGCGGTTGGGATCTCGAGCAGGCGTCCCTCGGGCAGGCGCGCGGGATCCGCCACCGCGAGCCGGTCCCGCACCGCGGCGCCAAGGTCCTGGACCGACGTCACGAGCGGGTCGTATACCACGAGCAACGACCGGTAGGTGGGGACGGTCTCGCGCAGGCCCGCGGGCGGTTGCGCCTCGATCGCCGCGCGCAGCGCCAAGACGGCGGCGTTGGCCGCATCGGAGATCTCGTCGCCGCCGAACTCGACCACCAGCCCCGTGTCGCCGAGCGGCAGAAACCGGGGCGCGCCCGGCGAGGCGCGCGGCCCGTCAGTCCGGGCCGTCATTCCTCGCCGAGCAGCGTGCGGACGGCCACGACGCGCCCCCCGTCGAGATAGACGCGGGGCACGCGTCGCGCGGTCCGGGCGAGCACCTCGTACGGGATTGTCCGCGCCGCGCGCGCGACGATCTCCACCGGCACCGCGGCCCCCCACAACTCGACCACGTCGCCGAGCGCCACGGGCGCGTCTGCGGCGTCCACGGTGATCTGATCCATGCTCACCCGTCCCGCGATCGGCGCGCACCGGCCGTGGAGCCACACCGTGCATCCCTCGCCGGCCGCCCGCGGGTATCCGTCGGCGTACCCCACCGGGAGCGTGATCACCGTGGTCTCTCGCGTCGTCCGGAACGCGTGGCCGTATCCGATCGGCGTCCCCGGTGGCACGCGCTTGCGGTGCACCACGCGCGCGCAGAGCCGCATCACGGGACGCAACTCGGCGCGCCCGACGAGGTGCGGCGCGGGCGCGACACCGTAGAGCGCCAGGCCGCAGCGGACGAGATCGAGGCGCGCCCCGGGGAGCGCCAGCGTGGCCGCGCTGTTCGCGGCGTGGCGCAGAGCGGGGCGCACTCCCGCCCTCTCGAGGGCGCGCAGCGTCCCCATGAATATCTCGAGCTGCCGCGCCGCGGAGCCGAGATCGGGGTCATCCGCGCTCGCGAAATGCGTGGAGCACCCCTCGAGCGTCACGTGGGGCAGCGCCGCCACGCGGGCGGCCAGCGCCGCCGCGTCATCGGAGGCGACGCCGAGGCGGCCCATCCCCGTGTCCACCTTCAGGTGCAGCCGCGCCTCGCGGCGGGCGGCGGCCGCGGCCAGGCTCGCGGCCGCGGCCACCGTCTCTTCCGCCACCGTCAACCGCAGGTCGTGCGCCAAGGCCGTCGCCGCCTCGTCCGGCCCGATGGCGCCGAGCACCAGGATGGGGGCGTCGATCCCGGCACGCCTCAGCTCGGTCCCTTCGTCCACGGTCGCGACGCCGAGTCCCCACGCGCCGGCCTCCACGGCGGCGCGCGCGACCCGCGCGGCGCCGTGCCCGTACGCGTCGGCCTTCACCACGGCGAGCAAGGAGGCCGGCGCCGCCACGCCTCGCAGCGCACGCACGTTGGCGTGCACCGCGTCCAAATCGATCTCCGCCCACGCAGGCCGCAACGGACGGCGCGTCGCGAGGCCCGCCGGCCCCCCCGGCTCCGCGCCGGGGCTAGGGGACGGCCCGAAAGCCATCGTCGATCTCGCCGCGTCGAACCCGGTCGAGGGCACGCGGCAGCGCATCGGCCACCTCGTGCGCGAGGAGACCGCGGTCGGCGCACGCGACAAGACGCCCCGCGAGCCCGTGGAGATACGCCCCGCACGCCGCGGCGTCGAACGGTGGAAGCCCGCCGGCGAGGAGCGCGGCCACGGCCCCCGTGAGCACGTCCCCCATGCCCGCGGTCGCCATCGCCGCGGTGCCGCTCGGGACGATCCGGACCGCTCCGCCCGGCTCGGCCACGACCGTGCCCGCGCCCTTCAGCACGACCGTCGCGCCGAGCGAGGCGGCGGCCGCCCTCGCCGCGGCCACGCGGTCGCGCTGGATCTCGGGGACCGCGCCTCCCACGAGGCGCGCGAGCTCTCCCGGGTGCGGCGTGACCACGAGCGGCGCCCGCACGTCGCGGAACCGCGCCGGCTCACCGGCGAGCACGTTCAAGGCGTCCGCGTCCAGCACCACGGGACACGCCACCCGCGGAAGGACCGCGCGTATGAGCGCGCTCACGTCGGCGTGCGTCGTGAGCCCCGGCCCGAACGCCGCGGCGGACGCCGCGCCGACCATCTCGAGCACGGCCTCGACGGCACCCGCGGCGACCGTGCCGTCCTCCGTCTCCGGCAGGGCACGCGTCATCGCCTCCGGAAGCGAGCCCGCCGACACGGACGCAAGCGACGCCGGCAGCCCCACCGTCACGAGCCCGGCACCCGCGCGAAGCGCGCCCCTCGCCGCGAGGATCGCGGCCCCGACGAAGCCGCGGGCGCCCGCGACGATGGTGACGCGTCCCGCCAGGCCCTTGTGCGCGTCCACCGCACGCCGCGGCAGCGCCCGCTCGACCCAGGCGGCGCCGGCGAGCGCAGCCCCGATCGGGGCGTCGTCGATCAGCGTCCGGGGGAGACCGATGTCGGCCACAAACACCGCGCCGGCATACGCCGCGGCGGGGTATTGCGTCAGGCCGAGCTTCGGCAGGCCCATCGTCACCGTCGCGGCGGCGTGCACGCACGGCGGATCGGCGCGCCCGGTCTCCGCGTCGCACCCCGACGGAACGTCGACGGCGAGGACCTGCGCGCCCGACCGGTTGATCGCCTCGATGACGCGCGCGGGCTCCTCACGCGCCGGACCGCGAAAGCCGGTGCCAAAGATCGCGTCGACGACCAGGTCGGCATCCCCGAGCGCCCTGGCCAGCGCGGCGTCGTCCAGCGCCGCGGTGGCCTGCACCGGCACGCTCGATTCCGCGAGGGCTCGAAGGCGCTCCCCCGCCTCGCCACGGATGTCCGCGGGCGGGGCGACGACAAGCACCGTCACGGCCGCGCCGTCCGAGAGATCGCGCGCGGCGACGAACCCATCGCCGCCGTTGTTGCCCTTGCCGGCGACCACGACGACGCGCCGGCCGCCGCGCGCGCGCAGGAGGCGTCGGGCAACCTCCGCGACGCCGGCGCCGGCGCGGTCCATGAGGGCCGGGACCCCGAGGCCGCACGCCTCGTGGGCACGGCGCTCGAGCGCGGCCATTTCCGCGGGGGTCGGGAGCTTCACGGCGGGTCGATGCGGGACAGTCGAGCCGGCCTGGGAGCGCGGCGATCTGGGCGGCCCGGCCGCCCGG
Organism: Bacillota bacterium; assembly: GCA_021324975.1. Classification (GTDB taxonomy): domain Bacteria; phylum Sysuimicrobiota; class Sysuimicrobiia; order Sysuimicrobiales; family Segetimicrobiaceae; genus JAJPIA01. The sequence goes on from JAJPIA010000122.1 coordinate 19,202, forward strand.
TCATTCCGCCACGGCGAGCGCCGTCGCGAGCGCGCGTGTGTGGGAAATCGACACCGCCAGCCCGGCGATGCCCCGCGCGGACGCGGCACGCGCGGCGCGCCCGCTGAGGCGCACCACAGGGTTGCCCCGCGGGTCGGCGTCGATCTCGATCTCCCGCCACGCCAGGCCGCGCCACCCCGTGCCGAGCGCCTTCATCACGGCTTCCTTCGCCGCGAAGCGGCCCGCCAGGTGCTGCGCGGCGCCCGGCCGTCCGCCGGCGCGACGGCGCTCCACGTCCGTGAAGACGCGCCGGAGAAACGGCTCACCCCATCGCTCGATGGCGCGTTCCAGCCGGGGAATCTCGATGATGTCGACGCCCACGCCGCGGATCATCGGCGTCCAAAACGGCGGCCGGCTCAGCCGCCCGAGGGCTTGGCCCCGGCGTTTCCCGGCTCCGCCTCGTCGACGAGCATCACCGGGATGCCGTCGCGGATCGGGTAGCGGCGCCCGCACTGCGTGCAGACGAGCCGCTCTTCCCGCTCGACGACGGTCGTCTTGCACACGGGACACGCCAGGATCTCCAGCAGCTCTTTGTCGATCACGGCGCCCCTCCGGTACGGCCCGCGGCGCCGCCTCACGCGCTCGTGGCGCTCGTCGAGCTCTGCTGCCGAAACCATTCGACGGTGCGTCGAAGGCCTTCCTCCAGCGGCACGCGTGGCCGCCAGTCCAAGAGGCGCGCGGCGCGGCCCGGGGACAGCACGATCGTGTGGACCTCTCCGGGCATCGCGGGACCGTGCTCCGGCCTGTGGGCCGCGCCCGTGAGCCCGCGCAGCGCCTCCGCGAGGTCGTTGACGGACGTGCCGACGCCGGTGGCAATGTGCACCGGCTCGTCGATGCGCCGTCCCACGACCCGGAGGTTGGCGTCCGCGACGTCGCCCACGTACACGAAGTCGCGCACCTGCGTGCCGTCCCCGAAGATCGTCGGGCGCCGGCCGGCGAGCATGGCCGCCGCGAAGATGGCGATGACGCCGGCTTCCGTCTGCGGATCCTGTCGCGGACCGTACACGTTGCCGTAGCGGAGAATGGTCGTGTTGAGCCCGTGCATCCGGCGATAGTACTCGAGGTACTGCTCACCGAGGTACTTGTGAAATCCGTAGGGCGCCGTGGGCAGGATCGGGTGGTCCTCGCCCACGGGGAGGCGCTGCGGCTCGCCGTACAGCGCGCCGGCCGTGGACGAAAACACGAGCTGCGAGACGTGATAGCGGACGGCGAGCTCGAGCACGCGCAGCGTGCCCAGCACGTTCGTGTCCGCGTCGGCGACCGGGTTCGCGATCGACGCCCGGACGTTGGCCTCGGCGGCGTGATGCGACACGATCTCCGGGCGCTCCTCCCGAAACACCTCCGCCAGCTCCGGGCGGCGGATGTCCATGCGGTAGAACATCACCCCCGGCGGCGTGTTGTTGCGCCGCCCCCCGCTCAGCACGTCCACGACGGCGACATGATGCCCCGCGTTGCGGTACGCCTCGGCGACGTGGGAACCGACGAACCCGCCGCCGCCGGTGACGAGGATCCTCATTCGACCGTCACGCTCTTTGCCAGATTGCGCGGCTGGTCCACGTCGTTGCCGCGCAGCCGCGCGACGTGATACGCAAACAGCTGCAGCGGGATCACGGCGAGCATCGGCACGAGCAGCGGGTGCGCCGCCGGCACGCGCAGCAGCGTGTCGACGTGCGGCTCGAGCGCCGGGGCGGTGGCCTCCGTCGCCAGGCCGATCACGTCCGCGCCGCGGGCGCGCACCTGCTCGATATTGCTCACGGTCTTCGCTACGAGGTCCGGCTGCGTGGCCAGCGCCACGACCACCACGCCGGGCGTCACCAGGGCCAGCGTCCCGTGCTTGAGTTCGCCGCCGGCCAGCGCCTCGGAGTGCACGTAGCTGATCTCCTTGAACTTCAGGGAGCCCTCCATCGCCACGTAGTAATCGAGCCCGCGGCCGATGAAAAAGACATCCTCCGTCGTGTACAGGCGCTCGGCGAGGGCGACGACCTCCGCCTCGCGCGCGAGCACGGCCTGCGCGAGCGTGGGGAGGGCCCGAAGGCCGCGGATCAGCTCCGCGGCGCGGGACGGCTCGAGCGTCCCGCGGGCGCTCCCGAGGCGCAGCGCGAGCATCGTGAGCGCGGCCAACTGTGTCAGGTACGCCTTGGTCGAGCACACGGCGATCTCGGGGCCCGCGCGCGTGTAGAGCACGTCGTCGGCCTCTCGGGCGAGCGTGCTGCCGACGACGTTGGCCACGGCGAGCGTGCGCGCGCCCTGTCCGTGCGCCTCCCGGAGCGCCGCGAGCGTATCCGCGGTCTCGCCCGACTGGCTGATCGCCACGGCCAGGGCCCGCGGGCCCACAAGCGGCTCGCGATACCGGAACTCGCTGCCGAGATCGGCCTCCGCCGGCACGCGCGCCACGCGCTCCAGGAGCGCGCGGCCGACCAGCCCCGCATGATACGCGGTCCCGCACGCCACGAGCCACACCTTGTCCACCGCGCGCGCCGCCTCGGCGGCCAGGCCGACGCCGTCGAGCACGACCTCCCGGTCGTCCGGAAGGCGCCCCATCATCGTCTCCTGCAGGGCCCGCGGCTGCTCATAGATCTCCTTGAGCATGAAATGCGCGTAGCCACCCTTCTCCGCCGCCTCCGCGTCCCAGTCGACGCGGAACGGCGCGCGCGAGACGGGGCCGCCCCCGATGTGCACGAGCGAGGTCGCGCGCTGCGTGAGGACGGCCATCTCGCCGTCCTCGATCACGAGCACGTCGCGGGTGTACGGCAGCAGCGCCGGGATATCTGACGCCAGCCACATCTCGTCCCGGCCGAGCCCGACGATGAGCGGACTGGTCCGGCGGACCGCGACGATCTTGTCCGGCTCGTCCGCGGAGAGCACGACGAGCGCGTACGCGCCCCGCGCGCGCCCGAGGGCCCGCTCCACCGCCGCCGGCAGATCGCCCTCGTAGGCCTCCTCGATGAGGTGCGCGAGCACCTCGGTGTCGGTGTCGGAGCGGAAGCGGTGATCCCGAGCACGTAGCTCCTCTTTTAATTCGAGGAAGTTCTCGATGATGCCGTTGTGGATGACGACCACCCGCCCCCGGCAGTCCGTGTGCGGGTGCGCGTTTTCGTCGGACGGGTTCCCGTGGGTCGCCCACCGCGTGTGCCCAATCCCGAGCGCGCCGTGGACCGGCGCGCGTTCGACCATCTCCGCGAGGCGCGCCAGCTTGCCGGCGGCCTTGCGCACCTCCACCGTCCCGCCGTTCATCACCGCGAGCCCCGCCGAATCGTAGCCGCGATACTCGAGCCGGCGAAGCCCGTCGAGCAGCACCGGCACGGCCGGCCGCATCCCGATATATCCCATGATCCCGCACATTGAGGCAGCCTCCATCGCGCGCTGCGGCTCGTCCGGCGTAACGGTCCGGGGCCGCGGCGCGAAGATGTGCCCGACGAATACCCGCGCCGCCCCAACGGATCGTCGGAGGCGCACCGGCACACGGCCGCTGCCGCCATTGGGCAACGGACCACGCGAGCCGCGGTGGAAAATGCGGGCAGGCACGGCGGGATGACTCCGCGGATGGCGGCCGCGGGGCGGGAATCCGCCGCGACCGCCCACTGCCTGTCGGGGTGTGTGTCCCGGACGCCTTTTGTGCCCGGGGTCACCCCCGGGTTTTGTCGGCGTCCTTCGAGGCTTGGACCGAGCCTAGGGTCACCCGCCGAATAGGAGCGTCACCGCTCCACTCGAGATCCCCTACCTCGTCAACTCGCCGCACGAGCGCGGCGAGTTCCGGCGCTTGTGTCGCGACGCGTCCCCTCTCACCCCCTCTGGCTCATGCTGCCGTCGGCGCTGCGGCCGCCTGTCGGCCGGCGCCTGTCTTACACTGCCGCCCCCGACGCCGCGATCTGCGGGTGCCGTCTGCCCCTCCCGGAATCGCGATGGAATCATACCCTATTCGGGCGGCGCGCGCCAGACACGCCGGGGCGCTGTCACGTTTATACCCCGGATTGGAGTCCGGCCGGCGCTATCCGGGCGTGCCTGGGCCGGCTGGGGTCCCGCCGAGGCGGGCCGCGATCAACTCCGCGAGCCCGCGCGCGGTGTCGTCCGCGAGCCCGGCCGCGTCCGCCTCGGTCATGATCCGCACGAGCGGTTCCGTGCCGGACGCCCGCACGAGCACGCGCCCCCGCCCGGCGAGGCGGCGCTCCGCGGCCACGACCGCCGCGAGGATCTCGGCGTCGTCCTGCCATCGCTCCGGAGACTGCGCGCGGACGTTGAGCAGGACCTGCGGGAACCGGTGCAGGAACGGCTCGGCGTGCTCCTCGAGCGGGCGGCCGGATTCCAGCAGCACGTTGATGAGCTGGAGCGCGGTCACGAGCCCGTCGCCGGTCGTCGCGTCGTCGAGAAAGATAACGTGCCCGCTCTGTTCACCGCCCATGCGCGCGCCCGTGTCGAGCATGCGCTCCAGGACGTACCGGTCTCCCACACGCGCGCGCTCGAGGCGGACGCCGCGGTCCCGCAGCGCGATCTCGATCCGCATATTGGTCATCACGGTGGCCACGAGCAGGTTGCCGGGCAGCGCGCCGCCGTCCGCGCGGTGGAGCGCGGTCACGCCCATGATCGTGTCGCCATCGAGCAGCCGGCCCTGCCGGTCCGCCGCGATGACGCGGTCGCCGTCCCCGTCGTGCGCAAACCCGAGGTCCGCCCCGTGCGCGCGCACCGCCGCCTGGATACACTCCGGGTGCGTGGACCCGCACCCCGCGTTGATGTTCGTGCCGTCGGGCGACGCGTTGAGCGGGATCACCGTCGCGCCCAACCGCTCCCAGAGCGCGGGCGCGATTCGCGCCGTCGCGCCGTTCGCGCAGTCCACGGCGATGCGCCAGCCGTCGAGCCGGGCGCGGGCGAGCCGCAGGAGATAGCCGAGATACCGTTCCGCGGCATCGGCGACGTCGTCGACGCGGCCGATGGCGGCCCCCGTGGGGCGCGGCAATGACCCGGCCTCGTCCATCACGAGCTCGATGCGCTCCTCCATCTCATCCGGAAACTTGAACCCGGTCGGGGCGAAGAGCTTCACGCCGTTGTCTTCCATGGGGTTGTGCGAGGCGGAGATCACCGCGCCGGCGTGCACCTCGAGCTCCTGGGTGAGCAGCGCAATCCCCGGAGTCGGCAGCACGCCGAGGCGGAGCACATCCGCGCCTGCAGAGCACAACGCGGCGGTGAGCGCGGCCTCCAGCAGGTCGCCCGAGATGCGGGGATCGCGGCCGACGGCGAAGCGCCCACGGGCCCCGGCCGCCAACACGTGGACCGCCGCCCGGCCCAGCCGGTCCACCAGCTCCGTGGAGAGGTCGGCGTTGGCGATGCCGCGGATGCCGTCCGTGCCGAAAAACCGTCCCACGTGCGTCAGGACGACGGGGTGACGATCACGCTGACCTGCGCCGGCGAGATCATGAGCACCCGCACGCCGTGCGGCACCGCCACGCGGGGCGTCGCGCGGTGCGTGCCGCGCCCGTCGGTCGACGCGTCCACCTGCGCCGCGAGCGCGCTCGGCGTGAGCCGCTGTACCGCATCCTGCGGGCCTTCGACCTGGACGTCCACCCGGTCCGGCGCCGCGCGGGCCGTGAGGCCCTTGGAGACGCCCGAGATCCGCACGGGGACACCCTGCAGGATGCGCGCGAGCTGCACGCTGCCGATGTGCACGACCGCGGTCACCTGCTGGGTGGCCGAGGTGCTACCCTGGGGCAGGGAGAGCGCCACGCGCCGCGTCACGTCGCCGTGGGCGCCGGTCACATCGATCGGCACCGTCACCGCGGTCTGCACCGTCTGCAACGTGCTGGCCGAGCCCGTGAGCGTGATCGTCGCGGGGGTGATCGTGACGCCGCTCACGGCGAGCCCGGCCGCGGGGCTCCCCGTGAGCGTCGGCACGACGGGCACCAACTTCGTGATCGTCCCCTCACGGACAGGGAGCGTGGCCTGCACGATCGACGGATCGACGGTCAACCCGCGGACCTCTTGTCCGGTCGCATCCAGAAGGTGCACCGGCACGGAGCTGACGAGCTGCTGGCGGGCCTGGGACGTGTCCAGCGTGACGACGGCGTGACGGACCTCCTCCACCTGCGTGGACGCGCCGCTGACCTGGATGTACGCCGGCTGCGTGCGGGGGTTCCCGAGCGTCACCCCGGACGGCGGCACGCCGATCAGCGTGACCTCCACGGGCATGCGGTGACGCATGAGCTGGTCCAGGACGACCACCGCCTCGGACGGGGTCCGCTCCACGACGTGCACGTCCGGCGGCGCGGCGATGTACACGGGGACCCGGTGTTCCCCGGGGGTGAGCCCGCTCAGGTCGACCGACGCGTCCAGCAGCGCCGGCGTGAGCAGGGCCAGCGCCGAGCGCGGGCCCTGGAGGTGCACCTGGACGCGGCTCGGCGCCTGCACGACCACCTCGCTCCCCGACAACCCGCGGACGTGCAGGTCGAGCGTCATGAGCCGTTCGATCAAGGGGTTCTGCGCCGTCGCCACGTAGAGCCACATCACCGTCGCGATGGCGAGCGAGAGCCCGGCGTAGAAGAAGCGCGTGTTGGCGAGCCGCCGCCTCATGCCTCCCGCCTCCACGGCCAGAACAGCGGCACGCGGAGCGGCGGCACGCGCGGGATATGAAGCGCCCCCGGCCGGAGCGCGGGGGGGCCGGCGAGCGCGAGGAGCGAGACCTTGAGCTCCTCCTCGGTGAGGCCTCGCCGCATGCGCCTTTCCTGGGCCAGCGAGATCGTCCCGGTCTCCTCGGAGACGACGACCGCGACGGCATCCGTGTCCTCGGTGATGCCGAGCGCCGCGCGGTGCCGGGTGCCCATCCCGCGGGCGAGGCCCGGACGCTCGCTGAGAGGCAAGAGACAGCCGGCCGCGGCCACCCGGTTGCCGCGGATGATGAGCGCGCCGTCGTGCAGCGGCGTGTTGGGATAGAAGATGTTGATCAGGAGCTGCACCGTGACCGCGCCGTCCACGCGGATGCCGGTGTCGATGACATCCTGGAGGCCGACCTGGCGCTCGATGACGATGAGGGCGCCGATCTTGCGGGAGCCGAGGACCCGCGCGGCGCGCGCCACGTCGTTCACGAGCCGGATCGCGGCCTCACGGTCGAGCCCCACCGGGCTCAGCCCGACCAACGAGACGCCGCCGCGCCCCAGCTGCTCCAGCATCCGGCGGAGCTCAGGTTGGAACAGCACGAGCAGCGCGATCGGCACGACCAGCCCGACGTAGCTGAGGAGCCACTGCAGCGTGTACAGCCCGAGCCATCGGCTGACGACGTAGACGCCGAAGAGGACGGCCAGCCCGCTCACGAGCTGTACGGCGCGGGTGCCGCGGATCAACGTCAACACCTGGTAGATGATGACGGTGACGACCAGGATGTCGATCAGGTCCCAAATGCGTATGGGAAACGGAACCGGCCAGGGCATCCCCTCACCTCCGGCGCGTCCGCCGGTCCGAGCGGGGCCCGCGAGCCCTACAGCGCCAGCGCGAGGAGGGACTTCTGCACGTGCAGCCGGTTTTCCGCCTCGTCGAACGCCACCGATCGCGGTCCGTCGAGGACCTCGTCGGTGATCTCCTCACCACGATGGGCCGGTAGGCAGTGCGATACGAGCGCGTGGCGCGGGGCGCGTGCGAGGAGCGCGGTGTTGACCTGAAACCGGCCGAACACGGGACGGCGCCGCTCCGCCTCGCCTTCCTGCCCCATGCTGGCCCACACGTCGGTGTACACGAGGTCCGCGTCCCGCACGGCCCGCACGGGGTCGTCCGTGACGTCGATCACCGTCCCAGGGGCCGCGCGGCGTCCCGCCTCGTCGAGCGTGGCCGCGTCGAGCTCGTAGCCGGGCGGCGTCGCGATCGCCACGGAGACGCCCAGGCGGACCGCGCCGAGGAGCAGCGAGCGCAGGACGTTGTTGCCGTCGCCCACCCAGGCGATCCGCAGGCCCTCGAGGCGCCCCCACCGCTCCTCCGCCGTGAACAGGGCGGCGAGCGCCTGACACGGGTGCTCCCAGTCCGAGAGCGCGTTGATCACCGGCACGCGTGCGTGGGCGGCGAGCGCCTCGGCGTTGGCGTGTGCAAACGTGCGTACCGCGATGCCCTGCACCCACCGTTCCAGATTGCGGGCAATGTCGGCATACGACTCGCGCCGCCCCATGCCGACGCTCCGGTCATCGAGGTACAGCGCGTGCCCGCCGAGGTGGAACATCCCCGTTTCGAACGTGGCGTGCGTCCGCAGCGACGGCTTTTCGAACAGCAGCGCGAGCACCTTGCCCGCCAGGAGCGGCGGACGGTCGCCGGCCTGGCCGCGCTCCTTGAGCTCCGCCGCAAGGGCGAGCACCGTGCGCATCTCGCGCGCGTCGAGATCACCGATGCCGAGCACGTCGTGCCCGCGCAGCGCGACCTGCGGCCTCTCTATCGCCTGCGACGTCTCCACCCGGGGCCTCCTTGGGCGGGAAAGCTGCGTATAATTATACGTGGAGCATCATAATAATGCAAACGACCGCCAGGTCGTTCGCCGGCTGCTCGACCTGAGCGAAAACCCTCGCCCCCACGACAGCGAGCAACTCCACGGTTATCGCGATCCGGAGGTCACGGGCCGCAAAGGCTCCCGGTTGGATCAGGGAGAGTATCGGCTGCTCTACACGATTGACGATAACACACGTCGCGTGATCATCTTCCGAGTCGGACACCGCAAGGACATCTACAGGTAATCCCGGCCCGCGGAACCGGGCCGCAGGACGCGCGCCGGGACCCTACAGGATACGGCGCGCTCCCAGGTAGTGCGAGAGGTAATACGGCTCGTCCAGGTTGTCCACGACGACGCGGTGGGCGCTGCTCGACGGATGCACGAACTGGCCCCCGCCGATGTAGATGCCGACGTGGGACGCTCCGGTCCCATCGGTATCGAAGAAGACGAGGTCGCCGGGCTCTAGGTTGGACGAATCGACCGCGACGCCCGCCCCCCACTGGTCATACGACAGCCTGGGGAGGTTCGGGACGTACGGCGCGTAGACGAGGTACACCAGCCCGGAACAGTCGACGCCCGCGCGGCTCGACCCGCCCCACACATATGGCGTGCCGAGATATCCGAGCGCGTCCGCGACCGCCCTCCGCGCGAGCAGCGTCATCCGTAACGGTGTCTGTGTTGCCGGGGCCGGTGCTCCCGGGGTGGCGCGATCCGGTAACGTCAACGCGCCGCCGTACGGGCCTCCGGCGTTAGGGAGCGGCCCCGCCGATGCCGGGGGCGCGGACGCCGGCGGCACGATCGGGGGTGGCGTGTCCGCGGCGGGGTGACCGCCGCCGTGGATGACCAGGATCTGATCCACGTGGAGCGTGTCCGACGGGCCCAAGCCGTTGGCCTGCCGCAGCTCTGCCACCGAGATACCGTGGGTGGTCGCCACGTGGTAGAGCGTGTCCCCGGGGCGCACAACGTAGGTCTCCCCCGCGGCTTCGGCCGGCTCCGGAGCGCGAGGCGCAGGCGGCGTCGCGAGCGGGCCGGGTGCGGGCTCCGGCACTCCACGCTCTCCCTGGGGGCCCCACATAGCCGGAGACGGTGCTTCAAGACCCCACGGGCCCCCGGAGGCACCGGCGCCCGCGGCGGCGGGCCGTGCGGTCGAGGCGCCGCCGTCTGGAATCGTCAGGACCTGTCCGACCCGGAGTTTCGACGCATCGCGGAGATCATTGGCTTCGATGAGGCGGGACACCGGCACGCCGAAGCGGCGGGCGATGCTGTACAGGGTATCGTGCGGTGCCACGGTGTAGAGGATGGCCGCATCCGCGCGCCCCAGGCACGCGAGCGCCATGCCGACCCAAACCACGACCCATGCGACGATGCGCACGCTCCGCTTTCCTCCCGACCCGTTCCCGTGGCCGACGCCTGTCCTCGTCGTGCCCGGGACGGGTGCCCGTTAGACCGGAGCAGCTCAGGCTGCGATGACTGCCGCGTCGTACGTACAATGCGGCGGACGGCCCGCGTGAGCCGTCCGCCACATCAAGCCAAACTCAGCGCTTCGAGTACTGGAATCCTTTCCGTGCGCGTTTGTGGCCGTACTTCTTGCGTTCCTTCTGCCGTGGGTCCCGCGTCAGGAGCCCGGCCTTGCGGAGCGGCGACCGGAGCTCGCTGTCCGCGGCGAGCAACGCGCGGGCGATCCCGAGCCGGACGGCGCCCGCCTGGCCCGCCACCCCGCCCCCCTGGACGTCCGCGATGACATCAAACCGCCCTTCCGCGTTGGCCACGACGAGGGCCTGCCGGATGCTCGAGAGCAGGGGCCCTTTCGGAAAATGCTGCTCGACGGTGCGGCCGTTGACGGTGATGGTGCCGGTACCGGGCACCAGCCGCACGCGGGCAATCGCCTCCTTGCGGCCGCCGGACGCCATCATCATGATCGGGGTCTCCATTACTGCTCACGTCCCTTCGTCGAACTCGCGCCGGCCGAGGCGCCCCGGGCCGCCACGTCGAGCGCCATCGGCTGCTGTGCAGCGTGCCGGTGCGCCTCGCCGCGATACACGCGCAGCTTGCGCAGACACGCCCGCCCAAGCGCCGTCTTCGGAAGCATGCCCTTCACTGCTTCCTTGAGAACGGTCTCGGGGTGGCGCTGCAGCATCTTCCCCGCCGGGGTGGCGCGGAGTCCGCCGGGGTACCCGGAGTGACGATAGTAGATCTTTTGCACCGCCTTGCGCCCGGTGAGGCGGATCTTGTCGGCGTTGATCACGACGACGTAGTCGCCGCTCACGGACGGCGTGTACGTCGGACGCGTCTTCCCGCGCAGCACGGAGGCCACGCGGCTCGCGAGGCGCCCCAGCACGTGCCCCTTCGCGTCCACGACGTACCACCGCGCATGCTCGCCCGGCTTCGCCACAATCGTCCGCATCAGATCCCCCTCACGATCCCGCGCGCACCGCCTGCGCGGGGGCAACAGGCGGATTGTACCACGCGGCTTTTTCGACCGTCAAACGCCGAATCGCGCCGCGGAGAATCTTAGCGTGAGGCCTATCGTCGCGTCATCGAAAATCTTACCGAGCCGCTCAGTTCTTGTGCGGGATGTTCGCCCCGGCGAGTTGCACTTCCCCGATGCGATTCCGGCCGCTGCACGCGATCCACAGCGTGCTGCCGTCCGGGGTGTGCACCATGTTCCGCACCACTCCGCCGCCCGACGGGATTGCCCACGTCTGGAATCGCTCGGTCTTTGGGTCGAACCGAACGATCGTGTTCGGCTTCGTGTTCGACTCGCTGTACCACACGATGCCGTTCACGACCGTGATCCCATAGGGCTCGGACTTTGGCCCGCCCGGCGACGGCCACTCGGTCATCGCTCCCGTCTTAGTATCGAGCCGCCCGAGATACCCGCGCGCGTAATCGGAATAGTAAATCACGTCGTCGGGCGTAATGGCCACGCGCCGCGGCCGGCTGGCCGCATGCGGCAGCACGTATTCGTGAATGGCCAGCGTCTGCGGATCGATGCTGGCGATCTTGTTCGAGCCGAACTCCGCAAAATAGGGAATGCCCTTCGAGGTGATCACCATGCCGTAGGGGTTGGACCGCGGCGTCGGCGACGTCATGAGCTTGATGTCGCCGGTCCGCACGTCGAGGCGTCCCACCATGTTTCCACCCTGCACGGTGAAAAAGATGCGGTCGGGCCCGTCAAAGAGCAGCGTATGCGGGTCGCGGGCCTTGGGATCGGGCATCGGATACTTCGTGACCGCACCGGTGCTCGGATCGAGCCTGCCGATGTACGCGGCGAAGTTCGCCGTATACCATACGTTGCCGTTCGTGTCGGCAATCAATCCGTGCGGCCCCGACCTCGGAGGCAGCTTGTATTCCTTGAACGTCTGCGTCTTAGGATCGAACCGTCCCAGCACATTGGCCATCTGGCCCGAATACCACACCGACCCGTCCGGCGCGTACATCGGATCGTGCGGCCGCGTTCCGGGGGTGGGCACCACCCATTCTTTGATCGCGACGCGCGCGGGGCCGGGGATGATCTTCGCTACGGGCTGCGGCTTTGGCGGAAACTTCGCGGCCAGATAGTTCAGCGCCGTGTCGAACTGATCGTGCGGCAACGGCGCGCCCACGTTGACCATCATGTGCAGCACCGTGTCCCAGCCGGCGCGGTCGTATCCCGCGTTCGTGACCTGCGTGAGCGAATGGCAGATCCCGCACGTCGCCTGCACCGTCGCTTTGCCTTCGCCCGGGGGCAGTTGCACCGGCTGCCGGTTTTGTGGCCCGCTCTCTTGTCCTCGGATCGGGACCGCGGCGCACACTGCGACGGCGAGGAGGAGCAGCCCGAGCGAGGAGAATCCTTTCGTCCACATAGGCGGCCTCACCGTCCAACGCCGGGATCAACGCACTCGGTACGCGCCCACTCTCGGCCTAGGATTTGGATCCTTGCACTCCCCGTGACACACCGGCAGGCTCCCTCATAGCCCGCCTTGAACCCTTCCGCGTGCACGGATTCGCCCACGTTGCTGCGCCGGCGCTCCGGCTCGCGGCTAAAGTGTACGGCAAGGTGCTGGCCGCCGGCTGGATCGTGGAGCCACGGCGGCCGATGGATCTACCTGGCCGGCCTCATGGGCTTCGCCTTCGGGCTGGTCCTGCTCGCCGTCCTGCGTACACCGGACCCACCCCTCTAATTTTCACACCAAACTCGCATCAGCTTCGGCCGCCTCGGGTGAATCCGCTTCGAAGGACTTGATACTCCCGAACTCGCGGGGAAAGCGGTGAGCCCGTCCGAAGTAGGCTCTATGCGTGCTTCTCCCGTTCGTCTGTTCGGGGCGCTCGCGTTGTTCCTCGTGTTCGCCGCCGCTGCGGCGCACAATGCCGGCCATCGCTACGACGTCGCCGTCACCGCGTGGCTCCAGCGCGCCGCCCCGGTCCCTGATCTCCCCGCGTCACTCTACGTCTTCGCGGGCGACGCTGAGGTCCTGATCACGGGCGCGGTGGTGGCCGGGCTGATCCTCGCGCGCCGCGCGCCCAGGTGCGCGGTAACCGCGTTCCGGCTCGCCGTGGGGCTTGCCGCGCTGAGCCTCATCGCCGTCGGCCTGAAGCACCTCCTGCCGCACCCGGGACCGCCCGACGCGCTGCAACGGCACGTCTTCCGCGCGGGCATCAGCATCGCGGAGCCCTACAGCTTCCCGTCTGGGCACACGCTCCGGACCAGTTTCCTCGCAGGAACCGTCCTGCGCCGAACGCCGGTGATCGCGGTGACGGCGCTCGGCGCGATGATGGCGTCGCTCGTGTACCTCGGCGATCACTGGACGAGCGACGTGCTCGGAGCCCTTTGCCTCGGGTGGGCGGCCGTCGAGGCCGCGCGCATCATTGCAGGCCGTGCCGCGGGCCGTGGGCCCGCGCGCCTCAGGACAGCTCGACTTCCGAGCTATCGCCGAGGTTGATGCGGCCGAGCCGTCCGGTTACCGTGGCGTTCTCGCCGATGATCGAGTGGTCCAGTAACACGCGTTCCACGCGGGCGTGGGCGTTGATGATGGTTTCCTGGATCACCGCACTCTTGATGCGGGCGCCCTCGGCCACGGTGGCGTACGGGCCGATCACGGAGCCTTCCACGACCGCCGTCTCCGCGATGAACGACGGCGGGATGATGACCGAACCGGGGACCGCGGCCGGGGGCGACGTGCGCTGGAGCAAGGCGTGGTTGGCGCGCAGCAGGGCGGCCGGCGTGCCGCAGTCGTACCAGCCGCCAACGGGGAAGGTGCCGAGGTGCTCGCCGTCCTCCACCATGAACTGCAACGCGTCCGCGAGCCAGTATTCACCGCGCACGACGTGCCGCTCGTCGACGAGCCGCTCGAGCGCGGCGCGAAACGGCGCGGGGCGCTGGATCATGTACACGCCGACGACCGCGAGATCGCTCGGCGGCGTGGCCGGCTTCTCCCACAGGTGACGAACGAATCCGTCGCCATCCACCTCGACGACGCCGAACGCGCGAGGATCCTTGACGCGGTTTACGCCGATCGCGGAGTGCCCCAGCCGGGTCGCGGACCGCAGGTCCGCCTCCACGATCGTGTCGCCGAAGACGATGAGCGTCGGGCCCGTGAGATGCTCCCGCGCCAGGTAGATCGCGTGCCCGTTGCCCATCGGTTCGGGCTGATGCACAAAGTGCGCCCGAAACGTGTACCGCTCTTTGACGAACTCCTCGACCTTCTCGGCCAGGTACCCGACCACAAAGACAATCTCGTCCACGCCGAGGTCGCGCAGTTCGTCGAGGATGTACGCCAGGATGGCCTTGCCCGCAACGTTCATCAAGACCTTCGGCTGCGTGTGGGTGTGCGGACGGAGGCGCTTGCCCTGCCCGGCGACCGGAATAATCGCGTTCATCAAGGAGCACGCCCCTTTTGGGTGATCTTTACCCTATTTCGCCGGCCCCGGAGCCAGCGGCCGCACGCTTTGGCGCGTTACCCGCGTGCCAAGCGGCACGCTCTGCCCGTGCACGCACCACCGGCCGCTTGTCCCGACGTGGCGCTGAGCGGTCGCACAGCCCCGTCCGGCCGCGCGCGCTCGTTCAACCGCTTGGCGAATCCCGGCTATCCTTCGCGAAAGAAGCTCAGCAGCCGGCTCTGGAGCTCCGCGCCGACCTCGGTCACGTCCTTGATCGTGTCGACGCCCCGCCAGTACGCCTCCGACCGAAACGCGCCGAGCCCGTGCGCGCGCGCCAGTTCCGGAAACGTGGTCGTCTCGTGGTCGCCGTGGTCCGGGAGCCGGTCGCGCACCGACGGCGAGAGCACGTACACGCCGGCGTTGATCCAGTACGGCAGACGCGGCTTTTCGACGAACTGCGTCACGGCATCATCGGCGTCGACGTCCACGATGCCGTAGGGGCTGACAAACGGCGTCAGCACGACGGTGGCCACGAGGCGCCGCGCCAGGTGGGCCGCCACGACCGGGCCGAGCCGGAGGTTGGTGATGATGTCCCCGTTGGTGGCGATGACCGCGTCGACGCCCGGGGGCAGCTGGGAGAGCGCCAGCTTGAGCGCGCCGCCCCGGCCGAGCGGATCCTCCTCCACCGAATAGCGTATCCGGAGCCCGAGGCGCTCGCCCTGGCCGAAGTAGGCCTCGATGACCTCGTGCCGGTAGCCGCAGGAGATGACGACGTCCGTGACCCCCTGCCCGGCCAGCCACTGCAGCTGGTACCCGAGAATCGGGATGCCCATGATCTCCACCATGGGCTTCGGCCGGTCCTCGGTGAACGGGCGAAGGCGCTCGCCCTTGCCGCCGGCGAGTACGATCGCGTGCCTCATGTGAGACTCCGGTGCATCAGAAGCGCGCGTCGGCGGCGATGCGATCCCAGTTCGTCGTAAACCACTCCCACGTGCGCCGCACGCCCGTCTCGAAGTCGGTCCCCGGTTGATAGCCGAGCAGGTGGTGGGCCTTCTCCACGGACGCCCGCCGCCGCGTGATGTGGTCCCAGGAGCGCCGCTCCACGTACTTGACGCCCGCGGAGTTGTCCGTGATGCCGTTGACGAGCGTCGCGAGCATCGCGACGGAGACCTCGCGGCCGGACGCCAGGTTCACCGCCTCGCCCACCGCCGCTTCGGAAATCCCCGCTGCCAGCAACCCTTGCACGACGTCGCCCACGTATGTGAAGTCGCGTGTCTCCTCGCCCGTGCCGGTAATCGGCAGCGCCTCCTTGCGCGTGGCCCAGTACAGGAAGTTGGGGATGACGTTTCGGTAGCGTCCGGGGATCTCACCGGGGCCGTACACGTTGAAGAACCGCGTCCGGACGATCGGCATCTTGTAGTAGTTGGAGAAGTAGTTGCAGTAGAGCTCGCCGAGCAGCTTCGTGATCTGGTACGGCGTGTCGAGATCGAGGGAGACAAAGTCCTCGGTGAGCGGCAGCGGCGCCTTGCTCCCATACACGGAGCACCCGGACGACGCGTAGATGAACCGGCGGACGCCCGCGAGTTGCGCGAACTCCAGCACCCGGAGCGTGCCCAGGCCGTTGACCTGGAGGTCACGCTCGGGGTGATCGACCGAGTTTTGGTTGGCGAACAGCGCGGCGAGGTGAAACACGTAGTCGGGCCGCTCGGAGAACGCCGCGCGCAGCACTTCCGGGTCGAGCACGCTGCCGTGGATGAAGCGCACCACTGGATGGTCGGGGATGTTCCAGCGGCTGGCGGACGACAGGTCGTCGAGCACCTGGACCCGCGTTGCCCCGGCCGCGGCCAGCGCCGCGACGAGGTTGCTCCCGATACAGCCGGCCCCGCCGGTGACCAGCACGGTGCGGCCGGCGTAGCCCTGTTCTGCCGTCATGCCTGCCCCCTCCCCGAAGCTTCCGTGCCGGCCCCGGACGCGGCTCCCGGTGCCGCGACCGCGACCGGCAGGCCCGAGCGCACGGACTCGAGCACCGCAAAGCAGCACGCCGTGTTGGCCGCGTAGGCGCTCATCTCGACCGGCGGCGGTGCATCACCCCGGACCGCGGCCACCCAGGCGGTCAGCTCTTCTTTATGCCCGCGGGCCGCCTCGGTGAGCGTCACCCTCCGCACGCGTCCGCCGCGGGCGAGCGCCGCGCGGCGGAAGTCCTCCAGTGTGCAGGCGACCCCGCGGCCGAAGACATCGAGGCGCTCCCGCCACGCGGCGCGGTCGGCCCCATCCGCGTACACGATCGTGCCCGCCGAGCCGTCGCCAAACGCGAGCGAGACGATAAATGACGCTCCCGGCGTTCCCTCGGGCACGCTCGCCCGCGCAAACACCTGCACAGGGTCGGCGCCCGTAAGGTACTGGAGCAGATCGACGAAGTGGCCGCCCTCGCCGAGCCAGCGCCCGCCGCCCTCCACGGGATCGTGCACCCAGTGCTCGGCCTCGACGGCGCCGGCGTTGACATGGTAGGCGAGCGTCAGCGGGTGTTCGTCGCCGACGAACGCCTTGACCCGCCGCACGATGGGTGAATATCGCCGGTTGAATCCTACCACAACGACGCGCGGCGACGCGACGTAGGCCGCGAGCACGCGGTCCAGCTCGGCCGTCGAGAGCGCGAGCGGCTTCTCCACGAACACGTGCTTGCCGGCCCGGAGCGCGGCCTCCACGAGGGGAGCGTGCGTGTCGTTGCGCGTCGCGATCACGACCGCCTGCACGTGCGCATCACCGAGGACGGCATGCGCGTCCGTCGCGCAGAACTCGAAACCGAGACGGTCCGCCGCGTTGCGTGCCGACAGGCCCGACGCGGCGGCGATACCGCGCAACCGCAGGCCGGGGATCTGCCGGAGGGCCGGAAGGAGCACGGTCTGCGCAAAGAGCCCGCTCCCGATCACCCCGATGCCGAGGCCCCCCTGCGAGGCCGCCGCGGGACGGGGCAGCGTCACCGTCCGCTCCGTAGGCGCGGCCTCCGGATACGTGAGAACCACGGCGAGGTGTGGAGCGCCGCCCTGGATCAACGCGTAGGCATCCCGGGCGCGATCGATCGGAAACCGGTGTGTCACGAGCGCCTCGGTGCGCACCGCGCCGCGGGCGACGTCCGCGACAAACGCCGCCATGTTCCGGCCCGCGGTCCACCGGACGTAGCCCGGGGGGTATTCGGCGCCGCGGCGTTCGTACGCGGCCTCCTCGGCGCCGGGTCCCGAGGCGCGAGAGAGCACGAACGCGAGCTCCTTCTTCCAAAAGGCGCGCCGGGGGATCTCCATGCCTGTGACGCCCACCATCACCACCGTCGCGCGGACGCGCGCGAGATCGGCGGCCAGCTCGATCGGTGCGTTCCCCGCCGTGGAAGCTGCGATGATCACCGCGTCGGCGCCGATGCCGCCGGAGAGACGCAGGACCGCGGCCGACGCCGCGGCGGGATCCGTAACCGCCGCGTCGGCCCCCAGGTCCGCCGCGAGCGCCGCGCGGGCCGGCGCCGGATCGTGGGCCACCACGCGGCATCCGGCCGCCCGGAGCAGCTGGACCGTGAGCTGCCCGAGCAGTCCGAGGCCGAGCACGGCCACCGTCTCGCCGAACGCGGCGGAGGCGCGGCGCACACCGTGCAGCGCGATCGCGCCGAGCATCGCAAACGCGCCGGCCTCCATCGACACCGCGGGCGGGAGCGGCACACACAACTGCCGCGGCACCACGACGACCTCGGCGTGGTTCGCAAATCCTGCACCCGCGCAGGCGATGCGGTCGCCGGGCGCGATCGCCTCGACGCCGGCGCCGGTGGCGAGCACCGTGCCGGCGCTGCTGTACCCGAGCGGCTGCGCCATCTCGAGACGCCGAAACGTCTCCCGGACCGTGGCCCTGAGGCCGTCGCGGCGCATCTTGTTGAGCGCCTCGCGGACGAGGTCCGGCCGCGCGCGGGCCTTGCCGAGCAGGCTTTGGCCCGCCAGCCGGATCACGGATCGCTCCGTGCCGGCGCTTACGATCGACAGGGCGTTGTGCACGAGCACGGTCCCCGGCCGGACCTGCGGCACGGGGACGTCGGCCACGGTGAGCGCGCCGGTGCGGGGACTGAGCACCACCTGTTTCATCGTTCGGCGGAGGAATCGGCCCGGGAGATCACGCGCGGGCCGGGCGAGTGCTCCGACGCGCCCCGGCGCGTCTCGAGCACGTACGCGTCGATCAGGACCCGGTACCAGAGCGCCTGCAGCACGTAGTAGATGAGACCCTCCCGCCCGTCGAGAAACCCGCCGCGCAGCACGTAGCGGTAGGTAAAGTACCCCAGCGCACGCAGCCCCAGCGGCGTGCGCCGGTACACGCGCTCGTACCACCACCGCGACCGCTCCGACGGCTCGCCGCCGCGCAGCCTCGGGGCGACGCCGTCCGCGGCGGCGCCGCGGACCAGGTCCGCGGCCGCGAGCTGCGCATAGCGGGTGTGCCGCTCGACCCACCGCGCCAGGGGCCGCCGGTCCTCGTGCAGCAGGTCGTGCTCGAGCCGGTCCGTGGGACCGTCGACGAGCAGGTGCTCGTCCACGCCGCGCTCCTCGCAGCGCGCGAGGCGGTGCCGCACCACCCGCAGCAGCCAGACGGGGTAGTATCCGCCGTGGCGCAGCCAGCGGCCCAAAAAGATGAATCGCCGCTTCACGTAAAACCCGGCCACGTCATCGAGCGGAGCGGCGAAGCGCCGGCGCAGCTCGTCCCGCAGCTCCGGCGTCACGCTCTCGTCCGCATCCAGGAACAGCACCCAGTCGCAGCGGAAGGGCAGCATGCGGAGCGCCCACGTGCGCTGCGCCGCGTACCCGCTGAAGTCGTGGGTAACGACGCCGGCGCCCCACGCGCGCGCCACGCCGGCCGTCTGGTCCGTGCTGTGGGAGTCGACGATCCAGACTTCCTGCGCCCAGCCGGTGACGCTCGCGAGCGCGTTGGGAAGGTTTGCTTCTTCGTTATGGGTGAGGATGACGACGGCGAGCGGGACGTCGCCGCCGCGCGCGGGATGCTGGAGGCCGGGGGTCCCTTCGCCCGCGGCCCCGGTCACCCGGCCATCCGGTGCCATGCCGGCCGGCCGCGCCGCGGCCAACGCCCGGTGAGGCTGATGAACACCGAGAGCACGAAGAGGCGCAGGTCCAGACCGAGGCTCATCCGGCGCACGTACAGCGCGTCGTACTTGAACTTCCGCTGGCGGCTGATGTCGCGCGGCGCGTAGACCTGGGCGAGCCCGGTGAGCCCGGGCCGCACCGAGATCCGCACGTGATAGTTCGGCACCTCCTCGATCCGGTGGTACCGGCGCGAGCGAGGGTCGACCTCGATCTCCTGCGGCAGGAGAGCCCGCGGCCCGACGAAGCTCATGTCGCCGCGTAGGATGTTGAGCAGCTGGGGGATCTCGTCGAGCGCCGCCGCCCGCAGCAGCTTCCCCACCGGCGTGATCCGGCTGTCGTTGACCGTGGCCTGGCGGTGCACCCGGCCATGCGCATGCACGCGCATGGTGCGGAACTTGATCACCCGGAACGGCGCGCCGAAGCGGCCGACGCGCACCTGGTGGATGAACACCGGCCCGCGGTCGTTGATCCACACGAGAAAGGCCACGACGAGGCACACCGGCAGCAGCACGATGAGCCCCAGCAGCGCCAGCACAAACTCGATAGGCCGCTTGAGCGTGTACTCGCCGGCGTCTTCCCGCGCGGGCGCCAGCTCGACCACGGCCGCTCGCCCTACGGGGAACGTGCTGATCGTCTCCTCAGGCGCCTGTCCGGCCGAATTCATCTATGCAACCACATCCCGCATACGCACACCCCGCCTCAGATTAGGCTCTTCGGAGGTAATCTCCTGCGCCGGAACGACGTTGTGGCGCAATCTTGAATATGCGAATTTTCGTAGCCGAAACCACACGTCCCGATGGGACGCCATTAGGGCCGACCCGCATTCCCAGGTCTATGAGCGGCGGCCCACAGTTCGCACAGGGTCGGCGAGACCCGCCTGCCGAGCGGCCCGGAGCGCAGATCGCTGAACCCGGGCAAATTCTTCTTTCTCCCGAGTGACGCGGTAGGCTTCCCACATATCTCGGAACAGCTCGCTCTTGGTCTTCTGCTCTTCCTTGGCGGTCCGCTCAATCTGGCGTGCAATGGCGGGAGGAACAGAAAAAGCCAGCACTTTCGTGGACCGTCCCACAACAGACCTCCTCCTAGATCGCCTTCGTTCATACTAAGTATAACTCACACCATCTTCTCGTGTGAAGAGCACCGCATGCCGTTATGCTGCGAATGGTGACTCCGCTGCGCCACCGATGATTTCCATGAGTGAAATCAACCGTTCGAGCGACTCGACCCGGCCTCCCGCCCGGGTGGCACACTGTCGCCGGCGAGCGCGAGCCGCCGCGCCAGCGCGCCTCCTGCCTCATAGACCTGGCGGAGAACCTCCGCAGGAGATTCCCGAAGGGACCAGGACGGCGGCGCGCCGAGCTGCCGCAGCACCACCGCGTGAACCGCAGGTGCCTCGATGCGAAAGCGCAGCGCTGCGAGGGGCGCCCGCAGTTGCTCGAATGCCGCGGCGGCCGCCTTGTCCAGCGACACGGTCGCGACGGCGGCCGTGCGCTTCGCGGCCCGGCCCTGCGCCGCCGCGCCAGCCGTTGCGCCCGCACGGAGCCGGCGCAGCGCATCGAGCACCTGCCTGCGGGGCCGCCCGCGAAGCTCGAAGAGCAGGAACGGATCTCTGTCGAACGCCTCGCCCAGGACGTAGTGCACCGCTGCGATGTGCTTGCACGGGTTCGCCCAGTCCGGGCAGGAACATTCCGTTTCGAGATCGTCCGGCTTCAACGGGAACAAGCTCGCCCCGGCGGCACGGAATGCGTTGTCCACGTCCCTCGGCATCTCGCCCGCGAGGAGTTGGGCGGCGAAGATCGCTTCCCCGGCCATCGCCGCCATGGCCTTCGTCCATGCGGCCGCCGACAAAGCCCGGAGGCGCAGGGTGACCCTGTAAGGGGTCGCACGCGACCCGGTGACCCGCGCGGTGACGGTCCCCGAGGCGATCCCAAGGTCGTACACGCGCCCGGCCCGCGCGTATGTCCGGCCGCGCGCGAGCCGATTCGCGTACTCCCACGAGAGTTGCTCGAGCGCCTCGATCCAGCGCTGCCCCCACCACGTCGCGCCGATCTTCTTGACTTTGATCCCGCGCGCGGGCGGCGGCTGCTTCGGCGGTGCCGGAGGATACCAGCCGTGGTCGTCCCAGGGCTCCCAGTATTCGCGAAACCGCGGCCGCCGGTGGCTCACGACGGCACCCTCATGGTCCGGCCGGGGCGGCGCGACGTCGGTGTACGCGGAGCGGGTCCGGCGGACCCGGAGGAACGACCGCCGGCTTCATCGCGGACGTGCCCATCGTCCGCCGCCACGACGGCATCGGCGGAAAGGGTGAAGAGGTCGCGGAGCGCGGCGTCGTCCAACTCCGTGATCCATTGCTCGCCCGCGCCCACGATCCGCGAGGCGAGATCCCGCTTGTCCTCGAGCAGGCGGTCGACCTTCTCCTCCACGGTCCCCGCGGTGAGGAGCTTGTACACCAGGACCGCCCGTTTCTGCCCGATCCGGTAGGCGCGGTCGGTGGCCTGGTCCTCGACCGCAGGGTTCCACCAGCGGTCGAAGTGAAAGACGCGGCTGGCCCGGGTGAGGTTGAGCCCCGTCCCGCCGGCTCTGAGCGAAAGCACGAAAATACGCGGGCCTCGCTCGTCGTCCTGGAAGCGCCGGACCATTTCTTCCCGCGCCGCCCGCGCGACGCCGCCGTGCAGGAACAGGACTTCCGCCGCCAAGGCGTCGACAAGATAGGCGACCAAACGATCTCCCATCTCGCGAAACTGGGTGAAGACCAGCGCGCGGTCGCCCGCGGCGAGCACTTCTTCCAGCATCTCGCCGAGCCGCGCCAGCTTGCCGGACCGCCCCGCAAGCGGTGCGGACTCGCCGAGGTAGTGCGCGGGGTGGTTGCAGATCTGCTTGAGCGCGGTGATGAGGGCGAGCACGCGTCCCCGCCGCCGAATCCCCTCGGACTCCCGGATCGCGCGCATCGCGTCGTTGACGGCCGCCTGATAGAGCGTGGCTTGCTCCCTGGTGAGCGAGCACACGACTCTCATCTCGTTTTTGGGCGGCAGGTCCTGGATCACCGCCGGGTCGCTCTTCAGGCGGCGCAGGACAAACGGCTGCACCATTCGACGGAGCCGGCCCGCGGCGGCTTCGTCTCGGTACCGCTCGATCGGCACGGCGTACTGCGTGCGGAACGCCTCGGAACGGCCGAGGAGCCCGGGCGCGGCAAATTCCAGGATCGACCACAGTTCGGCGAGCCGGTTCTCCACCGGCGTGCCGGTCAGCGCGAAGCGGTGCTGCGCACGCAGCGCCCGCGCCGCGCGCGCGGCGCGCGACGCCGCGTTCTTGATATTCTGCGCCTCATCGAGCACCGCCGCCGCCCACTCGACCGCCGTTAACACGTGCGCGTCGCGGCGAAGCAGCCCGTAGGTCGTCAGGACCAGGGCCCCTGCGCCGTCCGCGAACGCCTCCGGAGACCGCGCTCGCTCCGAACCGTAATGACGAATGACGGGCAGAGAGGGCGCGAACCGGGCAATTTCGCGTTCCCAGTTGCCCACCACCGACGTCGGACACACGATCAGACTGGATCGGGGGTCGTCCGGCGACGCCTGCCGCCGCGCGAGCAGGAAGGCCAGCACCTGGACCGTCTTTCCAAGCCCCATGTCGTCGGCGAGACACGCCCCGAGGCCCAAGGACGCGAGCGACCACAGCCAGGCGACTCCGCGCTCCTGATAGGGGCGCAGCGTGCCCTGCAGGCCGTACGCGGCCGGCGGCGCCGCGGCGTGCGCCGCTCCTGCTCGCAGCCGGTCGAGCACGCCGCTCAGCGCACCGTCCGGCACCACGTCAACCGGGAGGATAGAGCGGGCGTCCGGCGCCGAACCGGCAAGCGCCGCGGCAAGGGCGTCGACGACCGGCAGCCGGCCTTCGCCCTCGAGGAGCAATCGCTGAGCTTCCTTGAGTTCGGCAGGATCCACCGCCACCCACTGCCCCCGCCAACGGACGAGCGGCGCCTTGAGTTTGGCCAGCGCGGCCAGATCGGCCGGGGAGAGCGCGTCGTCCCCAAGCGCCGCCTCCCACCGGAAGGCCAGCAATCCCTCGAGCGCGAGCCCGCGCGAGGCTCCGGCAACCCCTGCCTGTGGGGTGCCGCCCGTGACGCGCATGCGGAGCCGGAGGCGCCGTCGCCCCGAGCGCGTGAACTCGGCCGGCAGCATGACGCCGAAACCGGATTCCGCCAACGCCGGCGCGGCTTCGTTCAAAAATGTCCACGCTTCTCGGGCATCGAGCGTCACCTCCGCCGGTCGAGGTTCGCGGAGGCTGCGTTGAACCGGCGGGAACACGCGCGCCGCAACGGCCAAAGCGCGGAGGAGGCGCTCCTGCGGCTCTTCGAACACGCGCCCTAAGCGCCGCAGGGTTCTCCCCCGGGCACGCCAAATCTCGCCGGCCGGGACGAGCAGGCTGGGATCATCGGACGCCTGGAGGAAATAGCGGAGGGATAGCGGACTGGCGGCGCGCTTGGCCGCGGGGCCAGCCGCGGCGCGTTCATCAGAGAGATCGGCGGCGTCGGTCTCCGCACCGGGCAGGTCGAGCCGCAAGCAGGCACGCGCGGCGCCGGGCTCGACACCGATCGCCGCCCGGCTCCAATTCGTCACCTCGTCAAGCAGCCCGCGGCCTTGGAAGCCGGCTGCCTCGAACGCCGGCGCCGGCGATGTCAATGCGGCCTCAAATCTCTGCTCCCACAGAAGCGGCCCCGCCTCGCGCTGCTGCCGGCGAACGCCGACGCCCCACGTGCCGTCGGACGCGGCCGCCGCCCGCAGGATCGCGTCCGCAGACATATCGAGAAAGACGCGGAGGAGCGCATCCGGAGCCCACACCGCTATCCCGGCCTTGGGGCGGCGGGCTCGCCCGCGCCCGGCTCGTGCATCGTCCTCGATGGATACGGCATGGGCCGCCGGCGGGAATGCCTGCCCCAGCGCCTTCACGCGGTCGGCGTCCTCGGCAAGCGACAAGGCGACGCCCCAGCGCGCCTCCATTCCGCCGCCCGGCCGTTCTTGGAGACGCGGGACCACCCGCTCGCGCCCGACGAGCTCGAGCGCGAGCTTGGCGGCGTAGCTCCACGCCACCACCGACGCCGGCACGCGCTCCGCTTCTTCGGTGGCCACGGCCGCGAGCACCGGGAGTGCCTCGAGCAGAGGAATTGCCACCCCTTCGTGTTCGCGCGCAACGAGCGACTCGTCGACGACTACAGCCCTTGCGGCCGTCCCGCGGACCAAGAGTGCCGTGACGGTGGACAGCGGCCCGGTGGGCGCCGCCAGACCTCCCCAAATAAAAAACCGCGGACCTGCAGCGTCCGGGAGGAAGGTTAGATGACGAGAGTGGCCGGTACGGGCAGCCCCCTCAGGCTCAGCTGTCCCTCTCCCCCGCGGCGCCGCCACCGTCCTGTCAGGCATCCCGCTCGAGCTGAGCGACGAGCCGCGCAAATGCCCTGACCGGTTCGGTGCCATTGACCGCTTCCACCACTCTCCGAAAGTCCATGGCCACGTACTCGTGAACGCTCACGTTGGGAAAGCCCGGCAGCCGCGACAGCGCCTATGTCGTAGTACGGTCAAGTCTCTTGCCTTTCCATGGGTTCACGCGCCCGGCGATCCGCGCCCGGAGACGTCGTGCAGCGCCGCAACCGGCGTCGCGACGCGCCGGATCAGCCGATCGTACGCGGCCGTCGCCACCCCGCGGGCGTAATGCGCTTCCACGTATCTTCGCCCCGCCTCCCCCAGCGTCCGGTACAGGGTGGGATCCCGCGCAAGCCGCCGGATCGCCGCGGCCAATGCAGCCCCGTCGCCCGGGGCGACGCATATCCCTCCGCCCGACTTCTCGACGAGGACGCGCGCGTCGCCCTGCGGGAGCGCGGCCAGGACGGGGCGCCCGGCCGCCAGGATGCCGGCGATCTTCGAGGGCACCACGGGCGTTGCCACCGACGCCTGCAGCGTGGCGAGGCAGCAGTCAGCGGCGGCAAGCAACAGCGGGTACCGCTCCACCGGCTGGAACGGTGCGAACCGGACGTTGGGCAAGCCGCGGGCGCGGACGAGATCCTCCGCCTCGCTGCGACGCACGCCGTCGCCGACCAGCAGAAAGACGATGTCCTGGTCTTCGCGGAGGGCCGTGGCGGCATCGATCATCACCGCCATGTCCTGCGCGTACCCCATGACGCCGGCAAACAACACGACGAACGCATCCCCGAGTCCGAACTCGTCGCGATACCCGTTGTGGCGGGGACCGGGGACCGTCTCCGCGGTATCGATCCAGTTGTGGACGACCGTAATCTTGTCTTCCGCGACGCCGCGTGCGGCCACGAGCGCCCGGTTGCCCTCGGAGTGCACGGAGATCGCCGCCGCATGCCGGTACGCGCGCCGCTCGAGCCAGCCGAGGACCCCGACCACCGCGCGGTGCCGCGCCAGCCCGAGATCGATGAGCGCCTGGGGATACACGTCCTGCACGTTCAGCACATACGGGGCGCCCCAGCAACGCCCGAGGATCTCGCACGCGAGCGCGAGCGTGAGCGGCGGCGAGTATGCGATCATCACGTCGTGCCGGCCCTCACGGAGACCGGCGAGAACCATCCCTACCGCAAGCGTGAAATGGGTGAGCGCGCGCACGACGGGCGCGACCTTCACAAACGGCGGCACCTGGACCCGCAGGATACGCACGCGCCCGTTCTGCTCGCGCGATGCTGCCGAGCCCCCCTGGGCCTCCGCCATGTTCGCGGGCGGATACGGCGTCAGCACCGTCACATCGTGTCCCGCCGCGGCGAGATCGTCCGCGAGCTGGGACATGAGCACGGACACGCTCCGAATCTCGGGCAGGTAGTGCGGCGTCACCAACAACACCTTCATTCAGGGCACCACGCGAAACGGCTTGCGGCCATATATCCGGTAGATGGCGAATCCGCGCCGGTCCAGTGTGAAGACCTGATCCAGCCGGCGCTCCTCCGCGAGCGCCACGAGCGTGGCGTCGGCAAAATCCATCGGCAACTCACGATATTTCGCCATCAGCTCGGCGACCCGCCGGAGGCTGTCCCGCGACGAGGGGGTGAGTGCAAACGCCCCTCGCGCAAAGAACTCCAGGCACGCTCTTTGCCTCGGCCACTGCGGTCCGACGAGGTGAATAGTCTCGGTCAGGACGGCCTCGGTCGTCAGAATAGGACTCGCCCACTGCTCCAAAACCGCTACGCACTCTGCGTGCGCCTGTTCGCTACGATCGACCAAAGCGACGAACGCCCCGGTGTCGATCAGGAGCTCACCGGCCACGTCTGAGGCGCTTCAAGAGGTATTTCCGATGATTCCGTCCGAGGTCGGGGATCCCGCTGTCGACGCTTCCCAATAGATCGCGGACCAGGTCGATCGGCCGTCGCTCGACGCCCGGGCCCGCCTGCTCCAAAAACTGCTCCAACGCCAGGCGGACCAGTTCCGATCGCCTCCGCCGTGTGAGTCGGGCAACCTTCGCAAGCCTGTCCGCGAGGTCCGCCGGCATACGCAACGTCAACTGCGTCTCCACCGGTCTCCCCTCCGTCTGCATTGCAATGTAGTGCTTTGCACTTCAATTTGCAAGAGGGGATCGCCTCAGGCGAGTGGTATCGGCTGTCCTGCAGCGAGGGTTATATAGGCGCGGATCGCCCGATCTCCGTACGCGTCCCAGGTCCATGCGCGCGCGCGCTCCGCGGCGGCAGCGGCCATCGCGCGGCGTCGATCCTCGTCCTCGTACAGCGACAGGATCGCGTCCGCAATCGCGGCGGGATCGCGCATCGGGACGATCAGCCCCTCCCGGCCGTGCTCGATCAGGTCCTCGCCTCCGGTGTTCGGCGTGAGGATGACGGGCAAACCGCTCGCCATCGCCTCCAGCACGGACTGGGGCAGCCCTTCCTCGATCGACGGCAGCACGAACACGGAGGCAGCGCGGTAGACCTCCGCGAGCGCCGAGTGCGGGAGCCGTCCGACGTCTCGAAACCCCACCCCCGCCGTTCGCAGGAGCGGCCCGAGATCCGCGGGGATCCCACCGACCAGCCACAGCTCAAGGTCGGGCACGCGAAGCCTCGCCACCGCCTGCACTAGATATGGCGTCCCTTTCCGCAGGCTCAAACCGACGGCTACAATCCGAAACGGGCGCGAATCCGGGGGCGCCGGGTGGAACAGGGTCGAGTCGATGCCGAGATTCGGCACGTGCAGGAGACGGTCGCGCGCCACGCCGCGGTCGAGAAAGCTCCGAAGGACGAACCGGCTCGTTACCTCGATGTAGTCCGCCTCTTCGTACTCCTGCAGCTGGCGCACCAGGAGCCGGCGATCCAGGGGCGGCGCGGCGTATCCCCAGCGGCGATACTCTTCGTCCAGCAGCTCCCACTGTGTGGCGGCGTGGGTGGAGCCGCGCTGCAGCACGGTCCGCACCCCGTGCCGTCGCGCCGCGCGCGTCGAGCGCAGCCCGAACAGCGCCCAGACGGCGAGCACATCGCAGTCTTGCACGTACCGCTCCGCCCACCGGTCGAAGCTCACAGCCTTCAGGTAGTCGCCGATCTGCCACCGCAGCCCGAGCGCCCGGGGGCCGCGCATCACGATCTCGGGGATGGGATTGATGACGATGCGTTCCGGGGAAATCCGCTCGCCGCGGCGCGGGGTGTGCGTCGTCACCAAGCGGTGCAGCAGGCCCCGGCCGTCCAGTTGTTCGGCGAGCCGGAAGGCGTTCCATGTCCCGCCGACCGAGACCGTGACTTTCACGCCGGATCGTCCGCCGCCGGCGCCGCCGCCTCCCGCCGGCCGTTAGTGCCGATATCCACCGGCTCCACCTCGACACCGTCGGCCGCCGCGGCGAACGCCGCCGGCGTCTCCCCGCGGAATCCCGCCAAAATGGCCAGCAGGTGCTCCTGCAGTTGTTGCCGGTCCAGGACGGCCAGGCCTACGAGGTAGAGCGCGCCCACGGCACCGAGATTCGCCGCAAATCCGAGCCGGCCCACCCACGGGAGCACGTGCAGGCTGCGCCCCGCGGCGACGATCAGGCCGGCCGCCACCGCGGCGATCGCGGGACGCAGGTAGTGGTCGATGTACAGCGCCGTGACCTCTTTGCGCAACGCGCGGTAGCCTACCACGAGGCCCGCGATCTCGCTCACAAACATCACGGACGCGGCACCGTAAGCCCCGCCCACTTTGATCGCGGGGACGAGCAGCGGGAGCGCGACCACAACCTGCGACGCCCGAATCATCGTCGCCGCCCGCATCCGCCCGATCCCCTGCAGCAACACCTTGATGTTCTCCGAGAGCGGATACAGGAACCCGAACCCGGCCAGCCACGGGAGGATCGTGGCGGTTTCCGCCCAGCGCACGCCGGCGCCGTACAGCAGCCCGACGAGCTCGCGCGGGAACAGCGCGAGCCAGACGAGCGCGGGGAGCATGAGGCGGACGAGCAACCCGTGCGTCAGCCGGTACGCAAACGTGAGACCTTCGCGGCGGCCCTGCAGTCGCGCGTACACCGGAAACGCCACCTGCACCGCGCCGAACGACACGATGTAGTGCCCGAATTCCGCCAGATACCGTCCGCGGTCATAAAAGCCGAGCAACAGCGTGCCGCTGATAAGGCCCAGCAGCGCCGTGTCTGCCCGGTACCAGATCGTCTCGAGCGCGCGCATGGAGAACATCTGCCAGCCGAACCGCCAGAGCTTCCGCGCCGTCTCGGGGTCATACCCGCCCCGATAGCGCCATCCGCTGGCGAGTCGCGTCCCGATGAGCGTAACCCCGGATAACGCCAGCTCGCGCCCGAGCAGGCTCCACACCCCGGCGCCGGCTCGCGCGAGGCCGAGCGCGACCACGATGGACAAGAGCGTCGACAAGATCCGGACACGCGAGATTTGATTGTAGTGAAACGTGCGCTCCATCGTTGCCGAGTACACGTACGTCGTCACGCTCAGGTTGCGCACGGCAAACAGGGAGATGAACAGCGGGATGAACGGCCCGGGGTAGTGCGGCGCGAGCGCCAGCGCCAGTATCCCGCCGACCCCCATGAGCCCCCAGAAGAGGCGGACGCTCAGGATATACGCCGTCTCTACGATCGCCGGCGTGTCGCGCATCTGGATGATGCCCTGGGAAAAGCTGAAGCCCGTGATCAGCGACAGGAGGTCGACCAGCGATGCTGCGAGCGCGAACTGCCCGAAGTCCTTGGGAAACAGGAGGCGCGCGAGCAGCAGGTTGAGGCCGAAGTTGAGCATGAACGAGAGGTAGCCGGTGGCGCTCAGCCACACGGCGCCCATGAGCGCCCGTCGAATCCCGGAGTTGGAGTTCACCGGGCGCTCCTGGTGCGTTCGAAGGGACTGGATGCGGCTGGGTGGTTCGCGGCGCGCCGCTGAGTTGTGACGCTGTGGAGCGCGTCGAGGATCCCCCGGACGTCAGCGTCGTAGGAATACGCGGACACGATCTCGCGGGAGCGCGCGCCCATCTGCAGGCGCCGCTCCGGGCTCGCCAGCACGCGGCTAAGCGCGTCCGCAAGAGCCTGGGTGTCGCCGGCCGGGTACACGAATCCGTTCTCGCCGTTCCGCACTAGGTCGGGGGCAGCCCCGACCGCGTCGCTTGCGACAACCGGTAGACTGAAGCACATGCCCTCGTTGAGCGCAAGCCCCCACGGCTCGTACCCGGATGGGAGCGCCAACACGTCTGCGGCGGCGTAGTATCGCGGGACCTCTGTCTGATTGACAAATCCGGTGACGAACAAGTGCTCCAGCCCGCGCCGGCGGGCCTCCGCCTCCACCTCCCCCCGAAGGGGACCGTCCCCCATCAGCACGAGCCGTACGGGACAATTCTCGGCAAGCCGCGCGCACGCGTCGACGAGATCCATCGGCCGCTTCTTGGGGATGAGCTTTCCGGAATACAGGACGACCGCGAGATCGTCCGGCCAGCCCAACTGACGGCGTAGCGCCGGTCGCTCGGGCGCCAGGCGATCCGCCTCGGCCATGAACCGCTCGTTGTCGACCGCGTATGGTACAAAGAAGATCCGGGACTCTGGCACCCCGTACGCCCGGTAGAACTCCCGGTTGAGCGCACCGATCGCCAGCATCCCCTGCATGCGCCGCAGCGCGGGGCCGAGCACGAGACGCTTGGCCACGCGCACCCACCGCCGCCGGCCGAGGAGTGTCGACTCACCGCGCAGCAGAAGCGGCGTGCGGCTCAACCAAGCGCCGAGGAACGCGAACCACTCCGTCGCGTGGGCGTATCCATGAACGATCACAGCATCGTAGCGCTCGTGCCGCAGCGCGCCGATCACGGACGGCTGCAAATAGCGCAGAAAGTGGTCCGCCCTCGGGATCGGCGAGCGATTGGGAAGTACGCGCCAAGCGTACCCGTCTAGGAGGGGCAGATCCCACTGGATGGCAACGCCGAACTCCGGATCGCGGTATTGTTTCGCTCCCGCATCGTCCAAGTAATAAACGGTGAGGTCGACCTCCGGATGAGCTGCGAGGCAGCGCAGCAGCGGCACCTGATACTGGATGGGATGGGAGACCAGATAGGCAACGCGGAAGGATGTCATCCCTTCGCGCCGGGCCACGTGTGGTCGAACAAATCGGCTCGAACTCGCATCGCGCTACCTGAGCCTACCATGGCACCCGATCGGTCGTCGAGTGCCTCTGCGAATGCCATGACCTCCGCATGCTGGGCCACGGGCGAGCGGCTACAGGTGAATGGGCGCGTCCCACACGAGGACGGTATATCTACCAACGTGCCGGTAGATATGCGACGGCGGGCCGAAGGTGTTGACCGCCGTGTCCACATCAACACCGACGTCGCGGTCCCAGGACGGAGCGGGATTGAGAACCAGGAACTTCGCGCCCGGGTCGGCCGCATACCACGCGTCCCTGGACAACCAGCGATACGGCGAGATACGCCACTCGTTCGCGGGCAAATGCGACGGTCCTAGGCCGGGTTGGTTCACTTTCGTCGACGCGACGGGACGCACTTTCACCGCACCGTGGGTAACGACCGTGACGATGGACGCCTCCGGATACCCTGCGTAGCCGCATACGAGCCCGCGTCGAGCGAGCCAGCGGCCGAGCGCCAGATCCGAGTCTGAGCCATTCATCGACGCCGTCGGGAGAACCCTGCCTCCAACCGTCGGCGGGCTAGCGTATGACGCGATCGGCCCGACGTACAGATACACGAACAGCGCCCCGATCGCTGCAGCGGGGATCGTTCTGTGGGCGATCCATGAGCCGGCCCGGATCCCCAACCATCGGGCAAGCGCAACGCTGAGCATGATGAACGGCGGGACGCGATACCGCGTGTCGACGTCCGACGTGCCGAGGATATTTCCGGCCAGAGCGACCGCGGCGGCGACCGCGGTGACCGCAAGAAGCCAATCCTGGCCAGGGCGACCGTGCGCGGCAGCGCGAACCTCGTCCCGCAACACAAGCCAGGCCACCACGAGGGCGCTCGCGAGGTACGTGAGGCGGAGCACGGCCGGTATCAGCGACGCGTCGAATACCCGGCCAAAAATGTCTCCGCCCACGACCTTGAGGAGCGCGAGGCCCAACGCGGCCACGCTGTCTCCGAGCCTCGCGTAGGCGATGGTCGTGGGATGAAACGGCGTAACGGTGGCGCCTCCCAGGTGCCGAAGGAGCCACAGCAGCGCCAGGAACCCAGGCCAGGAGGCGACCGCTACGCTCACTGGGATCAGATGACGGGACCGCGCTGACGCGGGGTGCTCCAGCAGCAGGCGCGCCCCCGATACGAGAATGATCGGGACGACGGCAACAATGGTGATGTACGGGTCCCCGAGCCTCGCAGACGTGAGGAGGAGGAATGCGACGCCGGACAAGATCCATCGTCGCCCCCGTCCCTGGCCGGGTTGCTGGGCGAGATATAGGCTCAGCATGGAGGCGAGCGCAAAGACGACCGTCCCCGTGTGAAACGGTCCCATCAAGATCACGGCCGCCAGATCCGGCGACGGGAAGAGGACGGGTAGAATAGCGACGCCGGCCACAAACGGCCAGGCCGTGCGAGGGGCCGTCGCCACGGTCGCGGCCGTGACCATCGCCGCAGCAAGCGCGATGCAGACAGCTGTCGGCACCGCGTAGAGGAGGACCGGATCGATTCCTCGAACAGCCGCCCCGACCGCGTACAAGAGACCGTCGGGCAGCCAGTACGGATCTTCGGGAAAGGTCCAGCCGCGAAGCACCCAGTTCCCCTGGATCGCATCGTGAGCATACAGGAGATAGCCGGCCTGATCTGCGCCGATCGCGTTCTGCGCGGACAACCGGAAGAAATACACCCCCAGCACCAGAACCGCCAGCCCCAAGGCGATCGACACCGCCAAACCAGGCATGCGGGTACGGTCGCGCGCGAGCGCGAGCCCCGTGGCTCGCTCCTTGACGGATGTCGACTCCATTGACAGATCCCGCCGATTCGTAGAGTCTCGACGCTGCCGGACGCGGCGCTTGCACCGCGTACCGCACGTCCTGAGCCGGTGGCGACCTTGGGCGCGGGGCGGCGGCTACGGGATATCGAACGCGCCCACGTGGCTAACGGCTAACTCGTGGCGACGACGATGAACCCGATCGCGACCAAGCCGACCCCGAGCCACCGGTACATAGACACCTGTTCGTGAAGTAGAATCGCCGAGACGATGACCACGATGACAAAGTTGAGCCCGAGCAGCGGGTAGACATAGCTGAGCGGAGCCCTTGAAAGGGCGGTTATCCACAGGCATGTCGCTCCGCCGTAGAGCGCCAGCGCGGCCACCGTGGACGGGCGCAGAAGATTTGCGACAAGATCGCCAAAGCTATGCACAGGTGTGCTGGCCCCTACCTTCAGCAGAAACTGGCCGGTCACGCCCATGGCGATGGACAACAGCACCAGCACCAAGACCACCGGGAACCTCCTGCTCACGGCGTTGAAAACAGATCGTGGCCGCGTGCATCCGTCACGGCGATGCGCGGGGACCCGTCCCGGGCGACGTCCAGGCCGACGCGGCGATTTCCATCCGCATCATCCAACACGAGCGCCGACGCTCCGCCGGACGCCGCCTCTAGGCTGGCCCGCGAAACCTGGGCAGCGTCGAAGAATCTCACCCAAGACGCTCCGTCGGATGCGGTGCCCACGTCGAGCCGGGGCCTGCGGTCCGCGTCGAGAAACTTCAGCCAGGGAGCGCCGTCCATATCGACACCCAGGCCGACGCGAGGACGCCCTCCCACATCATAGAAATTAAGCCGGGCCTCTCCATCGGAGCCGACGCCCAGGGTAACGCGAGGCAGTCCCGTGCCACCGGCGAGAACGATCCGCGGCGTCCCGTCGGACGCGGCATACAGCGCGAGGCGCGTTCGTCCTGACGAATCCACGATCTGGAGCTCTCTCGCCTTCAACTGGACCGGCTGCGAGTGAGCATGTCCCATGGCGACCGCGAGAACGACCAACGCAGGCACCGCCACCATCCATGCCATCGATAGGTACCGAAGCCGTGCCTCCGCACGCCTCAGGCGGTCGTACAATATGTTGAATTCGCGTGAATCCATTTGCGCCCTCCTCAAGCTTCGCGCCGTCCGGCGGTCTATGCGGAGACTCGGTTCTTCGGCTCAGCCGTGCGGAAACGAATCCGATCGACAACGCAAAAAACTGCCGGCTGGATGCCGCGCATTACTGGTGCAGAGGAGCCAGCCGAATCGCAGGATCCAATTTCACAATGGCCCACAGACCCCGCCGGCTGCGATCCTCGGCCGCGAGCACGTTGAAAAACGGCCCGGTGTGCTGGGTCGCGTCCACAACTATAGGATCACTCCGGCAGTTCGACAGATGGCGGCCAGGACGCAATCCCGCCACGTCCCTGGCCATGTACATCGACGGCATCGTCAGGCAAAGGTAGTATTGAGGACGCGTGTAGGCTAGGTTGACATCGCGGTCGGCCTCCCAGACGTACTGCCCGCCCATCATCTCAGTCAGCATGCCGCGTTGGACGGCAACGACCGCGTCATTGAAGGTCGCGTCCGGATAGGCCCACGTGTGAGTATAGTAAGTGACAAGACCGGGGTAGTTATTGCTGATGAACGTGGCTCCCGCGTATCTCGGTCGCATGAGCTCTTGGTGGAGCGTCTGTATTGTCGTAGGGGGGAGCGTGTTGATGTAGACAAACTGCGCCCTCGCCCAGTAGGCTACCCCGAACATGAAGAGGAAGGCCGAGAGAAGGAATACGAATCGATGGCTGGCTACCGTGAATTGCCTCCCCCTAGCAAACGTACAGGAGAGGCGGCTCACGGGAATACCGGCTCTTCGCGCGCTGGCCAGCACGATCTTCACCAGAGCATAGAAGAACAGGGCCACCCAAACGTCGACGACGAAAACCGGCAGCGGCGCCTGGCGCACGAGATAGCCGCTCGCGAGATAACCGGGAAAGATCAGGTACACGATTCCGAAGGCGAGCGCACCCGCCGCAAGGTACCGCAGCACCGCCACGAAAACCGCGTCGTCGTACGATCGTAGCAGGCTCCGGCCGCCGCGCAGTACGAGGAGCAACGCCAGCAGAGAAAATCCGACGAGCGCTGCCTCCAGGATAGGCGAGCCGAAGAATCCCTGAATCGCCCACATCCACAGGGAAGCGAAGTCCACGTCAAAAAACTGCCAGTAGTTCAACTCAAATGCCGCGATGACGGCGAGGAGAATCGCGGCGAGGAACAGTTCCCGCATAGAAATCCTCACCGCTCGCGCGGCCGCGGCCGCATGCTTCAGCGCGGGCCGCGCATCGACAACGAGGAACCCGAGATGACGGCGGGACACCACGTGCAGCACGAGCGCGCGACCCACAGTTCTGTAGACTGCCCACAACAACAGTAGGGTCGCCGCAATTGTTGTGAGGCTCGGCGGCGCGAATAAGTAAATGGGGAAACCCGGCAGACCACCGGAACTTGCTAGGGGCATGCGGCTGGGGTCGTTGGATGCAAGGCTTATGACCACGTAGAGCAGCACCGCGATCGCCGGGATCGTCACCGCAGCGGCCGGTTCCGTTTGGAGCGACCCTCGGTGCACTCCGAGCTTCGGTGCTGACAAGGTCGCGGTTGCACGCCGAGGAGGCACCATCCGAATCCTCCAACCTATCTTGACAATCCATGCCGCGGTGATGATCCACATGAGCAGGACGAGATACGGGGTGTGGATCTGCAGAATGTCGGTCCCAACAGTGCGCAGAAACGTATCGAGGTGCAGGTATCCGCGAGTATCCGGATTGTCGATCCAGAAGACGATGTGATGCTGTTGAAAGAACGCCAGCATGCGTTGTGCGCCGGTCGGCGTAAGGGACTGCTGGGAGAAGTTTCGGGAGAGAAAGGTGAGCCGAACATCCTGCAACGCCGTCGCCCATCCAAAGAGTGCAACGCTTTGTGCGAGCAGCGTCAGAAGCGCGGTCGCGATCCCGACGGCGGAGGTCAGCGCGACTCGCATGGCAAGGCGGGCCTCATGCCAATATGCCAACAGCGCGTACAAGAGCCAGGTCAAAGCCGTGAACGCCGCAAAGACGATTTCGAAATAGCCGAGAACAATGGCGGTCAAGAACAATAACAGACCTGCAATGCGACGCGGCTGTGCCATGTGCTGAATGCAGACCAGCCCGGCAAAGAACAGGAACCCATGCCACACTCTATAGGTACTGCCTTCCCATTGCATGAAGAGCACATAGTCGGTGGTCAATACCGCGCAGACGAGAAACGCGAACAAGCTGTCCGCGATCCTCGAGAAAAACTGAAAACATAGATAGATCGTGGCCAATCCAATCATAAGCGAGAGTATGACAATCTGCCATTCAATTCGGGTGATCCCGAGGCTCTGGAGTAGATACACTGGGAACCTGGGGAAATTGCCACCGTGCGTGTACACGTACGGGTGAGCAACCGAGCTGTTCGACGTCGCCTCGTCGGCCAACCCCATCGCGCTCGCAAGCCCGTGTCGCAGCATGTTCCGGGCATGGAGGGCCGCGGAGAAACTCTCGTTGTTGTCGGTGACGTACGGGAGAAACCCAGACGAGGCAAGGAGCGCCACTGACGCAACCGCGTACATGCCCAGGCTCGCCGCCAGGTAAAGCATGTGGGCTGTCCCAAGCAGCCGCCGCAGTTGATCACGCAGCAGGATACATCACCTCATGACGACCCGATGTAGCGGGGGTGGGCCGAGAGGAACTTCAATGAAATTAAGCGCATACACACAATGACCGCCGGCGACGGAGATTCGGGATACGGACGATGGGCCGCGCGTTCTCGCGTATCGTACTATCGCCGGCGAACGTGCGCAACCCGCGCATCCCGCGGCGCCTCCGTCTTGGCCCTGAGCGGGTCTTTGAGGCAACCCATGAGATCCTACTGGCAAGGCTTTTTGACGGCCGTGTTGCCTTTCTGACGCGCTGATAGGCTGATGCCACTAACCTACACTATCAATCTCGGCGTCCTGAACAGGTTCCGGGACGACCTGGCGCTCCGCGCGCGCCGCGGGATCTTTGAGGCTTTTATGCAAGAATGCAGTCCCTCGGCGACCTCAAGGGTCGCCGACTTTGGAGTGTCCGGACACCGATCACATCCGGCGCATTACTTCTTCGAAGACATGTACCCGCATCGCAGGAATCTCACCGCCATTGCGCGTACGAGCGAAGGCGCGCAATGGCTGCTCGAAGAATTCCCGGGATTGAATTTTCTCGAGGCCGATCTCCGAGCCATCCCTCTCCCGGACCTCTACTTCGATTGCGGGATTTGCAACGCCGTCGTCGAGCACGCGGGAACCCGCGACCAGCAGGCCCGGCTGGTTCATGAAGTCTGCCGGGTCTGCCGGTGCGTGATGTTCACGACGCCCAATCGCCGGTTCCCCGTCGACGTCCACACTATGCTGCCGTTGCTTCACTGGCTCCCCGACGCGGCGTATCGAGCGGTCCTCAGACGAGTAGGATTGGGATACTTTGGCGACGTCGAGAACTTGAATCTCCTTGACCGCAGGAGCTTCCACGATCTGTTGCCGGCGTCCCGTAGGAACCGTATGTTGCGGTTCGGGCCGCCGCTTCTCACGACGAACCTGATCTGCATTTCCACCGCCGCATCATCCTGAACCTGTACCTTTCGCCTCGCTACTCCACCAGAGGGCGCACGTCAAAAGCAGACAGCCACGAAAATAATTCGCGCAGTTTCCGTCTATGAATTTACTGAATTTAGTCGGGTTGGGGCCCCTTCACTTCGCACCGCGACACCTATCGGCAAGTCATGAAAATGCTCAATTGAAGTAAGCATGCGCGGTCATCAATATGAAAGTGCATGCAAGCGCTGCGCCAACGAACATCGCCCACGCAGGCACGTCCGATCGTTTCCGAATCGCCGCCTCTGCCG
>JAJPIA010000105.1 GCA_021324975.1 Bacillota bacterium
CGGCAGATTGAGAAAGCGGAACGGCCCCGGCACGCAACGCGTGCACGTCGTACGGGCCGCGTCTCGGCCGATGGCGCCGTCCGGCTGTCAGGTGCCGCGAAGGGCGATGGTGGACGAGGGGGCGCCGCGGGCGCCCGACGCCTCGGAGGGGGGAGAAGCATCCACCGCGACCGGTGCCCCGTCCACGACTATTCGTCGATATCGTTCGAGGCAACGCGGAGGCTCAATCGGTCTCCGCGGACTCCTCGTCCTCGCTGATGGATTCCGGTTCAGACTCGCCGTCGCGGGCCTCGGTCTCGTCGCCACCGCGGCTCGGTGAACCGCTCTCCGGCCGCCGGCCGTCCAGGAACCACACGCGGTCGCCCACCACCTCCGTGGCCTTGCGGCGCACGCCATCCTGCGTTTCGAAGGTACGGGTCTGCAGCCGCCCTTCCACCGCCACGAGGCGCCCCTTCGCGCAGTACTGTCCAACCTGCTCAGCGAGCTTGCGCCACGTGACGCAGTTGACAAAATCCGCTTCCCGCTCCCCCGCGGCGTTCCGGAAGTCCCGGTCAACGGCCAGCGTGAACTGCGCCATCGGTTGCCCTGATGCGATGTAGCGAAGATCCGGATCCCGAGTCAACCGCCCGATCAGTTGAATGCGATTCAGCATGCAGGCCACCTCCGATGCCTCAGCGTCATCCAGCTCACCACAGTGCCACGTCCTAACGCTGCTCGCCGTCCATCCTGCTCCCGGGCCGTCGCTTCAGCGCCCGTCCCCAGGACTGCCGCCGCACCTCGGCCTGCGGCAGACCGCGTTCATTTGACAGGCATGCTAACATCTAAATATCTATATGTCAATCAGTTCAGACGTTCGAGCCGCGCGCGCGATGTCGTCTTCTTCATGCGGTGTGGGCATATGAACAGCACAGAAATGGCCGGGCGAAGGGCGAGGGAGAGGACGTATGAAATGGACCTCCGTTCTCACCACAGGCTGTGCCCTCATGTTGTCGCTGGCGTTGTCGGCTAACGCCCAATCCGTGTCCTCCCCTTGCCCCGTCTGGCCCGCAACCGGCCAATTTGCCATCGTCGTGTTCGTCAATAACGTCGAGCCCCGAGCCGTGACCCAGTTTTCTCATGCCTGGGGGTACCGGTCGATCTTCAACGACGCCAAGCCCGTCTGCACGCTGGCGCCGAACACGTACTGCGTGGCGTTGGTCGACGCGACGGTGCCGCATGCGCTGTTTTACAGCATCGGGTACTCGCCGCAGCCCGTCACCGGCGACACCCGCCGTGACGTCCGTCTCCAGGCGGGCCATCTGTACAAGGCGGTGCCGTGGGGCGACATGCTGAGCGACCGTGGACGCTATCAGGGCCCGCAACAGATCGCGAGTTTCGGATATCCTGCCGGCGCCGATCCCTGCCACGCGCCGACCTTTTGACCGCCGTCCCCGACACAATCGGGCCGCAAGGCCTCTAGCGCCTCATCTCGTGTGTCCGACGAGGATAGACGGGAGCGCCCATCGCTGTCGGCGGCCTCATCGTGCCTCGCTCGAGAGGGGTGATCCCGCCCGCGCGGAAGTCATCCACGAGGTCCGGATCATCGACGCCACGCTGCGACGCATGATCCGGACGCCCACGTCGTCGACGATAGGTGGCACGCGATGGATACTGCCGCGGCGGACGCGTATCTGCGCAAGGCGCACGACCGGCATCTCGAAGAGCTCGCGGCCTTTCTGCGCATTGCGAGCGTGAGCGCCCTTCCCGCGCACAAGGACGCGGTGGCTCAGGCGGCCGCCTGGCTCGCGGAGCGCCTGCGGGCGGTGGGCACGCCGGAGGTCCGCGTGCTCCCAACGGCGGGACACCCGGTCGTCTACGGCCGCTGGCACGTCCGCGACGGGCTCCCGACGATCCTGATCTACGGGCACTACGATGTGCAACCGGTGGACCCGGTGGCGCTGTGGGAGTCGCCACCGTTCGAACCGACGGTGCGCGACGGCTCGCTGTTTGCGCGCGGGGCCACCGATGATAAAGGGAGTCTCTACACTCCGATCGCGGCGCTCGATGCCCTGCGCGAGACCGCGGGGGCACCTCCACTCAACCTCAAGTTCCTGTTCGAAGGCGAGGAAGAGATCGGCAGTCCCAGCCTGGGGCCGTTCATCCGGGAGCACCGCGCGCTGCTCGAGGCGGACCTGGCGGTCAGCGCCGACGGATCGATGCTCGACGCGACCACGCCGTCCCTGACGATCGGCAATCGGGGGCTCTCGGCCGTGCAGATCGATGCGCGCGGCGCCCGGACAGACCTGCACTCCGGCGTCTACGGCGGGGCCGTGCCAAACCCGATCCACGCGCTCGCGGCCCTGCTGGCCGGGATGCACGATGCGCAGGGACGGGTGACCGTCCAGGGGTTCTACGACGAGGTGCGTCCGCTATCGGACGCGGACCGGCGCGAGGTTGCGCGCGTGCCGTTCGACGAGGCGTCGTACTGCGCGCAACTCGGCGTCACGACGCTCACGGGCGAGCCGGAGTACACGCCGGCGGAGCGGGTGACCGTCCGTCCGACGCTCGAGATCAACGGCATCTGGGGCGGATTCCAAGGCGACGGCATCAAGACCGTCCTGCCGGCCGATGCGCATGCCAAGATCACCTGCCGGCTCGTGCCGGACCAAGACCCCGACCGGATCGCCGGCGCGATCGAGGCGCACGTGCGCCGCCATGGGCCTGCCGGGGTGAGCTTCACCGTCTCGCGATTCCCCGGCAAAGCACGGGCCTACCTGATGCCGCCGAACCACCCCGGCCTCGCCGCGGCCGCGCGCGCGCTCAAGGGCGTGTATGGAAAGGATCCCGTGCGCGTGCGCATCGGCGGTACCCTCCCGGTCTCCGATCTCCTCCGCGACGGGTTAGGCATGTGGCTCTTGTTCTTCGCGTTCGGGGAGCCGGACAATCGCATGCACGCGCCCAACGAGTTCTTCCGCCTCGCGAGCTTCGAGCGCGGCACGCGGGCCTACGTGCGGCTGTTCGACGCGCTGGGGCAGGTCACGCCGCAGGCGCTCCGAGCGTCCTAGCAGAGACGGCGTCGGCTGCCGACCCAGAGGGCACGGGCCGTTAGTCGGGCGCGAGGTGCTTTTCGAACCAGGCCAGGATGTGGCGCAGCTGGGCCAACCGGTGCCGCGGTTGGCCCGAAGACGACATTCCGTGGCTCTCCCCGGGGAACCGGACGAACAGCACCGGCGTCCCCTGCTTGTACAACGCGACAAACAGCTGCTCCGACTGCGCCACCGGGCATCTCAGGTCGTCCTCGCCGTGCAGGATCAGCATCGGCGTCCGCATCTCGCGCACGTGCGTGATCGGCGATCGTTCGCGGTAAAACTCCGACGCCTCCCACGGCGCGCCCGGAAACTCCCATTGCCCGTTGTGATAGCCGATGTCGGACGTTCCCCACTGGGCGGACCGGTCGCAGGTGGTCCGCATGCTCACGGCGGCGCGAAACCGCTGCGTGTGGCCGACGATCCAATTGGTCATGTAGCCCCCGTAGCTGCCGCCCGCGACGCCGAGCCTCCGCGGATCGATCCAGGAGTAATTTGCCACGGCATGGTCGACCACGCGCATAAGGTCCTCGTAATCCTTGCCGCCCCAATCATGGTGTGTCGCGGACGCAAACGCCTCACTGTAGCCGCGGCTGCCCCGGGGATTCGCGTAGATGACCGCATAGCCGGCCGCGCACAAGAGCTGGAACTGGTGCATGAACGCGTACCCGTACGCGGAGTGAGGCCCGCCGTGGATCTCCAGCACCGCCGGGACCCGCTGGCCGCCAGCCGGCCGCATCACCCACGCTTCGATCGGCCACCCATCCGCACCCGCGCAGTGGAAGAGCTCCGGCCTGGCCAGCACGACGCCCTCGAGGAGCGGGCCGTTCCATCGTGTCGCCCGGCGCAGCGGGCCGGATGCCGAGCTGCCCACCTCGATCACGGCGACGTCTCCCGGGGTGACGGGATCGCACACGATGCAGGCGAGGCGCCGCCCGGCCCTGTCGAGCGAGCATCCGATCAGCTCGTGGTCGCCGCGGGTCTCGAGGCGTACGACGCCATCCGATGCCACAGACGCGATCTGGGTGGTGCCGCCCTCCGCCACCATCGCGTAGATCCGCGAACCGTCCGGGGACCACGTGAGCCCGCCCGTCGCGGGGCTGCCCCGCACGTCGGAGCTGAGATGGTGACCGACGCTGCGGTCGTACGCTCGCGTCAGGCATACAGGATCACCGCCGGCGGCCGGGACGACCCAAACACGGGCGTGGCTCGCGCCCCGGCAGGGGTTGTCGTGCCCCACGTACGCGATGCGCGCCCCGTCCGGCGACCACGCCGGCGATTCGACCGGACCGGCCGTCCGGGTGAGCCGTCGCGGGGACGCCTCCGCGTTCACCGGCACGACCCATACATCGCTCGCGTTGCCGAGGTCCGCGTCCGCGTCGGGATTGCCCGCATACGCGATCCGCGTGCCATCGGGAGACCACGCGGGTGCGGTGTGGTCGTAGTCGCCGTGGGTCAGCTGGCGGACATCCCCGGTCCCGAGATCGATGATAAACACCTGCTTCCAGCGGCCGTCCCAAAAGCCTTCGCCGTCCGCCTTGTAGTGCAGCCGCGAGAACACACGCACGTCGCTCGGCTCGTCGGATCCCGCCGGTTCCGGTTTGCCCACGAACGCTAGCGACCGGCCATCGGGGGCCCACGCGACCTCGGACGGCGA
This sequence comes from Bacillota bacterium, assembly GCA_021324975.1. Classification (GTDB taxonomy): domain Bacteria; phylum Sysuimicrobiota; class Sysuimicrobiia; order Sysuimicrobiales; family Segetimicrobiaceae; genus JAJPIA01. The sequence continues at coordinate 4,723 of JAJPIA010000105.1, forward strand.
CAGCGCGCCCGAGGTGAGGCGCCGCGCTTCGCCGCCGTCGGCGGCGATGATCCACACCTGCTTGGTACCGCCGCGGTCGGATAGAAACGCGATCTCGCGGCCGTCGGGGGACCAGCGCGGCGTAGCGTCTCGCGCGGCCGCCGCGGTGAGTGGCCACGGATCCCCTCCGTCCACCGGCACGATCCACAGATTACTGCGGTACGCGTTGGCGGCAACATCCACCTGGGTCAACACGCAGACGACGCGCGACCCATCGGGGGACAACTGCGGATCGTTTGCGATCCGCAACGCGAGCAGGTCGTCCACGGTGATGGCCCGGCCCGCGGACGGCGTGGCGGTGAGCGACCCAGACCGGTGACCGTCCAGCATCAGACCCACCACCGGTACCGCGACGGGTTGGTAAACGTATTCACGTATTGCCCGTCGTGCCGGCACCGGGCCGCTCCTCGCTCGAGCGCCTCGGGATCGATCTCCACGCCGAGCCCGAGACCGGTGGGGACCGCGATCGCGCCGTCGCGGATCGGCAGCGGGCCGCCGTCGATGACATCGTCCGCGTGAAACCAGTGCGTCACGTCGATGGGGTAGCTCAGGTGGGCGGTCGCGGCGGCCAGGTGCAGCCGGGCCGCGGTGGCGATCCCCAGTTCGTGCGAACTGTGCAGGCCAAACCCGACGTTCATCCCTTCGCACAGTGCGGCGAGCTTCCGGGTCGGCCAGATCCCGCCCCAGATGCGGTGATCGCCGAGGATGACGTCCACCGCCCGGGCCCGGAACGCGACGGGAACCTCGCCGAAGTTGCGGACGCACATGTTCGTCGCGAGCGGAATCGGCACGGTGGCGCGAACCCGTTGCATGCCCTCGATGCCCCAGGTCGGATCCTCCATCCACTCCAGGTCGAGATCGAGCGCCCGCTGTCCGAACCGAATGCTCTCTTCGGGCGACCACACGCCGTTGGGGTCCACGCGCAACGCGAGGCCCTCTCCGAACTTGCGGCGCAGGGCACGGAGCGCGCCGAGTTCGGTGCCCGGGCGGTAGACTCCCGCCTTGACCTTCACGGCTCCAAACCCCCACCGTGCAATCGCCGCTTCGGCCGCCGCCACCGTGGCCGCCGCGAAGTCGGCCTCCGCACCCTCGTCGGTAAACAGAGGAGCGCACACCGGCACGGCCGCCCGGTACCGGCCGCCGAGCAGATCGCACACGGGGCGTCCAACCGCCTTGCCCATGATATCCCACACCGCCATCTCCACGGCCGACATCGCCGTCGGGGTGGGCCCGTACAACCCACGGTGCGGTCCGGGCAGCCGCTCGACCAGCGCCTCGATCCGAAACGGGTCGTGTCCACGCACCGCCTCGTACGCGCGCAGGATCTCTTCGTGCGTCTCGGCGCCGCCCGGGGCCTCCCCGAGGCCGACGATGCCCTCGTCCGTGCCGAGCCGGACGATGCATTTGGTCGTCCCGCTGGCCTTGGATGTCGCCGATGACATGGTATGCGTGTATGTAATATTGATGAGGTCGACCTTGAGATCCGTGATCTTCACGTGACTCCTCCGGGGAACGCCTCGACCGCGGAGGCCGCGGCACGGTGTCTGGCTTCTCTACCGGTTGCGCAGATTCCTGAGCCGCGCCCCGGGGCCGGCGACCTCGCCGAGGACTTTGCGCGCGAGGCGGCCAACCTACGACTTGGGGGAGAGGCATGCGTAAGACGATGAGCGCGCTCGCTGCGGCCGCCGTCCTGCTATGGGCGGCGCCGCCGGCGATGTCCGCGGACAGCGATGCATTCATGCGGCCGGACCGCTGGCCGACCGTGGCGTGGCAGTTCCAGGACGGCTACGCCATGGGCGTCTGGGACACCGTGCGGGACCTCGCCGATTTCCCCCCGGACGTCCGGGCGTATATCCCGCTGCTACTCCGGCAGGCCCACACGTGCCTGCGCGGGATGACGGACATCCCCGACGTCAGCGTGTTCGCCTCGCGCGCCATCGCGCGGATCACGAACCCCCGGCAAAATGTGATCTCGTCCATCGTGTCGGGCCTCGCGGCGTGTGCCGTGGTCTCATCGTCATCCGCGGGTACGGTCGACGCCGCCGGGGGGACGTTCATGTGGAAAGACCGCTGGGACAACGATCCGTCGTACTTCGCCCGGCAGGACCTCCACGAAGGCTACGCGGCCGGCGTGGCCGACGTGCTCCGGCACCTCGACAATTCCGGGAGGCCGCCGTCGGCGGTCGTGCAGGACATCGTCGACGCCGGTCAGTGCCGCACGGTCGGGACGATCGACGATCTCGTCGACCTGGTCAGCCCGGCCATCGCCGCGCACAAGGGCGATCCGTCGGTCTCGATGTCCGGGGTCATCTTCGATGCGATCGCGGCGTGCGGCCGCATCCGCTGAGTCGCCGCAGCATCTCGCCCTGGGCCCAGGCCTAAACCGCGATCCCGCCGCACGCGCGGACGGTGCCGGACCCGCGCGCGATCACGCACGCTCGGGCGCGAGCTCCAGACGCACCTCCGCGCCCTGAGCCGCGGAGGCGACAATCGCGGCCTGGACCTCCACGACGTGGAGCGTGTTTGCCGCGGACGTTGGCCCCGCGCGGTCGTCCGCGCCCACCGCGCTCAGAAAGGCGCGCACGGACTCCACGAACGCGCCGGCGAGCCGGCCGCCGACCTCGTCGGCGGTGCGCGGGCCGCCGAACGTCAGCCGCTCGCTGTGCCGGGAGGTAAACACGGTCATCTCGCGGCGATTGCCGTCGAGAAAGACCGCTCCTTGGCTTCCGAGCAGCTCGAACCGGCTGTCCGCCGCCGACGGAAAGGTCTCCGGGAGGATCCACGAGGAGTGCAGGCTGACGCGCGCGCCGCCCTCCAGGGTCAGCAGCGCGTTGTAGCCGTCGACGATGTCCCCCCGGGAGAGCGCGCCGCGGTGCGCCGTGGCGTACACGGTGCGGACCCGGCGCCCGAGCCACGACAGGATCAGATCGATGTCGTGGCTCGACATGAAATGGATGGGCGTGGTGCGGTCCGCCCACGGGGCGATCATTCGCTCGGGCACCCACGCGGCGTCCCACCGGTGCGATTCGATGAACGCGATCTCTCCGAGCCGGCCCGATGTGACGAGGTCCTCGATGCGGCGGGACTCCGGCAGCCAGCGCTGGCTGTAGTTCACCATCAATACGCGCCGGCGTTCCGCCGCCCGATCGATCATGGCCCGCGCCTCGGCCGTATCGAGGGCGAGCGGCTTCTCCACGAACACGTGCGCGCCGCCGTCGAGGCACGCCATCACCGAATCGTGGTGGGCATGGTCCGGCGTGGCCACGGCCACGGCGTCGACGCGGGCCCGCAGCATGTCGTCCAGCGACGCAAAGGCGCGGGCGCCGTGGCGGGACGCAACCGCCTCCGCGCGCGCGTGATCGACATCGTAGACACCGGCCAGACGGCAGCCGGCGAGTTCGGCGTACGCGCGGGCGTGGCGGGCCCCGAGCAGCCCCGCCCCAATCACTCCCACGTTCAACACCATGGCCCTCCTCGATATCGGCGCGTGCCGGGTTCGGCGACCGTCACGCCGCGATCGTGACCCGTGTCCCTTCGGCGAGCGCGCGCTCGAGCGCGGCGACGATCTCCACGGCGCGCCTGCCGTCGGCCACGGGAACCGGCGACGGCGTCCCGGTGCGCACCGCGTTGAGAAACGCCGCGATCTCCTCCCGGAGTGCGCCCTGCGCCGGCAGCCCGGGTGGCTCGAAGAAGCGCGTCGGATCTGTGTACACAATCGCGTTCCCGGCGTGTGCGGCGACCGCCGCGTGCGTCGACGGCACTTCCACACACCCCGTGCTCCCCATCACGACCAATCCCGTCCACACGTGACCGCAAAACGCGTCCGGGAGGACCCACGCCGCCTCCAGCGCGGCCACGCCGCCGCCGTCGAGCGCCAGATGCGCGGCGACGATGGCCGGCGGTTCGTCGCCGTGGTTCGATCCGCTCGCCGCCACCGCGATGATCTCCCGGCCGGTGATCCAGCGCACGAGGTCCACGTCGTGCACGGCGAGATGCCAGAGCCCCGACGCCCGCGGACCCCGGCGGCGCCGGTCGGCCGCGGCGGCGTACCGGTGCGCGTGGACGCCGTGCACGTGCCCCACGCCGCCGGCCGCGACGGCCTGCCGCGCGGCGGCGTAGCGTCCTTCGAATCTGAGGAGATGCCCGACCATCGCCACGGCACCGGAGCGCGCGGCGGCCCGCTCGATCGCGCCGGCGTCCTCGACGGACGTGGCGAGCGGCTTCTCCACGAGCAGCGCGGCACCGGTCTCGAGCGCGTCGACGGCCGGCGCGCGGTGGCGGTCATCGGGCGTGCACACGCAGACCGCGTCCGGCCGGATCTCGGCGAGCAGCGCACGGTGATCGGCGAACGCCGGCGCCGCGGCGATCCGGCAAACGGCCTCGCGCGCCTCGGGGTTCGGATCCGCGTACCCGCAGATCTCGACCCCGTGCGCCGCCCGAAGCACGGCCGCGTAGCGCCGCCCCATGACGCCGCACCCGACCACCGCGACGCGTACCGTCACGCCTTGACCGCGCCCTGGGTAATCCCCGCCATCATGTACCGCTGCGTCACCATGAAGAGGATCGCGGGGACGATCGTGATGACGAACGCCGTCGCCATCAACGCCGACCACTCCACGAAATACTGGCTCATGTAGGTCACGAGTCCCACGGTCGCGACCCACTTGGTCTCGGTGCTGAGGAACGTGCTGGCGAAGAAAAACTCGTTCCACCCGAGCATGAACCCGAAGATCGCCGCGGCCACGACGCCCGGCAGCGCCGACGGGAGAATGACCCGGTAGAGCGCGCCGAGGCGCGTGCACCCGTCCGTCAGCGCCGCTTCGTCCAACTCCCGCGGCACGCCGTCGAAAAATCCCCTCAGCATCCACAGGCACATAGGGACGCTGAACGTCGTCGTCGCCACGACGATTCCGGTGAGCGTGTCGATGAGGTGCAGTTGCCTGAACAGCACGTAGAACGGGATCGTCAGCACCGTCACCGGGATCATCTGGCCGACGAGCATGAGAAAGCCGAGCCCGTCCACCGCGCGCCCGCGGAACCGCGACAGGCCGTACGCCGCGTGGACGGCCAGGAGAAGCGAGCAGATCATGGTGCCGCCCGCGACGAAGAGGCTGTTCGCCAGCCAGTGCCCCAGCGGGTTGACGGTGAAGATATGGGTGAAGTTGCTCCAGGCCGGGTGGCTTGGGAAGAACCGCGGCGGGAAGTTGAAGAGGTTCCCCGGCTCGAGCGCGCTGGTGACCATCCAATAGATGGGAAACCCGACGACCATGCAGACCACGATAGTGACGGCGTAGAGGAGACCGCGTCTCGCCGCGCGCCAGGCCGCGAGACCCGCCCGCCGGCGCGACGCGCGCGGCGGACCCGGCACGGGACGTTCGGCGGCCGCGGACGCACGCGCCCCGTTCCGGTGTCCGGCCCCGGCTGCGCGGGGACCGGCGTATGGCTCGGGTCTGGGCTGCGACACCCTATGCCTCCTGCGCCGTGCGGAGGGTGAGCCGGTAGTACAGCAACCCGATGCTCAGCGAAACCGCGAGCACGATCGTGGCCAGCGCCGCCGCGCTGCCAAATTGGAAGTCGGAGAACGCGCGCTGGTACACGAGAATCGCGAGCGTCTGTGTCGCGCGCGCGGGCCCGCCGGCCGTCATCGTCCAGATGATGATGACCTGGCCGAGAGACCAGAACAGCAGCATCAAGAGCAGGATGTTGCGGACGTGGCGGAGTCCGGGCCAGGTCACGTGCCGAAACCGCTGCCAGCCGTTCGCGCCGTCGATGCCGGCGGCCTCGTACAGGTCCACCGGAACAGACTGGATGCCAGCCTGCAGGAACGTGGTCGCGATCGGATACTGCCACCACACCGTCGCTGCGAGCACGGCATACAATCCCAGGCTGGGCTTGACGAGCCACTGGATCGACGGGGTGGCCACGAGGTGCAGGCGCCACAGCACGTAGTTGACGGCGCCGTACTGCACCTGCAGCAGCCACCGCCACACGACCACCGCCGCGACCTGCGGCATGGCCCACGGGAGGAGCAGGACCGCGCGGGCGAAGGACCGGCCCCAAAGCCGCTCATGCAGCAACATCGCGGTAACGAGACCCAAGCCAAACGAGCCGAGCAGGTTGCCGAGCGCGAACAAGACCGTCACGCGGACGGAGTGCCAAAAGATCGGATCGGCCACCAAGGCGGCGTAGTTCGCAAGACCGACGAACGGCGGGTGCGGGTCGAACCCGGCGCCGACATTGAACAGGCTGTTGCGGAGCGTCACGCCGACGGGGTAGACGAGCACCAGCAGCGTCCAGAGCACGGTCGGCGCCATCATGGCGATCGCGAACACGCGTCGCTCGCGCCTCACGGCCCGGCAAGCCCCGTGGCGCCGGCGGTCTGGCGGCTCAGGTGCGGATCAGCCCGCACGCGGGCGCGCCGCTCCCCGGATCCGCGGCCGCCGCTCGTGGCCGCGCCTCGGCAGTGGCGCCGGAGGCCACTAGCTGCGCCCGCCCGGAGGCAGCGTCTTGGCCCACGCTTCGAGCTCGCGCTGGCATTCGTCCATCGCGGCCTTGGGAGGCTTGGCGCCAGACCAGATGTCGCCGACGTGGTCGATGACCTTCGTCTGGAACGCCGTCGCGACGAGCTCGTAGCCCGGAGGAAGGTAGCCGAAGCCGGTGGCGTACTTCGCCGCCAGCTCAGTCACGTACCGGTAGCCCGGATTGAGCCGCAGGAATGCCGCGGTGGGCGGCAGCGTCGTCCCGGGCACCTGTACCTCGACCTCGATCCACCGCTGCTGCCATTCGTCGCTCGTCGCAAGCGCAATGTAGTCCCAGACCGCCTGTTTGTTGCTGTCCTTGCGGAGGATCGTGTAGAAGGCGCCACCGGTGATCGCGGCGTGGGTCGGCGTCGGGCACGGCGCCATGCCCACGAACGGGTACAGTTTGGGATTGGCCGTCTTGACCTGGCCGAGGTCCCAGGGCCCGTCGAACAGCATGGCGATTTTGCCTTCCGCGAACATCGTCCGCAGCTGATACCAGCCCAGCCCTTTCGGCGCGAACGACGCGTTGACAAACCGCATCATCTGCTCGAAGCCCTGCACGGTCTTCGGCGCGTTGCACGTGATCGCCCCATCCGCCTTGCTGAAGTCGCCGCCGTTGCCGAGCACCCATTGCATGCAGGAAACGTACGAGAGGAGCATCGCGGACGTGTCGACGTGCACCCCGAAGCCGTAGATGCCCGTCTTCTTGTAGATCTTGTCGGCCGCGCCGTACAGCTCGTCGAGCGACTTCGGGATGTCCACGCCGGCCTGCTGGAGCAGCTGCTGATTGTACAGCAGTCCCTGCGGCGAAGCCGTGAGCGCGATGCCGTAGTTCTTGCCGTTCTTCCGCGCAAACCGCTGCAGCAGCACGAGCTTGTTCTTGAACGGCGCCTTGTCGAGCCACGAATCCAGCGGCTCCAGGAGATCCAGGTGCATGTACTGCGGCATCTGCGTCGTAAACAACGGCAGGATGTCGGGCGTCTGCCCGCTCTGCACCTCGGTAAAGATCTTCTCCACGTACTGGCCTGCGGGCAACTGGATCAAGTCGACCAGCGTCCCCTGGTGCGCCTGCGAGTACGCCGCGCTGAGATCGCGGAAGTACTTCCCCGTGCTCGGCTCGCTGAACATCCAGCTGGGATACGAGAGTGTGAGCGACGCGGCGGACGCCGCACCGGGGTCCAAAAACGCCTCAGCCCTGCGGGCGGCGGCCCAGCCCAGCCCCAAGGCAGCGGTTCGCCGCAGCAGACTTCGCCGGCTCATTGACGCGGGTGACCACGCGGGGATGCGCATAGAGAGACACTCCCTCCAGAGGTCGTCAGACGGCCCTACATGGGCCTACATACTAAGGAAAATACACTCCGCGCAGGCCCAAGCCCTGCTCGGCCGCAGCGGCAGGGCTACTCGGCGATGATCTCGATGTGATCTCCGCGCGGGTCGCGGACGTCCACGATGGTGCCCCGCGCCTGTCCGTCGCGCACCTCGGCGACGAGCCGCCGGACGTCCAACTCGTGCCGGTCGAGCATGAGGCGTGCGTGCGACGGCAGCAGCTTCATCACCAGATCCACGAGCGCCAGCGGAAGCGCCACGTCCAGGTGCTCCCCCCGGCGGCTGCTCGCCCGTACGCGCAGGACCCGGGCCCGGGCAGGCGCCGCGTGCGCGCCGGACGATTCCAGGGCGCGCAACAGCCGGTCGGCCTCCTCCACCGAGACCGCGCCGTCTCGAACCATCTGGAGAACACGTGTGCGCTCGTCCGTCATCCGGCCGCGCCGGCCGGCGACGCCGCTTGCGTCGTCAGGCACACATTGCCCGACATCGTGCTGAACGCGATTGTCGCATCGGCTGCGCCGTGGACGCCCCGGACGCGGTTGTGGGATCGTACGGCGTCCTGAAGGAGCAGATCACAGTCCACCCGGCCGCTTCGCGCCTCCCCGACCACCGCCGCCCGCACTTCGGGTGACACGCCCACCGTGATGTTGCCGGACGCCACCTCAGTGCTCACCCGTCCGCCCGCCGCCACGCGGGCAACACGCACGGTCGCGTTGCCCGATGTCACGCGCATCACCGCGGAATGCGCCCCCGCGATTCCGACTTCCAAGTTGCCGCTGTGCACCCTGGCATCGACGTCCCCTGCGGCGGAACCCACCGAGGCGTCCCCGTGGACCAGGCGGACATGCGCCGCCGTGGCCTGGCCCACCCGGAGATCCCCATGTACGACCTCCGCGTGCAGATCGCCGCCCGCGGTGTCGACCCGCACGCTCCCGCTCGCCACGTAGACGTCGGCACCGCCCGCCACCGAGCCGATGCGCACGTCCCCGTGCATCACCCGCAGCGTGCAGGAACGCGCCTGGCCAACCGTTACCCTGCCGCTCTTGAGGTCCGCTCTCACGTCGCGAACCGGTGCCGCGATGTCGAAGTCGCCGCGCCGAATGGCCGCCTCCACGTCCGACGAATGCTCGCGCACCTCGATGTCGCCGCGCATCACGGTCATTGAAACGGGCACCTCGGCGGGGAGGTCGACGTCCAGATCCACGCGAAAGCGCGATCGCCACGGCTCCCACGCCGCGGGCTCCACGACCAGCGCTACATCCGGCCCCGCGGGGGCGAGGCTGATACGCACGCGCCCGAGCGCCTCCCGCGCCGCGCCCTCATCGCGGGCCCACGTCTGCTTGCGGGCTCGGACGTGGACATCCGCGTCCGGCGACCGTCCGATTCGCACGTCCCCGTGTGGATTGCGAATGAGCAGCCGTCCGCCCGCGGGCACCGGATGCGTCAACGTCGTCTCCTTGCCGGCGGAGGCCTGGCCGAGGAGGTCCCGCACGAAGCGCGCCGACGACAACCGCCCCTCCCGGCTTCTGAACTCGCGCCGCAATTCCCGCAGCGCCTCCCGCATGGACGGCCCAACGCCTTCCTGCACGTTGCGCACCGCCTCGCGGACCGCGCGACGGATCTCCCGTCCCGCGGTCCCGTACCGCCATGAGCTCCACCCGGCCCAGTCGCGCCACACGTCCGAGGCGTCCTCCGATCGCGGTCTCGCGATCCGGAGGTTTCTCGGTCGCAGGGTAATCAAACGCGCCGGCAGACCGGCGACAGGCGAGCACGACCCCGTCGCCGGCGCCTCGCGGAGCACCTTCGTGAACAGTCCGAGGCGACTTGCAAAAGATGTACTGCACAAACGATGTGAGCTCAAAAATGCCTTCGGGTTACTGTTGCGCGGCGGCCGAATCAGCGCTCCATGGGGCCACCACCACCTTCGGTCGTGTCGCCACGTTCACGCCGAGGCCGCTCTCACGCATGCGGTCCAAGAATCCCCCGCGCGTCTGGAGGACGGCCAGGAGCAACTGCGGGTCGCCGACCGCCGTGATGTGAAACGGTGCGACCATGCGGCGGCCGTCGATAACCACGGTGGGGCCTGAGGACAAGATGGTCGTGCGCGCGGTAACGCGCGCCCCGTTCACGGCCACGCCGCGCGCGCCGCCATACCAAAGCAGCATCTCCAGCAGCAATAGATCACTGTCCTGGACAAGCGCCTCGCTCGGATTTTGGTCGGGACTAAGCGTGCGGGTCGAGTCCGACAGCGTGACCTCGATGCCGGGCCCAATCACGGGCGTCAGGCCGGCAAGGGACGCCAGCCGGTCCGAGGCCTGGTGCGCTCGTAACGCCGCCGTCGCGGCAACGCCGGCTACGGTCCAGCCCGCCACTGCGAGCAAGATCCACGGCGCCACGCCGCTGCGCAATCCCCGAAGCCACGACGGCGGCGCCAACCACGATCGTCCACGCGAATGGACGTCAATCGCCATGATAGTCTCCGTCCCTCCTGCATCCCGCCCAACGGTCCACGTCCCTGGCCAATTCCCGGACGGGACCGTTAGGCGGGCTTGGCAACACGAGCGCGCACGCGCAACATATCATCGAGCCCTTGGCACCGAGGAGGGTTACATTGCACCGCCACCGCGCGGCCAAGCGGCCGCCGAACCCGATCATGGATGAACCCGCATTGGCCCACCGAGCCCGATCATCAGTGAACCTGCATTGGCCCACCGAGCCCAATCATCGGTGGACCCGCTATCGGTCCACCGAGCCCAATCATCGATGAACCGGTATCGATCCAGTTCACCACAACATTACCCATCCCCCGGCCGATGCTAACGACCCGCGGGCGCAATCAGCTTGACACTCGATCGGCGCCACGGGTATCCTACGCTTGCCGGGAAATTCTTGCCGAAGTGGCGGAATTGGCAGACGCGCTACGTTCAGGGCGTAGTGGGCGAAAGCCCGTGGGAGTTCGAGTCTCCCCTTCGGCACCACAGATGTCCCAGCATTTTGCCTCATACCATGCTGCCTATGTATACGGATTCGCAGCGGCGCCGGTGCCATCGGGTGCGGAGGCCGCAGGGGTTTTGGGACCCGATCGGCGGATGACGTGGATCACGCCGCCGCGCACTGCCGGCGCGGCGCCGGGCCTCCCCGGGCGGCGCCCCTGACCGCGATGGCTCGCCTGGCGCTGTGGGTCAGGTGCACGGCGTGCGGCCGTGAGTTCGACACCGGCATCCGCATGGCGACGCGCAACTTCGCCAAGGGCACGTTCGCGGCCAACTACCATACGTGCCCGCACTGTGGGGCGCGCGGAACCTACCGCAAGGGGGATTACATGACGCGGGATGACGCCGGCGCGCCGCAGCCGGCTCCGGGTTGAGCCGGCGCGGTGGCGGCGCCCGTTGCCGTCGTGTTTTGCCGGAGCGTATAATGAACGCGTCACGATACTCTCCCCGCAGTCGAGGCGCAGCGCAGCAGTGTCTCCAAACCCCGAGAGGAGGGACGGCTCATGGCGAAGTTTGAGGCGAAGAAGTTTCGATCGTTCGAGGTCGAGCTGAACGGCATCAGCAAGAAGACCATGGAAGAGCACTACAAGCTGTACCAGGGCTACGTCGCCAAGTCCAATGAGGTCCTGGATCGGCTCGCAAGCGGCGGCGTGGATCTGTCCAAAGCCAACCCGACGTACTCGGAAATCCGCGAGCTGAAGATCGAGCTGTCCCGCGCGCTCGGGGGCGTGAAGAACCACGAGCTGTACTTCGAGCATCTCGGCGGCAAGGGCGGCAAGCCGACGGGCAAGGTGTTGGGCCTGCTCGAGAAGGCGTATGGATCGTTCGACGCGTGGAAGGCCGACCTGACCGCCACGGCCATGAGCGCCCGCGGGTGGGCCTGGACCGCGTACGACTTCGACACCGGCCAGGCGTTCAACTTCATCGGCGACGAGCAGAACACGTATCCGATCTGGAACTGTGCGTTGCTCGTCGCGCTCGACTGCTTCGAGCACGCCTACTTCATCGACTACGGCACGGCGAAGGCGCAGTATGTCGCGAAGTTCTTCGACAACTTGGACTGGAGCGTGATCGGCAAGCGCGCCGACATGTTCCTGCCCTCCTGAGCGGCGCACCCGGATCCAGGCGGAGTCGCGGGCCTCGGACGCGCGCGTCCGGGGCCCGCTGCTCCGTGACGCGTCGCGCGCCGGCGCACGGCACGGTCCCCGGCCGGAGGAGGAGGTTCGAGCCGTGCACCGAAGCGGACCGTCGCCATGGGAATCCCGTTTACGAAGCCGTGCCCGGAATGCCAGGAAGAGATGGAGCTGATCACGGCGGACGACGTCGGCGAGGTCGTGGTGTACGAATGCCCGGAGTGCGGCTATCAGGAAGAGAGCCGCATCGAACGTGAGGACGCCGACGATCTCGAAGGCGCTCAGCCCGTCGATGCGCTCGAGTTCCTCGACGACGATCTGACCGGCGACGAGTCCGACGAGCTGCCCGACGCGGACGAGGCGGAGTAGCGGACCGCGCCGTCGACCACGGTCAAGGCCACCTGAATCTCCGGCAGTTCATCGGGCGCCACGGCGAACGGATCGCGCGACAGCGCGACGAAATCTGCGACGTACCCCGGTAACAGCTTGCCCTTGATGCGCTCTTCGCCCGACGCGTACGCCGCCCCCTCGGTGTACGCTTGGATCGCCTCCGCCACGGTCATGCGCTCCTCCGGATACCACGCCGGGCGCTCGGGCTCGTGCCGGCGCTTGCGCGCCACCGCCGCGTAGATGCCGGCGAGCACGTCCGGCGTCTCCACCGGCGCGTCGGACCCGAACGCCAAGCGGGTCCCGCACCGCAGCAAGGACCGGAACGCGTAGGCCCCGCGGCTCCGGGCCCCCCAGTAGCGGTCGGCGATGTCGCGATCCTGCGTGCAGTGGATCGGCTGCATGGAGGCAATGACACCGAGCGACGCCAGGCGCGGGGTGTCTTGGGGGTGCAGCAGCTGCGCATGCTCGATGCGGTGGCGCAACGCCGTCCCGTCCGCCGCTCGCGGCGTCGCCTCGATCGCGTCCAGCACGGACCGGTTTGCGCGATCGCCGATGGCGTGCACGACGGCGGCGATCCCGCACGCGGAGGCCCGGCCGATGAGGGTGCGGAGTTGCTCGGGGGTGCGCACCACGACGCCGAGGTTGTCGGCCTGTTCATCGTACGGCTCGAGCATGCTGGCCGTCTGTGAGCCGAGCGCGCCGTCGGAGAAGATCTTCACGCCGCCGATCCGGAGCATGGCATCCCCGAACCCCGTCCGGAGGCCGACCCCGGCCGCGGCCTCGAGCGACTCCTCGGGGATCGTCATCCACACGCGCAGCGTGAGCGCGCCCCGGCCGCGCAGGCGCTGGCACGCCGCCAGCACGTCGCCGCCTTCCATGACGTGGGCGCCGGCGATGCCCGCGCGGTGCAGCACGGCCGAGGCATCCTGCACGGCCTGCTCCACGTCCGCGGGTCCCGGCCGCCCCGCGACGGCGAAGACGAGGTGGACGGCGCGCTCGGCCAGGAGCCCCGTGGGCTCTCCGGTCGCGGTGTCGCGGACGATCACCCCGCCCTCCGGGTCAGGCGTCTGGCGGGTGATGCCCGTGAGCGCGAGCGCGGCCGAGTTGACCCACGCGGTGTGGCCGTCCTTGCTGCGGAGGGCGACGGGATGCGCGCCGGTGACGGGATCGAGATCATCCCGCCGCGGAAAGCGGCCCTCGGGCCAGAGGTTCTTGTCCCAGCCCCCACCGCGGATCCACGCTCCCGGCCGAGCTTCACGGGCGGCTGCGGCGATGCGGGCGACGGCGTCCCCGAGCGTCGGGCACCCCCGGAGGTCGACGTCGCGCAGCGAAAACCCGAAGCCGGCGAGGTGGATGTGGCTGTCGGTGAATGCGGGCAGCACCGTACGCCCTTCCAGCGGCATCCTCGTAAACTGGGGAAACCGCGCGCGCAGCTCGCCGGTCTCCCCGACGGCAACGATGTGCCCGCCGGAAGCGGCGAGCGCGGTGCACGGGGCGCCGCTCGCGGCGTCCGTGTAAATCCGGCCTCCCTCGAACAGTGTGCCTGCGGTGCCGTCCTCGCCCATCGCCGTGGTGCCCCCCGCCTGAGGAGTACGCCCAGTCCGCCGGCGCGCGTGTGCGGCCGCGGTCGTGCGGCGGCCGCTACAACGTACGGAGCGTGTTCGCCAGCTCGACCGCGGCGAGTACCGCGTCCTCGCCTTTGTTGCCGTGCGCCCCGCCGCTTCGGTCCTCGGCCTGCGCGAGCGTCTCGGTTGTGAGCACGCCGAACGTCACCGGGACACGGGCGTCCAGCGCCACCCGGGTGAGCCCGACGGTCGCGCCGAGCGCCACGTACCGATCATGGGCGGTCTCGCCGCGGATGACGCAGCCGAGACAGACGACCGCGTGATAGCGCCCCGACGCCGCGAGCGCCTGCGCCACGATCGGCAGATCGAACGCGCCGGGCGCCCACGCGACGTCGACGGCGTCCTCGCCCACGCCGCACCGGCGCAGCGCGTCCCGGGCGCCGGCGAGGAGCCGCCGCGTGACCTGTTCGTTGAACCGGCTCACGACGACCGCGATGCGCAGGCCCGCGCCGTCGTGCCGTCCCCGCTCCGGCATCGTGTGCCCGATCACTCGAGATTGAGCAGGTGGCCGAGCTTGTGCCGCTTCGCCGCGAGGTACCGGTAATTCTCCGGATTGGGAGGAATCTCGATCGGCACGCGCTCCACTACTTCGATGCCGTACCCCTCGAGCCCCACGCGCTTCGCCGGATTATTGGTCAGCAGCCGCACGCGCCGCAGGCCCAGGTCCGCCAGGATCTGCGCACCCACCCCGTAGTCGCGCGGATCCGGGGCAAAGCCGAGCAGCTCGTTCGCCTCCACGGTGTCCCGGCCGGCGTCCTGAAGCGCGTACGCGCGGATCTTGTTGGTGAGGCCGATGCCCCGGCCCTCCTGCCGGATGTAGACGAGGACGCCCCGCCCTTCCCGGCCGATGCGCGCGAGCGCGGTGCGGAGCTGGTCGCCGCAGTCGCACCGCAGCGACCCAAACACCTCGCCGGTCAGGCACTCGGAGTGCATGCGGACCAGCACCGGGTCCTCCTGGGCGAGATCGCCGAGCGTCAGCGCGAGGTGGCTGGCGCCGTCGAGTGTGTTCTCGTACACGACGGCGGTGAACTCCGCGACCCGCGTCGGCAGGCGCGTTACGCCTTCGCGCCGGACAAAGCGGTCGCGCGTCAGGCGGTACCCGATCAGATCCCGCACCGAGATCAGCGGGAGCTCATGCCGCGCGGCAAACGCGGCCAGCTCCGGCAACCGCGCCATCGTCCCGTCGTCGCTCATGATCTCGCACAGCACGCCGGCGGGCGCGAGCCCGGCAAGCGACGCGAGATCCACCGCCGCCTCTGTGTGACCGGCCCGCCGGAGCACACCGCCCGGCGTGGCCCGCAGCGGGAAGACGTGGCCCGGGCGCGACAGGTGCTCGGGCCGCGTCGCGGGATCCACGAGCGCGCGGATCGTCGCGGCCCGATCATGGGCGGAGATGCCCGTGGTGATCTTGTCCCGCGCGCCGACCGACACGGTGAACGCGGTCCCCTGATGGGACGTGTTGCGCGACACCATCTGCGGCAGATCCAACGCCTCGAGCCGCTCCGCGGTGAGCGGGACGGTGACGAGGCCGCGCGCGTGCCGGAGCATGAAGTTGATCGCCTCGGGCGTGACGCGATCCGCCGCGATGCACAAGTCCCCCTCGTTCTCTCGATCCTCGTCATCCACGATGATGACAAAGCCACCATCGCGGATCCGCGCAATCGCCTGCTCCACGGTCGCCCACACGCCGGCCGCCGGCGTCCTCGCAATGCTCATGCCGGCCGCTCCTCGTCCGCGGCTCCACGGGGCCGCGTGCCGGCGTACGCGCCGGCGAGCCGCTCGACGTACTTCGCGATCACGTCCATCTCGAGATTGACCAAGGTCCCCACCACAAGCCCGCCGAGCGTGGTCACGGTCGCCGTGTGCGGAATCACCGACACCCCAAATCGGTCCGCGCCCACGGACGCCACCGTCAGGCTCACGCCGTCGACCGCGATGGAGCCCTTCTCCACCACGTAGTACGCGAGCGCCGGCGGCACCGCGATCTCGATCCACCAGCTCTCGCCCTCGGGCCGGCGTTCGAGCACGCGGCCGACCCCGTCCACATGGCCCTGCACCAGGTGCCCGCCGAGACGGTCGCCGATGGCGAGGGGCCGCTCCAGGTTCACCCGGGCGCCCGGCGTGAGTTGACCGAGCGTCGTGCGGCGCAGCGTCTCGGGACCGAGCGTCGCCTCGAACAACGCGCCTCCCGTGCGGGTCACGGTGACGCAGACGCCGTTCACGGCGATGCTGTCGCCGGCACGGCTCCCATCGAGGAAGCCGCCGGCTTCGACCACCAGCCGGACCGCGCCGTCGTCCGGGATCACAGCACGCACAACGCCCGCGGTCTCGATGATCCCCGTGAACATCGCTAGTCCCGGGCCTCCGTCCCGCCCCACGGCGCGTCCGTCGCCACGTAGCCCTCGACCACGACGTCGCCGTCGAGCCGCCGCACCTCGGTCCGCGCGAGCCGTGCCGCGTCCACGAGGCGGTCCACGCCGCGGCCAGCGAGCGGCATCGGGGCCGGCCCGCCGATCAAGAGCGGCGCGATGAACACCATCACCTTGTCGATGAGGCGGGCGTCGGCGAACGCGCCGAGCACGGCGCCGCCGCCCTCGACCAGCACGCTCAGAACGCCCCGCCGCCCGAGCTCCTGCAGCAGCGCCGCCAGGTCGACGCGCCCATCGGACGCGCCCACCGTCACGACGTGCACCCCCATCGCTTCGAGCTGCGCTTTGACCTCAGGGTGCGCGCGCGGTGTCGTCGCCACGAGCACGGGCGTGCCGTCGCGCGCGAGGACGCGGGCGTCCAGGGGCATGCGGAGCGTGCTGTCGAGCACTACGCGCACCGGGTTGCGCCGTGCGGCCGCCGTGCGCGCGGTCAACGCCGGGTTGTCGCGCAACACGGTGCCCACGCCGACGAGGATCGCGTCGCATGCCGCGCGGACCTCGTGCACGGCCGCGCGCGACGCCTCCCCGGAGATCCAGCGGGACTCCCCGGAGCGCGTCGCGATCCGGCCGTCCAGCGTCATGGCCCATTTCGCGATCACGAACGGCATGCCCAGGGTCCGGTGCTTGACGTACGCTTCGTTGATGCGCCGCGCGTGCACTTCCGCGACGCCGACGTCCGTCATCAGCCCCGCTTCGGCCAGCCGCCGCAGCCCGCGCCCCTCCATTCGCCGGTCGGGATCGATCATGGCCGCGACGACACGGCGGATGCCCGCGCCGATGATCGCTTCGGTGCAGGGCGGCGTCCGGCCCCAGTGCGCGCAGGGCTCGAGCGTCACGTACAGCGTGGCGCCTCGCGCGCGCGGCCCCGCCTCACGCAGCGCAAAGACCTCGGCGTGCGGCTCGCCGAGCCGGGGGTGGTACCCACGGCCGACGATCTGGCCACCCGCGACTACCACGGCCCCCACCATCGGGTTCGGACTCGTCGCGCCCACGCCGTGCAGGGCGAGGGTGAGCGCCTCCCGCATGTACCGTTCGTCGTCGCCGCGTTCGTGTGCCAAAAAAGAACCCCCGGGGCAAACCGCCGCCTCGGGGCAAGCATGGCGCGATCATGGTGCCGTCGCGCGGCCTTCTCCATCCGGACTGTACCGTCGGCTCTGGACTCTCACCAGATCCTGCGACGCCGCCTGAGCGCGGCGCCGCTCGCGGGCTATACCGCCGATCGGGAATTGCCGGTAATGCACCGGCTCACCCTGCCCCGAAGGCTGTTGCTCTGTGGTTGTGGCGAAACTATAGCACGCGGCCATGGGCGGCGCAACGCATCCCATTGCGCCGCTCTGGGTTCTCACTCGGAGGCCGCAACGCGGGACCGCGCAGCCGCCGCACCGGCGCTACGGCGCCGGGCGTTCCGGGTCCGCCTCCTCGGCGATGTCGCCTGCCGTCCCCGCCGTCACACGGAGCAGGTCGTGCGGTGCGATCGCGAACACGGCGTGCGGCGTGCCGGCGGCGGCATACACCACCGGGTGCGTCAGCAGCGTCTGATCTACATAGACGGGCAGCGCCACCGCGTGACCCAACGGCGGCACCCCGCCGATGCTGAATCCCGTGGCCTCACGCGTCGCCCGCGCCGAAGCCTTCTCCACGCGGGACGCGCCGGCGAGCGTGGCGACCTTGCGCTCGTCCACGCGATTGGCGCCGGACGCCAGCACGAGAACCGGGCGGCCGTCCGCGAGGAACACGAGCGACTTCACGATCTGCGCCACCGAGGTCCCCACGGCGCGTGCCGCGTCGTGCGCGGTTCGGGTGCTCGCGGGATATTCCACGATTTCCGCCGCGAGGCGTTGTTCGGCGAGGGCCGCCCGGACCCGGGCTACGGCCCCGCCCGCCTCCATCATTTGGACGCGGAGAAGCTCTTCACGTACAGGATCACGAGCCAGCGCTGCTGCGGGCTTAGCGAGCCTTCCCACGGCGGCATCGCGGATCCCGCCGCACTGAACGGCGGGACGCTGCCGCCCTTGGTCACCCGCCAGAAGTAGTAGCCGTCAGGGAGCTTCGCGTGGATCGGGGTCTTGAAGTCCGCGGGCTTCGGGTTGAGCGCCGCCGCAGCCGGCCCGTCGCCGGCGCCTCCCGTACCGTGACACGGCGCGCAGTTGGCGTCGAACAGCTGCTTGCCGCTCGCCAGATTTGCCGACGTTGAGGTGAGTGGGTCCTTGAGCTTCGCGTAGTCCGCGGGCGGCTCGGGGCGTGGAGCGTTCGCGTTCCGCGGGTAGTCCGTCGTAGCCGCGAGCGCCGGCCCCGTGAACCGCGCGGACGACGCCGGGCCGGATACCGCGCCGGTCTGAGGTTGCTCCGGATGCGCGCGCATCGCCAGAATCTGTCGCCCCGTACAAGCGGTGAGGCCGAGGCACGCGAGCACAATCGCCCCGGCAAGATGCGCACGGGAAGACATATCCTATTCCACCCCCGGACAACAGGAAGAGGATCGCATGAGCGGCGACACGGCGCAAACTGCCCTACCCATGTGCTTATACGGCGGCGCAGTCATTCCCTGCGGCAATCCCGCGAACCGGCCCGCGCCACTACGGCGACTGGAGCAGCTTGTCAAGGCGCGCGGAGAGCGCGTGCGCCGCGTCCGGCCCGACAAACCCGCCGATCTCAGCGTCGTGGACCACGCCGTCCGCGCCCACGAACACCGTTGTCGGCAGGCCGATGATGCCGTACATACGCAGGGGCCGGTCGTCGGGCGCGATGACCAGCGGGTAGTCGACGTGGTAGCGGAGGGCAAAACCGCGGGCAGCGTTGGGCTCATCCTGGGCGTCCACGCCGACGAACGCGACGCCGCGCGGCCCGTAGATCTTGGAGATGCGTACAAGCAGCGGCGTCTCAGCCTGGCATGGTCCGCACCATGAGGCCCAGAAGTTGATGACGAGCGGCCGGCCCCGGAAGCTCCGCAGGTCGAGCGTGCCGCTGCCGTCGAGCCGCCGCAGCACCAGGTCGGGCGCGGGTTTGCCGAGGAGCGATGACGCCGGCGGGGTGCCGGCCGGCCGGGTGGCACGGAGGGCCCAGTCCACGCCGGCCCACACCGCGACGACGAGCAGGCCCGTCGCGGCGCCAACGGCCGCGCTCCACAAGACGGGCGCCCGCCGCATCCGCCGCCGCCACGACACGAGCTCGCTCCTCACCACGGCCGCTTCTCAGTACGCCCGAGCATAGTACACAACCTGCGTTCCCGGCGCCCCGCAGGCGGGGCACACGCCATCCGCGGCCTCGTCCACGATGACCCGTGGCGACGCGCCGCTCGCCTGGCGCAGCGTCGCCTCGCACGCGGCCGCGCCGCACCATCGGACGCGCACGAAGCCGCGGCGGCTCGCGATCGCCTCCGCCAGCTCCGCCATCGTCGAGGCCGGCACGATGTGCTCGTCGAGATAGCGCTTCGCCCGGCCAAACAGCTCGGCGCCGTAAGCGTCCAGCGCGTCGCGCACGGCGGCCTCGATTCGATCGAGCGCCGCCGTGTCCTTGACGCCGGCGCGCGGCACGAGCACGGCCTGGCGGCGGGCCAGATCGCGCGGGCCCAGCTCGACCCGAAGGGGGACGCCACGCATCTCCCAGTCGTTGAACTTGTACCCGGGCGTGACCTCGGTCCGGTCGTCCAGCCGCACGCGCACGCCGGCGGACGCCAGCCGCCGGGCCAGGCCGCGCGCCTCCTCGAGAACGGCGTCACGCTCCTTGCCGCTCAGGATCGGGACGATGACAACCTGGAACGGAGCGACCCGCGGCGGGAGCGCCAGCCCCCGATCATCCCCGTGCACCATGATCAAGCCGCCGAGCAGGCGCCAGCTGACGCCCCACGACGTCGTGTAGGCGAACTTCTCCGCGTTGTCGCTGTCGAGAAACTTGATGCCGAACGCGCGGGCGAAGTTTTGCCCCAGGTTGTGCGACGTGCCCGACTGCAGCGCCTGGCCGTCGGGCATCAGGGCCTCGATGGTGTAGGAGTGCGCCGCGCCCGGGAATTTCTCGCTCTCCGGCTTCCGCCCCGCCAGCACCGGGATCGCCAGGTCGCGCTCCGCGAAGTCGCGGTACACGTCGAGCATCTGGCGGGCCTCCGCCTCGGCCTCCCCCGCGGTGCGATGCGCCGTGTGTCCCTCCTGCCAGAGGAACTCCATCGTGCGAAGGAACGGCCGCGTCGCTTTTTCCCAACGGACAACGTTGTTCCATAGATTGATCAGCACCGGCAGGTCGCGGTACGACCGGATCCAGCGCGCGTACATGTGGCCCACGATCGTCTCCGACGTGGGCCGCACGCCGAGCGGTTCGCTCAGCTCGGCGCCGCCGCCGCGCGTGACCCATGCGATCTCGGGCGCGAAGCCCTCCACGTGCTCGGCCTCGCGCGCGAAGAAGCCCTGCGGGATAAAAAGGGGAAAGTAGGCGTTCGTGTGCCCGGTCGCCTTGAAGCGGCGGTCGAGCCCCTCCTGCATGAGTTCCCAGATCGTGTAGCCGTAGGGCCGCACGACGATGCACCCTCGGACCGGCGCGTAATCCGCGAGCTCGGCCTTGAGGACGACCGCGGTGTACCAATCCGAGAACTCCGTGTCCTTCGGCGGAATCTCCTTGACAAACCCCCCGTCGTCCGCCGACGGTCGGCCGGCCGGCCGCGACATCCGCACCTCCTCCACGCCGGCGTCCCCACGCCCCTGGGGCGCCACAAAAAGCGGAGCCTCCGCGTCCCGGGGGGACGGGAGGCTCCCCTCGTTTGTAGCACGCGCGCGGGGTAGCGTCAAACGACCCCCGCGCCGCCCGCACGAAACGGCCCGCGATCAGGGCTGCTCGATCGGCGCTCCCACCAAGCTCCCCCACTCTGTCCACGAGCCGTCGTAGTTGCGCACCGTGGGGTACCCGAGCAGCTTCGTCAGGGTGAACCATGTGAGCGATGACCGCTCACCGATCCGGCAGTATGCGATGACCTCCTTGTTGGGCGTGACCCCGCGGGCCTCGTACAGCTGGCGGAGCTCCTCGGGGGACTTGAAGGTCCCGTCGTCGCGCACATTGAGGCCCCAGGGGATGTTTTGGGCGCCGGGGATGTGGCCGCCCCGCTGCGCGCCCTCCTGCGGATACGCCGGCATCGCAATCAACTCGCCGGTGAACTCCTGCGGGCTGCGGACGTCGACGAAGGCCGTCGCGGCGTTGCGTACGCGCGCCATCACGTGATCCCGGAGCGCGCGGATGCTCGCGTCGGGGTTCTTGGCCCGGAACGTGGCGTGCGGATGGGACGGGACCTCGGCCGTCATGGTACGGCCCTCCGCGATCCACTTCGCCCGGCCGCCGTTTAGGATGCGCGCACGGTCCACGCCGTAGAGCGAGAGCAGCCAATACGTGTAGGTGGCAAACCAGTTGTTCTTGTCGCCGTAGAGGATGATCGTGGTGTCGTTGCCGATGCCGTGGGCGCCAAGCAGCGCCTCCAGCTGTTCCTTGTTGATCCAATCGCGCGTCACCGTATCCTGGAGCTGCGCCTTCCAGTCGAAGTGGACGGCGCCGGGGATGTGTCCCTGGCCGTACAGGCTCGTGTCCTCTGAAACCTCCACGATGCGGACCGTGCCGTCTCGCAGGTGATCATTCAGCCACGCGGTGTCGACGAGCACCTCCGGGTGCGCGTAAGAAGCCGGCATGAATCCTCCCTCCCTCCTGGTCATGTGGGTGCGCCGCGGCGGCGCAAGGTACAACGCTGGGGGGCGGAGACCAAGCCCTGACGGGGTCGTGTGGGGATGGCGCGGACGGAATACTGCCCCGCCGGAGGCTAGCTTGGCCTCCGCTCAGGACAGATGCATTGCCTCGGAACGTAGGGCCTGCGCACGCGCCGTTGCATCGCCGCTCGATTCAACTCGTAGCACCGCCGCCACGGCGTGTCAAGCACTACATGCGCCGCGGCGGATGCGCTCAGGCGGGCGGCTTGTCGCCGAGGATGTCGGCCTGGAACGGCAACACGCCGGGCACGAGCCAGCGGGTCCACATCTGGTCGACCTTGGCCTGGAAGTAGTCGATGTCGTCGTCGGTAAAGTGCGCAAACCGCCCCTGCTTCAACAGGTAGTCGCGTACCGGCAACCGCTTCTGCCGCCCCTCCGCGATCTGCTTCGACTTGCCGTACAGCGCGAGCCGGTGGTCCAGGACCTCGAACAGCGGGAAGATCCCGGTCAGCACCGCGAGCTCGCCGAGCTCGTGGGACATCATCGGATCGTAGTCCCAGCCCTTGGGACACGGGTCGAACGAATGGATGAACGTCGGCCCGCCGATACTGAGCGCCCGGCGAATCCGGTTCATGAAGTCCACGGCGTAGCTGGCGCAGACGGTGCCCACGTACCGGCACTCGGAGTGGCCGGCCGCGAGCATCGCGGCCACGTTTTTCTTCCAGCGCCGGTGCAGGATGCGCTTCGCCTTGCCGGCGGGGCTGAACGAGGTGTAGGCGCCGTACGGCGTGCTGCCGGACGACTGGATGTCGGTGTTGGCGTACGACTCGTTGTCGTACAGCAGGATGAGATGATTGTACTCCGTGTGCTGCAGCGCCGCGGAGATCGCCGACAGGCCCATGTCCGCGCCGCCGCCGTCGCCGCAGAACGAGATGACGTTGATCGGCTCCCGCTTGATCTTGCCTTTACGCATCAGCGCCTTGTACCCCGCGGCGGTGCCGACGGCCGCCGAGCCCGCGGACCCGAGCTGGGTGTGCATCCACGGCACGACCCAGGGCGTGCTGTAGTAGGTCGTGTTCGCCACGTACATGCAGCCGGTGCTGCCGAGGACGACGGTGCGCGGCCCCGCGGCCTTGACCATCAGCTTCATGACGAGCGCGGACTCGCAGCCCTGGCACGTGCGGTGTCCCGAAGTGTAATACTCCTCGAGCGGCACCCGCTTGACGCCCTTGAAGGGCTCCAGCACGGGCAACGGCACGGCCGTCATCTCAGAGCTGTCCATGGCTTTCCCTCCCTCGGTGACCGATACCGGCGGCCCGGGCGGGCCGTCCCCGCGCGGGCGTCCCGGTCACGCTCTCACCCCGATCCAGAGCGTGTCACGCGGCGCCGCGCCGCTCTCGGCGGCCCGGCGCGTCAGCTCGAACATCTCCCGGACGTTGGGGATCGTCACCTCGCGTCCGCCCAGCCCGCCGATGAAGCCGGTCACGGGCGGCCGGCGGTCCTGAGCGTACAGCGTGGCGCGGATCTCGTTGGCCAGCACCCCACTGTGGAACGGCGACCCCATCGAGAAGTCGCGGTCCACGACGCCGATCGCCGCGAACCGCGACAAGAGCGCCCCGATCCCCTCGTGGTCGAACGGGCGGAACCAGCGGACCCGCACGAACCCGACCTTCTGCCCCTCCGCACGCAACTTGCGCACCACGACACGCACGGGCATAGACAGCGTGCCCATGCCGACGAGCACGATCTCCGCGTCGTCCGTGTAGTATTCCTCGAAGAACGGACTGCCCTCGCCCCGGCCGAAGATCGCGCGAAAGTCGCGCCACGCCTCCTCGATGACGCCCGGCGCCTGGCGCATGGCCTCGTCCGTCTGGCGCCGGATCTCCATGAGCCAGTCCTCGTTCACCTGGGGCGCGATCGTGATGGGGTTGTCGGGGTGCAGCACCAGCTTGCCGCGGTCATACGGGGGGAGAAACCGATCCACCCAGGCGCGCGGCGGTACCCGGACGAGCGACTGCGAGTGCGTCAGGAACGCGCCGTCGGTGCTGATGGCCACCGGCAGGTAGACCCGCCGGTCTTCGGCGACACGATATGCCAGGAGCGTCGTGTCCAGCGCCTCCTGCGCGGTATCGACCCAGACGTGGAGCCACCCGAGATCGCGCGCGGCCAGCGCATCGTTGTGCTCCGTGCCGAACGCGCCCGGGTCGTCGAGCGCGCGGTTGCCGACCATCGCGACGAGCGGCAGCCTGAGCGCCGGCGTGACGGCGATCGCCTCGAAGGCATAGCACCAGCCGACTCCGCTGCTGCCGCACAGCGCCCGCGCTCCCACGGCCGACGCGTGCTTGGCGATCTCGAACTGGCTGTGCTCGCTCTCGGCGACGATGTACTCCGCGTCCTGCTCGCCGTC
>JAJPIA010000085.1 GCA_021324975.1 Bacillota bacterium
ACGACGGGCCAGGCGCGGCGCCGCACCGGCCACGACAGGACCGCGCACGCCACGACGAAGATCGCGAGGCCCACGTAGCCGCCGCGCGAGTAGGTGACGATCAGCCCCCAGACCTCGATGCCGAGGGCGAGGAGCGGGAGCAGGCGCCATCGGAGCGGCGCGGACGCCGCGAGCACGGTCGTCCCGGCGATGCCCATGAGCAAGAACGAGGCGAGCAGGTTGGGGCTCCCGAGCGTGCCGTAGGCGCGCGTGTGGATCAACGCGGCGAACGATCGGCTGAGCCAGTACGCCGGCGTCGGCGCGCCGCGCGCGTATTGCCCGAGCCCGACGAGCGCCTGCCCGAGCGTGACGGCGGCGAGCCCGGCGACGAACACGTACGTCTTGACGCGGTCGTTCAGGGCCATGAGCACCGCGAGCACGAGCGCGGCGAGCGCGATGTGAAATCCCGCTTCCTCGCGCGACCCGTAGAGGAACACCGTGTGTTGAAGCGAGAGGAGCGCCACGACGGCCACGGCGGCCAGGCCGACCAGCGGCGCCCGCGGGAGCACGCGGCCGCCAACCAACCGGCGCAGCACCGCGGTGACGCCGAGCCACGAGGCACTGCGCTCGAACACCAGCAGCGGCGCCCGATGCTCGAGGTAGCCGGCGGACGGCATGAACGTCAGCCCGCTTTCCGCCGCCCAGCCCAGGAGCGTGATGGCCCCGAGCAGGACGACCCAATCGAGTACCTCGCCGAGCGCCGCGTGGAGCCGAGGCGGCGTGTCCGCCCGGCCGCCGGTTGCTACGTGCTCAGCCATGCCTCGTGGAAGCGCATCATCCCATCGGGCTGATCGACGAAGCCCTGGAGCTTCGTGGAGACGAGCTTGTACTCCCGCGGAAAGTAGAGCGGCACGTACGGGGCGTCCTGGGCGATGATCCGCGTCACCTGACCGTACAGGCCGCGTCGCTTCGCCACGTCGTACTCCGCCCGCGCGCTGTCGAGGATCTCCTGCACTTTCGGGCTCGCGTACCCGGAATAGTTGAGCGAGCCGATGCCCGACTGGGTGATGAACGGGTAGACATCGAAGTCCGGATCCGGCCGTCCGCTCCACGTCACCAGCGTCGCCTGCGGCACGAGCTTCGTGACCTGGGCCACGTACTCCGTGCCCTCGATCACGTTGATCTTCATCTGGATCTGCGCATCCGCGACCATCGATTGCACGGCCTGGAGCACCGACAGGAGCTGCCCGCTGGCGGGACTCAGCATCGTGAACTCGAGCCCGCCCTGCACCCCGCCCTCTTGAAGCTTCGCCTTCGCGGCGGCAACGTTTCGGGGCGGCAGCTTCCACGTGGGATCGTACGCGGGCGTCCCGTTCGGGAAGAAGCCGTACGCGGCATACGCCGCGCCCTGGAGCACGGCATTGGCGATCGCCTGTTGATCGACCGCCGCGAGCAGGGCCTGGCGGAGCGCGGTGTTGTTGAACGGCGGCTTGGTCACGTTGAGCGCGAGCGCGGCCCAAGCGATCGGGCTGCGCTCGATCAGGTGGAACGTGGCGCCGGCCTGCGCCGTCTGCTGCTTGAGCGCGCGGACCTGGGGCAGCGGCACCAGGCTGACGATGTCGATGTCCCCCGACCGGAGATTTGCCACTCGCGCGTTGTCGTCCGTGAACACGCGATAGATGATCGTATCCAGGTAAGGCCGGTCCGCCTGCCAGTAGTGGGGGTTGCGCCGGAGCGTGATGTGATCTTGGAGGGCGCGCTCGGCGAACAGAAACGGGCCGGTGCCCACGGGATGCAGCCCGTAGTCCAGCCCCGCCTGCTCGGCGGCGGCCGGCGACACCATCATCCCGGCCCGGTCGGTTAACGCGTACAAGAGCGGACTGTATGGCTGGTTCATGCTGAGCGCGATCGTAGACGCGTCCACGACGGTGACCTTGGTCACGGGGCGGAGCTCGCTCTTTCGAAACGACGGAAACTTCGGGTCGAACAGCATCCGGTGGAAGTTGTACGCGGCCGCGTCCGCGTTGAACGGTGTGCCGTCGTGGAACCGTACGCCCTGGCGGAGCTTGAACGTCGCCGTCTTGCCGTCCGGGCTGATCGTCCACGAGGTCGCGAGCTTCGGCACGATCCGCAGGTGCTCATCGGTGTCGACGAGCTTATCGTACAGGCTCTGGTAGATCTGGCGATCGACGTACGCCTGCGACCGGTGCGGATCCATCGTCACCGGGTCGCCGTCGATGCCCACGCGCAGCGTCCCGCCGCGCCGCACCTGCGCGGAGGCCCGCATCCCGTCCGCGCCGACCGCCCACACTGTCCCGGCGGCCATGCCGGCCGTAAGCAGCCGCCGCCGTGTGATCCGCCCGCTACCGATGCTCCTCACGTTCACGTGCGTGCCTCCTTTGAGCGATGTCGCGGCGGTCGCCGCCCTGCGCCGCCTACGTACGCCACGTACGCCGCCGCGCGCACCGTGGTTCCACGCGCCGGGATCGAACGGCCGGCTCGGGGTTACCGCGCCAGCCAGCCGCCGTCGACCGCCAGCAGGTGGCCGTGCACGTAGTCCGCGGCGCGCGAGGCGAGAAACACGGCGGCGCCGCCCAGGTCGTCGGGCCGTCCCCAGCGGCCCGCGGGGATCCGGGCCAGGATCGCCGGGTTGCGCTCCGGGTCCACCTGGAGCGGCCGTGTCAGATCGGTCGCGATGTAGCCCGGGACGATCGCGTTCACGTTGATGCCGTGGCGCGCCCACTCATTGGCCAGCAGCTTCGTCAGCTGGCCCACGGCGCCCTTGCTCGCGGTGTAGGCGGCGATGAGGATGCCGCCCTGAAAGCTCATGAGCGACGCCACGTTGATGATCTTGCCGGTGCGCCGGGGCAGCATCTGGCGCGCCGCATCCTGGCACAACCGGAACACGGCGTGCAGGTTGACCTGCAGGACACTGTGCCATTCCTCCGGGGGGACGTCCATCGCCGGGCCCCGCCCGCTCACACCCGCGTTGTTGACGAGGATGTCCACCCGGCCGAGCGCGCGCGTCGCTTCCGGGATCACGGTGTCCACCTGCTCAGGATTGCCGAGGTCGATGGCAAGGGTGACGCACCGCCGGCCCATGCGCTCCACGTCCCCCGCCAGCTCGGTCGCGGTGTTGCGGCTGACAGCCACGATGTCCGCACCGGCGCGCGCCAGCGCCGTGGCCAGCGCCCGCCCGATGCCGCGCCGCGCCCCGGTCACGACCGCGACCGAGCCGGTTAAGTCAAAAGGGCTGGTCTCCTCGGACATGCGCCTCCCCCCTCCCCGTGGCGACGCCACCGCTCGTCCGCTGCCGCCTGCTCCGCCGTGAAGAGTTCGCAGCGCGGCCCCGATCTCCCGCCGCGACGCGGGCCGGACCGCTCGATGCCGCGGCGGACAACGTCGCCGCCGCAGGTGGTCGGCGTGCCGCCGCGAACACCACGATCGACGCCATGAGACGCAGCCTCGCCGCCGTAGCGATCGCGCTCCTCGTCGCCGGGACGGCCGCCGGCGGCCCCCGCGCGCAGCTGGAGTTCTGGACCATCTCGCTCGAGCCATACTTTACCGGCTATGTCCACCAGCTGATCGACCAGTACCAGCATGCCCACCCCGATGTGGCGATTCGCTGGATCGACGTTCAGCCGCAGGCCGTGGACCAAAAGCTCCTGGCCTCGATTGCCGGCGGGGTGAGCCCCGACGTCGTCAACCTCAACACCGAGGGCACGCTCCGGCTCGCGGAGGCGCGCGCGCTCGTGGACATGGACACCGCGGTGCCCGGGGGCGTGCGCGCCCGGTACTTCCCGAACATCTGGGAGTCGCTGCGGTACGGCGGCCGCACGTACGGGATCCCGTGGTATGTGGTCCCGAACGTGCTGGCCTACAATCGCGGGCTGTTTGCGCGCGCGGGGCTCGATCCGGCGCACCCCCCCGCCACCACGGACGCGTTCGTGCACGCCGCGGAGGTGATCAAGCAGCGGACCGGCGTCTACGGGTTCATGCCCAACGTCGACGGCGTGCGCATGCTGGCGTTGTTCCAGGAAGAGGGTCTCCAGGTGCTCGCGCCGGACCGCCGCCACGCGCTCTTTGCGGGCCCCGCCTACGTCGCCCTCCTCCGGCGGTACGTGGACCTCTACAAGCACGATATGTTTCCCGACGACACGCTGCAGCGCGGCTACCTCGGCGCCACGGAGCGCTACGCCGGCGGACGCCTCGCCATGCTGACGACCGGGCCGCAGTTTCTCCTCCGCGTCAAGACGGACAGCCCGGACGTGTACCGCGACACGCTCGTGGCGCCGGCACCCCGCGGCCGTGGCAATGTCCTGGACCTCCCCACGATGAGCCTCGTGGTGCCGCTGGCGAGCCGCCACCGCAGCGAGGCCGTGCGGTTTGCGCTGTACGTGACCGACGACGAAAGCCAGCTCGCGTTCGACCATCAGGTTGTGATCTTCCCGTCCACGCGGCGGGCCGCGGCGGACGCGTTTTTCTCGCGGGGCGGCGCCACCCCGGAGGACCGGGCGCGCGCCATCGCGGCGCGGGAGCTCGGCGTGGCGCGCGATCTCACGGTGGTGGTGCCGCACAGCGACGAGCTGTTTAGGGTGTTCAAGGAAGCCGTGGAGAACGCGTTCTACGGCCGCATGACGCCCGAGCAGGCGCTGGCGTGGGCCGCCCGCGAGTGGGACGCCAGGCTGTAGGCGCAGACGCCGTCCGGGGATGGCCCTCCGCCGCACGCTGGTCGCCTACTTCTTCCTGCTGCCCGCGCTCGCGCTGCTCGGCGTGTTTACGTTCTACCCGGTCGTGTTCGGCACGGTGCTCAGCCTCTTCGAGTACGATGTGATCTCGCCGCCCCGGTACGTCGGCCTGGCGCAGTTCCGGGCTCTCTGGACCGACCGCTACTTCTGGATCGCCCTCGACAACAGCCTCAAATACCTGCTCGTCGTGCCCGCGCTGCAGTTCTGCTCCATCGTGCTCGCGCTGTGGGTGCGCCGGCCGCTGCGCGGCATCGGCTGGTTTCGCGCCGCCTTTTACCTACCGGTGGTCACGTCGATCGTGGTCGTGGGCCTCCTGTGGCGCTGGCTGCTCGACGAGTCCGGGCTCGTGAACTACGTGCTGCTCCGCGCCGGGCTGATCCACGCCCCGATCCACTGGCTCACCAACCCCGACATCGCGCTCTACGCGGTGATGTTCGTGACCCTGTGGAAGGGGCTCGGCTACTACATGGTCATCTACCTGGCGGGGCTGGAGGCGATTCCGGCGGGCTACGAGGAAGCGGCGGCCCTCGACGGCGCGGGGCCGCTGGCGCGGCTGTGGCACGTGACGATCCCCTTGCTTCGCCCGAGCATCCTGCTCGCGGGTACCCTCTCCGCGATCGCCGCGCTCCGCGTGTTCGAGGAGGTGTACGTCATGACGGGCGGTGGGCCCGTCTATTCGACGTATACGATGTTCTACTACATGTTCGACCAGGCGTTCGGCTCGCTGCACCTGGGGTATGCGGCCGCGCTCGGCGTCGTGCTCGCGGCCGTGACCGTCGTCCTTGCCGTCGCCAATTTCCGCCTGCTGCGGCAGGGAGGCCTTACCTATTACTGACGCGCGTCGCGAGCCCCGGGGACGCCCCGCCCGGCGCCGGGCGTGGGGGACCGGTCTCTCCTACCTCGGGCTCGCCGCGCTGGCCGTGGTCACGGTGTTCCCGTTCGTGTGGCTCGTGGCGACGTCGCTGCGCGCCTCGGGCACGATCTTCGCGTTTCCTCCGGTGCTCATCCCGCGGCCGGCAACCGCGGCGAACTTTGTCGGCGTGTGGACGACGATGCCGTTCGGGCGGTTCTTCTTCAACACCCTGTACATCACCGGGGTCGGGATCGGCCTCACCCTGCTCACGAGCGCGCTCGCCGGGTACCCGCTGGCCCGCATGCGGTTTCCGGGGCGGGATCTGATCTTCTACGCGATCGTCGGCAGCCTGATGCTGCCGCAGCACGTGGGGCTCATCCTGAACTTTGTCACGCTGATGCGGCTCCACCTCATCGACACGTACGCGGCCGTCTACCTTCCCGGGGTCGCGAGCATCTTCGGGATCTTTCTGCTGCGCCAGGCCTACCTCGTCATCCCGCAGGAGATCGAGGATGCGGCCCGGATCGACGGCGCCGGCGAGATGCGCCTCTGGGGGCAGGTCATGCTGCCGCTCGTTGTCCCGGCCCTCGCCACGCTCGCGATCGTCGAGTTCACCGGCTACTGGAACGCGTTTCTGTGGCCGCTCATCGTGCTCAAATCCCCGGATCGGTACCCGCTGGCGGTAGGGCTCCTGTACCTGTCCGGGCTGTTCGCGACCAATACGCGGTACATCGCCGCCGGCGCGGTGCTGATGACGGTGCCCGTGATCATCCTCTTCCTGTTCCTGCAGCGGTACTTTCTCCGCGGCATCATGCTCGGGGCCGTCAAATGAGGATCGCGTTCGTGCCGCTCGACGACCGGCCGGTGACCCGCGACGCGTTCCTGGCGCTCGCGACGGCCTCGGGGTTCGAGGCGGCGACGCCCGCGCGCGATCAACTCGGCTGCCTAAGGCGTCCGGCGGACGTCGAAGCGCTCTGGACCTGGGTGGAGCAGGATGGGGCCGGCGCGGACGTGTTGATCGCGTCCGCGGAGATGCTCGTCTACGGCGGGTTGGTGCCGTCACGCATCGGCCGGGAGTCCTTGGATCGGTGCCTCGGGTTCACCCGCCGGTGGCGGGACGCCCGGGCGCGGGCCCCTCACCGCCGCCTGTACCTCACGGCGAGCAATATGCGGCTTCCCTCGACCGCCGACAGCACCGAGGAGCCGGAGTACTGGGAGGCCTACGGGCCCGACATCTTTACGCATAGCTTCCACGACGACCGCGCCGCGCGCACGGGCGATCCCGAGTCGCGCTCGCTCGCGGACGCGGCCCGGAGGCGGATCCCGCCGGCGGTGCTCGCCGATGTCCGCTCGCGGCGCGCCCGCAACCTCGCCGTGCTCCTGGCCCTCGTCGACTTGGCCGCGGAGGGCACGCTGCACGCGCTTCTTGTCGGGCAGGACGACGCGGCGGAGTACGGGTGGACGCGGCGCGACCTCGACGCGGTGGAGACGGCGATCGCCGAGCGCGGCGCGCGAGACCGGGCGTGGGTCACCTATGGGACCGACGAGCTTGCGGTGCGCCTCCTCGCGCGCGCCGCGGTCGGGATGCGCGGTGCCCGACCGCGGGTCCGTGTCGTGTACTCGCATCCCGAGAACGTTGCCGCGATCCCCCGCTACGAAGGGCAAGCCGTTGACCGGACGGTGACCTCGCACATCGAGACCGCCGGCGGCCGGCGGACGGCGGAGGACGCCGACCTCACCCTCCTGGTGCACAACTTCCCCGGCGCGCAGATCGAGGCGCCGCATCAGCGCCCCTACGACCCGGCGACGCTGGACGCGTTGTTCGCAACGCTCGCCGCGGCCGCCGCGCGGGGCTCCTGCGCGCTCGCGGACGTGCGGTACAGCAACGGCGCGGACCGGATCCTTGTCGGACGGCTCCTTGGGTCGCCGTGGCCGGACAGCCTGCACGCGTACGGCGGCTGGAATACGTTGAGCAACACCCTGGGCATGGCGCTCGCGCAGGCGCTGCTCGTCCCCGGCGACGGCGGGCGTCCGTTTACGGCGCTGCGCCTCCTCGACGACTGGGCGTATCAAGCGGAGATCCGCCAGCGACTCGCCGCGGAGGTCCTCCCCCGCCTTCCCGGCGCCAGGCCGCAGGACCTCGGCGACGCCTATGCCGCCTGCCGGGATGCGGCGCGCCTGTGGCTCGCGCAAGACTTCGTGCCACCGGTCGCGCGGTGCCTCGGATGCCGGATCGAGATCGAGCGGGTTGAGTTTCCGTGGCGCCGGTTGTTCAACATCGAACTCGGGCTCCGCCTCGCGTCGAGTTGATCAGCGACGTCGACGTCCGCGCATTCGCGCCGGCATCGATCCAGGGCATCGTGAACACGTGGAATGCCGCCGCCGGGGATCGGTTCCCGCTGCGGGAACGCCTCTTTCGTCAAAATACCGTCGACGATCCCCACTTCGACCCCGCCGGCTGCGCCGTGGCGGTCGATGCCCGGACGGAAGCCGTCATCGGGTTCGCCGTGGCCAAGGTGGCGCGCGTGCCGCTCGGGGCGGACGGCCTGCGCGCCGACCGCGGCTGGATCAGCATGCTGGCGGTCACCCCGCGGTACCAGCGCCGCGGGATCGGGATGCGGCTGCTCGACGCGGCGGAGGCGTTTCTCCGCCGTCGGGGACGTCGCCGCTTCGTGCTGGGGAGCGATCCCGCCCACTTCTTCCCCGGGGTTCCCGATGATCCGGGGCCGCTCGGCTTCTTCGCGGCGCGGGGTTACGCGTTGCGTGGCGACGCGTTCGATCTGCGGCGGCCGCTCGACGCGTATCAGACGCCGTTGGTCGTGCTCCAGGCGCTCGCCGCGAACCCCGGGGTCGAAGTTCGGCCGCTGCGGCCCGGCGAAGAGGCGTCGTTGCTCGCGTTCCTCGATGCGACGTTTCCGGGCCGGTGGCGCTACACGGTCGCCCGATACTTGGACGCGGGCGGCGCGATCGGCGACATCATGGGGATCGTGACCCGCGCTGAGGTGCTCGGCTTCGCCCATCTCTTTCCCCCGGACGCGTCCTGGATCGGGCCGAGCGTGGCGTGGGCCATGCCCACTGACGACGCGCCGGCCCGGCCGGGCCGGGCCGGCGGACTGGGGCCCATGGGGATCTCGCCGGCCATCCGCGGGCGCGGCCTCGGCCTTGTCCTGCTCGACCGTTCGGTGCTGCATTTGCGCGATGCCGGCGCGACCGAGGCGTATATCGACTGGACGGTGCTCTTGGATTTCTACGGCAAGTTGGGATTCGCCCCGTGCCGCCGGTATCGCCACGGCGAGCGGTGCCTCGCGGATTAGAGGGTGTCAGGAACCGGTAGTGGAACGTGTCTCGCTGTCGAACGCCGCCATGTTGCTCCTCGTATGGAATATCGGGGACTGACGGCGGAAAGGCCGCGCAGCGCACCCTGCGGACGGCACTGAGCCGTAGCCCGGGTGCCGGCCGAGCGAAGGGAGGATCCCGATGCGGGGAGATGATGTTCGGAAGGTCGTGAAGGAGTTCCAGAGCCATCGGTTCACGCGGCGCCAGGCCGTGACGCGTCTCGGCGAACTCGGCCTGTCGCTCTCCATGATCTGGACGGTGCTCGACCGCGCGACGGCGCTCCCGGCGCGCGCGGCCGCGTCGGGCCGCGGCGCGCAGGGTACGGTCAAGCTGCTCTACTGGCAGGCGCCGACGATCGTCAACTCGCACCTCGCCACGGGCACCAAGGACTTTCACGCATCGCGCGTGGTGCTGGAGCCGCTCATGACGGCCGACACGAACGGCACCTTCCGTCCGATCCTCGCGGCGGAGGTGCCGTCGCGGGCCAACGGCGGGGTGGCGGCGGACGGCCGATCCGTCACCTACAAGCTGAAGCGTGGGATCAAATGGGCGGACGGGCGACCGTTCACGTCCGACGACGTGGTCTTCACCTACAAGTACGTGAGCAACAAACAGACCGGCGCCACGACCTACGGCTCGTACGTCAACGTGGCGAAGGTCGAGCCGGTCGACGCCTACACCGTGAAGATCACGTTCACCGAACCGACGCCGGCGTGGTACCTGCCGTTCGTGGGCGATTTCGGCAACATCCTGCCGCGCCACGCTCTCGACCCGTACGTCGGCTCCAACTCCCACAACGCGCCGTTCAACCTGAAGTCGTTCGGGACGGGGCCGTATAAGGTCGAGACGTTCCACCCCGGCGACCTCGTCATCTACTCGATCAACGAATACTATCGCGATCCCGCCAAGCCCGCGTTCAGCCAGGTCCAGATGAAAGGCGGCGGGGACGCCGTCTCCGCCGCCCGGGCGGTGTTCGAGACCGGGGAGTACGATTACGCCTGGAACCTGCAGGTGGAGTGGTCGGTCCTCGACCACATGATGCAGGGCGGCAAGGGCGCGCTGCTCAACGCCCCCGGCGGCGGCGTCGAGCAGATTTACTGCAACCAGGCCGACCCCGCCAAGACGGTGGACGGCGAGCGCGCCTCGATCAAGGCGCCGCACCCCTTTCTCACCGATCCGAAGGTGCGGCAGGCGATGGGCCTGGCGCTCGACCGGGCGACGATCGCTAAGCAGCTCTACGGGCTGACGGGTGATGTAACCGCCAACACGCTCACCATCCCGGCACGGCTCAGCTCGAAGAATACGAAGATGGTGTTCGATATCGACCAGGCCAACCGGCTGCTGGACGAGGCCGGATGGAAACGGGGGCCCGACGGGATTCGCCAGAAGGGCGGCGTGCGGCTTCAGGTCTCCTACGCGACCAGCGTGAACACGCTCCGGCAGAAGGAACAGACGATCGTCAAGGACGCGTGGACCAAGATCGGGATCGAGACGAACCTCCAGACGGTGGACGCGGGCGTGTTCTTCAGCAGCTCGCCCGGCAACAACGACACGTACCATCATTTCTACTGGGACACGGAGATGTTTACCTCAAGCCCGAGTTCCCCGTTCCCGGCCCAATATATGACCCGATTCTACAGCGGCGACCCGGCGAAGGACGTTCCGCAAAAGACGAACAGCTGGTCGGGCAACGACATCACCCGCTGGGTGAGCAAGGAGTACAACAGCGCTTACGACGCGGCCCTCAAGGAGCTCGACCCGAAGAAGAACGACGCGCTGTGGATCAAGTGCAACGACATCGTGGTGGGGGCGGGCGTGACCTTGCCGCTGATCGATCGGAAAGCGGTATCGGCCCGACTCAGCACCCTGGATACCGGGAGCAACATGACGCCGTTCGACAGCGAGACGTGGAATATCGCGGACTGGCAGCGCAAGGGGTAGCTCAGGGGCTCGGGGAACACACGGTTACTGCGCGTAGCGACGGCGAGACCGGCCTTGCGGCTCGCGGAAAATATCGGGAGGCGCTCGTCCCGGCCGGCTTTTCACCGTCTTCGGCCCTCGCCGCCGGTGCCTACTGCCCGTCAGCCGTCCTCCGGGGTTACCCCCGAAGTACACTCGACCAGCTTTCGGCGTCCACGTGCGCGAGCGTTTGAGTCGGCTCTCGCCGGAGGATTCGCGCCTCCGATATCATTGATACCACCCTGGCCGGCCTCGCGCAATCCGGAAACTCAGTTCGCGCGATGTCGGGACAATGTGGCTAGCATCCTGTGGACAAGGCGCGAACGGGCGGCTTACGGGCCGATCATGCGGCGCCAGACGGCCAAGTAGAAGTAGCGGCGCGGCCGGCGCCGCGAGTTCTGCGCCCCGCTTTACGAGGACGCCCGCGTGCCGGAACGCGGGGCGCCCGGCGGAAGGCCTCCTGGGGGTCGAGCGATAATAGCTCGAATATCATGGACCTCGACCGCAGCATCGGCCAACTGTTCATGGTGGACTTCACCGGCTATGCGCCCGATCCCGAGGTGCTCCGGCTGATCGAGGACGGGGGCGTCGGCGGCGTGATCCTCTTCGTGAAAAACGTGGCCTCCGCCCGGCAAGTGGCTGCGCTCACCAACGCCCTGCAGGAGGCCGCTGCCCGGGCGGGGTACCCTCCGCTCCTCGTCAGCGCTGACCAGGAAGGCGGTCCGGTTGTCCGGCTGCCGCGAGAAGCCACGCACTTCCCGAGCGCGATGGCGTTTGGCGCGGCGGGCAGCGAGGCGCTCGCGGCTTCTGCCGCGGGCGTCACCGCCCGCGAGTTGCGTGCCGTCGGGATCCACATGAACATGGCGCCCGACATGGACGTCAACAACAACCCGGACAATCCGGTCATCGGCATCCGCTCGTTCGGTGAGGACCCGCACCGTGTCGCGAGACTCGGCAGCGCCGCCGTTCGGGCGATGCAGGCGTCGGGCGTGCTCGCCACCGTGAAGCACTTTCCGGGGCACGGCGACACGTCGCTGGACTCGCACCTCGATCTCCCGGTGGTGCCCCATTCGCGGGCGCACCTCGACACCGTGGAGTTGCAGCCGTTCGTCGCGGCGATCCGAGCGGGTGTCGGCGCGGTCATGACGGCGCATGTCGTCTATCAGGCGCTAGACCCCGATCGGCCGGCTACGCTATCCCCGGTCGTCCTCGGGATGCTCCGCACGCACCTCGGGTTCACGGGCCTCATCGTCACTGACTCGATGGCCATGCAGGCAATCACGGACCGGCACGGACCCGGCGACGCCGCGGTCGAGGCGATCCTGGCCGGCGCGGATATCGTCCTGGCGTGCGGCCCCATCGCGGCGCAACGAGAATCCATCGAAGCGGTCCGGCGCGCCGTGGACCGCGGGCGCATCCCCGCGTCGCGGATCGCGGAGTCGGTGGCCCGCGTGGCTGCCGCCAAGGAGCGCCTCAATCTAGGCAAGGGTGCCACCGTTGCCGTTGACGGTGTCGACGCGACGGTCGGCGTGCGGGCCCACCGGGACGTCGCCGAGCACGTCGCGGAGGCCGCGGTCACGCTCGTTCGCGGTGGCCGGTCCGCGGTGCCCCTCCCGCCGGGGCCGGTTTCGGTGGTGGCCGTCAATGGGGCTCCGCCCGAGGCTGCCGATGGGTTGGCGGCGGCGCTGCGGGAAGCAGGCCGCGAGGCGGACGTCCGCTCGGTCGACGCGGCGCCAGGACCTCGCACCGCGCTCGTCGCCGTGCTCGGCCGCTGCGCAGACCTCGACAGCGGCGCGCGCGAAGCGGTCATACGGACGCCGGCGACTCCGGTGGCCGCGGTCGCCGTCGACGTGCCCTACGGGCTTGCGCGATTGCCCCGCGACGTCGGCTGCGTGGCCGCGTACGGATGGGATCCGGCGTCGCTGCGCGCCGCGGCGCGCGTGCTGACCGGCAGCCTCGCGCCCCGGGGACGGCTACCCGTCACGCTCGACGAGCCGGGCGAGACGCGCGCGTAACCGATCGGCGAGGCGCGCCACCCCCGCGGCGGGAGCCCCGTGCAGCCCCGCGGTCCCGTCGATCAGCTCATCGACGATCGACAGCGCTTCTGTCACCGCGGCACGGGCACCCCGGATATCGTGTTGTCGGGTGCGGGCCTTCGCGACCTCTTCCAGCACATGCGCGCGGAACCGGTCGGGCCGCATCCACGTGCCGGCCTCCGCCTCCCACCGCCGTCGTGCACCGTCAGGATCGTGGACCGCGCGATGCGCGCGGGCGAGCTTCTGGAGCACCCGCCACCGATCACCCGGCTCACATGCGTCCCGCATGGCGCGCTCGAAGCACTCGATCGCAACGGCATGCGCGCCCCGCCGGCCGACGAGCACGCCCGTCCCTTCCCAATCGAGCGCCACCCCGGCGTCGAGCGGCGCGCGCAGGATCCGGGAGACCTCGCCGTGCAGGAGCACGAGCGCGAGCAGGTCGGCGCGGTTGTGGACGAGGATGGGATCGAGCGCGGCACGGTCCGTGTCGCGCAGATACCGGATGTAGATGCCGGGGATCTCCCAGCCCGGCACGTCGTGGTTCCGTGGTGCTCCGAGCACCTCGGCCTCGAGCGTGCTCAGGCGATGGGTCCCGAGGACCCGATGCCACAACCGCCGCGCCGGGTAGATGAGGTCGGTGTGCGCGTCGAACGACGCCGGCCGCTGCCGCGCGAGGATGAAGCGCGCCTCGATGATGGGCCAGTCGAACCGCTGCCCGTTGAACGTGACGAGATGCCGCGCGCCCGCAAGCCGCTCGGCCAGGACGGAGAGGAGCCGGCGTTCGCCGGAGAGGCGCCTGAGCAGCAACTGCTCAACGACGAGCTGTCCGCCGCCACAGTAGGCGAGCCCGACGAGAAACGCGTACGTCCCCGTGCCCCCGGCGAGCCCGGTGGTCTCCGTGTCGAGCCAGACGGTGCGTCCGAGGTCGCCGCCGTGGTCGATCGAGCGGAGCGCGTTCCCGACGGCGCAGCGTCCGTGCCGGTGGCCCGGTCCAAACCCTGCGCGCAGGATCTCCACGCCGTCGCCGACGGCGGCCGGTGCGAGCCCCGTTTCGAGCGAGGTCGCCGGCGGCGCCGCCGTGGCCACCGTCTCGCCGGTCCGCGGCATCGACGCCGGACGGCCGGGCGCGCGTCCGGTGGCACCCGCGCCGAGACGGCGCAGCCGCTCGCGTATCGCTTCGCCGCCGGGCGCGACGTTGGACGCCTCAGGCTGGTACGCAGACATCCCGCAGCAGGTGCAGGGCGCGCCGCTTGGCTTCCGGGCCGAGCTCGAGGACGGGGCCGACACAGGACGGGCACCCGTGCTCGCAGCCACACCCCTCGACCAGCGATGCGGCGGCGTCGAGGAGCTCGCGGCGCAGCGCAAACAACCGCTCCGCGAGCCCGACGCCGCCGGGGATCTCCTCGAACAGCGTCACCGTGGGCTCGCCGGTGTGCGGCGACCGGATCTCCACCGTGGAGCCCAAATCGCGCGGATCCGTCATCAGGTACAGCGGCGCGATGTTCTGCAGCGCGTGCGCCACGCCGAGCAGCGCGCCCTGCAGCGCGTCGGTGCCCATCTCCGGAACCCGGGCTCGCGGAAACACCCACCACGCCGCGGTGGTGTGCAGCGTGGTCTCGGGCAGATGGATCGTCCCGAACCCGACGTTTTCGTGTGTGGCGAGGCGCAACTTCTTGAAGATCGTCGGGCGAAACGTGACGGCCGCCTCGCCGTGCGCCGCGTCACGCTCGCGCGCAAACTCCTCGAGCACACGCACGCCGACCGCGATCTGCGCGTCCGTGTAGTAGTCCACGTCGACCTGGCGGACGTACGCCTTACGCTCATCCCAGTCCAGGCGGTCCACGTGGTACTGCCGGCCCAGGTGAATGTAGATCGCGTCCTCGTGCACGAACGCGGGCGCGGACGGCAGGTCGATCTCCCCGATGACGCGCGGCCGCGGCTCCGTCGTGTCGATGATGACGACATTTTGCGGGCTGGCGCTCCGGAGGCTCACGCCTTCGGCCGGGTAGGCCTCGGCGACGTAGTGCCACGCGTTGTCCTCGTGATGCAGGACTCCCTCCTCTTCGAGATACGCGAGGATCTCCGGGAGAGTATTGGGGCCGAACGTCTCGTCGTCGCGCACCGGCAGCTCGAACGCGGCGCACTTGACATGGCTCGCCAGCACGAGCAGGTTATCGGGGTTGATGCGCGCCTGCTCGATGGGCTGGTCGAACAGATACTCCGGGTGGGTCGCGATGAACTGATCGAGCGCGCCGCTGGTGGCCACGAGGACCGCAAACGAGCGGTCGGCCCGGCGTCCGGCCCGGCCCATCTGCTGCCACGTGCTGGCGATGGTGCCGGGGTAGCCGACGAGGACGGCCGCGGAGAGCTGGCCGATGTCGATGCCGAGCTCGAGCGCATTGGTGGCGGCGACGGCGCGGACCGATCCGCCACGCAGCCCCGCCTCGATCGTGCGCCGCTCGCTCGGCAGGTACCCCGCGCGGTAGCCGCAGATTGCCTCGGGGTCGACGTGCTGACGCCGTGCGGCGTCGCGCAGATACGTGGTGAGCAACTCGGCCCGCAGCCGGGTACGGGCGAAGAAGATCGTCTGAATCCGACCCTTGAGCAGCTCCTCGGCGACGGCCACCGATTCGCGGACCGCGTCCCGCCGAATGCCGAGCGCGGGGTTGACGACGGGCGGGTTGTAGACCGCCACCGTCCGCTCGCCGCTCGGGGCGCCGCTCTCGTCGAGGACCGCGACGGGCCGCTCGAGCAGCCGGGCGGCGTGCTCGCCGGGGTTGCCGATCGTCGCCGAGCAGCAGATGAACCGCGGCGCGCTGCCGTAGAACCGGCAGATACGGTCGAGCCGGCGCAGCACGTTTGCCAGGTGGGAGCCAAACACGCCGCGGTAGTGATGCAGCTCATCGAGCACCACGTAGCGGAGGTTCTCGAACAGGCGGAGCCACTTCGTGTGGTGCGGCAGGATCGCGGTGTGGAGCATGTCCGGATTCGTCACCACGATGTGGCCGGCGGTCCGGATCGTCCGGCGCGCATCGCCCGGGGTGTCCCCATCGTACGTATACGCGCCGATCTCGACCTCGAGTGATCGGATCAGCTGCTGGAGCTCGTCCACCTGGTCGGCCCCGAGCGCTTTGGTCGGAAAGAGGTAAAGCGCTCGCGGGCCGCCGCCTCGCAGGATCGCATCCAGGACGGGCAGGTTGTAGCACAGGGTCTTGCCGGACGCCGTGGGCGTCACGACGACGATGTCGCGCCCCGCACGAACCTCCGCAAACGCTTTGGCCTGGTGCGTGTACAATTGCGCGATCCCAGAGCGGGCGAGCGCATGCCGCAGGCGCGGATCCATCGTCTCGGGAAACTCCACGAACTGCGCCCGCTTCGCCGGAAACGTCCGCCACGCCGTGAACTGCGGCGCAAAGCGGGGTCGGGTACGGTAGGCGTCGAGAATCTGCTCCAGCGTCATGCGCGGCTCCCTGTCGCCTGGTGCCAACGGTGCGTCGTTGAAGGGGTCCTTAGCTTCGACGAACGCCTGTTCGTCATGGTGTAGGTGATTCCTGCTTTGCCGGGAAACGTGCGTGCCGGGCCACCGAAATCTCACCAGGCACGTACAGCGTGGCGTCGGAAAGGTCGAACGCCCGTTACGCTAGCGCGCCTACAGTCCGGCCTCTTCGAGACCCAATCGCCGTCCGAGAGCCTGAAGGGCCGTCGTAAAGCAGCCCCGCGGGGCGGCGGTAGTCCCGGCCCCGATCTGCCCCATGCCCGGCAGGCGGTGGGCGATGCCGGTGTCAATGACGGGGACCAGGCCGCTCTCCACCACGCGCCGCACGTCGATCGCGGTCGGCGTCCCGGCGAACCCGAGCGACGGAATGCCGTACGCCTGGCTGCGCGTCAGCGTGATCCGGTACATCGCGCGCGTGTAGGCGACGGCGTCGGCTGTGGTGCCGCCGATAAACCGCACGATGGCGGGCGCCGCGGCCATGGCGAATCCGCCGATGCCGCACGTTTCCGTGATCGCGCTGTCCCCGATGTCCGGGTTGGCGTCCTGCGCACCGTACCCGGGAAAATACAGCCCGTCCGGCGCACCCGCGGGTGCCGTGAACCAGGCCTCGCCCGTCCCGCTGACGCGGATGCCGAACTCCACGCCGTTACGGGCCATCGCGGTCACGACCGAGGAGCCATCGATGCCGTGGGCCGCATCGAGCGTGGCTTTGCACGCCGCCATGGAGAAGTTGAGATAGAAGTGGTCGTTCCCGCGCATGAACTCGAGCGCAGCCGCGGCATCGTCCGGTGCGGCGCGGACCAGCGTCGGCGCGATGGTGCGGATCAGGATGGACGTCCCCGCGACGTTGCGGTTGTGGCACTCATCGCCCATCTGCAGCGCCCGCGCCGTGAGATCCCGCAGGTCCACCGGCGCCGCCCGCAGCGTCCGTCCGAGCGCCGGGCCCAGCGTCGCGGCGAACCACCGAAGTCGCTCCAGCACGGCCCCGTCATAGGCACCATAGCGGAGCATCTTGCCGATCCCCTCGTTGAGGTTCGAGAATGCGCGGTTGCC
Source organism: Bacillota bacterium (assembly GCA_021324975.1). Lineage (GTDB taxonomy): Bacteria > Sysuimicrobiota > Sysuimicrobiia > Sysuimicrobiales > Segetimicrobiaceae > JAJPIA01. Next base: position 17,461 of record JAJPIA010000085.1, read on the forward strand.
GAAGGCTTGGTTCTCGACCACGATGACCGGCATCGAGGGCGAGACGATGCCGGCCATCGGCCCGACCGTCGCATATTCATGGCATGGTGCAAACTCGACGGCGCCACGGCCGGCGAGTGCTTCGGCCTCGGTGGGCGTCGTCGCCCATTCCTCGAGGAGCATCGCGCCGATGGCGGCTCCGCGCATCGGACCGCACATGCGCTCCCACGTGATCGGCGGACCGGCATGGAGCAGCATCCGCGACCCCATGCCGGGGATCACGTCGGCGGCGGTACGGACGTCGACCGCCACGGGGCGGCCCTCCACGATCCGGCGCACGGCTTCCGCGTTGGCCCTCGCCACCAGCGCCCCAATCGGATCGTCGGGGTCGTCCTCGAGCCGCGCCAGGAGCAGCCCAAGCGCCCGGTCCCCCTCGGCCGGCGGTCGCCACTGGACGTGCAGGCACGCCCCGCCGTGAGTCTGGATCGGCTCCGCAAAGCCCGCGAGGCCGATATTGATCGCGCGGATGCCACCGGTGAAGATCGTGGATGGCCGGGCCGGCTCCCCCGTCATCGTGCGCCGCCCCGATCGCCCCTCGGCGGCCGGAGCGTCCCGCGTGGATCGACCGTCGACGCGGCCGCGCCCCCGAACGCGCTCGCGGCAAGACGCGCTGCGCTCGCGTTGCTCGGGGCGAGCCAGACCCGACGGCCGGCGAGCATGGTTTGCTGTCGTTGGAAGTCCTGCGGATCGTCCGGGGCGCCGCAGACCGACGCCACGACGACGAGATCGCGCCCCGCCGCGGCGGCCGCGTGCCGCGCGTCATCGAGGGCCGGTATGAGCGCGCGGGCCGGGTTCGGGTGCGCATTGTGGCCCAGCACCACGTCGAGCAAGATAACCGCGACCTTGGGATCGCGCGCCGCCTCCACGATGCACTGGTTTCGAAACCTGGGATCGATCATCGGGTGTAGCCGGCCGGCCGTGTGCCGGTCATCCCCGAGGTCGACGATGGTGACCCGGCCGGCTGCCGCCTCCCCCAACGTTTGGCGGAGCACGAGCGTAGCTTCCGCGGCCAACGAACCGCCGCAGTACAGGCCGCGGATCTCCGTCTGCCCCGGCGCGAACCGTGGCCCGGCCGGCGGTGGCGGCTGCGGGTTCGGCATCTCGAGCGCGAGCGCGGTTCTTGTCACGCCCTGGGCCAGGGCGACCGCGTCCAGCGCGGCGTCGTCGAACGTGCGCAACCCGTCCGCCCCGCCAGTCCAACCGAGAAAGTTCACGACGACCGGCTTCGGGCACTCCCGCGCGGCCCTCGTGATCCGCTCCGCCACGGCGGCACTGGGGGGTTTGGAGATCAGGACGATCACTGCCGTGCCGTCGTCCGTGGCCAGGCGGCGAAGCGCCGCGAGAGTCATGCGCCCGCCGACGCGCTCGTCGAGGTCCCGGCCGCCCACACCGATGACCTGGGAGACTCCCTCGCCCAACCGGTCGATCAGGCACGACACTTCCTGCAGCCCGGTCCCGGAGGCGCCGATGAGACCGATCCGCCCACGCCGCACGGCGTTCGCAAATCCAAGCGGGACGCCGTCCAGGATCGCCGTGCCGCAGTCGGGCCCCATGAGGAGCAGGTTCTTGCGCTCGGCGAGCTCCTTGAGCGCTACCTCGTCCGCGATCGGGACGTTGTCGCTGAACAAGAAGACGTGAAGCCCGCGCTTGAGCGCCTTGAGCGCCTCGGCGGCCGCGTATGCACCCGGGGCTGATATGAGCGCCAGGTTTGCGTCGTGGATCTCTCCCAGCGCGTCGTGAAGCGTCGTGACGGGCGTCGTCTGACGCTCCTCCGCGGTCGCGCGCGTTGGGCCCGCAAGCGCCGCCGCCGCCCGCTCGATCGCCGCCGCTCCCGCCTGGTCGCTCTCCGCGGCGACGGCCACAATCAGATCCGCGGGCTGGGGGTCGGCGGCATCGGGGAGCAACAGGCCGGCATCCGCGAGCAGGTCGCGGTTTGCCGGCGTCCCCATCACGACGCCCGCCCGCACGACGCCGGGGAGACGTTCCAGGTCGGTGGCGATGCGCATCAGCTCCACCGAGTCCCGGTAGGTGTCTTTGAACACGCGCTGTCGCACGATTCCGGCCACCGGGCTACTCCCGGTACGTGGACTGGGATCACGACCCAAACGGCGGCGCGGAGCGTCCAAGCGTGCCGGCTCGGTACCATGCCCGAGGCCTGGCGAGCTGGTCAGCCGCTCATGAGCGGCCGCGGACGTTCGTCGACGCCTGCCTCGAGGACGCTCCGGCGAAACCGCGGCGCGGCACAGGCCGTGCCGCTGCCAGATGCACTACGGCGCGTGCACCGCACTCCCCTGTTCGTCGCCGGCGGCGACGCTTACCGTGGACGCGGCTGCAACCTCGCCGGCGGGCACGGCGTCCGGGCCACCGGAGAGAAACCGGACATGGACGCCCTGCGCGTAGTCCACGCCGTAGTCCCGGAGCAATTCGAGCGAGGCTGGGTCCCCGACAAATTCCGCCGTGGTCTCACGGCCGAGCGCGCGGGCGAGCGCGACGATGGCCTTGACGATGTGCTGGTCCACGGTGGCCGCCGCGAGATCTTTGACAAAGGCGCCGTCGATCTTCAGATAGTCGACCGGAAGGTACTTGAGGTGGTAAAAGGACGAGAACCCGACGCCGAAGTCGTCGAGGCCGCAGCGGCAGCCGATGTTCTTGATGCCGGTGACGAAGGTCTCGGCGTGGGCCATGTTGGCGATTGCGGACGTCTCGGTAATCTCGAACGACAGGCTCGCCGGCGGCACGGCTGCGGCGGACAACTCGTCCTGGATGAACGGCAGCAGATCGGGGTCTGCGAGCGTGTGGCCCGACAGGTTGATGGCGTAGGTGGGTTCGCCGCCGGCGCGCCGCGCGTCCGCGATGAGGCGGATCGCGCGGCGCACCACCCAGCGATCGATCTCGCGGATTTGTCCAAAGCGTTCCGCCGTGTCGAGAAACTTGGCCGGGAGGATCAACTCCCCGTCGTCCCCCATCATCCGCAGCAGCAGCTCATATTGCGCGACCCGTCCCGTCCGGAGCGCCAGGATGGGATCACGCTCGAACTGGAACCGGTCGTGGAGGAGCGCCGTGCGAATGCGCTCGTGCCACTGCAGGCGCGCCTGGCTCTCGCGCTCGGCGGTGCCGCCGTCCCGGTACACCTCGACGCGGTTACGGCCGTTGCCCTTCGCGTCGTACAGCGCGATGTCCGCCCGGGAGAGGAGCTCCTCCAGCGTTGTCCCATGCGCCGGGAAGAGCGCAATCCCGATGCTCGCGGTGACGCTGAACGGCTTGTCCTGCACCATCACGGCCCGGCTGCGCACGGTGTCCAGCACCTTACGGGACGCGCCGAGCGCTTCCGCGGCCTCGGTTTCGGGCAGCAGCACGGCAAACTCGTCGCCGCCGAGCCGGCCGATGATGTCGTGTTTGCGCATGTGGCCGCGGAGGATGCCCGCTATCCAGGTCAGCACCTCGTCGCCCGCGGAGTGGCCGAGGCTGTCGTTGATATGCTTGAATTGGTCGAGATCGAGCAGCATGAGCGCGCCGCGAGTCCCATGCCGCCGCGACTCGGTAAGGGACTGCTCCAGGCTCTCCTCTAGCCGCCGCCGGTTGTAGAGGTTGGTCAGCGCGTCGTGGTTGGCGAGCTGCATCAACTGCGCCTCGATGCGCTTGCGCTCGCTGATGTCGCGCGCCACGATCGAGTAACACTTCACGGTCCCGTCCGGCGCGAGGTGCGCCAGCACGACCTGGGAGACGTCGATCTCCGCCCCGTCACGCGCGCGCAGGACGGTTTCCCCCGTCCAGCCGCCGTCCCGGACGGCGCCAGGCAACATCTCGTTGAGCACCCACGTGCGCAGGCGCTCAGGGTACACATCGGCGACCGTGAAATCGGACAGATCGGCGTCGCCGGGGAGGCGCAGCATCCGGCGCCCCGCCCAGTTGATGTAAATCCCGTGGGCCGGCACGTCGGTGACCATGACGAAGTCGCTCGTCGAATCCAGGATCTCACGGAACTGCGAATACGCGTCCTGCGCCTGTTGCAACGCCGTCACGTCGGCGACGACAGCCAGCACGCCGATGGACGCCGCGCCACGGTCGCGCACCGGCATGACCGCGCCGACGAGATCCACGGGCGTGCCGTCCTTGCGATGGTACCGGAAGTTGACCGCGCCGTATTCCTCGCCGCTCGCGGCCTGCGCGCACATCGTCACGAGGTCGTCCTCATCGGCGCCGGGCTGCGACGGCAGGGGCCGGCCGAGCACCTCGGGCGCCTCCCAACCAAACAACCGCTCGGCTGCCGCGTTCCATTGGGTCACGTTGCCGGCGAGATCGAGCCCAATGACCGCGGCGGGAGATGCCTTGAGGAGCGCGCCGAGAATCGCCTCGGTCCTGCGGAGCGCGGCGTCGGCGCGGCTGTGATTGAGCATCCCGGCCACCGCGGTCGCCGCGGCCTGGAGAAACGCGACCTCGTCGTCGTTGAAGGCGCGCGGTTCTGTGGACGCGACGAGGAGCGCCCCGCCCGGACGCCGCTCATCGTCGAACGGCACACAGACCGCGCTCCGGCATGCGTGCGCCTCGAGCAAGGCGTCCCGAAAGCGTCCGTCGCGCTCGACGTCCTGTGCGACGACGGGTGCACCGCAGGCCAGCGTATAGCCGGGCAACGACGCGGTCCCGGGCTCGGCGAGGGTGCACCCCACGACGGCGCCGGGCCACCCGGTTCCCGCGCGCAGAATGAGCCGCGCGGCATCACGCGCGGGCTCGTAGACCGCCGTGTACGGCGCTTGCAACGTCTCGGCGATCAGCGCCGCCGTGTGCTCGAGCAGCGCCGGTGTCGGCGTTCCCTCGAGGACCTTTCGCAGCAGCGTGAGCAGCCGGGTCAGCAACGCGGCCGCCCTCCGTTCGAGCAGCGCCGACTGAGCCCCGCGCGGCATCGCGTGGGACTGCGCCGGCATCGGCGGCCCCGCTGTGTGCGGGGTCCGCGCCGGGACCGAGGCTGCGCCGTCAGACGATGGTCGGTGGACGGGCGCCGGCGCTTCGACGGATCGTCCCAGCCCAAGCAGCCGGAGCGGCACGAAACGCTTTCGCGGTCTCATCAAGTAGGACGTACCCAAAACCGCCGCGTGGTGGACGACCATCCGGCGTAGCGCGATGTGCGATCAGGCCGCTAATGCAGCGTCTCGTATTTAAGATGATGTCGAGCCACGGCGCTTGTTAGCGTGCCTGTCGCGCCGCCCGCACGGCCGCCGCGATACGCTCAGGGGTCGCGGGCATGTCGACGTGCCGAACGTTGAGGTGACTCAGCGCGTCCACTACCGCGTTCACCACGGCCGGCGTGGACCCGATCGTCGCGGCCTCGCCGATGCCCTTCGCGCCCAGCGGGTTGCGCGGGGTCGGCGTCACGGAGAGCCCTCGCTCCATTCGCGGCACCAGCTCGGCCTTGGGGATGCCGTACTCGGTGAGCGTGCCCGTGAGCAACTGGCCCTGCTCGTCGTAGACGACCCACTCGAGCAGGGCCTGCGCCGCGCCCTGCACGATCCCGCCGTGCACCTGGCCGTCGACGAGCAGGGGGTTGATGACGCGGCCGCAGTCGTCGACCGCGACGTAGCGCGTGATCCTCGGGATGTAGGTCTCCGCATCGATCTCGACGACGCAGACGTGCGTGCCGAAGGGGTACGTCGTTCCCTCGGACTTGAACCGGCTCGTGGCCTCGAGCCCCGGATCCTGTCCCTTCGGCACGTGCTTGCCGTCGTACGCGGCCTGGGCGACCTCGGCGATCGTCACGGTGCGCGCCGGAGCGCCGCGCACGGTGACGGCCGCGTGTTGGAGCACCAGGTCCGCCGCCGCCGCCTCCAGCATGTTGGCCGCCACGCCCAGGATCTGCCCCCGCACCTCTGTCGCCGCCAGATGGATCGCCGCGCCGCCGAGCGCCATGCTGCGGCTGCCGCTCGTCCCACCGCCGTGCTGGACCAGGAGCGTGTCCCCGTGCACCACCGCGATCTGGTCGATGGGGATGCTGAGCGCGTCCGAGACGATCTGCGCGAAGCCGGTGGCGTCGCCCTGGCCGTGCGGGGACGTGCCGGTGACGACCGTGGCCGTGCCGTCCTTGTTGACGCGAACCGTGCCGAGCTCCCACGCGCCGAACCCGCAGATCTCGACGTAACTGGCCACGCCGATGCCGACGAGGCGCCCCGCCCGGCGGGCGGCGTCCTGCTCACGCCGGAGGCGCGGATAGTCCGCGATGCGCAGCGCCTCCTCCAGCGGCTTGGCGTACTCCCCGGTGTCGTACTTGGCGCCGCTCGCCGCGGTGTAGGGAAACTTGGACGGCGGGATGAAGTTGCGGCGCCGCGCGTCGGCGGGATCCACGCCCGCGGCATCCGCCACGAGATCGATGATGCGCTCGAGGTAATAGGTGGCCTCCGGCCGGCCGGCCCCGCGATACGCGCCGGTCGGGCACGTATTGGTGTAGACACCCAGCAGCTCGCACCGAATCGCGGGAATCTCATACGGCCCCTGGATCATGAGCGGCGTCAGCGTGGGGATGATCGCGGTCAAATACAGGCACTCGGCGCCGAGGTCGCCGAGGACGCGGCAGCGGATGCCGCGGATCCGTCCGTCACGCTCGGCGGCGGCCTCGACCTCGAACACCTGGGCCCGGCCGTGGGTCGTCGTCAGGAGATTTTCGCGGCGGGTCTCGATCCACTTGACGGGGCGGCGCAGTCGTCGCGCGAGCTCGGCGACAACGGCGTCCTCCGGGTAGGTGTTGAGCTTGGCGCCGAATCCGCCCCCCACGTCCGGCGTGATGATCCGGATTCGGCGCGCTTCGAGCCCGAGCACCTGGCTGAGCGCGTCGCGGATCGCATGCGCCTCCTGGGTGGACGTCCAGACGGTGAGGATGCCTTGTCCCAGGCTGCCGTCGTAGGAGGCGACGGTGCCGCGGGTTTCCATGGAGACGGACGCGAGGCGTTGATTCACCATCCGCTGGCGGACGACGACCGGCGCGCCGCGAAACGCCGCCTCCACGTCGCCGTGGTCCAGCGTGGTGGTATAGGCCACGTTGGTCTCGGCGCGTTGGTGCACAAACGGTGGCCCCGCGGCGGCGCGCTCCAGATCCACGGCGGCCGGGAGCGGATCGTACGCCACCTCCACGAGGTCGCCGGCGTCCCGAGCGACGTACGCGGACTCCGCGACCACCACCGCGACCGGTTGCCCAACGTAGGCGACCTCCCCGTCGGCGAGCGGCAGGTGGGGCGATGGGCGCATGGCGTCGACCGTCATCGCCGGAAACGGCTTTTGGATGCCACGGAGGTCCGCTGCCGCAAACGCACCCACGACCCCCGGGTGCGCACGGGCGGCGTCCAGCCGCACCGAGGTCACGCGCGCGTGGCCGTGCGGGCTGCGGACGAACGCCGCGTGAAGCATGCCCGCCAACGCGAGGTCGTCCACGTACGATCCTTCGCCGCGGATCAGCTTCGGATCTTCGATGCGCTTAATGCGGGCACCGACATGCTGGGAAACGGCCATCGCGTCACCGTCCTCGGGGGTGCCCCGCAGCTCGTGCCGCCGGGCTGCGAGCGTTGTTCGACCGCGCGAAAGCACCCCCCTTCCGTGCGTGCCGTATAGCCGAACGCGCGGCGTCTTCCACTCATCCAACCGAGGGAAGGCACCGCGGCAAGACGAAACACGCGGCACACACTCTCTGGTGCGGTGCCAAGTGACGTACCCGCGTTCGTACGTAACCGCCTGATCGGAGCAGTTCGGATGAGCGAGCCCCTGGTGACCGTGGCGGACGTGATGGTCGCGGACACAGCCTGCGTGCCGCCGGACGCGACGGTCGGCCGTGCAAGCGCGCTCCTGGTCGAGCACCGGCTGGGGGGACTCCCGGTCGTCGACGGCGGGCGGGTCGTTGGCTTTGTGACGCCCGCGCACCTGCTCGGCCAGCCCGCGGACCGGTCGGTTGCCGACCTCATGCTGGCCCCGGTGGCGTGCCCGACGCCCGATCTCTCGTTGGTGCAGGCGCACGCGATGGCCACGAGCCAGCACGTCGAGGCGCTACCGGTGGTGGACCAGGGCGGGCTCGCCGGCCAGGTCTCGCTCGTTGCCATCCTGCAGGCCAAGAGCCAGGAGACGGACCCGCTGACCGGCCTGCCGTGGGCGACCGCGCTTCGCGCCTGGGCCGCGGCGGAGTTGACCCAGGGCCATGAGCTCGCCATGGTGTTTGTCGATCTCGACAACTTCGGGGCCGTGAACAAGCTGTTGGGCCACGTGGTCGGCGACGACGTGCTGCGCGCCGTGGCGTCGCAGCTCACCGCCGCCGTGGACGTGCACACGGACCTGCTCTGCCGCTACGGGGGCGACGAGTTCGCGATCGCCACCACGCGCCGCGACGTCGATGCGCGGGCGCTGGCGGCACGGGTGCGGGAGCGCGTCGCCGTTCCGGTCGAGGTGAACGGCGAGTCGCGGCGCGTCACGGCGAGCGTCGGGTACGCGGGGGGCCGGCGGATCCACCGCCGTACCGCGGCGCACGCGGCGGCCAACGTGGACGATCTCCTGGCGCTCGCGAGCCGCGCGTCCACGCGCGCCAAGGAATCGCCGGAGGGCTTGGCCCGCGGGGCGGCGTGGGATGGACGCCGTGCCGCCCCGGCGGTGACGCCCGGACGCCCCGAGGCGCGCTTCTGTCTCGTGGAGATCCGCACGGCCAAGAGTCTCGAGCAGTCCTCGGTGTCCGTGCGCCTGCGGCTCGGCGCGCGGGAGGGCATCGGCACGGCGGCGTCGCCGGGAACGACGCCGCCGATGGCACGGCTCGCCGCCTCCGCCACCCTGCGGGCCGTGTTGCGTGCGGCGGGCGAGCGCTTCGCGTATGTGGTGGACGACGTGGCGGAGGTTCCGAGCGCGTCGGAACGCCTGATCGTGGTGGTCCTCGAGGACGTGGCGAACGTGGCGGGCCGGTTCATCGGCGCGGCGAGGGGCACCGATGAGTCGGACGCCGCGACCAAGGCCGTGCTCGACGCGCTCAACCGGGTGCTGGCGCGGGCGCTCGCAGAAATCGTGAGCGCCGAGCACCTATCGTAGCACCCGGCCTCGAACCGGCGCGCGCAACCGGCCGGATCGCTACGCGCGGACGAGTTGCGCGGCGGCGGCCGACGACACCACCACGAGCCACGGCGGCGCTCCGACAACGCCGAGCGCCATGTACGCCAGCAGCGCGATCGCGACGTCGGCCGGCGCCCGCACGGCCGTCACCCACACCGGTTGGTAGAGCGCGGCCAGCAGGACGCCCACGACCGCGGCGTTGACGCCCTGGAGGGCGGCCACGACGGCGCGGTTGCGCACGAGTGTGTTCCAAAACGGAAGGATCGCAGCGATGAGCAGGAACGACGGCAGGTAGATCGCCAACAGCGCGATGGCCGCGCCGCCGATCCCGCGGACCGGACCGTGCATCGCGGCTCCCAGGTAGGCGGCAAACGTAAACAGCGGACCCGGGACCGCCTGGGCCGCCCCGTACCCCGCCAGAAACGTGCCGGAGTCGACCCACCCCGGCGGCACGACGCGCGCCTGCAACAGCGGCAACACCACGTGCCCTCCACCGAAGACGAGTGCCCCGGCTTCGTAAAAGGCGCCGAACACGCCGAGCGGTCCCGCGGCCCAGCCTCGCGGCACGACCGCGAGGCCGGCGAGCAGAACCGCGAAGACGGCGCCGGCCACCGCCGCCAGCGTCTTGTTGGCGGAAACCGGAAGCGGCCGCGTTTCGCCCTCGGACGGCGTCACGAACCATAAGCCGTAGAGCGCCCCGAGCGCCATCACGCCGAGCTGGACGAGCCCGTTCGCCGGGGACAGGAGAATGAGCGCCGCCGCGGCAAACGCGACCACCCGCCGGGGGATGTCCGGACACAGCGATCGATACATGCCGGTCACGGCGAGGCCGACGACGGCGACCGCCGCGATGAGCAGGCCGTGCACCCACGCCGCCGCCGCGATTTGAGGCTGGCGGGCGACCCCGAGTGCAAACGCGACGAGCAGTGCGGCCGATGGCAGCGTGAAGCCGCACCATGCGAGTGCGGCTCCTACCGTCCCGCCGCGGATCAAGCCGATGATCATGCCGGCTTGACTGCTCGCGGGGCCCGGCAGGAACTGGCACAGTGCGACAACCTGCGCGAACGTCGGCTGATCGAGCCAGCCCCGCCGGCGAACAAACTCCTCATTGAAGTACCCGAGGTGGGCGACCGGACCGCCGAACGACGTGACGCCGAGTCGCAGGAAGGCCAAGAACACATCGCGCGCCCGCCCGCGGCGCACGCCCGCACTGAGGGCGTGCGCGGTCACCTGAGCCTCATCGGTGTGCCCGGTGCCGGGCTACATCATGGCGCGCGTGGCGCCACCGTCGATCAGGATCGTCGTGCCGGTGATGTAGCTCGCGAGATCCGACGCGAGGAACACCGCCATGTTCGCAAACTCACGGGTATCGCCGTACCGCCCGGCGGGAATCGTGGCCATGGTCTCCCGCTCGACCGCTTCGGGCGTGCGGCCGGTTGCCTTCGCGACCGCCTCGTCGACGGCTTTGGTGCGGTCCGTGCGGATACGGCCGGGGGCGAGATTGTTGACGAGGATCTTATGCGGCGCCAGCTCGAACGACAACGTCTTCGTGAGAGCAACCACGCCGGACCGGAACACGTTGCTCAGGATCAACTGCGGGATCGGCACCTTCACCCCGGATGTGATCACCGTCAAGATCCGGCCGCCGCCTTGGGCTTTCATCGGCTCGACCGCGCCGCGGATCAACCGGACGGCGCTCATCAGGTTTTGCTGGAACGCCTGCTCCCATTGCGCGTCGGCCAAGAGGAGGCCCGAGCCCGCCGGCGGCCCGCCCGCGTTCACCACGAGGATGCTCAACCGGCCGAACTCCGTGCGCGCCGTCTCCAGGAGCCGCTCCACGCCCTCCGGGCGCGACACGTCGGCGGCCACGCCGATGGCCCGCCGGTCGGTCGAGGTCGCGACCTCGTCCGCCGCGCGGCGGATCGCGTCCTCACGCCGGCTGCCCATGATCACGTCCGCGCCGGCCTCGGCCAAGCCCTGCGCGATCGCTCGTCCGATCCCGGCGCTCGCTCCAGACACGATTGCGACGCGTCCGGACAGGTCGATCTTCATCCCGGTGCCTCCCTCCCGCGGTTAGGCGCGTCTGGCATCGCGGCCCCTGCGGCCGCTCCGGCATCGACCACGCGCACCCTCGGCGGCTCCACGCACCGCATTCGAGTTCGGCCGTGCGAATTTCCTTTGCCCTGACCGGACCGCGCCGGTGCGGTACGATCACGACTCAACAAGCCGATCGCCCGGTCGTGCAGGATTTTCCCTCGTGGTCTCGGAAAACGCAATTTGGGGAAGAACTAGACACCGACCCATGCATCGTAGACACTCGACGCAGCCGTTTGCGCTCGCGATGACCCCGGCGCGATTCCGCGGCGTGATCTGCCTCGCGCTGGCGGCGGGGCTCCTGACCGTCGGCGCGCCCGTGGGGCTCGCGCAGACGATCACTATCCCGTTCCCCGCGCCGTCTCAGCCGAGCCCTACGCCGCCCCAGCCCGGCCCGTCGCAGCCGGCGCCGTCACAACCCGGCCCGTCGCAACCGGCGCCCTCTCAGCCCGCGCCGGTGCCGCTTCAGCCGTCCCCGGGGCCCTCGCCGACCGTGCCCGGGCCGTCGAGTAAGTCGTCCGGCCCGGTCCAGGTGGCCGTCACCGGGACGCCCGCGCCCGTGGACACCGTTCGCCTCGGCATCGAGACGGCGGTCCGGGAGATCATGCCGGCGGCGCGCGACGCGGAGGTCACGGTGGTGTCCGCCGTACCGGCGCTGGCCCCGCTGGATCCTTCGACGAACGCCGCGCTGCAGGCGACCGTGCAGGTCGTCTCGCCGGCGCGGCCGCCTCAGCTGATGACGCTGCCCGTCGCCGTGACGAACGTGGCGGCGCGGTGGCCGGACGCGCAGGTCCTCTTCGTCAGCAACAGCCCGGAGACGCTGCCGTTCGGCAAGGTGCTGTATAATGCGGCCCTGCTCTCCGGGCAGACAGCCCGGCTGCTCTATCATCACCAGAACGGCTCGAAGATCGCCCGCATGACGATCGAGGTGGCGCTGAGCAACCCGACGCGGTCGCCGATCACGCTCTGGGTCAACGGCGGGAGCGGCGGGCCCGCGGCCGACGAGCTGCTCATCGGGCACGCGGCCGCGTATCGGTTCCTCGAGCAGTACGCGACGCACGCGGCGTTCCTGATGCAGATCCCGGCGAACACCACGGTGCCGCTTCTGGTGCACGACCTGCCGCCGCTCGGGGTGGTGAGCGGCATCGTCCAACTCGGGCTCGTCACGGGCGACCGGCTGAACCTTCAGGTCTTTGCCCGGCTCGCGGGCGAGATGGACCCGCCGACGGAGAGCTTCATGTCCGACTTCGACAACGTGCACCAGCGGGGCGCGTTTGCCACCCCGCAGCTCACCCGCTCCGTGACGTTTGCGGCGGGCGGACCGCCCGTCATCATGACGCTCGGCGGCGACGCCGACCTGCTGCGGGAAGGCGCGACCGGCACGCAACTGCAGGGCAATTACGGGGTGGTGTACAACTTCGACGTTCACGCGACGAACCCGACGTCCGAGCCGGTCGTTGCCTCGCTGGTCATGCACGCCGACGGCGGTCAGGCTCGGGGCACGTTCATCGTGGACAACCAGATCATCAACGGCCCGACGGTGCAGCCGAACGCGCCGAAAACAATCACGACGATCCGGCTCATGCCCGGGGTGGACCGGACGTTCCGCATCACCACGATGCCGGAGAGCGGCTCCAACTACCCCGTTCATCTCCTGCTCGGCCCGCCGCCGTAGGACGCAGACGGGCTCGAGCCGTGGAGTTTTCCCGGTTCGAGGCGGCGCCTCGGCGCCACCCCACGCGCCGATGCGGTCACCCGGGCCGCGGTTCCTGATCCCGCCGTGTCATGGGAGCGGGACGTACGTTTCCGAGGCGCCCTGTCCTCCCCAGACGAACGGACGGCCGTCCACCACGCCGCTCGTGCGGGCGGTTGTCCGCAGTTGCAAAAACGCCCGATCCGGCGCCGGGGACGACGCGGTGGATGCGCCGAGCGGCATGCTGCCGAGCGCGTCCCAGACGTGCAGGCGCACGCGGACCCGGTCGGGCCCGCTCCTCGCATCGATCGTCACGTCGCTCGGGGCGCGCGTGGTGCGGCCGCGCACCACCGGTCCCGCGTGCCATCCCGCATAGATCAACCGCTCCACATCGAAGGCACCGACAAAGCCCCCCGCACTCGTCGCAGACCCCGGCGCCCACAAGAACAGCACCGCGGGCCGCGACGCCGCGACGCCGGTCCCGGCCGCGTGGAGCGCGCCGTAGAGGACGGCTCCTCCGGGCCCGGACGCCTCCCCCCAGTCCCAGGTGACGCCGCGCCAGGTGCCCCAGTTGTGATCGTGGTACGCGGGAACGTCGCGGAGGCGAAGCGGCCGATCGTCGGCGATGATCGTACCCGAGAGAGAACCGCGGAGCACCGGCACGACATAACCTGAGCGCACGAGGCTCTCGTCGGTCTCCGCCGGCGGCAGATAGAGCCCGGGGACCGGCACGAGCGTGAGGTCGACCCCCAGGCGCGCGCTGCGTACCACGATGCGGTAGCGACCGGCGTCGATCCACACGCGCGCCGGGCCGATGCGTTGCGCGGCCGACGTCTCCGAGAGATCATGCGATCCGATCGCGGCCGGCAGGGCGATGTCGGTGACCGGCCGCCCCGGCCGGCGAAGCCGGAAGAGCACCGCACCCCGACCGTTGCCGCCGGCGAGGAGCGTCAGGTACCCGTACGTCCGCGATCGTGGATCGATGAACGTAAAGTAATCCCACTCCGCCCAGGCCGCCCGCTCCGCCGCGCCGGGAGTGTGAAACCGGTCGATCCTGTTGTACAGCACGCCGGAGCTTCGAGCGAGCCATCCGCGATCGGAGGCGGCATCCGCGGCGCCGGGAACGGCGTCGTGGGCGCCCGCCGCCCGGTCGAGCGAGGGGATGCCGGCCGACGCGACGGCGGCCGCGACGCGGCCGCGCGCGCGCACGTAGATCTGCCGATCCCGGAGCTGCGGCGCGGCGGCGGCGACCGTGGATCCGAAGCGCGGTCCCGTCAAGACGTCCTGGACGATGAAGGCGGCGTTCGGGATCGAGAAATACAATCCCGTCACGCCGTTGACCTTGAGAACCGCCGGGTCCACGCCGGTGGGCAGCAGGACGACGTCCCCCCCGGCGGCGAGATTCGGATCACGCGCCTGGGCGAGCAACGCCTCCCCGACCGACAGGAGCGCGATCATCACGGCCACGCCCATGCCGTATCCGAGCAGCAACAGCGCGGCGCGCCACGGACGATCGGCCAGGCTCCGCCACGCCAGCAGCCACGCGACGCGCATCACGTGATGACGCCGTCCTTCATCCGCACCTGCCGGTCCGCGAGCGCGGCGATCTCCGGGTTGTGCGTCACGACGACCACGGCGAGGCCCTCGGTGCTCACCTCCCGGAGCAGCATCCCGACCTCGCGGCCGGTGGCCTCATCCAACTCTCCCGTCGGTTCGTCCGCGAGTAGCACCTGAGGCCGATTCGCGAGCGCCCGCGCGATCGCGACGCGCTGCATCTCCCCGCCGCTCAGCTGCCCGGGGTGGTGCCGCAGCCGCGCCGAGAGACCGACGCGGGCCAGCAGCGCTCGGGCGCGCGCCCGCCGCTCGCCCGGCGGCACGCCGGCTTCGATCATGGGCAGCAGCACGTTCTCCTCCGCGGTGAGCATCGGCAGCAGAAAGAACCGCTGAAACACGAACCCGATATGCCGGAGCCGCAGCCTGGTCAGGGCCGCGTCGCTCATCTCTGCGGTACGTCGGCCCAAGGCCGTGACTGCGCCCGTCGTGGGCACGTCGACCCCGCCGAGCACGTGCAGGAGCGTGGATTTGCCGCAGCCGCTCGGGCCCAGGATCGCAAGACACCGGCCCCGCTCGACGTCGAGGCTCACGCCGCGAAGCGCGCGGACGACGCCGCCCGGCATCCGGTAGTCCTTGGTCACATCCCGCGCCTCGATCACGGCGCCGGGCGCGTGGGCCGGCGGCAACTCGGCGGTCACGACTGCACCTCCGCGTGCAGCGTCGGAGCGACGCCGAGGCGGGACGCCACCATCGCGGGATAGACGCCGCCGGCCGCACCGGTCACGAGCAGCATCGCCGCCGTTCGCGTCGCCGCCCCGGGGCCGAACGTGAAGAAATGCAGGTTCTCGGGCACGCCGGGCGCCCCGCGCAAAATGGCGTCGAGCGGACCGCTCAGCCCGAGGCCGAGGGCGAACGCGCCCGGGAGGCTCAGCGCGCTCAGGACCACGCCTTCCAGGACGACGAGCGCGCCGACACGGAACCGTGTCATGCCGAGCGCCCGCAGCATGGCGATCTCGCCGAGCCGTTCCCCCAGCGACAGCGTAACGATCGACGTCACGAGCAAGAAGGACACGAGCAGGCTGAGCGTGCTGAGGATCACGGCAAACTGGTTGAAGTACGTGAGCCGCGCGCCGGCCCTGGCGATGAACCGGCCGATGGTCAGCGCATCGACCCGCGGCTCCTGCGCGCCGATCCAGGCCGCGATGCCGCCTGCCTGCGCGGGATCGGACACGCGCACCAAGATGAGCGACGCCCCGCCCGGAGCCATGGCGCGCACCCGGCGCAGATCCTCGGTCCGGAGGGCCATCGACCGCTGCGTGGCCAAATCGACGTAGAAGTCCGCCACGCCGGTGACGCGCGCTCGCAACGCTCCCGACGGCCCGGTGATGCCGAGCGATGGCGCCCCCGAGACGACGACCGCGTCGCCGACGTGCACCCCGTCGAGCCGGACCATGTTCTCGTTCACGACGATCGGAATGTCGGCGCCGCCCCCTTCCGGGTCCGCGGCAGCGCGGCCGGGCAGGTCGCGGCCGGCGAGCATGCCGTACACGCCCGTACCGCCCCGGGGCACGCCGATCGCGAACGAGGCGAACGTCGCACGGCCGCGACGCACGTACACGTTCGTCGCGAGGACCGGGACCGCGGCGGTGACGCCCGGCCGGGATGCGATGGCCGCGGCCAGACCGTCGCCGTCCGGAATCTCCGCGTCGCCGGAGAACGGGAGCGTGCCCTTGGGGACGACGCGAATGGCAAATCCGAGCCGGCTCAACAGCTGGCCCAGGCTCGCCTGCAACCCGCCCGAGAGCATCGTCATGTCGAGCAGCAATGCGCCCGTCACGCTGAGCCCGAGAATCACGAGCGCCGTGCGCACGGGATTGCGGCGCAGCGTGCGCCAGGCGAGGAACGACAGCGCCGTCATCTCCGGGCTACCGGCCGAGCTGCTCGCGCGCCGGGCGCCGGAGGAGGCGCCACGCCGTGGCCGCGCCCGCGGCGAGGCCGATGAGCACCGAAAGCCCGACGGTTTCCGCCAAGACCGGCCACGTGATCACCGAGAACACGAGTGGCGTGTCGAAGAGGCGGCGGTAGTAGAGGTTGATGGCGGCGGAGAGCGCGTAGCCCAGCCCCACGCCGGCGAGGCTGCCGGCCAGGGCCACCCCCGCGGCGATCAGCAGGAGGGAGGCGGCGACGCTACGCCGCGAGATGCCGACGAGCCGCATCACCCCGACGTGCCGCCGCATCTCCTCGCCCCGGAGCGTCATGATGGTGAGGAGAAACACGCTGCTCGCGAGCAGCGTGACGACGCTGATGGCGCGATGAAAGCGCGCGATCACCTCGAACGTGCTCGACCCCTGCGCCGCCACCTCGTCCGACGTATAGGCCCGGAACCCGAGCGGGAGCGTGTTGAGCCGCGCCGCCACGTCCGTGGGGCGCGTCCCCGCGCGCACGCGCACGACCACGCTGTCCACGTTGTCACCCGCGCCGTCGAGCGCCTCGAGGTCCGCAAGGTGCAGGCGCAGGTCCACGCGCGTGCGCGAGATCTCGGTGGGGTACTCGGCCGGCCGGTACACCTCTGCGACGCGAAACGCGCGCCACGGCCCGGCCGCCGTTCGCGCGACCTCGATCACGTCGCCTTGCCGCACGCCGAGCAGACGGGCCGACCGGTCCGTGAGCGCCAGCGACGGCGGCTCCGGCCCCCGATGCGCGGCGAGCCCGGGCGCAGCGGCGAGCGCCGCCGTCACCGTCGCCGCGAGCCAACACACCGCCCAGCGCCGATTCCGTCGCATACGCCTATGATAGCAAGGTGGTCTCTCGATGCCGATCGGTGCGGCAGCCACGCCTACCCGGTGGCGCTGGTTTGCGCGTTCCGACGGGCTCCGGCGTTTCACTCCGCCGCAATGGGCGGGCGCGGCGGGCGCTACCGTCCGGTCCCCGGACCCCCCTGCCCTGCGGCCGCTCGAAGGGGGCCCGCGAGGCGATCGTACGTCACGGTGAGGTCTTCCGGCAGCACCTTCACCTCGCCCAGGACCGGCATGAAGTTGGTGTCGCCGATCCAGCGCGGGACGACGTGGATGTGCAGGTGATCGTCGATGCCCGCGCCGGCCGCTCGCCCGAGGTTCATGCCGACGTTGAAGCCCTCCGGGCGGTACACCTCGGTGACCGCCTGGATGGACGCCGTCATCAGGTGAAACATCTCGAGCCGCTCCGGCGCGGTCAGCGCCTCGGGACGCGCCACGTGACGGCGCGGCACCACCATCAGGTGACTGGAGTTGTACGGAAACGCGTTCAGGATAACGAAGGCGTCCCGCCCCTGGAACAGCACGCCGTGCTCACGGTCGCGGCCGTCGGCGGGCAGGGTGCAAAAAATGCAACCCTCGGTCCTGGCCGTCTTAATGTATTGTAGCCTCCACGGCGCCCACAGCTGCTTCACCCGGCCTGTCCCCGCCGCAACTGAACGAGCGCCTGCTCGGCCGCGGCCTGCTCCGCTTCTTTCTTGCTGCGGCCCCGGCCTTCGCCGAGCGTGCGCCCGCCGACCTCCACGACGGCGACGAAGACGCGGCTGTGGTCCGGCCCTTCCTGGCCGGTAATGCGGTAGCGCGGCAGCCGGCGCTCCCGCTGCTGGATCAGCTCTTGGAGCTGGCTCTTGTAATCGCCCTCCCCCGGCTCCTCGAGCCGGGCCAGGTCCTCGGCGAACCAGCGCATCACACAGTGGTGCGCTACACCGTACCCCGAATCGACGTAGACCGCGCCGACCACGGCCTCGATGGCGTCCGCCAGCAGCGACGCCCGGCTGCGGCCGCCGCCCTTCTCCTCGCCGCGGCCGAGCACGAGGTAGCGCCCAAGGTCGAGCGACCGCGCGACGTGGGCCAGCGGCCCCTCGCTGACGACCGCGGCGCGCAGCCGCGCGAGGTCGCCCTCGAGCCGCGTCGGGAACACCCGATAGAGGTGGTCGCTGACGGCGAGGTTGAGCACGGCGTCGCCGAGAAACTCGAGGCGTTCGTAGTTGTCGCCGTGGCGGCTGCGGGCGTCGGCGCCCACGGACCCATGCACGAGCGCCGTGTGCAGCAACGCCCGGTCGCGGAACCGCACGTCCAGCTTGGTCTCAAGTTCCCGAAGCTGAGCGTCGCGCTCCGGGGACAGCTCCGCGGCGCCGTTTGCGGCGTGGCCGTTCACGGCCTCCGCACGACCAGGATGGCGTTGTGGCCGCCGAACCCAAACGCGTTCGACATCGCGACATCGACCGAGGCGGGGCGGGGCACGTTGGGCACGTAGTCGAGGTCGCAGTCCGGGTCCGGGACCTCGTAGTTGATGGTCGGCGGGACGTGCTTGCGGTCGATCGCGAGCGCGCATGCGATCAGCTCGATGCCGCCCGCGGCGCCGAGCAGATGCCCGGTCATCGACTTCGTCGAGCTGACCGGGATGCGCTTCGCGTCCTCGCCGAACACACGCTTGAGCGCGATCGTCTCAAACTTGTCGTTGTACGGTGTGCTCGTGCCGTGGGCGTTGACGTAGTCGACCTCCGCCAGGTCCACGCCCGCGTCGTTGAGCGCCATCCGGATCGCCAGAGCCGCGCCCTCGCCCTCCGGATCCGGTTGCGTAATGTGGTAGGCGTCCGCGCTCATGCCGTATCCGGCGAGCTCCGCGTAGATCCGCGCACCGCGGCGCTCGGCGTGGTCCCACGCCTCCAGGAGCACGATGCCCGCACCCTCACCCATGACGAACCCGTCCCGACCGGCGTCGAACGGACGGCACGCGCGGGCCGGGGCATCGTTGCGGGTACTGAGCGCCTTCATGGAACAAAACCCGGCGAGGCTGAGGGGCGTGATCGCGGCCTCCGAGCCGCCGCAGATCATGGCGTCGGCGTCGCCGTGCTGGATGATGCGGGCCGCCTCGCCAACCGCATGACCTCCGGTGGCGCACGCCGACACCATCGAGAAATTGGGGCCGCGGGCGCCAACCTGCATGCTGACCGCGCCGGATGCCATGTTGATGATCATCATGGGGGCGAAAAACGGGCTCACGCGGTCCGGGCCGCGTGAGCGAAGAATCTCGTGCTGCTCCTCCCACGTGTGCGCCCCGCCGATGCCCGAACCGATCACCACGCCGACCCGATCGCGGTTCGCGGGGGAGATCGTGAACCGGGCGTCCTCGAGCGCGAGGCGTGTGGCCGCGATCGCGAGGTGGACAAACCGGTCGTTGCGGCGCACCTCTTTGCGATCGAGGTACGCGGCAGGGTCGAAGTCGGTTACCTCCGCGGCGATCTGGCACGTGAACGCGCCGGGATCGAAGGACGCGATCCGCCGGACGCCCGACCGCCCCTCCATGAGCGCATTCCAGAACGCGTCCTTGCCCGTGCCGATCGGGCTGACGACGCCGAGCCCTGTGACGGCCACCCGCCGGCGCCCCACAGGCCCAGGTCCCGGCATCACCGACTCCGCCCAGGCGGCTCGGCGCTACTCCGCCGGCGCCTCGGTGTGGCTTTCGATGTACTTCACCGCCTCGCCGACCGTCGCGATCTTCTCCGCATCCTCGTCGGGGATCTCCAGGTCGAACTCTTCCTCCAGCGCCATGACGAGCTCGACCACGTCGAGCGAGTCGGCGCCGAGATCCTCCACGAATTTAGATTGCGGCGTCACTTCGCCGGCCTCGACGCCCAATTGCTCCACGACGATCGCCTTGACCCGATCGAACACCGCTGCCATCCCGCGACCACCCCCTGAGTCTACCCGTCCCGCATGCGGCCCGCATCATTGCGCCCGGCGCGCAATGCCCCCGCCCGTTACCGCATCACGGCGCCGCCGTCCACGTTGAGCACTTGGCCGGTGATGTAGGACGCGTCGTCGGACACGAGAAAGGCCACGGCCGCCGCGACTTCATCGACGCTGCCGGTCCGCCCCATGGGAATGTGGCTCAGCACGCGCGCGCGCTGCTCGTCGGTCAGCGCCGCGGTGAGGCCGGTCTCCACGTATCCTGGGGCGACGGCGTTGACCGTGATGCCCCGCGCGGCCACTTCCCACGCGACCGCCTTGGTAAAGCCGATCACCCCGGCCTTCGCTGCGATGTAGTTCGCCTGCCCCGGGTTGCCGACCTCCGCGACGATGGACGTAATGTTCACGACGCGTCCCCGGCGCTGCCGGATCATCTCGCGCAATACCGCACGCGTGCAGTAGAACGTGCCGTGCAGGTTGACGGCCAGGATGTCGTGCCAGTCCTCGTCCTTCATGCGCAGGAGCAGGCCGTCCTTGGTCAGGCCGGCGTTGTTGACCAGCGCGTCGAGGCGGCCGCGCCATTCGAGGGCTTCCGCGCAGAGCTGGCGGCAGGCCTCCGCGGAGGTGACGTCTCCCTGCAGCATGAGGCCCTCCGCCCCCGCCTGCTGGACGCGCCGCAGCGTCTCCTCGGCCCCGGCGACGTTTTTGGCGTAGTGCACGACCACCGCGAATCCCGCGCGCGCCAGGCGCGCGGCCACGGCACCGCCGATACCGCCGGACGCGCCGGTTACCAACGCGACCCGCGTGTCCGTGCTCATCGTCCGCATCGCGGCGATCGCCCCCGGGCCATCAGCCTCCCTGTCCCAGTCTCGAGGCTGTCGCGGGCGCCGTGGTTCCCGCGGGGCGGACCAGCGCCGCCGCGGTGGCGTCGCGGGACGGGAGGTCCTCGACGTGCCACAGCTCGGCCTTGACGGTGCGGCGGATCATGCTGCCGAGCGTGGTCCCCGGGCCGAACTCCACGAAGCGGGCGATGCCTGCCGCGTGCATCGCCCGCACGGATTGCTCCCACAGGACCGGGGAGGCGACCTGCGCGAGGAGAGCCCGGCGGACGTCGTCCGCGGCCTGGACCGGCGATGCCGTGACGTTGGCAAAGACCGGAATGCGGGCATCCCGGATCCGCGCGCGCTCGAGATCGCCGGCGAGTCGCTCCGCCGCCGGCCGCATCAGGCTGGTGTGGAACGGCGCGCTGACCGCAAGCGGCACGGCGCGGCGCGCGCCGAGGGTCATCGCCGTCGCGAGCGCCGCCCGCACCGCCGCCGCGTCCCCGCCGATCACGATCTGACCGGGACTGTTGAAGTTGGACGGTTCCACGACGCCGAGAGCTCCGTGGCGTTGGCAGACGTCACGCACGTGGGCGGCGGGCAGACCGACGATGGCGGCCATCATCGTGTCGCGCCCCGCGCACGCCTCCTGCATATACTGTCCGCGCAGCCGCACCAACGTCACGGCGTCCTCGAGCTCGATCGCCCCGGCGCACGCCAAGGCGGTGTACTCCCCGAGGCTCAGGCCCGCGGCGCAGTCCGCCGCCACTGGAAGCGCGGCCAGGCAGGCCAGGCTGGTGACGAGGATCGCGGGCTGCGTGTTCGCGGTGGCGCGGAGGGCGTCCTCGGGGCCGTCCGCGCAGAGCGCGAGAAGGTCGAAGCCGAGCACCGCCGCGGCGCGCCGGAACACCTCCCGCGCCGCGGCGGAGTGGTGCGCCACCTCGCGCCCCATGCCGACGTATTGGGCGCCCTGTCCCGGAAAGACGGCGGCGGTGTGCACCGGCTACGCCACCCCGCGTTCGCGCGCCGTTGTGCGCATCTATTTGACGGGGACGCTCTGGGGCGTGCCCGACTCGGCCAGCCGGCCGGCGGCGTCGTGGATCGCGTCCACCATGCGGGCGCGCACGGACTCCACCGCGAGCGCCACCGCGTTGCGGATGGTCTTGGCCCGCGAACTGCCGTGGCTGATGATGCACACGCCGTTGACGCCGAGCAGCGGCGCGCCGCCGTACTCCGTGTAGTCCATGCGCCGCTTGACCGCGCGCAGCCCGCGGGCCGCCAGGGCGGCGCCCAACCGGACCCGCAGCCCCCGCGACAGCTCGTCGCGCAGCAGCGCAAAGATCCCCAACGCCAGTCCCTCGCCGAACTTCAACACGAGGTTGCCGACGAAGCCGTCGCAGACGACCACATCGGCGGCCCCGTCGAAGAACTCCCGGCCCTCCACGTTGCCGATGAAGCGCAGCCCCGACTGTCGGAGCAGTTCCGCCGCACGAATCACGAGATCGTTCCCCTTGGTGTCCTCGGTGCCGTTGCTGAGCACGCCCACGCGCGGCTCCCGGATGCCGAGCACGCGCGCGTAGACCGTGCCCATGGCGGCAAACTGCACGAGGTGCTTCGGCCGGCAGTCGACGTTGGCGCCCACGTCCACGAGGATGGCGCGGCCGCGCGTGGTAGGTAGCGCCGCCGCGATCGCCGGGCGGTCGATGCCTTCGACCCGGCCGAGCCCGAACAGGGCCGCCGCCATCGCCGCGCCGGTATTGCCCGCGCTGACCATCGCGTCGGCCTCGCCGCGCCGTACGAGGTCGATCGCCACCGGAATCGACGCGCGGCGCTTGCGGCGGAGCGCCATGGCCGGCGCCTCCGCCATCTCGATCACCTCGGGGGCGTCCTCAATGCGGATACCGGGCGCACCCCCCGCGCGGCGCAGCTCCTCCTCCAGCACGCGCCCCCGCCCGACGAGGATGACCTGGGCCCCGAGCGCGCGTGCCGCCTGCACCGCGCCCGCGACGACCTCGCGCGGCGCGTGGTCGCCGCCCATCGCGTCGACGGCCACGTGGAGGCCGTCCGGGGCACGATTCATCGCCGCGACGATCCGGCGGGGGACGACGGTACGCTCCGCAGCACGCGGCCGGCGTCCATCTACGTGGTGGACTTCTCCTCCGGCTCGCGCACCTGAATGACTTGCCGTCCCGCGTACGTCCCGCAGCTCGGGCACACGCGATGCGGCACCATCGGCTCGTGGCACTTGGGGCAACGGACGAGCGTCACCGCCTGCGCCTTGAAGTGGGCGCGGCGTTTCGCCGTCCGCGATTTGCTGAACCGCCGCTTCGTCAGTCCCATGAATCACTCCCCTTCTCGGCGCGGGCGCCCGCCGGGACGGCTCCGCGCCCTGCGGGCGCCTCCCGGCGCCGGCCCCTCGGTCCAGTGCCGCAGCGCGTCAAAGCGCGGGTCGATCTCCTGCGTGTCGCACTCGCAGCCGCCGGCGTTGCGATCGGCGCCGCATCGAGGGCAGAGTCCCCGGCAGTCCGGCGTACAACGCGGAGCGATCGGGAGCGCAAGCGCGAGGTGCTGCCGCACCAGCTCGGTCAGATCGATGACGTCGTCCGCGCTGATCGCCGCGACGAAATCTTCCGGTGTCAGCGCCTGCTCGCCGGCAACCTCGATCTGTCCCGTGGGACGGGCGAACTCCTCGTCGATGTCGACCTCGAGCGTCTGCGAGAACCTGCGAAGACATGCGCCGCAGACGAGCCCTGCGGCGGCTGCGACCCGACCCTGGACGTGCACCGTCGCCCCGGTCCCGCGCAACGTGAACTGCCCCGCGACCGGTTCGGCCAGCACCACATCGTCCGAGGGCGGCGCGACCATCTCGCAAAACCCCACGGCGCGTGTGCCGCCCGCGGTGAGCAAGTCGCCAACGTAGGCGCGCACGGCCCCACCTCACGCCGCGTGCCCGGGGGTAGCTCCCGGGCACACCGGCTCATTATACGGACGCCATTTTCTCATTGTCAAGGCGGCCCGGGGCCGCGCTCGGCCCGGTGCCGTTGCGGTCTCCCAGGATCGCCTTACTGCGCTTGATCGTGGACAACACGCGCGACACTTCGGCGTCGAGACGCTCAAAGACCTTGAGCGCGTAGAGATCGGCCTGGCGCCGTACGTCCTCGGCCTCCTTCGCCGCCTCCGCCCGCAAGGTCTGCGCCTCGAGCTCGGCGCCCCGCACGACCTCTGCGTCCACGCCGCCGCGGGCGCGCTCTTGCGCCTCGAGGACGATGCGCCGCGCCTCGTCCTGCGCCCGGCGCAGCACCGCCTCCGCCTCGCTCTGCACCTGCTGCGCCCGGGCCGCCCCCTGCGTCACGAGCGTGCGCAGGTGCGTGATCAGCCGGCGCGCCTCGTCGAGGCGCGACCGCCGTCCGAAGATGGAGCCGCCCGACTCCAGCAACGCTTCCAGCCGGTCGAGACACTCAGCTGCGCTCCGGGGGGATGGGGTGCCTGGAGAAGTCATGCATCCTCACCTCGCGTGTCGGATGGGATCCGGCGCAGGCGCTGTACGACGCCGGCCGGGACGAGTCCGGCGACGGACCCGCCGAAGGCCGCCACCTCGCGAATAAGCGTGGAGCTGAGATAGGCCAGTTCCGGGCTCGTCATCATAAAGACGGTCTCGATCCGCGGGCTCAGCCGTTTGTTCATGGCGGCCATCTTCAACTCGTATTCAAAATCCATCATGGCACGCAGTCCGCGCACGATCACCCGCGCGCCCACGCGCCGGGCGAACTCCACCGTCAGGCCGTCGAACGGGCGGACGTCGATGTCCGGATGCCGCGCCACCGCGGCGCGGAGCATGGCGACGCGCGCGTCCGCCGGAAACAACGTCGTCTTTTCGATATTCGTCAGCACCCCTACGATGACCCGCCCGAAGATCTGGCGGGCGCGCACGATGATGTCGAGGTGCCCGTTGTGTACGGGGTCGAACGTCCCCGGGTAGAGCGCCGTCTGCCCCCGCGCCATCACGCGCCGCCGGGCTCGTAGAACCACACGCCTGTCTCGCCGTACCGGGCGCTCCGGGTTCGCCGCAGGCCCGCGACCTCGCCGGGATCGTCGCGCCAGTGCCCTTCCACCACCGCCACGGCCCCGGGCGCCAGCACCCCCGCCGCCGCCAGCGCCCGGAGCGCGCGCTCCTGCAGCCCTTGGCCGTACGGCGGATCCAGCAGCACCACGTCGAAGCGCGCGCCCTCGCGGCCGAGCGCCGCGAGGTCCGCGAGCGCGTTGGCCCGGCGCACGGTGCCGGGGGCCGCGAGGCGCGCCGCGCGCAGGTTTTCGCGGATCGCGGCCGCGCTTCGAGGCTCACGCTCGACGAACACCGCCGACGCCGCGCCCCGGCTGAGGGCCTCGATGCCCAGCGCGCCCGTCCCCGCGAACAGATCCAGCACGCGCGCGCCGGAGAGGCGCGCGCCGAGCGCGTTGAACATCGCGTCCTTGACCATGCCCGAGGTCGGCCGCGTCGTGCCGGCTCGGGTGGCCGCGCGGAGCCGCGCCCCCTTGGCCGCGCCCGCGGTGACGCGCACTTACCCGACCCTCGCGTTCTCAGGGCGCACTCCCGCGAAGCGGGCGTGCAGCGCTGCGGCGATCGGGCGGTGCTCGGGACGCTCGAGATCGGGATCCCCCTCGAGCAGGTCCGCGGCGTCGCTCCGCGCCCGCTCCAGCCAGTCGTGGTCGCGCAGCAGGTCGGCGACGCGGAGCTCGCCGAGTCCGTGCTGGCGGCGGTGGCCCAGGAGCTCGCCGACGCCCCGCAGCTCGAGATCCCGCTGCGCGATGCGAAAGCCGTCGGTGGTGGCCTCCATCGCCGCCAGGCGCGCCTGGCCCTCCTCGGTTCGGGGATCGCTGATGAGGATGCACCGCGATTGCTGCGCGCCGCGCCCGACGCGGCCCCGAAGCTGGTGGAGTTGGGACAGCCCAAACCGGTCGGCGTCCTCGATCACCATCACCGTCGCGTTCGGCACGTCGATGCCGACCTCGATCACCGTGGTCGCGACGAGCACTTGGGTCTGCCCCTCCCGCAGCGCGCGCATGGCCCGGTCGCGCTCGTCGACCTTCATGCGCCCGTGCAGCACACCGAGGCGCACGTCCCGGAACACCGACTCCGCGAGGCGCGCCGCAAGCGCGGTCGCCGCCTCCGCCTGCAGTTTGTCGGACTCTTCGATCAGAGGGCAGACGATGTACGCCTGCCGCCCGGCCGCCACCTCGCCGCGCACCCACTGGTAGATCCGCGGGCGCTGCGCCGGCGCGCGGACGTAGGTCAGGATCGGGGAGCGCCCCGGCGGCAGCTCGTCCAGGATCGACACGTCGAGGTCGCCGTACAGGGTCAGCGCGAGCGTCCGCGGGATGGGCGTGGCCGTCATCACCAGCACGTCCGGGTGCTCGCCCTTGTAGCGCAACGCCGCGCGCTGCGACACGCCGAACCGGTGCTGCTCGTCCACGACCACGAGGCCGAGACGGTGAAACTCGACATCGTCCTCGATGAGCGCGTGGGTACCGACGACCACATCCGCCCGCCCCTCGCGCGCGGCCTCCAGCGCCTCGTCGCGCGCGGCGCGGCTGAGACCCCCCACGAGCAGCGTGACCGTGAGCCCCATCGGGGCGAGCAGGTTGCGTAGCGTCAGGTAATGTTGGCCGGCAAGGATCTCCGTGGGGGCCATGAGCGCCCCCTGCGCGCCGCCGCCGACGCACCGCAGCAGGGCGCTGGCGGCGACGACGGTCTTGCCGGAGCCGACGTCGCCCTGCAGCAGGCGGTTCATCGGGTGCGGCCGGTCCATGTCCCGCAAGATCTCGGTGATGACCCGGTATTGCGCGCCGGTCAGCGTGTACGGAAGCGCGCGGTGAAATCGCGCGACCAGCTCACGGGCATCCCCGTACCGTACCCCCCGCGGGGCCGCGGCCCGCGCCGCTTTTTGCCGCAGGAGCAGCAGCTGGAACAGCAGGAGCTCCTCGTACACGAGGCGGTTCCGTGCGGCGCGGTACTCCTCCAGGCTCTCGGGGAAATGCGCCTGCCGGATGGCACAGCCGAGCTCGGGCAGCCCGTGCCGGTCGCGGACCCCGGCCGGCAGCCACTCGCGCAGCGCGCCGGCGTGGTCGTCCAGCGCGCGGGCGACGATCGAGCGCATGACACGCTGGCTCAGGCCCTCGGTACCCGGATACACGGGGACGATCCGGCCGACGTGGAGGCTGTCCTCGCCCTCCTCGATCGCCTCGAACTCCGGCACGGTCATCTGGATCTCGCCGGCCTGGCGTTGAACGCGCCCGTGCAGCACCACGCGCGTCCCGGGGGTCAGTTGCCGTGTGATGTACGGCTGGTTGTACCAGACCGCGTGCAGGATGCCCGACCCATCGGTGACGGCGGCTTTGATGATCACCAAGCGCCGCCGGCGCGGCCGGAACTGCCGGATCCGAACCACGGTGCCTTGGACCGTCTCCAGCGCACCGTGCGCTACATCGTAGATGCGGCGGAGCCGGCTGCGGTCTTCGACGCGGCGGGGCAAGCGGTAGAGCAGATCGGAGACGGTGGCGATCCCCAGACGGTCCCCGAGCAACTGCGCGCGCGCCGGGCCGACGCCACGAGCGTATTGCACCGCGGACGTCAAGCCGACGGCGACCGGCCCGGAGTCTCCGGAGGGCCGCACCTGGACCGCGGCGAGCGCACGCGGGCGCGTGGTGGCGTCGCGCGGTGTCGGATCCCGCCGGATATTCGCCATGGCGCGCCTCCTGCGTCCAAGCACTGCGGTGGTCGCCCGGGGCGTCCCCGGCCGGATGCGCATGACTGCCGAGGCATTTCTACGCGCGCGCGGTTGCCCCTGCTCGCCGCTGTGTGGTACACTTGTCCGCGGTCCGTTCGAGCGGGAGGGTGTTGCATGGCACGTCGCTGTGCGGTCTGCGGCAAATCGCCGAGCACCGGCAATTTCGTGAGTCACTCACACCACAAGACCAAGCGCCGGTTCCTGCCGAACCTGCAGCGCATCCGCGTCGTCCTGGGCGGCGTCCCGCGGCGGGCATTCGTGTGTACCGCGTGCGTGAAGGCCGGCAAGGTACGGCGGACGGCCTGAGGAACCCGGCGGGCCCGTTCACATAAGCGGCGCGGTCCCGCTCCGGAGCTTCGCGATCAACCCCTCGAGTTCGTTCCCGCTCAGCACGTAGCGGTCACCGCAGAACCGGCACGTCACCTCGGCGCGGCCCTCCTGCGCCAGCAGCGCTTCCAGCTCCGTCCGCCCCAGGGTCAGGAGCATCTCTTCGACCCGCTGCCGTGTGCACCCGCAGTGAAACCGCACACGGCTCACCTCGCCGAACGCCGGCTCCCATCCCCCGAGCGCCGTGGCGAGGATTTGCTCCGGCGTGTGGCCGTTGGCCACCAACTGGGTAATCGGCGGCATGCGAAGCGCGCGCGCTTCGAGATCCGCGACGACCCCCGCGGACGCGCCCGGCAGCGCCTGCACGCACAGGCCGCCCGCGGCGATGACATGGAGGTCTGGGCCCACGAGGACCCCGAGCGCGACGACCGACGGCACCTGTTCCGAACGGACGAGATAGGCGGCGAGGTCCTCGGCGATCTCCCCGGAAACGAGCGGCACGGACCCGTGGTACGGGGTGCGCAGCCCCACGTCGCGCGTGACGTGGAGCGTGCCTTGCTTGCCGACGAGACCGCCCACGTCGAGCTTGTGCGCCGGTGTTACCGGCAGGTCCGCCTGGGGATTCACGGCGTACCCGCGCAGCCGGCCCTGGGCGTCGGCCTGCGCGACGATGGCGCCGATCGGTCCATCGCCGAGCACCCGCAGCAGCACCGAGCCGCCGTCCTTGAGACCGGCCCCGAGCAAGGCGGCCCCCGTCAGGCTTCGTCCGATCGCCGCGGTCGCCGTCGCCGAGGCCGTGTGCCGGATTCGGGCATCCTCCACCGTCTGCGTCGTGACGGTCGCGACGGCCCGGATCTGCTCGTCCGCGGCCGTTCCGCGAATCATGTAGTCGCCTCTCACCGTTTCAGCGTTCATGCGCACCTTTTCGCTCGCCGCCGGCCGGCGTGTCTAGGCTGTGCAGCGGATTGGCCGGGCCGTGGCCGTGCCCAAGGGGCAACGCGCCCTCGATCGCGCGGGTGATAAACCGTTTCGCTCCCCGCACGGCTTCCACGGGATCCGCCCCCCGCGCCATCTGCGCGGTGATCGCGGCCGAAAACACGCACCCGGTGCCGTGCGTGTGCGGGGTGGCCACGCGCGGCGCCTCGAGCCGCTCGATGGTGCGGCCGTCGTACAGGACGTCCACCGCCGCGCCGGGCAGGTGGCCTCCCTTGACGACAACGTACCCGGGACCGAGGTCGCGGAGCGCGCGGGCCGCCGCTTCCATCTCCTCGATCGTCCGGAGCTCGCGGCCCAGGAGCACCTGCGCCTCGTACAGGTTCGGCGTCACGACGAGCCCCAGCGGGAGCAGGTCGCGCCGCAGGGCCTCCATTGCCTCGGGGCGGAGCAACGCGGCCCCGCTCTTCGCGATCATCACCGGATCGATCACGAGCGCCCGGAGCGCATGCCGGCGGATCCCGGCCGCCACGGCGTGAATGATCGCCGCGTTGCTGAGCATCCCGGTCTTCGCGGCGTCCACCCCGATGTCGCCCGCGACCGCGTCGATCTGCGCCGCGACGACCTCCGGGGCGATCTCCGCCACGGCGGTCACCGCCGTCGTGTTCTGCGCGGTGATCGCCGTGATCGCCGTCATGCCGTACACACCAAAGACGCTGAACGTCTTGAGGTCCGCCTGTATGCCCGCACCGCCGCCCGAGTCGGACCCGGCAATCGACAGCGCACGCGGAATCTGCATGGAACCTCCTACCTCTTTGGGACGTTGTCGACGGGCGGCAAGGATGGCGGGCCGCCCATCTGGTTCGCGGCTCCCCGTGCCGCAATCCCGCGCCGCTACGTTAGCGCGCGCGGCTTACGAGATGATCCCACCCGGCCGGACGCAGCGGCGTGCGCCGGCCCGCCGGCACCAGGATCCACCGGCCTGCGCTACGCGGGACGATCTCTCCGATCCGGGTCACGGCGACGCCGGCGGCGCGTGCCACGGTCCGCGCGGAGGCCTCGAACCCCGGCCGCGCGGTGAACAGCAATTCGTAATCTTCCCCGCCCTCGAGCGCCCATACGTAGGGGTCGAGGTGCGCCGCTCGAGCCGCCGCGACGACGGCCGGCGCAACCGGAACGCGCTCGAGATTTAGGACCGCGCCCACCTCGGACGCGTCGAGCACATGCACGAGATCCTGAGCGGTCCCGTCGCTGATGTCGATCGCCGCCGTCACGGCGCGGTGCGCCGCGAGCGCGCGGCCGGCCCGCACGCGCGGCGAGGGCCGGCGATACGCCTCGACAAGGGTCCGCGCCTCCCGCATCCGCACGCGTCGACGGCGCGCCAGAAAGAGCCCGGCCGCAGCGTTCCCGAGCGTTCCGGTCACCCACACGCCGTCCCCGGGTCGGGCCCCCCCGCGCGTGAGCACGCGCCCCGCCTCGCCAAGCAAGGTCACGTCGAGCGCCAGTGGACCCGAGGTGCGCGAGATGTTGCCGCCCACGACGATGACGCCGTGCGCGCGCGCGGCCTGCCCCAGTCCCCGATAGATCGCTTCGACGTCGCGGACGGACACTCCCGGCGGCAGCAGCACCGAGACGAGGGCGTAGCGCGGCGCGCCCCCCATCGAGGCGATGTCGCTCAGGTTGACGGCGAGGGCCCGCCAGCCGACGTCGCGTGGCGCGCTCATCCCAAACCGGAAATGGACCCCTTCGACCTGGACATCGCACGTGACCAGCGCGCGGCGGGGGAGCGACACGACGGCGGTGTCGTCGCCAATGCCGGTGCGCACGCCTCGGCCCGCCGTCGGGACGAGACGGCGCAGGCGCTCAATCAGGTCGAACTCGCCGGTCCGCCCCGGCAGCCCCGTCCGATCAGCCCTGGAGGGCGGCATCCACCTGCTCCCGCAGCCGCTGCGTGGCCTCCACCATGTCGTCGGCGAGCGTGACCGCCGTGATCACGGCCACTCCCGACGCTCCGGCACGGATCACGGCGGCGGCGTTCGTGATCGTGATGCCGCCGATCCCGACGACCGGAAGCGACGACGCGCATCGCAGCTCCGCGATACGGCCGAGCCCCACGGGCGCGCCCGCGTCGGCCTTGGTGCCCGTGGCGTACACCGCGCCCACACCGAGGTAGTCCGCGCCGGCGCGTTCGGCGTTACGGACCTCCTCGAGCGTTGCCGCGGAGACCCCGAGCCACCGGCCGGCCCCGAGCAGCGCCCGGGCCGCCACCGCCGGCAGATCGTCCTGGCCGACGTGGGCGCCGTCCGCCTCGGCCGCGACGGCGACGTCCACGCGGTCGTTCACGATGAACGCCACCCCGGCGTCCCGGCACATCGCCGCGATGCGCCGGGCCGTCTCCACGACGGTGCGGGCGGGGGCCCCCTTCATGCGGAGTTGTACCGCGGTCGCGCCTCCCCTCACCGCGGCCGCGGCGATCTCGACGTGCGAGCGGCCGCGCGAGCGCTCCCCGTCGGTGATGACGTAGACGCGCCAGTCGCCGCGCCGTTTCACGATCGAATGCGGGCCGCCCGGACGACCGCCGCGGAGTCAAGCGACGCGAGCGCATCGAGCAGCCGGATCCGGAACGTCCCGGGCCCCGGCGCGTCATCGGCAGCGAGCTCGGCGGCCACTTCGTAGCACACCAGGCCGGCTGCCGCGGCGGGGAGCACGGCCGGCTCGACCGCGCAAAACGCGGCGATGACCGCGGTGGCCATACAGCCGCTGCCGCTCACACGGGACAGGAGCGGGTGCCCGTTCTCGATCCAGATGGTCCGCACGCCGTCGGAGACCACGTCGACCCGGCCGGTGGCGGCGACAACCGCGCCGGTGGCGGTCGCGAGCTCACGTGCCAGGTCGTTTACTCCCTCCACATCGCCGGCGGCGTCGACGCCCCGGACCGCACCGGAGCGCCCGGCGAGCGCGGCCACTTCTCCGGCGTTGCCGCGGCAACATGCGACGCGCACGGTCTCGAGCAACCGTCGCGCCTCCGTGGTGCGAAACGAGCTCGCCCCGGCGCCGACGGGGTCGAAGATCACAGGGACGCCGGCCGCATTGGCCCGACGGCCCGCGCGCAGCATCGCCTCCATCATCTGTCTGGTCAGCGTCCCGATGTTCAACACGAGCGCGCTCGAGGCGGCGGCGATCTCTTCCACCTCCTCGACCGCGCGGGCCATCACGGGCGCGGCGCCCACCGCGACGGTGGCGTTCGCGACGTCGTTGACGGTGACGACGTTGGTGATGTGGTGCACCAGCGGCCGGCGCTCCCGGACGCGTACCAGGAGCGCCGCCGCGTCGGCGGGCGTCACGGGTGCCGGGATGCCGTGCGTCACCCCGTCCTCTGCACCCCCGGCGGGCGGCCGCAGCGGCCGGCCCCGGCCGGTCCGGCGCATGGGAGGCGGGGCGGCTTCACGCCGCGCGCCACGCGTTGACGACCGGCACGCGGCGCAGCGCCCTCAAGACCACGTACCCGACGAGCGTCCCGGGTATGCTCGCGGACAGAAACGCCACCTGAAACCAGATCCAGCTGTGGTGCGTGCCGATGAGCGGCTGGAACGCGAGGGCTGCGAGCGTCGCGCCGATCGGTCCCGTGCCGATCGGCTCGCAGAGCGCCGCCGCATCGTTGCGGAAGATGCGGTAGGCATAGCCGACGATCAGGGCGCCGAACGGGCTGCCCGGAAACGCGAACAACGAGCCGGTGTGCAGGCTGTACCGGAGGACGGCCGTGACCAGCGCCGCTCCCGCCGCGTACCACGGGCCAAGCAGCACCCCGGCCACCGCGTTGACCGTGTGCTGAAACGGCGCGACGCGCGCGGGGCCGAGCGGGATGCTCAGCGGTCCCAGGGCCACCCCGATCGCCGCGAACACGGCTGCGAGGACGAGCCGGCGCAACGGGGCGCCGCGGTCAGACGAATTGTGCGCGCTCATAACGGCCACTCCTCCATTCGCCACGCCATCTCCCAGAACAGATACTCGTACCGTTCGCTCGTGAGGAACACGTCGCTCCACACCTCGGCGCGCGACGGCGGTGCGTCCGATGCCAGGCGGTCGAAGGCGTCGACCATCCAGCGCGCCAGGCTCTCGTACTCGTCCGACGTGTACATCCGGATCCAGTTGGCGTAGAGCGGTTGCTGCTCCGGCAGGCCGGACGCGCGCAGGCGCGTGGCGATCTCCCAGTAGCCGTGCGCGCACGGCAGCATCGCGGCGAGGATCGCCGCGAGGTCCTCGGTCTCCGCGACGAGCCGGAGATGGTGGGTGTACGCGGTGGTCGTGGGCGCGGGCCGCGTGGCTTCGAGGGCCTCCGGCGCGATGCCGGCCGCCCAGCACGCTTCGCGGTGGAGGTCCATCTCGGTGTTGAGCGTCACGTTCAACACATCCGCGAGGCGTGCGGCCGTGGCTAGGTCGTCCGCCCTGGCGACGGCGAGCGCGAGCACGCGGCAGTACTGGATGAGAAAGAGGTAGTCCTGACGGAGGTAGAAGTCGTAGCGGTCTCCGGGGAGCGACCCGTCGCCCAATCCGAGCACGAACGGATGCGTCTGGATCCGCGCCCGAAGCGGCGCCGCGGCCTCGTGGAGACGGGCAAACGGCGTCACGGCGCGAGGTTGACGAACAGGTCCCGGGCGGCCACCGGCGCGGAGATCACCTTGTGAGACGCCATCCAGCGGCTGAACGCGTCCCACGTCTCTGCGCGCTGGGTCTGCGCCCGTGCGTAATACGGGAGCGTGGCCGCAAACGAACGGCGATTGAACGTGTCGCCGAGCGTGGGGTTGAGACGCACATAGTCGCGGAACGCCGCCTCGGGGTGCGCTTCCGTAAACGCGAGCCCCCGGGCCACGGCGCCGACAAACCGCCGGAGCACCGGGCGCCGCGCGGCGATCTCCTGGTCCCGCGCGATCAGCACCAGTTCGTAGAACGTCGGCACCCCGTATCGCTCGGGCTCGAACATCCCGACGCGCTGCCCCTGCAGCTCGATTTGCACACGTTCGACATTCCGATACGCGCCCACGACCGCGTCGACCTTGTGCGTGAGCAGCGCGGGGACGAGGTCGAACCCGACGTTGACCATCGTGATGGTTTTCGGGTTGCCGCCGTCGCTCCGGACGACCTGGTCCACCACCGCGTCCTCGTAGCCGGTCACCGCAAAGCCCACGCGGCGGCCCGCGAGGTCCCTCGGCCGCCGGATCCCCGACGATTGCAGGAACATGACCGTCGTCAGCGGCTGGCCGATCAGCACCCCGATGCTCTTCACGGGAAGGCCCTGCGCCCGCGCGATGACGACGCTCGGCTCGTAGTTCACCGCGATGTCCACGCGGCCGACGGCAGCCAGCTTGAGCGGGTCATCGGCGTTCGCGGGCACCTGCAGCGTCACGCGCAGGCCCGCCTGCGAAAAATACCCTTCCGCAACGGCCGCGTACAGGGGGACGTGGTCCGGATTGGGGAACCAATCCAGCATGAACGTGAGCCGCTCGGGCGCTGCCGCACTTGCGGAGCCGCCCGCCGGGCTCATCGCGAGGACCATCACCGCGAGCGCGGCGACGGCCATGCCGACCGAGCGTGCCATACTCCTCCCCCGTCGCCCTCGGCGCACACTGCGTGGCCGATCGAAACCCTGGATCTTATGCTCCAACGCGCAACGCCTCCCTAGCGCTACGTGCTCTACGCACCACGACGGGCATGGGCCGGGCGGGCGTACCTGGAGCGGGCGTTCGACGCCCGCGGGCAGCGTTCGTGGGCGGGACTCCGATCCTTGCGCTGAGAGCGGACCGATTCCAGTAGTCGCGAGAGGCGTCGGTCGTGCAGCGAAGGGAGGCCCGTCCGGCCCACTCCTTGTTGGCCATATGCGGCACAGCATCAGCGGGTGCCGTCCCGCCGCCACGGGAGCGCCGCCCACTCGAGGGCGGAGACCGCGCCGAACAGCGCCAGCGCCATGGCGCTCAGATACACGATGGCGGCGAAGACGCGGTCGATGTGGAGCTGCGCGTTCGCGTGGATCATGTCGAAGCCGAGCCCGCGCGTCGCACCGACCCACTCGCCGATCACGGCGCCGATGACGCTTGTCGCCACCGCGATACGCACGCCCGAGAACACAAACGGCAGCGCCGCCGGGATCCGGATCGTGAGCAAAATCCGCCGCCGGCCGGCGCCGAGGATCCGCAGGAGGTTCACGAGATCCTCGTCCGCCGCGCGCAGGCCGTCCACCGTGTTCACCACGATAGGGAAGAACACGATCAAGGCGGCCATGGCCACCTTCGAGGCCATGCCGTACCCGAACCAGACGATCAGCAACGGGGCGATCGCGAACACCGGAACCGTCTGGCTCGCGATGACGAGCGGGTAGACCGCGCGCTCGACGGTCCGGGACGAGACGATGGCCAGGGCCAGCGCCACGCCGATCACGAACGCGACCGCAAAGCCGAGCAGGACCTCCACGAGCGTCACCGCGGCATCGCCCAGCAAGATCGCGCGGTCGGCGACGAGCACGGTCGCGATTTGGCTCGGCGGCGGCAGAATGTATGGTGGCACGCCGAACGCGCGGACCGCCCATTCCCAGCCGGCAACCAGAGCCGCGATCAACCCCGCCGGCGGTGCGGCCTGACGCCACCACGCGCCGACGCGCCGGAAGAGCCCGCCGCCCGGGTCGCCTCCCCGCACGCGCGCCGCACCGGGCGTCGTCTTCGCGATCTGGCGCGGGCTGAGCGTACTCATCGAGCCGCTCCCGCGGCGACCCCGCGCAGCAGGTCGAGGATCTCCGCCTTCAGGCTCACGACCTCCGGGTCGGCGGCGCGGCGGGCCCCGGGGCCCTGGGCACGCAGCACGGCGCGCACCCGGCCGGGGCGGTTGGTCAGCACGTAGATGCGGTCGGATAGGAGCACGGCTTCCTCGACGTCGTGGGTGATAAACAGCACGGTCCTGTGAAACTCGCTACGCAGACGCAGGAGGTACTCCTGCATGGCGGCGCGCGTCATGGCGTCGAGCGCCCCGAACGGCTCGTCCAGGACCAGCATGTCGTGCCGGCAGAGCAGCGTGCGAACGAGCGCCACGCGTTGCCGCATGCCGCCCGAGAGCGCGGCGGGATACGCCGCGTCGAAGCCCTCCAGGCCGAACTCACGCAGCAGGTCGCGCGCTTCGGCCCGCGCGAGGGCGCGATCCACGCCCTGCACTTCCAGGCCGAGCGTGGCGTTGCCGAGCACGGTGCGCCACGGCAGCAGCAAATCCTTTTGCTGCATGTACGCCACCCGGCCGCGCGTGCCGTCGATGAGCGCGCCATCGAGGCTCACGGTCCCGGCGTCCGGACGGAACAGGCCGGCTACGATGTTGCACAGGGTGCTCTTGCCGCAGCCGCTCGGGCCGAGGAGCGTAACGAACTCGTGCTCCGCGACGGACACGGAGACGCCCGCAAGCGCCTCCACCCACGGGCCGCCGGCCCCGGCCGGTGCGCCCGAGGCGGGAAAGCGCTTCATAACACCGCAAACCTCGAGTTTTCCGCGTTCTGCGCGCTCTGGGCGCTCGTGGTGATCGATCATGTTGACATCCGCGGCGCCGGCCGCGGCCCGTGGCGTGCTCGCCGCAAAACAGACGCGCCGCCCGGAATGGGACGGCGCGTCACAGCCTCCCTCCGCTGGCATTACCCAGATCAGGTTCCGGGGTCGATGGCGGTCAGCCATCCTCTCAGCCTGGTCATCCCAAGCTCCCCCAACGCTATGGAGTTGTCACGAACATTATACCATGCCGTTCTACCCCGCCCGCGTTATGCTACACGCCCGCGCACCACGGTACCGGTCCGGGCGCGTCGCCGCCTCGACGAGCCGATCAGCCCTCAGCCCGCGCGAGCCGGCCGGACCGCCGCGAGTGCGCCAGCATCCAGGCGAACGCGGCCGTCGCCAGGACGAAGTAGCCCGCGTTCTCCGCCGCGGCGATGCCGAGGTATTCCCAGTTCGTGCCCGGCACCTCGAGCGCACGACGGGCGGCCTCAAACACAAACGTGGGCGGCAGCGCGTACGCCACGGTGCGCACCGCCGGCGGGAGGGCCGACAGCGGGAAGAAGGCGGCGGTGAGAGGCTGGAACAAGAAGATCACGCCCCACGCGAGCGCCTGAATGCGCGTCCCGATCTGGAAGACCACGCCGAGGAGCACGAGCCCCACCGACCAGGCAAACACCGTGAGGTTCGCAAAGAAGCCCACGAGGTTTGCGAGACCCATCTGCAGCACGTTGAAGTGGAACCACCATTCGGCGATCGCGCAGATCCCGCAGAATGTGACGAGCGTCTTGACCAGCGCCGAAAGCATGTGCGCGACGATGTACTCGGTGACCGAGAGCGGCGCCACGAACATAT
The DNA here is from genome assembly GCA_021324975.1 of Bacillota bacterium. Classification (GTDB taxonomy): domain Bacteria; phylum Sysuimicrobiota; class Sysuimicrobiia; order Sysuimicrobiales; family Segetimicrobiaceae; genus JAJPIA01. The sequence continues at coordinate 54,841 of JAJPIA010000085.1, forward strand.
TGCTCAGGTTGTGCGACCAGATGTTCCAGAGGCTGCCGACGGACAGCGAGTACTGGTTGACGCGAATCACCTCCCACAGCAACAGGCCCAGGATCAGATACGACCCGGTGTTGACGTTCGTCACCCCCACGAGGAACCGGGAGACGAACCCGAACACCACGACGGTCACGAGCGACGTGTAGAACAGGTCCACGATGACCTCGAGCGACCGCCGTGTGATGTAAATCTCCTGCAGCAAGACGCCCTTGATGCGATCACTCCACACGGCCGCCTCCTCTGGCGATGCTCAGAAACACGTCCTCCAGGGTCGGTTTCTTGACGTCGACCCCGGTGATCCAGACGCCCGCCTCGCCGACCTCGAAGATCAGGCTGGGGATGGCCGCCTCGGTGGTGTCGATGGTGACCGCAAACGGCTGCACAAACCGAAAACGCTCCACGCGGCCCAGGAGCGTCCGCTCGACGGCGCCCCGGTCGCCGTCGAAGGTGAGCGTCAGCGTCGCGGTGCGGATGCGCTTGGTCAGGCCGAGCGGCGTGTCGTGCGCGAAGATGCGGCCGCGGTCGAGAAAGATCACGTCGTCACAGATCCGCGTCACCTCGTGCATGTCGTGGCTCGTGTAGAGGATGGAGACCCCGGCCGTGCGACGGATCTCCTCGATCAGGGCGAGCGTGCGGTCGGCGATGTCCGGGTCGAGCGCGGCCGTCGGCTCGTCCATCAGGATCAGTTCGGGGTCGTTCAGCAGCGCCTTGATCAGGTTCACGCGTGTGCGTTCGCCCGCGGAGAGATCCCAGTACCGCGCGTCGAGCAGTTTGGTGACGCCGAAGTACGCCGCCAGCGACTCGATCTTTGCCCGCGGACGCGGGAGCCCGTAGAGGTGCGCAAACACCGCGAGGTTTTCCCGCACCGAGATCCGGCCCTGCAGCGTGTTGAACGACGACGCGAAGTTGATGCGCTGCAGGCACTCCCGCCGGTGCCGCGCGAATTCCTTGCCGAAGTACGCAATGCGGCCGGATGTCGGCGTGATGAGCCCGAGGAGCATATGAATCGTCGTCGTCTTGCCGGCGCCGTTCGGGCCGAGCAGGCCGACGATGCGCCCGCGGGGGATCGCGAACGACACGCCGTCGACGGCGCGCGTGCCGCGAAACACCTTGACCAGGTCGTGCACTTCAAGCAGCGTTTCCATGAGTGACCACGTCCTCGGCACAGCATAGCAGGCACGGCGCGCCGCGCGCGGCGGTGGCCGGCCGGGCATGCGCCTACACCGCGGGGGTTGTCCGCGGCCGGGGACGGGTTGGGTTCAGGTCTGAGGAATCGGGAGGGTGGACAACCGCCCGGCCGAGGTGACGGAGGACCCGCGCCTGCCGGTACCCATGATCGTCACCTCCTCCGGGGTCGATGTGCAGGTCGATTTTGGCATGGCGTGGCGCCGAAGTCAAACGCGCCCAAACGCGCCACCGCCTACGTGGACGTCGGGGCTTCGAGGATCCTCCACAGCTCGTCGCGCACGGGTGGGATGAGCGCGCGCTCCTGTCCCGCCCGGCGCACGACCCGCGACGACACGGCCTCCGAGTGAAAGACGCCGATGAGGGCGGCGTGAATCCCCGCGGCCTGCACGGCTTCGACGACACGGGCCGGCTGCGGCGTGGCGACCAGGAGTGCCCCGCTGCCGATGAGCGCGAGCGGGTCGGCTCCGAGACGGGCGCAGATCGCCGCGGTCTCCGCCAGGACCGGCACCCGGTCGGCGTCGAGCGCGACGCCGAGCCCCGACGCCGTGGCCATTTCATGCACCGCGGCAAGGACGCCGCCTTCGGTCACATCGTGCATGGCGTGGGCGCCTGCCCGCGCCGCCGCGCGCGCTTCCGGCAGCACGCTGATCCGGTGACGGAGCTCGCGCGCGCGCCGCAGCAGCGCATCGCCGAGCGCGGGCCGGAGGCGCGCCTCCGCGTCGGCCGCCAGGATCGCCGTGCCCTCGATGCCGGCGCCTTTGGTCATCACGAGCGCATCCCCGGGCTGCGCGGCGCCGCTCCGCAGCACCGCGTCTCGCCGGGCCCGCCCCACCGCCGTCACGACCGCGATCGTGCGGTCGATCCCCGCCGTCACCTCGCTGTGGCCGCCGACGATTTCGATGCCGAGCGCCGCCGCGGCGTCTCCGGCGCGGGCCATCACCCGCTCGAGCTCATGCGCCGCGTCCGCGGGGCGTAAGAGCACGGTGAGCAGGAGCGCAACCGGCTCGGCGCCGGCGGCCGCCAGGTCGTTCGTCGCCACGAACACCGCATACCATCCGAGGTCGTGCCCGGCGCCGGTGATCGGGTCCGTCGTCAGGACGGCCACCTCGTCCCCGAAGGCAATCGACGCGCAGTCTTCGCCGATCGCGGCGCGCACGAGGACGTCGGCACGCCGCGCGCCGACGTGCGTGTACACGAGACGCCGGAGCGCGTCCGGCGGCACCTTCCCAATGGGCAAGGCGCTCACGGCGACGCGGAACGATCGGCGCGCCACGCGCGCCCATTATAGGAGTTGGTGACCACGCGGAGAATCACGTCGGTACCGTGACCGAGACGGCCTTTTTACTGATCAAGCTGGAACACAACACCCCCGCTGAAGTCGCACGCCTGCTACGCGCGCTGCCGGGCATCGACGAGGCGCACGCCGTGATGGGCGAATACGACGTGCTGGCCGTAATCCGCGCCGGCGCGACGCGCGACATCGCGTCCCTCGTCGACGCGCACGTCCGGACCATCCAAGGGGTTGCGCGGGTTGTCACCTGCGTGACGGTCCCAACGTAGCGATCGGGCCAACCCGAAGCGGCCGGCCCGTCCGGCCGGTGCCGGCCGTGGCCGCGCCCGCCCGTGGCACTATACCGCGACGCGGGGCGTAATCAGCGTCATCCGCTCCAGGATCCGCTGCGCGACCTCTAACGCGCGGAGTCCGTGCTCGCCCGGCACCATCGGCGGCGCGTCGCCGCGAACGCAATCCACGAAGTGGCGCAACTCCGCCCGCAGCGGCTCCTCGCCCTTCACCACCGTTCGGGTCTGCCGTCCGTTCCGCCGGACGGTAATCTGCTGGGTCAAGTAGTTGAGGTGCACGAACCCATCCGACAGCGTGATCTCCAGTTCCGCCGCCTTCACGGGCGAAATCCGGCTGGCCACGAAGCTCGCCAGGCACCCGTTGCCGAGCGTTAGGTGCGCCACCGCGAGATCGTCGTCCTCCCCATGCACCGCGGCGCCGATCGCGCTCACGCGCGCCACCGACGATCGGAGCAGCGTGAGGATGATATCGAGGTCGTGGATCATCAGGTCGAGAACCACGCCGACGTCCATCACACGCCGGCGGTCCCACGGCCGCACGCGGCGCACTTGCACGAACAACGGCTCGGTCACCTGGTCCCGAAGCGCCTGGACCGCCGGCTTGAATCGTTCGACGTGCCCTACCAGCAACACGACCCCGCGCCGGTGCGCGAGGTCGACGAGCTCCGCGGCCTGCTCCACGGTGGTGGTGATCGGTTTCTCCACCAGCACGTGCACGCCACGGTGCAGAAACTCTCGCGCGATCTCATAGTGCAGCGCCGTCGGCACGACCAAGCTGACGGCATCTACCCGGCCGAACAACGCGCGGTAGTCGCGGTGACCCGGGATCTGATAGCGCCGCGAGAACACGCTCGTCTCGCGCGGTGCGGTATCCACGACCCCCACGAGCTCGACGTCCGGCAGGTGGTGGTAGATCCGCACGTGGTGTTGTCCCCATTGCCCGAGCCCGACCACGCCGACGCGAACCCGGGCGCTCATCGACGGCTCACGAGGGATGCGGCACGAAGCTGCGAATCGCGCGGATCACCCGCTCGAGCGCCGCGTCGTCGAGGCCCGGATGGACGGGGATGCTGAGGACCTCCTGCGCCGCGCGCTCCGCCTCCGGGCACCGCGCGGTCCCGTAGCCCTCGCGCACATACAGCGGCGTGCGATGGATCGGGACCGGATAGTACACGCGGCTCCCGACGCCGTGGGCGTTGAGGTGCTCGATCAGGCGGTCGCGCACGCGCGGCACCCGGATGGTGTATTGATGGTAGACGTGCAGGCAGCCCGGCGGCTCGTACGGGAGCACGAGCCAGTCCAGGTCCGCGAGCGCGGCCGTGAGGCGGCGCGCGTGCTCCCGCCGGCGCGCATTCCGCGCGTCCAGATGCGCAAGCTGGATCGCGCCCAAGGCCCCGGCCATCTCGGTCATGCGGAAATTGTAGCCGAGGATCTCGTAGATGTACGGGGTCCGGCTCCCACAGTTCACGAGCAGGCGCGCCGTGTCGGCGACCGTGCCGTCGTTGGTGACGAGCAGGCCCCCTTCCCCGGTCATCAGGTTCTTCGTGGGATACAGGCTGAAGGCGCCCGCCGTGCCAATGGTCCCGACCCGCCGCCCTCCAAAGGCGGCGCCGTGCGCCTGCGCCGCGTCCTCCAGGAGCACGAGGCCGCGGGCTTTCGCCATGGCCTCGAAGGCATCCATCTGACACGGGAGCCCGTAGAGGTGCACGAGCAGGAGGCCCTGCACATCGGGCGTTCGGTCGAGCGCCGCGGCCACGGCATCGGGGTCAAGATTGTACGTGCGCGGGTCGATATCGACAAAGAGCGGGCGTGCGCCGCGGTGCAGCACCGCGTTGGCCGTGGCGCCGAACGAGAACGGCGTCGTGATCACCCGCGCGCCCCGGGTGATCCCGGCGGCCTCGACCGCGACCATCAACGCCGTCGTGCCGGACGACGTGGCAACCGCGTGCGCTGCCCCGACGTACGCCGCAAAGCCCTCTTCAAACTCGCGCACCCGCCGGCCGGCGACGAGTCGTCCCGACTCAAGCACCTCGAGCACGCGGCGTTTCTCTTCATCCGTGATCTGAGGCTGCGCGATCGGCACGGCGTACTGCGACGTCGTGTGCATGCAACCGTCCTTCCCGCGGGCGATCCGCGGCAAGATTCTGCACGAGGACCGGTTTTCCTCTACTTCGGACGCGATTACGGTTGGCGCCCGGCCGCAATCGCGAGGCGTCGCGGCCGCGCGCGGTCTCGCGCCTCGCCGGGGCGCGTCACGGCCGCTCGAGCCTCCCGCGGAGGGCCGCAAGCATGCCGTCGAGGTTTTCCTTCATCTTGACGCGCAGGAGTTGGCTGAGCAGCGCGCCGATGAGCGGGATGCCGAATTCAAACTCCACGGTAATCGCGGTCCGCGTTCCGCCGTTCTCCGGCTCAAAGGACCACTCGCCTTCGTACCGCTCGAAGTCACCCTCGCGTTGCCGAAAGCGGCAGAGATGGCGGGCGTCGTCCCACGTGTCGTCCTCGGTCCAGCGAATACGGCGCCCCTCGACCGCCCCTACCCATTCCGTCCGGCTGGGCACGTCGCCGTCGCGCTCCAGGACGGTCACGCGCTCGAGGTCCGGCATGAACTGCGGGAAGTCTTCCACGCGTTTCGCCACCGCGTAGACTTGATCGAGCGGCGCTCGGATGAGCATCGACGCCTCGACGCGTGCCATGTGCCCCCCTTGTTATGATGCCGTCTGACGCCGGCGGCCGCAGACCATCGGGCCGCAGCGCCGCGGCCGCACCCTCACCCCGCTGCTTCCGCCGGCCTCACACGTGCAGTTCGATGACATCGCCGTCTTCGAGGACGTGCTCCCGCTGGACCATTTGGCCCTCGAATGCGCGGGCCCCCCAGATGCGCGCATACTTGAGCCGCTCGACGAAGTCCTTGTGGACGGCCGCGCACGCGTCCGCCACGGTCGCGCCGCGCGGCAGGACAAACGGAACGGATCGATCGGCGCGGCGGCCGGGGGCCTTGGTGTACACGCGGATCACGCGCAGCAACCCAAACAACTCCCGGCGCAGCGTCTCCAGTCCCGCGCCGGTCTCCGCGGAAACCGGCAGGATGTCGAAGCGCGCGCCCCACGCCTCGCGTAGGATCTCGAGGCGGACGGCCGCGCCGTCGGCGTCGAGCTTCGACGCGACCATCAATGTCGGCACAGCGTCCTCCCCGCCGGTCCTCTCGAGACGCACCCTGGACTGCGCAGCCAGGTCCACGGTCGTGTCGATGCCGCTCAGCAGATCGTCGTCGGCCAGGTCGGCGACGAGCAGCGCCGCGTCCGCTTGGCGCACGAGGGCCAGCAACCATGGTTCCGCGCTCTCCGGCGCGATCGGCGGTAGGTCGACGAGCTGCACCTGGATGTCCTCGAACGGGACCATGCCGGGCAACGGGATCCGGGTCGAGAACGGATACGGCGCCACGACCGGCGCGGCGTGGCTCAATGCCGCCAGCAGGCGTGACTTGCCGGCGTTCGGCGGGCCGCCGAGCATGACCTGCCCGGCTCCCTCGCGCGGGACATGGTGCCAGGTCGGTCCTTTTCCCCCGGCCGTCTTGCGGCGCGCGGCCTCCGTCCGAGCCTTCGCCATCCGGCGCCGGATATCGGCGCGCATGTGTTCAGTGCCCTTGTGCTTGGGGATGACGGCCATCATCGCCTCGAGAGCAGCCAGTTGCTCCTCGGGGTTGGTGGCTTGGCGGTACCGGCGTTCCGCCTCGAGATACTGCGGCGTCAGGTTCGCGGGCATCGTCCAGGCTCAATTGTAGCAGAGGCGGTCCACGCCGCACCACGGCTACGACTTCGCCCTGGGCTGGATCAACGCGCACGGCGGTGTTCGGACAACCCCAACGCCGCGGCGGCGGTCAGCAGCAAGTACGGGGCCGCCTCGATGTTGGCAACGATAGGCTACGGGGCGGCCGGCCGGCCGGCCGCGAGATAGCGCGACGGCAGCGCGTGGCCGAGCAAGGCGGCGAGCGGCCGCGAGGCTTCGCAGAGGCGGTCGAGGTCCACGCCCGTCTCGATGTCCATCCCGTCGAGCATGTACACGAGATCCTCCGTGGCGAGGTTCCCCGAGGCGCCGGGCGCGTACGGGCATCCCCCGAGCCCGCCCGCGGCCGCATCGATCGTGGTGACGCCGCTCCACAGCGCGGTCAGGACGTTCGCGAGGGCCGTGCCTCTGGTATCGTGGAAGTGCACGGCGAGCGATCGAACCGGAACGTCCCGAACGAGCCGATCCAGCAGCGCCCACACCTCGTGCGGTGTGGCGGCGCCGATCGTGTCCCCGAGCGACACCTCGCGGCAGCCCATCTCGAGCAGGCGGCCGGCCACGCGGCGCACGGCATCCGACCCAACGCGGCCCTCATACGGACACCACCAGGCGGTCGAGACGTAGGCACGCACGTGGGCGCCGTTCGCGGCGGCGAGGTCCACCACGCCCCGCGCGGCGCCGAGCGATTCGTCGATGCTCATATTGATGTTGCGCCGCGTAAAGGTCTCGGACGCCGCGGTGAACACCGCCACGTCCCTGAGGCCGCAGGCCATCGCTCGGACCATGCCGACCTGGTTCGGCACGAGCGCGGACAACTCGACCCCCTCCAGGGCGCCGAGGCGGCGCACCACGGCGTCCGTATCGGCCATCTGCGGCACCCGATCCGGCCGTACGAACGCGCCGACCTCGATGGCCCGGAGCCCCGCGGCCGCGAGCCGGGAGATAAAGGCGACCTTGTCGGCGACGGTGAGCGGAGTGGATTCGTTTTGGAGGCCGTCGCGCGGGCCCACCTCGACGATCCGCACCCGTCCGGGCAGCCCGGCAAACGGCGTCGGCCGGAGCCGCGCGGGGCGCGTGGCCTCCACGACGGAGCCGACTGCCATCAGCTCGCCCCGCCGCGCGGCACCGGCTCCAGCTGCGCGACCACCGCGTCCCCCTCGACGGGCTCCCCGACCGCGGCGCACAGCGCCCGCACCACGCCCGGAAACGGCGCGCGGACGACGTGCTCCATCTTCATCGCCTCCAGGGCCATGATCGGCTGCCCGGTCCTGACGGTCTCGCCGACCTGCACGTGGATCTTGACCACGAGGCCGGGCATCGGCGCCCGCAGGTCCCCGGACAGGGCCGACGGCGCCGTGGCGCCCGCCTCCGCGCGGGCCGTCTCCACCTCGATCGTCACGCCGTCGAGGTGCAGGTACGTGCGCCCGCCCCTGGGCGCGAAGTGCACGAGGCGGGCGCGGTCGCGGCATTCCACCAACGCGAGGCCGGGCTCGAGGCGCGTGCAGCGGAACCGGTGGGTGCGGCCGCCGACGCGGACGACCCACGTGTCGCCCTCCCGCGAGGAGTCGCAGGCCACCGTGTCATCCCCCACCCGCAGCGTCCGCTCAGCCATCCGCGCTTCGCGGCGTCACGCGCCGATCCGCCATGGGCCGATATGCGCCCACGGATCCCAGCCGAGCGGCGTCGCGCCGGCCGTTCCTCGATCTCGCGTCTCGTCCGCGTCCGGCTCGCCGCCGGCTTCCGCGAGCACGGCCGCCACCGCCGCCGCGAGCCCGTCCGCCTCGCCACGCCAGCCGGCGAAATACCGGCCGATGAACTGCGTCGTAGTGTCGCCGGCGCGGAACGCATCGTGCCGCACCACCGCGTGCAGGAACTCCAAGTTTGTGCGGCAGCCCAGGATGACGTACTGCGCGAGGGCCTCCCGCATCCGCGCGAGCGCATCGTCGCGGCTCTGCGCGTGCACGATCACCTTCGCCAGCAGCGGGTCGTACTCGGCCGGCACGCGCCAACCCGCGCGCAGGCCGGAGTCCACGCGCACCCCGGGGCCGCCCGGCTCCACAAGCGTCAGGATCGGCCCCGGCGTGGGCCGGAACCCTGCGGCGGGGTCCTCGGCACAGACGCGGCACTCAATCGCGTGCCCCCGGATCGGCACGGCGCGGGCCGCGCCCCGCGCCGCGCGGCCCGCCGGCAGCCGCTCCCCCGCCGCGATCCGCAGCTGCGTCGCGACGAGATCCGTCCCGGTCACGAGCTCCGTGACCGGGTGCTCGACCTGCAGCCGCGCGTTGACCTCGAGAAAGTACCAGTTGCGGTCCGCGTCCACGAGGAACTCCACGGTGCCCGCGTTCCGGTATCCGGCTTCCCGGGCAATCGCCACCGCCGCCTGCTCCAGACGCGCGCGGAGGCCGGCGGTCATGAACGGCGACGGCGCCTCCTCCACGAGCTTTTGATGCCGGCGCTGCACGCTGCACTCACGCTCGCCGAGTGCGACCACCGTGCCCGCACGGTCGGCGACGATCTGGACTTCCACATGATGGACGCCTTCGAGATGGTGTTCGAGCAACAGCGCGTCGCGATCAAAGGCCGCGCGGGCCTCGCGGCGCGCGGACGCGAGCGCGTCCCGCAGCGCCTCCGGCGCGTCCACCCGCCGCATGCCCAGGCCGCCGCCGCCCGCGGCGGCCTTGATCATCAGCGGAAAGCCGACCTGTGTCGCCGCGGCGACGAGCTCGTCGTCGGATGCGCCATCCCCGTCATAGCCGGGGACCGTGGGGACGCCGGCGCGCGCGGCAAGACGCCGCGCCTCGACCTTATCCCCGAGGCGCGCGATGACCTCGGCGGGCGGACCCACCCACACGAGGCTCGCCTCGCGTACGGCCGCCGCGAACGCCGCGGACTCGGCGAGAAAGCCGTACCCAGGATGGACCGCGTCCGCGCCGGCGCGCCGGGCGGCGTCGAGGAGGCGGTCGATGCTGAGATAGGTCTCGCGGCCCCCGGCCCCGCTGAGGGGCACGCGCACGTCCGCGAGGCGCGGGTGCAGGGCGTCCCGGTCGGGATCGGCGTAGACCGCGACCGAGCGCAGCCCCAGTTCGCGACACGCGCGGATGATGCGAACGGCGATCTCGCCGCGGTTCGCGACCAGCACGGTCTGCATCGGCGCTACATGCGGTACACGCCGGGCCGCATCTCGGCGATCGGGGCGTTGAGCGCGGCGGAGAGCGCCAGCCCCAGCACGGTGCGGGTGTCGGCAGGGTCGATGACGCCGTCGTCCCACAACCTGGCCGTGCTGTAGTAGGCGTTGCCCTCGCACTCGTACTTCGCCAGCACGGGCTCCGTGATGGCCGCCTCCTCGGCCTCGGTCAGCGTTCCACCCTCGCGCGCGCGCTGATCGCGCTTGACCGTCACGAGCACGGTGGCCGCTTGTTCCCCGCCCATCACCGAGATCCGGGCGTTCGGCCACATCCAGAGAAACCGGGGCGCGTACGCGCGGCCACACATCGCGTAGTTGCCGGCGCCGTACGAGCTACCCATGATCACCGTGAGGCGGGGTACGCCGCACGTGGCCACGGCGTGGACCATCTTGGCGCCGGCGCGGGCGATGCCCGCCGCTTCGTACGTGCGACCGACGATGAAGCCGGTGATGTTTTGCAGGAAGACGAGCGGCACGTGCCGCTGGCCGCAGAGCTCGATGAAGTGCGCCCCCTTCTCCGCGCTCTCCACGAACAGCACACCGTTGTTCGCGAGGATGCCCACGGGGATGCCGTGGATCCGCGCAAACCCCGTGACGAGGGTCGTGCCGTACAGCGCCTTGAACTCGTGGAACCGGCTCCCGTCGACGATCCGCGCGATGACCTCGCGCGCGTCGAACTGGCGGCGCAGATCTCGGGGCAGCACGCCGTAGAGCTCGCGGGGTTGGTAGCGCGGCTCCTCCGGCTCCGCGAGGTCGACGGACGGCGTCTTGACGCGATTGAACGCGCCGGCGATGTCGCGAACGAGGGCGATCGCGTGGGCGTCGTCCGTCGCCAGGTAATCCGTGACGCCGCTGCGGCGGCAGTGGACGTCCGCGCCGCCGAGCTCCTCCGCGCTCACGTCCTCCCCGGTCGCGGCGCGCACGAGCGGCGGGCCACCCAGAAACACCGTCCCCGTGCCCCGCACGATCACGGCTTCGTCGGACATCGCGGGCACGTACGCCCCGCCGGCCGTACACGAGCCCATCACGGCGGCCACCTGCGGCACGCCCGCGGCCGAGAGCCGGGCCTGATTGAAGAAGATGCGGCCGAAGTGATCCCGGTCGGGAAACACCTCCGCCTGGAGCGGGAGGAACGCGCCCCCCGAATCCACCAGGTAGATGCACGGCAGCCGGTTCTTGAGCGCGATCTCCTGAGCCCGCAGGTGCTTTTTGACGGTGATGGGATAGTAGGTGCCGCCCTTGACGGTGGCGTCGTTGGCGACGATCACGCACTCGCGGCCGCGCACGCGCCCGATCCCGGTGACCAGGCCCGCGGCCGGGGCCTCGCCGTCATACATGTCCCACGCGGCGAGCGGCGCGATCTCGAGGAACGGCGACCCCGCGTCGAGCAGCCGGTCGATGCGTTCGCGCGCCGTCCACTTGCCCTGTGCGCGCTGCCGCTCGCGGGCGCGCGGCCCGCCCCCCTCGCGGACGCGCGCCAGGCGCTCTTGGAGCGCGCGGGCGAGTCCCTCGTGATAGGCTCGGTTGTCGTTGAACTCCTGCGACCGCGTGTCGACGTGAGACTCGAGGACGCTCATCACGTGGGTATTCCGTCCGCGCTCCGAGCACACCTCCGGCGCCCGCCGCCGTCACACGCGGCCCACGGCCGCGGGCGCCCTACGACTCCGGTGCCGCGGCCGCGGCGTACTCCAACGCGGCGCGGATCTCGTCGCGCGCGTCGCGTCCGAGCGCCGGCACGGGCGCGATCGGGTCACCCACCTCGAACCCCTGCAGCTCGAGCCCGGCTTTGACGCACGCCGCGAGCGCGTACCGCTGAAACACCTCGTTGAGCCGCCAGAGCCGCCGTTGCAGGCGCTCGGCCTCATCCCACCGTCCCTGCCGGGCGAGATCGTACAGGGCGACGCAGCGCTCGGGTAGGAGGCACGCCGGCCCCGCCATCCAGCCGACCCCGCCGAGCCGGAAGACCAAGAGCGGCACGTGCGCGGACGCGCTGAACACGCGTAGGCGGTGCCCGGCGTGGTTCAGCACGGTGAGGATCTTGCCGGTCTCGCCCGACGCCTCCTTAAAGTACCGGATGGTGGGGAGTTCGCTCAGGGCCACGATCAGGTCCGGCGTCAGCTCGGCGCCGAGCAGCTTCGGGTTCGAGTACAGGACGAGCGGGCACGGCAGCTCCCGCGCGACGCTGGAGAAAAACTCAAAGACCGCCGTCGGGGTCAGGGCAAAGTACCTTTGTAGAATCAACACGATGCCCTGCGCGCCGAGCTCCACCATGCGGCGTCCCTGCTCGATCGCGTCATGGGTGGCGTAGGCCGCCACGCCGGGCACCACGGGAACGCGCCCCCGGGCCGCCTCCACGGTGATCCGCACGATCTCCTCCCGCTGGCGGGCGGTCAGATACGGGACCTCGCCCGTGCTGCCGAGCGGGCTCAGACCGTGGACGCCATCGGCGATGAGGTGGTCGACGAGCCGCCGCAGCGTGTGCTCGCGCACCCGCCCCGAGGCGTCGACCGGAGACACGAGATACGGAAAAATGCCGTGGAATGGTTGGTCCATATCGCTCGGGACCTTCGTCCCGCCCGCGGCGCGATCCTAGTGTGTTGGTACGCCGGTGACGCGCGTCCCGGCGCGCGCCGGGACCGAACGATAGCGGCCGGCGGGGATCGCCCCGCCGGCCGCCGTGTCACCAAGCCCGCGGGGCGTCGTTACTGGCCGTTGCCGTCTCCCTGACCGTTGCCCTGCAGGTACACCGGCGATTGCAGGTCGGCGGGCGCCAGGTCGGCGCCGTTCTGCTGCACGGTCCCGACGGTCGTCGCCTGATCGTCGGCCGATTGCGCCATGGCCGCCGCGGCCGGCCCCAGTGTGGTGACGAGCCCGAGTGCAAGGACAGCAAGAGTGCGACGCATCAGCAGTTCCCCCTTCTTCGTTGGATGTCGTGTACATGCACGCCGGCGCCCATGTGCTCGACGCCGCGTGCTCGTGCGTCCTCAGGCGGCCGCCGGAGGCGGGAGTGCGATATCCGGGAGCTGCGAGCGAAGCCAGACCCGATTCGGGCCGGAGGTGCGCTCGGAGGCGAGCGCGGTGCGCGGCGCCGCCGCGCGCGGAGGCCTGTCGGCGTCGCACGCGGGCGCGCTCATGTCGGTTCCGCCGGAGTGGTCCACCGTGACGCTCAGCACCGGAGGGAGCACCCGGCAGGTATGGTGCGGCACGGCCGCGCCGCGGAGGAACAACACGCCCTGCAGGCAGCAGATCAGCAGCGTAACGTACACGGACATCGTCGTGGCGCTTACTCCGTTGCGGGGCATCATGTCGGGAGCGTGCCGGCGCGCGCATCGCATGGAGCACACCACTCCCTGTGACACCGTATCGCCCGAAACCGCACGGTCTCGTGACGAACCGATGAAGATCGCGTAACCTATGCGCGCCGCGGGGCGCCCTGGACGTGGGTCCGCCATGCCGCGGCGCGCGACCGGTCAACGAGCTGTTCCGCGGCCAACGAGCTTCGCGCCGGCAGGGTGACCGCGGTGCCAAGCGCGTGAAGCGCCGCCTGCAACTGCGTGTCCTGTCCGCGCTCCATGTCGTTCGCCGTCAGCGACACGTTGAGATCGGGCGTGATTCCCGCGCCTTCGACCCGCTCGTTCTTCGGCGTGAGAATCGACTCGACGGTCACGGACATGCCGCCCTCGGGCAGCGCCACCATGATCGAACCGCCGAGCGCGCCCGCCGTCTTGTCGCCGACGATCGTGGCGCGGCCGTAGTCTTTGAAGGCCCCGGCGAGGATCTCGGAGGCCGACGCACTTTGCCCGTCCACGAGCACGACAAGCGGCGTGCCGGGGAGCACCGGCTCCCCCGACGTCTGCAGGAGGCTCGGCGCCTGCCCGCGCTCGTGGATCCGGGCGAGCACGGTGCCCGCGGGCAAGAACGCCCCGCCGACGCTGGCCGCCTCGGTGATCAAGCCGCCGGGGTTGTCGCGCAGGTCGAGCACCGCGGATCGGATCGGCCCCTGCGCCTGCAACGCTTGGATGCCGGCGCGCAGTTGCCGGCCCGCCCCTTGCGAGAACTCGTAGACCTGGAGATAGGCCAGGCCGGGGGCGATCAGGCTGGTCTGCACGGGCGGCACCTGGATCGCGGCGCGCGTCACCGACAGCTGCATCGACTGACCACCGCGCTGGACGGTCAGGGTCACCGACGAGCCCGCCGTCCCGCGGATCAACCGGCTCACGTCGGACGTCGTCTTATTGGCGAGCGACTGGCCGTCCACCGCGACCAGCCGGTCGAACCGCTTCAGCCCGGCCTGCGCGGCGGGCGAGCCGGGAAAGACGTTGGCGACGAAGATCGACTGCGCCCCGGATGAATCTTTCTGCGAGGTGATCTCGACGCCGATCCCCGTAAAGCTGGGGTTCCCCGTCACCTGACGCTGTGTCTCGCGGAATGCCTGCGGCGGCAAATAATATGTGTGGCTGTCGTGTAGCGACGCCAGCATGCCCGCGGTCGCCACGTACGCGAGTTGCGTCCCGCCCGCCCCCGCCGGGAGCGACTGCGCCGCGCGCGAGAAGTCCGTGGCGAACTGCGAGTCCGCCTCGAACTCCGGCGTGCCCGGTGGGATGTCCGGCAGCGCGTCCGCGCTCAGCTTGGTGGCCGCGCGCATGGTGGCGATGCCCGCGTTGAGCAACTGGACGGGATCAACCTGCTCGACGTACGCCTGCTCGAGGACCCTGAGCGCGGTGACGGTGAGCGACGCGTCCGCCGCCGAGGCCGGCGGGAGGCCGGCGACCGGCGCGAGCAGCAACGCGACGACCACGGCCGCAAGCCACGACCGTCTGAGCATGCGCAAGGACCGCATCGGTGCAGCACCCCCAGGCGCGACCGGCGGAACCGAACGGATGGCACTCCGAATCGGCCTACTATAATTGTGCCCGGGTTTCGGCCGGGGATGCATGAAAAACGTGTAACACCTCGCGCGGCCGCTCCGCGCGCTCAGCCGCCGGATAGGAGTCCCAATGCGCGCGCGATCTTCTCCGGCGTGATCGGGAGGTCGGTGATCCGAACCCCCACGGCATCCTCGATAGCGTTGGCGATCGCCGCCGCCGGCGGTCCGATCGGAGGCTCGCCGATACCGCGCGCGGCAAACGGGCCCTTGCCGTCGCCGGACTCGATGAGGATGGGCTCGACGTCGGGCACGTCGAGCGCGCTCGGAATGAGGTACGACGCGAAGCTCGTGGTTAGGTTGACGCCGCGGTCCACGACGATCTCCTCCATCAGCCCGTAGCCGAGGCCCATCACCGCGCCGCCCTGTACCTGACCTTCCACGCTCTGCGGATTGATCGCCCGGCCGACGTCGTGGCACGCCACAAGGCGGCGCACGGAAGCGGCACCGGTGTCCACGTCGACCTCCACCTCCACGGCGTGCGCGCCGAAGGTGTAGTCTGGAAAGACGCGTCCGCCGCCCCGTTCGAGATCTACCGGGTCGCCCGCGGGCGCGTGGTAGACGCCGAGATGGCTGCGGGGCACGCCCAGGCGCGCGCACTCCTTGACCACGTCCCCGAGGGGGACGCTCCGGTGCGACGCTGCGACCGCCGCGCCATCGGCGAGCGTCACCTGCTCCACCGGCGTCTCGAGTATCTGGGCCGCGACCCTGCGCACCTCGTCGCGGAGGTGAGTTGCGGCCACGAGCACGGCATTCCCCGACATGTACAGCTGCCGGGTCGCGGTGGTCGTGCCCGCGAGCGGCGTCAGCGCGCTGTCCGCGATGTGCACCGTGACCCGGTCGGGCTCCACCCCAAGGGCCTCGGCGGCGATCTGGCACAGCGACGAGGCCTGGCCCCCGCCGACGTCCGGGACGCCCGTGCGGACCGCGACGCTGCCGTCGGCTTCCAGCCCCACCCAGGCGCTCGCCCAGTCCCGGAGCCAGACGAGGCGCCCGTAGGGCTGCAGGTTGCAGGCCAAGCCCCGGCCGACGCGGTGTCTCGGGCTCGAGGGCGGCCGTGGCGGGCCGAGCGCCGCCCACGCCCGTTCGGCGGCCTCGGCGACCGCGACATGCGTGTCCAACTCCTGCCCCACGGGGAGACGGTCGCCCCGGCCGAGCGCGTTTCTCCGGCGCACCTCTACGGGATCCAGGCCGAGGCGCCGCGCGATCTGGTCGATCTGCGATTCGTAACCCAGCACCATCTGCATCGCCCCAAACCCGCGCATCGCGCTCGTCGGCGGATTGTTCGTGTAGACGGCCCGGGCATCCACGGCCACGTGCGGCACCCGATACGGTCCCGCCGCGGTGACCGTTGCATAGAGGAGCACGAGCGCGCTGAGGTACGCGTAGGCACCGGCGTCGGCCGTGAGCTCGATGCGGTGCGCCACGAGGGTGCCGTCTCGGGCCGCGCCCGTCCGGTACCGGAGCGTAAACGGATGGCGCTTGGGGCGCGCGAGCAGCGACTCCTGCCTCGACCACACCATGCGCACGGGCCGGCCGGTCCGGTACGCCAGCAGGCCGAGGAACACCTCGACGGTGACGTCCTCCTTGCCGCCGAAGCCGCCGCCCACGTACGGGCCGATCACGCGGACCTTGTTGTGGGGCAGCCCAAGCACGTCCGCGACGTCGCGGAAGTGCTCGATGACCTGGGTCGACGCGCGCACGACCACGACGCCGTCCGCGTCGATCCACGCCACGCCGGCTTCCGGCTCAAGGTACGCGTGGTCGATGAGCCCGCAGCGGTACGTCTGCTCCACGACCACGTGCGCGCGCGCAAGCGCCTCGTCCGCATCGCCGCACCGCACGCGCCAGGTCGCGAGCAGGTTGCTCTCCTCGTGCACGCGCGGCGCCTCCGGCCGGAGCGCCTCCTCGGTGGTGAAGACCCCCGGCCGCACCTCGTAGGCGACGTCGATGAGCTCGAGGGCCCGGGCCGCGATCTCCCTTGTCTCCGCCGCGACGAGCGCGATCGCCTCGCCTTGGTACCGAACGCGGTCGTCCGCCAGCACCTGCACGCGGGCGCGCAGCGGGCCCACGATGCTCGTCTGCCCCGGCACGTCCGTCCACAGGATGTTGTGCGGGACGTCGCGCGCCGTGAGCACGGCCGCGACGCCCGGGTAGGCCGCCGCCCGGCTCGTGTCGATCCGGGTGATGCGGGCCGCCGGGTACGACGAGCGCAAGACGGCGCCTTCGAGCATGCCCGGCATCTGCCAATCCGCGGCGTAGAGCGTGCGGGCCAGGACCTTGTCGCGCGCGTCGTGGCGCGGAAGCCGCCGGCCGACGACGCGGAGGCGCTCTTGTGTTGCGGTGGGGGACTCAGCCACGGGCGGCTCCGCCCGCGCAGGCCGCGATGGCGTCGATGATCTTCGTGTAGCCGGTGCAGCGGCAGAGGTTGCCCGCGATCGCCCGGCGGATCTCCGCGCGGCTCGCCCGCGGATGGTCCCGCAGCAACGCATACGCGGCGAGCAGCATGCCGGGCGTGCAGAAGCCGCACTGCGCGGCCCCGTGTGCCACAAACGCGGACTGCAGCGGGTGCGGTGCCTGGTCATCGCCGAGGCCGCGCACCGTCAGGAGATCGCGCCCGTGCGCGCGCGCGGCGAGCACGAGGCAGCTGCTCACCGGCTCGCCGTCGAGAAGCACGGTGCACGTGCCGCACACGCCTTCCCCGCACCCTTCCTTGACTTCCACCCCCCCGCGGGCGCGGAGGACCTCGAGCAGCGTGCGGTGCGCCTCTGTCCGCACCTCGCACGGCTCTCCGTTGAGCGTGAACGCGATCCGAAGCTCGGTCACACGACGGCCCCCCTCGCGGCCTCCGCCGCCCGTTCCAGCGCGCGGGTGGTCAGCACGGCGGCGAGGTGGCGGCGGTACTCGGCCGAGGCGTGGATGTCGCCGTCCGGCTCGATCCCGAGCGGCCGATCCGCGACGGCGCGACGGATCGCGTCCGGCCCGGACCGCTCGCCGAGCAGCGCCGCCTCCAGGCGATCGAGCCGCGCCGGCACCGGACCGACGCCCGCCAGGGCGACGCGGGCGCGTGCCACGGCACCGCCGTCGAGCTCCACCACGGCGACGGCCGCGACCACGGCGAAGTCGCCGGCGCGCCGGCTGAACTCTTCCACGGCGAAGCCGGCCCCTGGCGACGGCAGCGGCAGCCGCACGGCGGTCAGGAGCTCGTCGGGCGCGAGCGCGGTTGTGAGCATGCCCACGAAGAAGTCGCCGGCGCCCACGACGCGCTCGCCGCGCGTGCTCCGCAGCACCACCGCGCCGTCGAGCGCCCGCAGGACGGCGGGAAGCTCGGCCGCGGGATCGGCGTGCGCCACGCTGCCGCCGAGGGTCCCGAGCGTCCGCACGCGCGTGTTGCCGATGAGCGCGGCCGCCTCCTGGAGCAGCGGGCAGAGGGCGAGCGGCCCCTCGCCACGCTCCAGCGCGCGATGCCGCACGAGCGCGCCGATCTCGAGCGCGTCGGGTGTCCTCCTGACCGCGCGGAGCTCGTGCAGGCGGTCGAGGTCCACGACGAGGCGCGGCCGCGCGAGCCGCAGCGTGAGCAGCGGCACGAGGCTCTGACCGCCGGCGAGCGGGCGGGCCTCCGGGCCGCGCTCCCCGAGCAGATCCAGGGCCTCGGCGAGCGTCGCGGGCGCTTCGTAGTCGAACGGCGCGGCGGGCACTGTGCTCTCCCTACGGCATCGGCCGGTGGCCGCGTTAGGACGTCATCGGATTACTTCGACAACGGCTGGTACCGGGCGGGCCTGGCCCGTCTACCTTCGTCGAACATACGAGATGAGGCACCAATTTAGACGTCCCACCCGCCGTCGACGACGAGATCGTGGCCCGTGATCTGCCGGCTCTCCTCGGACGCCAGAAACACGACCGCGTGCGCGACGTCCTCGTCGGTGGAAAACCGGCGCAGCGCCATCTCGCCGACGTATTCATCGAACACGTCCTGCTCTGTCGTGCCGCGCACCCGGGCCTTTTCCGCGACGATCCCCGTCATGCGGCCGCCTTCCACGACGCCCGGGCAGATCGCGTTGACGTTGATGTTGAACGGCCCGACTTCAAGCGCCAGCGTCCGTGTGAGCCCGCGCACGGCCCACTTCGACGCCGAGTACGGTGCGCGATACCGGTACCCCCGCAGCCCGGACGTCCCCGCGACGTTGATGATCTTGCCGGCGCGCTGCGCGATCATCACCGGCACGACGGCCCGGCAGCAGAGAAACACGCCCTTGAGGTTCACGGCCAGGACGTGATCCCATGCCGCGGGGTCGACGGCATGGAGCGGCGTTTCCACGGGGCCGGTGACGCCGGCGGCGTTGACGAGCACGTCGATCCGCCCAAACTCCGCGCGCGTGCGGTCCACCAGGTTCGCGACCTGGGTCTCCTCCGTGACGTCGGTGGGCACGGCGAGGTGCCGGCCGCCGCCCTCGAGCCCGCGCAGCTTGTCCACGAGCGCTGCCAGCGGCGCCGCGTCGCGCGCCGCCGCCACGACGTGGGCGCCTTCCTGGGCCAGGCGGGCGCAGATCGCGCCTCCCATGCCTTTGGCCGCGCCCGTCACGATCGCGACCCGGTCACGTAGCTTCACGGCCGCTCCCTCCTGCTCCACGGATCCCGCGCCGGCGGCGCCGCGGTGACGTACCCGTGCACCGCGTCGGCTTCGGCGAGCTCGGCGGGCCGGTCCTCCGGCGGGCCGAACCCGCCGCCGCCGCAGCTCTCCACGATCACCAGCGCGCCCTCGTGGAGGTCGCGGTTCTCCTTTCCCCGCACGGCGACGCGCCGTTCTCCGTCCACGCAGACCACGCGAAACGGCGCCCCGACCTCGCCGCCAAAGACGCCCCACGGTGCGACCCGCATCCGCTCCACCATCGTCGAGAGCTCCGCGCGCGGGGCCAAGAGGCGGTAGGCGCGCCGAAGCCCCAGCCCGCCTCGGTGGCGGCCGCGGCCTCCGCTGTCGGGCACGAGCTCGCAGCATTCCACCCGCAGCGGATATTCGCGTTCGATCACCTCGATCGGGGTGTTCATGACGTTGCTCATGTGCACGCGGATGCCGTTGAGACCGTCCCGCGCCGCGCTCGCGCCCTCGCCGCCGCCGTGCACCTCGTACAGGATGAACGGACGGCCGTCCTCGCGGGTGCCGCTCAGCATCACGAGCCCGGACGTGGTGGGCCCGCCGGCGACGACCCGATCGGGGAGCGCCGGGGCCAGCGCCCGGAACACGGCGTCGACCACGCGCTGGGAGGTCTCGTGGTTCCCGCCGACGCGCGGCGCCTCCGCGCCGGGATCCAGGACGGACCGCGGGGGGATGTGGAGCGTAATGGGGCGATAGCACCCGGCGTTCGCCGGGATATCCGGGCCGAGGAGCGCGCGCGCCGCGTAGAATACCGCGGACGCGGTGACGAACCGCGTGGCATTGAGCGGTCCCGGGACCTCCGGCGCCGTGCCCGTGAAGTCCGCGTGCAGGGTCCCGGCGCCGGCGCGGACGCGCACGGCGATACGCACCGGCGCCCCGCCGGTGCCGCCGTCGTCCAGCCAGTCCTCGCCCGCGTAGTCACCCGATGGCAGCTCGGCGATCGCGGCCCGCATCTGCGCCTCGGACTCGTCGAGGAACCGCGCCATGCACCCCTCGACCACCTCGGCGCCGAACCGCTCGAAAACCTCGTGCAGGCGCGCCGCCGCGACCGCGTTCGCGGCGTACTGCGCGAGCAGGTCGCCGTGCCGTTCCTCGCGCCCGCGGACATTGCTCAGTACCAGGTCCAGCATCCGCTCGTTCGGCTCGCCCCGCACGAACAACGGCACCGGGGGAATGCACAGCCCTTCCGCGTACCGGTCCCGCGCCCCGGCGACGTAACTGCCCCGCCGGGCCCCGCCGATGTCCGGCCAGTGCGCGAGGTTGACCGCGAACGCGGCCAGCCGGCCGGCGTGAAAGATCGGCGTGATCGCCTTGACGTCGGGGAGGTGGTTGCCCCCAACCTCGGGATCGTTGGTCACGTACACGTCGCCCGGGCGGAGATCGGCCGCGGGCACGCGCTTCAGTAGCTCCTCCACGGTGAACGCCATCACACCCAGGTGAATGGGGATGTCGCGGCCCTGCGCGATAAGGCGGCCGTGCGCGTCGGTCAGCGCGCACGAGAGGTCACCGGCTTCCTTGAGGACCGGGGAGCGTGCCGAGCGCATCAGCACGACGCGCATCTCTTCCGCGATGGACAGCACCGCGTGGCGGACGACTTCCAGCGTCACCGGATCCGGCGTCACGACGGCTCGATCCACAGGAGCCCCGCCTCGTCTCGCCGCGCGGTCTGCCCGGGATAGACGAGAGCCGTGCACCACGGATCCTCGAGGATCGCCGGCCCGGGGCACGCCCGGCCGCACGGCACGCCCATCCTCGGGTAGACGGGCGTGTCGATCCACCCCATCCTATGGAAGAAGACCCGGCGCGACCGCGCCGCGGCCGCCTCGGCCGCAGGCGCGAGGAGCCTCGCCTCCGGCGCGGGGACGATGGCGGCGGCCCGCACCGCGACCCCCTCCACCGGCTCGTCGGTAACGTACTGATAACGGAGACGGTGGAGCGTCAAGAATCGGGCCCGCACGGCCGCGGCGTCGAGCCCCGGCGTGACCGGGACCTCGAGCTCGTAGTTTTGTCCGACGTAGCGCAGGTCGATCGACCGCTGGAGGACGACGCTGCCGGGCGGCGCGCCGTCGTCGAGGCACCGCGCGAGGAGGTCGGCCTCCAGCTCGCGGAGCGGCCGCTCCCAGGCCTCGGGCCCGTCCTCCCAGAGGCGCACGCGGGCGCTCTGCGCCGCGTCGTAGCGGCGGTCTGCGAGGGCGCAGCCGCAGGCGGAGAAGACGCCCGCGTAGACCGGGACGAGCGCCCGCGGCATGCCGGCGAGCGCCGCCAGCCGGCCGGCATGGATCGGCCCGGCCCCGCCGTACGCTACCAGGGTGAGCGCGCGCGGGTCGACGCCGCGCTCGAGCGACACCATGCGGATCGCCCGGAGCATCGCCGCGCCTGCGATCTCCAGGATCCCCGCGGCCGTATCGGGCACGCTCATCCCGAACCGCGCGGCGAGTGGCTCGATCGCGCGCCGGGCGAGGTCGGGATCGAGCCGGACGTCGCCGATCGCGTGGGTCTCGCTCAGCACGCCGAGGACCACGTACGCGTCCGTCACGGTCGCACGCTCGCCGCCGCGCGCGTAGCAGGCCGGTCCCGGCTCCGCTCCGGCGCTCTCCGGACCAACCCTGAGTGCTCCCGCCCGATCGACCCAGGCGACGGATCCCCCGCCCGCGCCGATGCTCTCGACGGCCACGGACCGCAGCCGGACGGGTTGGCCGAGGACCCGGCGTTCCGTGACCGATTCCACCTGCCCGCCGCGGATCAGGCACACATCGGTCGAGGTGCCGCCCATGTCGAGCGCCACCGCGTCGCCGATGCCCGCGCCGGCGATCACCGCCCGCGCCGCCGCCACGCCGGCCGCCGGTCCCGACATGTAGAGCGCAAGCGGACGATCTACAAGTTGACGCGCGGACGCCACGCCGCCGTTCGATTGCATGAGCGCGAGCGGCGCCTGGACGCCGACGGCGCGGAGCCCGGCCGCGAGGTCGTGCAGATGCCGCGCCACGAGCGGCGTCACGCGCGCGTGCACGCACGTCGTGTGCGCGCGCTCGTACTCACGAAACTCGGGATTGACCGCGGACGACAGGCACACGTGGCGCACATGCGGACCGAGCAGCGCGGCGACCCGGCGTTCATGGACGGGATTGGCGTAGGCGTGGAGGAAGCACACGGCGACGGCCTCGACCTCGGCGCGCCGCAACGCATCCGCGAGCGCCGCGACCTCGCCGTCCACGAGCGGCTGGAGGACGCGCCCCCCGGGGTCGATCCGCTCCGTGACCTCGAACCGCAGCGCCCGGGGCACCGCGGGCGCCGCGCGGCCCGGCGCGTCCAGCCGGTACAAGTGGTCGCGCTGCTGCCGCCCGATTTCCAGCACGTCGCGGAAGCCGCGCGTGGTGACGAGGGCGACCCGGGCGCCGGCACCCGCCAGGAGCGCGTTGGTCACGACCGTGGTGCCATACGTCAGCCGGGCCACGCCGGCGTCGTGTCCGACGGCCCGCAGGCCGTCGACGAGCGCGCGGGAGGGATCGCGCGATGTCGGCCGCTTGTACACCAGCGGCGGACCGCCGGGCGCGACCACGACGAGGTCGGTGAATGTCCCGCCCGCGTCGATGCCGACGGCCGCGGGCGCCGTCACGACCGTCCGGGATCCCCGGCGCGATCACGCCGGCGCGGCGACGCGCGCCGGGCGGGCTCGGCCTCCTCGGCGGCACGCCCGGGCACGTACCCGCGGCGCTTGTCGACGACGTTGAGCAGCGGCGCGCCCTGTCGCCACCGCGCGAAGTTGTCCCGAAAGAGCGCCGCGAGCGCCTCAAGCGACCCCACGAAGTCACCGGACATGTGCGGCGACACGATGACCCCCGGCACGTCCCACAGCGGATGGTCCGGCGGGAGGGGTTCGCGCGCAAACACGTCGAGCGCCGCGCCGGCGATGCGCTCGGCCCGCACGGCCTCGAGCAGTGCCCCCTCGTCCACGATTGGACCGCGGCCGACGTTGATCAGCCGCGCGCTCGGCTTCATGCGCGCGAACACGTCCGCGCCGATCAGGCCGCGCGTCTCGGGCGTGAGCGGCGTGGCGATCACGAGGTAGTCCGCGTCGCCGAGCACGCTCGCGAGCTCGGCGGCCGGGACGATCGTCCCGAGATCGGGGTCCAGCGGCCGCGCCGTCCGCGCCACCCCGATGACCCGCATCCCGACCGCGTGCGCCAGCCGGCCGATCGCGCGTCCGATGCCGCCGGCGCCGACGACGACGGCGGTCCGGCGGCCCAGCATCCCGGTCTCGCGGTGCTCCCACGCGTGCCGGTGCTGGCGGACGATTGTGCCGGGCAGATCCTTTTCGAACGCCAGCATCAGGCCGAGCACGTACTCGCCGATGGCCTGGTCGAAGACGCCCCGTGAGTTCGTCACGATCACGTCGCTCTCCACGAGCTCGGGGAATAGGACCGTGTCGACGCCCACGGCCGCGACGTGGATCCACCGGAGGTCGCGGGCGCCGGCCCAGGCCTCGCGGAGCATGGAGGTACGAAAATCCCAGACGAACAGGACGTGCGCGTCCCGGAGCGCCGTGCGCAACGCGACGACATCCCCGGCGTACCGGATCACCGCGGTGTCGGCCACGGAGCCGAGCTCCGGTCCGCCGAGCCGGGCGTCCGCCAGCACCGCGACCACGGGTCGCGACGGCGGGGCCGCGTTCACCACCGAGCGAGTCGTACGATCGCCTCGCGGATCCGCTCGGCGCTCGGCAGGTAGGCGCCCTCGAGCGGGGGCGCGTACGGTACGGGGGTGTCAGGGGCGGCGACGCGCGACACCGGCGCATCGAGCGAAGTAAAGAGATGCTCGCCGATGTAGGAGGCGATCTCGGCACCGAGGCCGCCACGGAGCCGATCCTCGTGGACCACGAGCAGGCGGCTCGTGCGCGCCACGGACTCCGCGATCGTCTCGAGGTCGAGCGGCAAGAGCGTGCGCAGGTCGATCACCTCCGCCTCGACGCCTTCCCGCGCCGCGGCCTCGGCGGCTTCCAGCGACCGGTGCGCCATCATGCCGTAGGTCGCCACGGTGACGTCGCGGCCGGGCCGCCGCACCGCCGCGCGACCCAGGGGCACGAACGCGAGGCCGCCGTCGACCGGCCCGCGCAGCGACCGGTACAACGCCTTGTGCTCGAGAAACAGCACCGGGTTCGGGTCCGCGATCGCGGACAGCAGCAGTCCCTTGGCGTCTTCCGGCGTCGACGGCAGCACGATCTTGAGCCCCGGCGCGTGAAAGAAGTACGCCTCCACGGACTGCGAGTGAAACGGCCCGCCGTGCGTCCCGGCCCCGCACGGCGCCCGCACGACGAGCGGCACGCATCCCCCGGCCCGGTACGCCGATGTGGCCGCGACGTTGACGAGCTGGTTGAACGCGTTGGAGATGAAGTCGGCAAACTGCATCTCCGCGACCGGGCGCAGGCCGACGAGCGCCGCGCCCACGGCCGCGCCGACGATGCCCGCTTCGCTGATCGGCGTATCGATCACGCGGCGGTCCCCAAACTCCTCGAGAAGGCCCCGGGTCAGCTTGAACGCGCCGCCGTACACGGCGACGTCCTCGCCGAGCACGATCACCGACGGATCGGCGCGCATGGCCTCGCGGAGGCCGTCCGCAATCGCCTCGAGGTACGTCATCACGGCCACGGCCGTGCCTCGCAGTACACGCCGCGCTCGAGCTCGGTTGGATCCGGCGGCGGGCTGGCCTCGGCCCACGCCTGGGCCGCGTCCACCTCGGCGACGACGCCGGCCCGGAGTGCTTCCGCCTCGCCGGAATCGAGCACGCCGAACTCGCGGAGCCGTGCCTCGAAGCGTGCGACGGGATCGCGCGGGCGCCACTCGTCGAGCAGCGCCTTGGGGACGTAGGACGCGTCGTCCGCCTCGGAGTGCCCGCGGATCCGCATCGTGCAGCACTCCACGAAGCTCGGGCCCTCGCCTCGCCGCGCGCGGTCCACCGCCGTCCGGGCGGCGCGGTAGACGGCGAGGACATCGTTCCCGTCGACCGCGCTGGCCGGCATCCCGTACCCGGCCATGCGCTCCACGATCGGACCGCAGATTTCCTGCGCCACCGGCGTGGACAGGGCGAACTGGTTGTTCCAGCAGACGAGCGCAAGCGGGAGCCGCTGCACCGCCGCCAGGTTGACGCCTTCGTGGTACTCGCCGGTGGCAAGCGCGCCCTCGCCGAAGAACGCCATGGCCACGCGCTCTTCCCGCCGGACCGCAAAGGCGAGCGCGGCGCCGGCCGCGACCGCCACGTTTGCGCCGATGAAATCGGTGTGGAGCAGGATGCGCGGGCCGAGCCCGCCGATGTGCAGGTTGCCTTCGCGCCCCCGTGTCGGCGATCCCGTCCGGCCGAGGAAGTTCGCGAAGTACAGCCGCACCGGCATCCCGAGCACGAGGCGCGCGCCGAGGTCCCGATGGAGCGTCGCCGCCACGTCCATCGGCCCCAGCGCGTAGGCCGCGCCGACGGCGATGGCCTCGTGACCATAGCCGGTAAAACAGGCGCCGACGACGGCGCCCTGCCGGTACAGGTGGATGATGCGCTCCTCCGCGGTGCGCTGGAGGAGCATGTACCGGTACAGCGCGCGCAGATCCTCGGCGCCGATTCCCTCCGGCAGTTCCTGCGGAGGCGCGGCGCGACCGGGCTCCACCGTCCTGGGCGTGCCGGCTCCCGCGGGCCACGCGGGCGCGTTACCAGCCGCCATACGCGACCCACCCGCCGTCGACCGTGATGCAGGACCCGGTGATATAGCTGGCATCGTCTGAGGCCAGAAACGTGGCCGCGCGGGCCACCTCGTCGACGGTTCCGAACCGGCCGAGCGGCGTGCGCCGCTCGATGTCGGCATTGGAGTAGTCACCGGCCACCTGATCGCGCTCGTCCATCGCGGTCTTGATGTACGCCGGGTCGATCGATACCACGCGGATGCCCTTGCTCGCCCACTCGGCCGCGAGCACCTTTGTCAGGCCGATCAACCCGTGCTTGCTGGCGCAGTACGCGGCGCGCTTCGGCAGGCCGACCTCGCCGAGGATCGACGAGATGTTCAGGATCACGCCGCGCCGCTGCGCCAGCATGAGGCGGGCGGCGGCCTGCGCGCAAAGGAACGCGCCCGTCAGGTTCGTGTCGATGGTCTGCCGCCATCCATCCTCGGGCAGCGTTTCCGACGGCCCGATCATCGAGGTGCCCGCGTTGTTCACGAGGACGTCGAGGCGCCCCCACCGTTCCTCCGCCGCGGCAGCCAACCGGTTCGCGGTCCCGCGATCGGTGACATCCCCGGCGACGGCGACCGCGTCGTGGCCGCCCTCCCGGAGGGCCCGGGCCACGCGCTCGCCCCGGTCGGGCGACCGCGAATTGACCACCACGCGCGCCCCCTCGCGCGCATAGGCCCACGCGATGGCCTCGCCGATCCCGGCGCTGGATCCCGTGATGACCGCCACGCGGTCGCGGAGCCGCATCGCTGTCCTCCTTCCTACGTCCCCAGGCCGTGCAGACCGTGGTAGCCCGCGGGCGCCGGCGGCGCCCAGCCCGCGAGCAGCGGGGGCGCCGGGCGATACACCTCAACGCCGAGCGGCCGGCACGTGGTGAGCGGATCGCCGCGCGCGGGACCCCACATCGCCACCGAGAGGTCGCCGTGGGGACACGTCGAGATGGCGCAGAGCAGGTCGATCTCGGCGAAAAATTCGAAGAAGTCGCCCCGCCTGGCCGGGCTCGCCTTGGCGAAGTAGCGCCCGTCCCTCCGCAGCCCCGTTACCATGAAGATGTTGAGAACGTCGTGGACGTCCAGCTCGGTGAGGCGGTAGGGCGCCACCGCGCGGACGAGATTGGAGTGGCAGGTCCGGTCGAACTCCTCCCCGTTGAGCATGGCGTGGACGTAGGGATCGCACCGCGTCCCGAGCAGATCGTGACAGCCGGCGCCGTCCTCGTCCACGCCGTACTGCACCGTGTCGTTCGTGATCGTGATCATGGGGCGCAGGTACGGCAGGCACGACCAGAGCCGGTGGAACGTGGTGACGTGCGTGCCCTGCAGCTGCCGTGTGCGCGCCGCCCAGAAACGCTCCCGCGGATTGTCGCGGTGCCACGCGTTGAAATCGGCGACCTGCGGCCCCTCGACCGCGACGATACGGCACAGGTGCCCCGCCGCCACCGGCCAGGCCCGTCCGGACCGCATGGGGACGATGAACCGCTCCACGATCGTGCGCTGCTCCACCTCGCGCGCCAACCGCCCGTAGAACTCGCGGTCGACGTCGAGCGGGGTCCCCGGACCGTGGTCGTACAGCGGAGGTGGTTCAGCCATCGCTCACCCCTGCGCGCGCAGTGGCGCGCCGACCCCCAGATAGGCCTGCCGGACCCGTTCGTTCTTGGCCAGGTCCGCGCTCGGTCCCTCCAGCGCCACGCGCCCATTCTCGAGCACGTAGGCGCGCCGGGCCAGCCGTAGCGCCGCGCTGGCGTTCTGCTCGACGATCAGGACGGTGGTTCCATCGCGGTTGATCTCGGCGATCGTCTGGATGATGAGGCGCACCAGCACCGGCGCGAGCCCCATGGACGGCTCGTCGAGGAGGAGCAGCCGCGGCCTCGTCATGAGCGCCCGGGCGATCGCCAGCATCTGCTGCTCCCCTCCCGATAGCGTGCCGGCGACCTGTGCCCGCCGCTCTCGCAGCCGGGGAAAGAGCGTGAAGACCCGGTCCAGCGCGGCCTGGGGAACACGCGGTTCGGCGTACGCCCCGAGGCGCAGGTTTTCGTCGACCGTCATGAGGGAGAAGATCCACCGCCCCTCGGGCACGTGCGTCAGTCCGAGGCGCACGATGTCGTGCGCCGGCCGCCGGTCAATCCGCGCGCCGGCAAACCACACCTCCCCGGAGCGCGGCCGCAGCAGCCCGGAGATCGTGCGCAGCGCCGTCGTCTTGCCCGCGCCGTTCGCCCCCAGGAGCGCCACGATCTCGCCGTCCGCGACGTCCAACGAGATCCCGTGGAGCGCCTCGATGCTCCCGTACGCGGTGACGAGGTTGCGGACCTCGAGCAGGTTCATGCGTCGTCGTCCCGGCCGAGGTACGCCTCGATGACCTGCGGATCTTGCTGGATGGCGGCGGGCGCTCCCTCCGCGATGCGCACCCCGTGGTTCAACACGACGATGCGGTCGCTGATCCCCATCACGACGCTCATGTCATGCTCGATGAACAGCACCGTGACCCCGGCCTCGCGGATGCGGCCGACGAGCTGGACGAGCGCCGCCTTCTCCGCGGGGTTCATGCCGCTTGCGGGTTCGTCCAGGATGAGGAGCCGGGGAGCCGTGGCGAGCGCGCGGGCGATCTCCAGCCGCCTCTGGTCGCCGTACGCCAGCTCGCGGGCCCGGTAGTGCGCGCGCTCCGCCAGCCCGACAAACGTAAGCCAGCGGTAGGTCTCCTCACGCGCCCAGGTTTCCTCCCGCCGGTGCCGCCCCGTGTGCAGCAGCGAGTCCAGCGTGCCCGCCCGCGTCCGGCCGTGCAGGCCGATCATCACGTTCTCGTCCACATCGAGGTCGGGGAACAGCCGGATCATCTGGAACGTGCGGGCGATCCCCCGCCGCACCACGAGGTCCGGACGCATGCCGGTGACGTCCACGCCCTCGAACACGATCCGGCCGGCGGTGGGGCGAAGAAACCCCGTGATGCAATTGAACACCGTCGTCTTGCCGGCGCCGTTCGGGCCGATGATGCTCAGGATCTCCCGATGGCGCACGTCGAGCGAGACCGCGGAGACGGCGACGAGGCCGCCGAAGCGGACGGTGAGCGCGTCGACGTCGAGGATGGCCCCGTTGGACGCGGCGACGACATCCGGCGCGGGGGCGGGCGGCACCGGCACCGTGCCCCCTACTCCGTTGTGGCGGCCGCGTCGGCCGCGACGCCGGCGGCGGCGCTTGCCTCCGAGACGGCGACGGCCCGCCGTTCGATCTGGCCGATGCGGCTCGGCCACAGCCCCTGCGGCCGCACGAGCATCAAGATGATGAGGCCGATCCCGAACGCAAACATCCGCACCTGGTCGAAGGCGCGCAGCACTTCGGGGAGGACGACGATGACCGCGGCGGCCAGGATCACGCCGGGGAGGCTCCCCATCCCGCCCAGGATGATGACCATGAGGATCGTGACCGACTGGATGAACGTGAAACTGGACGGGTTGATCGCCGTGAGCTTCACGGCGAAGAACGACCCCGCGGCGCCCGCGAACACGGCCCCGAGCACGTAGGCCATCAGCTTGGAGTGCACCGGGTATATACCGGCCGCCTGCGCCGCCGCCTCGTCCTCCCGGATCGCGAGCCACGCCCGGCCGAGGCGCGACCGGGCCAGATTGTAGCTGCCGGCGAGGACCACGAGCACGAACGCGAGCCCGAGGAAGTAGAGTGCCTGCGGGGAGCGCAGCACGAACCCGCCGATCGTCGGATGCGCAATCCCGTACAACCCTTCCGGGCCGCCCGTGAACGTGAGGTTGGTGGCCGCGATCCGGACGATCTCCCCGAAGCCGAGCGTCACGATCGCGAGGTAGTCGCTCCTGAGGCGCAGCGTCGGCGTGCCGATCACCACGCCCGACAGCGCCGTGAAACACGCCGCCACGGGGAGCGTCCACCAGAACGCGAGGTGGGCGTCGTCCATCAGGATCCCCGTCGTGTACGCGCCGATGGCGAAGAACGCCGCGTACCCCAGGTCCAAGAGGCCGGCGTAGCCCACGACCACGTTCAGGCCGAGCCCCAGCATGATGTAGACGAGGACGAGCGTACCGACGTCGATCAGGTACGGCGTGCCGACGATCGGCAGGCCGAGGGCGACAACGATGACCGCGACGACGAGCGCGCCCCGAACCCACCGGTTGCCCAGCGCGTTCACATCCGTTCGACGACGCGCTCGCCGAGGAGGCCGCGCGGGCGGACCACGAGGATGACGATGAGGATGCCGAACGCGACCACGTCCTTCCACCGGCTTGAGAAGTAGCCCGCGGCCAACCCCTCCAGCACGCCGAGGAGAAACCCCCCGACGACCGCCCCGGGGATGTTGCCGATGCCGCCGAGGACGGCCGCGGTAAAGGCCTTGAGGCCGATGAGGAACCCCATCAGGAACGAGATCTGCGAGTAGTAGAGGCCCGTCAGCACGCCGGCGAACGCCGCCAGCGTCGACCCGAGGAAGAACGTTAGGGCGACCACGCGGTTGACGTCGATGCCCATCAGCCGGGCGGCGTCCTGGTTGATCGCCAGCGCGCGCATCGCCATCCCGATCTTGGTGCGGTGGACGATCAGGTACAGCGCCGCCATCAGGACGAGGCCGGAGACGAAGATGATGATCTGGAGGCCCGACACGGAAATGTCGCCCAGGGACATGCCGGGAGTGTCGAAGAGGTGCGGGTACACCAGAAACGACGGGCTGTAGATGAGAAACAAGCCGTACTCGAGCGTGAGCGATGCGCCGATCGCGGAGATGAGGATCGACAGCCGCGCGTGCAGCAGCGGGCGGTACGCCACCCGGTAGACGAGCATCCCGAGGAGTCCCGTGCAGCCCATGGACACCACGAGGCCGAGCAGCGTCGTCAGGATCGGGTTGTCGACGTGCAGGAGCCGCAGCAGGCCGTACGTGGACAGCCCCAAAAACGCGCCGACCGCGTAGATGTCGCCGTGCGCGAAGTTGATGAGGCGGATGATGCCGTACACCATGGTGTAGCCGAGCGCGATGAGCGCGTAAAACGACCCCACCGTGAGGCCGTTCACCAGTTGCTGCAGTGCGACGGTCATGCCGCGCCGGAGGCCGAACCAGGGGACGCCCCGCCCTGCGGGGCGTCCCCAAACGACGCTATGGACGCATCACGAGGAAACGTTGTAGGGCGTGAACTTCCCGCCCTTGATGATGTAGGGGATGTAGAGGATCGTGGTGCGGTCGCCCTTCTTGTCGAACCCGATGCTGCCGGTCGCGCCTTTGTAGCCCTTGGTCGCCGCGATGGCCTTGATGATCGCGGCGCGGTCGGTGCTGTGCGCCCGCTGGATCGCATTGATCACGATATTGACGGCGTCGTACTCCAACGCGGAGTACGGTCCGGGGTCCTGGTTGAAGCGCTTCTTGTACCGGTCCACAAAGGCCTTCGCCGTCCCGAGATCCTGCGGCAGGGGGGTCGACGTCACAAAGTCACCCTCGGCCGCCGCGCCGGCTTCCGTTACAAAGGTCGGGTCGTTGTTGGCGTCCCCCGCCATGAATTTCCCGGACACGCCGAGGTCCTTGAACTGTTTGGCCAGCAGGCCGCCTTCCGGATAGTAGCCGGTGAAGTACGTTACGTCGGGCTTGAGGCTCTTGACCTTGGTCAGGACGGCGGAGAAGTCTTTCTCGCCCGGGGTGATCGCGTCGAAGAACACGACCTGCACGCCGGGCTTGCCGCTGAGCGCCGCCTTCGTCGCATCCGCCAGGCCCTTGGCGTACACGGTGTTGTCGTGGATGATCGCGACGCGATGCGCCTTGAGGGTCTTCGTCATGAAGCCCGCGGCGTACGGCCCCTGCTGATCGTCGCGGCCGATGACCCGAAAGACGTTCTCGAAGCCCTGGTCCGTCAGCTTGGGGTTGCTCGAGGCGTCGGCCACAAACGCCACGCCGCTGTCGTGGTAGACGGCGCTCGCGGGAATGGCGGCCGACGAACAGTACCCGCCGGCCACGGCGACGACACCGGCGTCGACGAGCTTGTGCGCCGCCGTCACGCTCTGCTGCGCGTCGCACGCGTCGTCGAACGTCATGATCTCGAGCTTACGCCCGAGGACGCCGCCCTTGGCGTTCCACTCCTCGATGGCCAGCGTCGCGGCCTTGGAGATGTCGTCGCCCATCTTGGCGTTGCCGCCGGACAACGGCACCGGGACACCGATCTTGATCGTCGCGCCCTGGGCCCCCGCGCCGAGCGCGGTCAGGGGCACGAGCAGTGCGAGCACTGCCACTACGGCACACCACTTTCGCATGCTGTCCCTCCTCCCCGGATCTCGGGTGTGCAGTGTCGCGGTCGCAGACGAGCGGGTGCGTATGCCGAGCACGCTTCTCCGCACCGGAGGCAAGTCCTCCTCCGCCCGCGCCGCGCCGCCCGAATCCACTAATGCGTCATTGCATTGCTTCGGCAAGGGCTGGTGCCGGGCGGACCTATCCTCCGCTCCACGCACCCGACGCCTGACCACGCCGTGCCCTCGCTTAGTCCGCGGCGCAAGTGAAGCGATGCCACGCAGCCGTCAGCATCGCGGGCGTCGGTCGAGGCCCTCGTTGGATTGGATTTATGAGGGCCGAGACCAACGCCCGCTTCGGCCAGGCCCGCCCGACACCTCTACCCTCGTCGCACATACGACATGGAGCACTAGGTTCCCCGGCCTGCGAGCTCGGCCCGCACCGCGTGGAGCACTTCCACGCTCGCGTCGACGACCCGGTCCGCCTCGCCCCGCTCGAGCGGGGTGTTGCTGATCCCGTACGCCCACCGGTACCGGTCCTGGTCCAAGATCTCGGCGAGCGAGACGTCCGGGAGCCGATCGAACTCCTCGGCGCCGGGTAGGTAGCCGAGGTAGTCGTTACTGTACCCCAACACGAGCGTCGTCCCGAACGGGCTTCGCTCGCGGATCCGCCGGCCGCCCCCATTGAAGAGCTCGAAGGGGTTCGCCGCCACCGCGACGTCCCCCACCGCGAGGACCTGCAGCTCCGCGTTCATCGGCTCATCCGCGAGGCGCAGCATCTCCCTGTACATCGCGACGGCCCCTTTCTGATACAAGACGGGAAAACGCTGCGCCGAGTTCATTGTGTGGAGGCCCGCCGGCCATGCCTCCGGATAGCGCGGCTCCGGGAGGCCTGCCAGTTTGGACTCCATCGCCAGGATCTCGTCACGGGTCCACGGCAGCCGTCGCCGCCGGAGGGCGATCGTGTGGCTCAGCCCCGCGACCGGGGCGTGCGGCCGGGTGCTCAAGCGCGGAAGCAGGTCGAGGACCCGCAGAGCCAGGGCCTTGCCCAGCCGATCCCGGTGCTCGTACGTCTGCGGGAGCGCCTCGGGATTGCCGAACCAGTAATTCCACGGGCCGACGTCTCCGGCGCATCCCTGCCCAAACATCGCCACGACGCCCGGATGCGCGCCGGCGATCGCAGCGCGGAACGGCGCCGGGAACTCTGCGTTCCACAAGAGGGTGTGACCGGCCATCAAAATCGGATGGCACGCGAAGGACGTCACGACGGCAATCGGCCGGCCGTCATCACCGTCAACCCTGAGCACGGCGACGGTGTCGTCCACCGCCTGCTCGGGCAGGACCCGGTTCACCGTCAGGCCTGGTGCTCGGGTGGTCCCGCCCCCCACGCTCGCCGGGCGCCGGTGGTAGTGTGCCGCGTAGACGGTTCCCGCGAGCAGGTCGGGGAGCGCGTGCTCGTAGCCCTCGAACCCGCTCTGGTGATCGAGCGCCGCCAGGCCGGCACCGCGGGACAACCTCGGCGCGCTGTGGTTGTGCGACGCGTTGAGCAGCACCGCCTCGGGCGGGATGCCCGTGCGCGCGTGCACGCGTGCCCGCACCGTGCGGGCAAGCGCATGCCCCGCGAACAAGAGGTCGCACGTCAGGAGCGCCACGGTCCGCCGGCCGTCGTCGAGCACGAGGGCCTGGGCGAGGAGCGGCTCGTGCCGCCCTACGGATACACCGGTACGGAGGCGCCACGCACCGTGCGGCAGTCCGTACGGCGGCGTGA
The DNA here is from genome assembly GCA_021324975.1 of Bacillota bacterium. Taxonomy (GTDB): domain Bacteria; phylum Sysuimicrobiota; class Sysuimicrobiia; order Sysuimicrobiales; family Segetimicrobiaceae; genus JAJPIA01. The sequence goes on from JAJPIA010000085.1 coordinate 88,878, forward strand.
TGTCGGCCTCTGCCGCCCCAGCCAGCAGCGCGCTCACCATGACCGTGTCATGCTCCTCCTCATTCGAGCAGCTCGTCTCGCCCGCACCGTTGTCCGGTGACCACGAGGCAGTCACCCTGCCCGGTGGTGGCGATGGCCCGGATCGAGCACACCACCCCGGCGGTCTCCGCGTGGACATCCACGGGCGGTCGATCCGGCCGCTCCGGAAAGTGTAGCCGTCCCAGGGGCTCGCCGGCGCCCACCTCCTGGCCGAGGGTCACCAGCGTCTCGAACAGCCCGCTCTCGGGCGCGAGCACATAGTCGTCCGCGCTCACGGCCCGTAGGATGACCGGCGGCGGGAGCCCGCGGGATGCGCGCGTCGCGGCCGTTCCCGCGAGCACGCCCAGATGCCGCAGGAAGTTGCGGAGGCCGTGCTCGGCCAAGCGGTGGATCGCGGCCGTGGTGTGGCCGCCCCCGCCCAGTTCTGTCCCGATGGTGATCTTGCCCTGGCGCTCGGCCTCGTCCACGAGCAGGCCGCCGCCCGCGATGTTAATGTAGATGAAGTGGTAGTCCGTGCCCCACGCGAGCATGGCGTCGACCATCGCCCCGCGCTGCGCGCGGTCTGTCACCATGTGCATCTCCGACCACGGCAGGCACATCATCGAGCGCCCGCCGCTGTGGAGATCGCAGACCGCGTCCGTGAGCGGGAACAGCACGCGTGTCACGTAATCGGCGAGCTGCTGATCCGGCGCGCCGGTCGCCGACCCCGGGAAACTGCGGTTGAGGTTCGCGCCGTCCGGCCACAGGCGCGAGTATGCGCGGGACGCGTCCGGGGACATGCACGGCAGGATGATGAGCCGCCCCCTGACGTGCTCCGGCTCCGTCTCGCGCGCCAGGTTGAGCGCGGCAACCTGTCCCTCCGGCTCGTCCCCGTGCACGCCCGCGGTGATGAGCACCGAGGGGCCGCGGCCGTTCTGGATGCAGACGGCGGGGACGAACAGGTTGGACCAGCCGCTCTCGTTCGTTGAGCGGGGCACCTGCAGCCGCCCTACCTGCTTGCCGGGGCGTTCGAAGTCAACGGTGCTGGTGACGGCCACGTCGCTCATCGACGGCTAGACCTCGCGGAGCTGGGGGTCCAGCAGATCCCGCAGCCCGTCCCCCAGAAAGTTGAACCCCAACACGACCAGCATGATCGCGACGCCGGGGTACACCGCAAGCCAGGGCGCCAGCTCCATGTACGACCGCGACGCGTTGAGCATGCTGCCCCACGACGGCTCAGGCGGCTGGGTGCCCAGGCCGAGGAAGCTCAGCGCGGCTTCGGTCAAGATCGCGGTCGACAGATACGCCGTGGTCAGGATGAGGACCGGGGCGATCAGATTCGGCACCAGGTGGCGCGCGATGATCCGGGCGTCGGACGCGCCCAGGCTGCGGGCCGCCTCCACGTGCGGCAGGCTCATGACGCTCAGCGCGGAGCCCCGCACGACGCGGCCGAACGCCGGCGCATACACGATCCCGATCGCGATCATCGCGTTCACGCGGCTCGGCCCCAGCAGCCCGGAAATGAGGATGGCCAGCACGAGGCCGGGCACGGCAAACATGACGTCGATCGTCCGCATCACCACGGCGTCCGTGCGTCCCCTGTAGAACCCGGCGAGGATCCCGGCTGCGCCGCCCAGGACGAAGGCGATCACGACGGCGATGATGCCCACCTCGAGCGAGACCCACGCGCCGTGGAGCACGCGCGCCAGCTCGTCCCGTCCGAGCTCATCGGTCCCCATGGGGTGGGCGGCGCTCGGCGGCAACAGGCGGCGCGCGGCCTCGCTCGCATAGTCGACGCGCCACGCGACGGGTCCCAGGGCCGCGGCGACCACGGTCGCGAAGATGATCGCGGCGCCGGCGAGACCGATCGGGTTGCTGAGCGCGCGCCGGAGCGGCCGGGAGCGCCGCCGGGGCCCAACGACGGCCGCGTCGGCGCGCAGGGCGGTCGAGGTCACGCTCACGCCGGCGCGATCCGCGGGTCCACGACCCCGTACAACAGGTCCACCAGCAGGTTGATGAATACGAACACCGCCGCGAGAAACATGGCCGAGATCTCGATCACCGGATAGTCGCGTCCGAAGATCCCCTGCACAAGCGTGTAGCCCATGCCCGGCAGCCCGAAGATCACCTCGACGACCGTGGCCCCGCCCATCAAGTTGCCCACTTGGAACCCGATCACGGTGATCACGGGGATCAGCGAGTTGCGGAGCGCATGGCGGAAGACGACGGAGCGCGCCGATGCTCCTTTTGCCCGGGCCGTCCGGATGTAGTCCAGGCCGAGGACCTCGAGCATGGTGCCCCGCGTCATGCGCATGACGTTCGCCATCAGATACACCGAGATCGCGACCGCGGGGATCGCCATTTGGCGCAGGTTGCCCCACAGGTCCTGCCACGGGGGGATCCAGGTCACCGGCGGAATCCAGTGAAACACGAGCGATCCCACCAGCAGGGCGAGGGTGGCGAACCAGAAGTTCGGCACCGAGAGCCCCGCCAGCCCCGCGATGCGCGCGATCAGGTCGGCCCACGTGTTGCGCCGCACCGCGGACAGCACGCCGAGGGGGATCCCGACGGCGGTCGCGAGGACAACGGCCAGCACGGCGAGTTCGCCGGTAATGGGAATCGCGCGGGCCATGATCCCGCTGATCGGCTCGCCGCTCGTCAACGAGGCGCCAAGGCGGCCGCTGAGGACGCCCTCGATCAACTTCACGTACTGGACGGGCAGCGGATCGGCCAGGCCGAGCGCTCGGCGGACCGCCGCCTTCGCGCCGGCGCTCGCGCCCACGTCGCCGGTCAACATCGCGTCCACGACGTCGCCCGGCAGCAGCCGTACCAGGGCGAAGATCAAGAGGGACATCCCGAGAAGCGTTGGGATGACCAGCAGGAGACGTCCGGCGACGTAGCGGGTCACGGCCCGCTCCCCCGGCGAGCGCGCCACCCCGCGGCGTGCGCCATCAGCCCGCGCGCTCCCCCGTGACCGCGGTGCGGGCACCGCGGCGCCGCACCGCCGCATCCGCGGCCGGCGTCGCCGTCACAGGGCAGATTCCCGGGTCCGGGCAGCGAGGCGCGGTGCGAACGCCGCTCAGGCGAGCCACGCCGCGATCAGGCCGCGCTCGGTGCCGTCGTACGCCAGGTACATGCCGTTGAGACGCCTGCGCACTACCTGGTAGTACATGGGGTTCACCAACGGCACGGCCGGCCAGTCCGTGAGCACGATCTCCTGCAGGCGGCGGTAGATGGGGAGGCGCTTCACCGGCAATGGCTCGTGCAGCCCCTGGTAATACAGGCTCGTCAGTTCCTGGTTGTGATATCCGCGGTACCACGCCTTGTCGATCGCACCGGTAGGATCGAAGTCGCTGAAGAACCCGCTCGGGTCGCCGCGCATGCCGCGGCCGGTGGACTGCCACTCAAACGCGCCCTCGCCGTTATTCTTGGCGAACGTCCCGATCTCGAGCGGCTGCACCGTCACGTTGATGTTGATCTGTCGCAGCTGCTCCTTGATGACCTCGGCGATCTGCGTGTAGTCCTGAGGATGGGCGATCGACTGCAGCGTCACCGAGAACCCGCCCGCGACGCCGGCGTCGGCCATCAACTGCTTGGCCCTGGGCAGGTCGAATTTCTGGTACGTGCTCTTGAGCGCGCTGTCCGGAATCGGCCAGTCGCCGTACCCCGGCGGGATCTTGCTCGAGTACAGCGCGTCGCCGCCGTAGACTTTGTCGATGATCTCCTGACGATTGATCGCCGCGCTGACGGCCTGGCGCACCTTGGCGTTGTCCCACAGCTTGCCGTCGCCCCGGATGGTCATCTCCATCTCGCGGAACACCGCGGTCAGCCCCTTCAGCACGGCGAGCGACGGGTCGCCGCCGAGGATCCTGACCGAGTCCGTGGAGACGGTGGTGCCGTCGATCGCGCCGGAGCGCAATCCGGCCACGCGGGCCTGCTCATCCTGCAGCACCTTCATCGTGATGCCGTCGAGCCGCGGTAGATCCGGATTCCAGTACGCGGCGTTGCGGGCGAGCGTGGTGTGATCGTTCGGGACGTACTCCACGAGCTTGAACGGACCGGTCCCGTCGGCGTGGGTGCGCAGGTCCATGCGGTCGTACAGGCCCTTCGGGATGATCCACGAGTACCGGCCCCACGCCAGGTATCCGAGCACGGTGGCGTCCGGCTCGGACATGTGCAGCCGCACGGTCAGCGGATCCACAACCTCCACGCTCGCGATCTTGGGGTAGAATCCTTGGACCACGCCCGGCGGCGGCGGCGTCTTTTGCAGATCGAGCGAGTACTTGACGTCCTCCGCGTCGAACGGCTTCCCGCTGTGGAACTTGACGCCGCGGCGCAGCTTGAAGACGTAGGTCCTGCTGTCGGGAATCTGCCACGACTCGGCCAGCGCCGGGATCACCTTGAGCGACCGGTCCCAGGCCAAGAGCGATTCATACACCAGCGACGTGATTTCGAACGCCGATCCGTTGACCCCGCCAAACGGCGCGAGCTGGGCCGGGTCCGACGTCATGGCCCACGTCACCGTGCCTCCGCGCTTCGGCGCCGCGGCGGCGGCCTCGGCGACCGCGATGCCGCGCGCGCCACCCACGAGGCGCGCTATCGCGGCGGTGCCGCCCGCGGCCAACCCCGCGCGCACGAGTTCCCGCCGCGTTAAGGAACGGCCACGTGCCCCCGATTCCACGATCGGGTCGGTCGTGCGGTGTCGTCTCATCACGGCATCCCCCTCCCTCGTCTGTAGCGGCCGCGCCCGGCGTCGCCCGGTTGGGCGGCTACGATCGGGACGTCACGTCGCACACCCCTCGGCGGCCTGCCACATTGCCTCCAGGGCCGTCACGGTGCCTTCGATCACGCGCGCGGCGGCGTCCGGCGCGAACGGCGAGGTGTCCACCTCGTACCCGCCCCGCGGGTACTCGCTCGCGACCGGGATATATCCGCCCCATCCCCCGACGTATCCGCCGAACCAGGTGTGCGCAAACGGTGAACGCGCCTTGATCGCGAGGCCGATCTCGACGAAGGGCTCGCACGAGATCGCCGCCAGCACCGCGGGGCCGACCCGCAGGAGGTGCAGCGGCACCGCGTCCTCGCTTCGCCCGCCGTACGTGCGGGCCCGCGTCAGCGTCATGTTCGCGCGTTTCGTCACAAACGTCGCCGCCTCGATCTCCGCGGCCGGCGCGCCGCGGTCCACCAGCGCGCGGAGCCTCCGCCGGGCGCTCGCGAGCGCGGCTTCTGCTTCCGCCACAGGCGGCTGGGGCCGAAGAGGAAGGGGAAGCACGGTCCTCTCCGTCCGCACGACCGGTTCGGGGGCGGCGATCGGCCGGGTCGTCCATTTGCCGAGCGGCGCACCGGACTCCCACACACGCTCGTGCACCGCGTCCACCGGCGGCACGCGAAGCGACAAGTGGACGCGCGCCGCTTCGTACCCCACGAGCGTGCCGAGGCGGCGGATGGCCTGCGCGTCGTCCGTGTAGCTGTCGACCCCGGGGCCGACGTTGCCGGTGGCGCCCTGGGCAAAGACGCACGTGGCGCCCGTGAGGCGTTCGACCGTCCGCTTCATGTGGCCCGGCCAATCCGCGGTGATGTACCGGAACGCCGGGCCCGCGGTCGTCGGGTGCATCGTGTACCCGACGACCGCCGCGAGCGGCCCGCCGTCCCGGCCGTCGATCCGGAGCACGAACACCTGCGGGTCGATCGGGCCGGCGAAGTTGACGCCTGCGACCGTGCGGCCGTCCGGCGCCGTTTCCCGACGGTTCACTGCGACGCGGCTCTCCCCGACTCCGACGCCGATCCGCGCCGGGCGAAGCGTCCCGAGCGCCATCCGCGCCGCGCCGGCGGCGAACTCCGGCAGCGAGGCGTAATACCGGCGCAGCGCGTCGGCGCCGTCGAGCCAGTCCCACCGGCTGGGCGGCGGCCCCGTGTGGTTGTGCGTCACCGCTACCCGCACCTGGTCCGGCCGCAGGCCCGCCGCGCCGCCCACGGCCGATGCGATGGCGTCCGTCTCTTCCTGCGTGATCACCACCAGGTCGAGGTCGACGAGCGCCGCGCGCTCCGTGCCGTCGTCCAGCAGCAAGACCGTGGCCCAAAGATCGGTCTCGATCCCCTCGGGGAACACGTGGGTCTGTGCGCCCCACCCGGCGTGCGGCACGGTGAGTGGCGGCGTGATCGTGGCGCGGCCGACCCCGGCGCGAAACATCTGCGGCGTCATGCGGCTACGCGACGCGCTACCCGTCCACGCGGTAGCGCGCCACGATCTCCTCGTTCAGGTCGACCCCGAGCCCCGGTTGCTGGGGAATGCGGGCGACCCCGTTCGTGACCTCGACGTCCGTCCGCACCAGGTCCCGGCGCAGCGGCGAGGGCGCGACCGTGTACTCGACGAACGGCACGTCCGGGAGCGTCGCGGCGAAGTGCATCGACGCCGCGACCAGAATGCCCGACTTCCACGCGTGCGGCACGAGCATCGCATGGGACGCCGCGGCGAGATCGGCGATGCGACGCCCCTGGGTGAAGCCGCCGGCCCGGGCCAGGTCGGGCTGAATCACGTCGACGTGTCCGATCTCGAGCAGGTCGCGGAACGCGGCCGCGAGCGTCTCCTGCTCCCCTGTCGCGATGCGGATGCCGCGGGACGCCGCGGTCAGGCGCGCCCACCCCGAGAGGTCGTCGCTGGCCAGCGCTTCCTCCAGCCAGTACGGCGCGTACTCTTGAAAGGCGTCCAGGCGCCGCAGCGCCTCCCGGAGCGTCCACGGCGCGCCCGCGTCAACGAGGAGCGCCGCGTCGCCGATGGCGGCCCGGGCTTCCCGTACCAGCCTCACGTCGGTGGCCAGGTCTTGGCCCATGGGGCCCCAGCCGAATTTCACGGCGCGGTAGCCCTGCGCCACGTACCGCTGCGCCGTGTCCCGCATCAGGCCGAGGTCCTGTTCAAACAGCATGCTGGCGTAGACCGGAATCGTGTCGCGACGGGCCCCGCCGAGCAGCGTGTGCACGGGCAGCCCGAGCGCCTTGCCCTTGATGTCCCACAGCGCGAGGTCCACTGCGGCAATCGCCTGGACGGCCACGCCGCCCCGCCCCATCCACAGCGTGCCCTCGCACATCTTGTCCCACAAGCGCTCGGTGTGGAGCGGGTCCTCGCCGACGAGCATCCCGGCCAGCCCGCGGGACCGCATCCACGACTCGGGCGCATCCACGAGCGCCTTGACGACGTGTGGTGAGGAGTCCGCCTCGCCGACCCCGGTGATTCCCTCGTCCGTGTGGACGCGCACGATCACGTCGTCCTGGATGCCGTCCGCGCGTGTCCAGTCCAGCTCCGGGATCCTGAGCGGAATCGCCTCGACCTTGGTGATCTTCATGCCGCCTCCCCGGCTACGCTCACCCTACGACGAGCTCCAGCACGTGCTCCAACACGCGCCGCCGGAACTCGCTCAATCCCGCGATCGGGGGCCGTATCTCGTCGGACGCGATCACGCCCCGCCGGCGCAGCGCCCACTTGGTGACGGCGGGGTACTCGTCCGCGCCGATCATGAGCTCGCTCACGAACGGCAGGAGCTTGGCGAAACGACGCGTGGAGCCCGGGAGATCCCCTTCGCGCGCGGCGTCGAACCAGGCGCGGCACTCCTGCGGAAACACCTGGGGTGCCGCCGTCACCGCGCCTTCGCACCCGCGCAGCACCTGCTGGTGCATGACCCCGTCGTCCCCCGACAGCAGGATCATGTCGGTCACGGCCTTCGCCGCGTCGACTTTGGCCACCGCGGTGTCCGTGATCTTCACGTGCCGGATGTTGCCGCGCACGTCCCGGATCCGCAGGTAGTCGTTGACGGACAAAACGGTCTTCGTCGTGTACGGGTTGTCGTAGACGATGATCTCCCGGTCGGTGTATCCCGAGATCTCCCGGTAGAATCCGGTAATCGTCTCCGGCGTGTGTTTGAAGTAGAAGGGAAGCGGCACGAGATACCCGGCGGCGCCCGCCGCATCCCCGGCGCGCATCAGCTCCCGGATGTTCTCCAGGCTGGTGTCGGCCACGCCGATGACGAGCTCGAGCCGGCCGCGCATCGCGCGGCTAAAGAACTCCACCGTTTGCAGGCGCTCGGCGAGCGTCATGCTCGGCGCCTCGCCCGTGCTCCCCGCCACGACGAGCCCGTCGAGATGGGGCGCGCACCAGTCGACGAGCCGGGCGATGCTGTCGCCGTCCACTCGGCCGTCGCGAAACGGCGTGATCACCGGGGGCAAGAGTCCGCGTAGTTTCATCGCGTCACCTCATCGATCCGCCTTCAGCCCAAGAACGTCCGCTCGGGGTCCAGCGTGCGCAGGATCGCGAGATCGCGCTCGCCCGGCGGCGGGAGGTGCGGCACGTCCCCGGTGGCCGGGAGCTCGAAGCCCGTGTGGTCGCGCACGTCGTCGAGCCCGACGCCCGGCTGCAGCGCGTCGAGCCGCATCCGCTCCGTGGCCGGATCGAAGCTCATGAGCGCGAGGTTGGTGACCACCTTGGTCACCCGCCCGAACAGCAGCCCGGCGCGGCGGCGGCCCCCCGGACCGTCCAGGTGCCCCGGGCTCGTGACGAAGTCGACCCGTTCCACGAACCGCCGCCGCTCGTGTGTCGTCACGATGAGGATCTCGCGGCAGTGGGAGATGATGTCGCACGCGCCCCCGCTGCCCGGGAGGCGGACGCGCGGCCGGTCGGGCGGGCCGATGAAGCTGGTGTTGACGTTGCCGTATGGGTCGACCTGCGCGCCTCCCAGGAAGCCGTAGTCGTAGAAACCCCGCTGCGCGTACAGGAAGATCTGGGTGATCGACGGGAGCAGCATGCCCCGCCGCGCCGCACGCATCTCGTTCGTGGAGATCGGCAGGCGCCCCGGCGCCATCTCCGGCCCGATGACGCCGCCCTCCAGCACGATCGTGAGGTTCGGCGCGTGGGTCGTCTGGGCCAGGACCGACGCCAGCAGCGGGGTGCCGACGCCCGCAAAGACGATCCTGCGATCCTCGAGCAGCCGGCTGGCGCTCACCGCGAGCAGCTCGGAAACGGTGTACGTCATGTCAGCGGCTGAGCTCCTGCGCTGCCCGCCGTCGTTCCAGCAGGCGGCTCAGGCCGAACCGCTCCAGGTACGCGTCGAAGGTCTCCGGCCCGTACACGTAGTCGTCCAGGTAGCGGTGCACGGCGTCCGCGCCGCCCGACGCCACGCCGCGGGCATACGCGTCGATGTGCGCGAGGTCCGCCTCGTACAGGCCGTAGCACTCGTGCGGGTACGCTCCGTACGGCGCCTCGATCACCGCGTCCACCGCGAAGAACGGAATGATGGTCCGGTCCGCATGCCGGCGCAGATCCTCCGGGTCCACGATCTCCTCCGCGCTCACGATCACGGTCGCGGCGGCCACGGCGAGGTCGGCGTCCATGTGCGGATAACCGTCGATCTGCGCGTTGCCGAACGGGTCCGCCCGGTGCACATGCAGCAGGGCCACGTCGGGAAAGAGCGCGGGGACGAGGCACAGCCGCTCACCGGTAAACGGGCAGATCATCGTGCGGGCGCCGGCGCGCGCCAGCAGGTCGGAGCCGAGCATGGACAGCGTCGGCAGAAACGGGATGCCCATCGCCGCCGCGCGATAGCGGAGGCCGAGGGCGAGGTGACTCCATTCGTCGAAGTGGACCCGGCCCGACTCCACAAACTCCCGCACGATCCGCGAGAGCCCCCACGGGAGCCCGATCCCGGCCCAGCTCGTCACGATGCCGCGGGCGGCGCCGGCCACCATGAACAACTCTCCTTCGTAGCACAGCAGGTTGCGCGAGAGCGTGAGGTCGCGCCGCCGCTGCCGCAGCAGCTCGCGCAGCGTCACCCACGGCGTGCGCGAGTACAGGCACCCGCCGATCGCGATGTGATCGCCGTCCCGGACGAGCTCGGCGGCCCGCTCCACCGGCATCCGCTTGTCGCGCCGCGATCGGTCCTTGGACTCGACGCGCCGGCGCGCCTCGACGAACGACGCGCCGCTCATCGCCGCGCGTCTCCGGCCGCGAGGCCGAGGCGCGGCAGCACGTCCTGCGCGACCGCCTCCAGCTGATCGGTCCGGTACTCGTGCGGGACGAGGACCACGTGCTGTACGCCCGCCTCGATGTGCGCCGCGAGCTGCTCGGCGCACTCGGCGGGCGTGCCCAGAATCGCGCTGTCCATCGTCGACTCGCTCCAGGGCGCCATGTCGAAGTACCGTCCGAGAAACTCGCGCACCCGGCGGTCCGCCTCCTCGTACGACGCCGCGACGCAGATCGGGAGCTGGCTCACGTTCCGAAGCGTCGCCGCATCTCGGCCGGCCTCGGCCGCGAGCGCGCGGATGCGCGCCCAGGTCCGGCCGAAGCTCTCCGGGGTGTAGAAGTACGTGAGCCATCCGTCGGCGTGGCGGACGAGGCGCCGCAGGACCGCTTCCACGTAGCCTCCGAGCAGGATGGGCGGGCGCGGCCGCTGCGCGGGCTTAGGCAGCATCACGGCGTGCGTCAGCACGTGGCCGTCCCAGCGGCCGCTCAGGTCGTCCTCAGTCCAGAGCCGCGTGATGATCTCCAGATCGCGCGTGACGCGCCTGCCGCGTTCCTTGAACGGGACCGCGCAGGCCTCGAACTCGCGCTCGTACCATCCCCCGGCGACGCCGAGGACGAGGCGGCCCTTGGAGATCTGGTCCAGGCTCGCGAGCACCTTGGCCAGCACGACCGGGTTACGGAGCGGGAGGACGAGGACGCCGGTGCCGAGCCGGAGACGCTCCGTCCGCACGGCGACCGCGGTCAGCGTCGACAACGCCTCGAGAAACGGAAACGGCCGCCGCGCCCCGAGCAAGATGTGATCCCAGGCCCATGCGGACGCGTACCCGAGCGCCTCCGCCCGCGACGCGTACGCCAGGATCTCGTCGATCCGCGGCTCCTCCGGGGCCTGGGTGAAGTTCTTGAGCGCCACCCCGACCTCGACGCGGGACACGGCCATCCTACCTCCCCTCCTTTGTCCCCGCGCGCCCCGCCAGGGCGCGAAACACGCGCTCCGGGGTGATCGGCAGCTCGAGTGGCCGCACGCCGGTGGCATCCGCGACCGCGGCCGCGATGGTCGCAAGCGGCGGCCCCGTCGGGGGTTCGCCGATGCCGCGCGCACCGAACGGTCCTCGTCCCTCGCCGGATTCGAGGACGATGGCCTGGATGTCGGGAAGGTCCGGGGCCGTCGGCATGAGGTAGTTTGCGAACAGCGTCGTGAGGTTGACGCCGGCCTCGAGCGCGATCTCCTCGCCGAGCGCCTGGCCGATGCCCATCGCGGCGCCGCCCTGAATCTGTCCGGCCACGCTCTGCGGGTTGATCGCCCGGCCCACGTCGTGGCACGCGGCATACTTGAGCAGCCGCGTCTCTCCGGTCTCGGTGTCCACCTCAACTTCCGCGGCGTGGCATCCATACGTGTAGTCCGGAAACGTCCGGCCCTGCCCGGTGTCGAGGTCCGGCGGCGCGGACCGCTCGCCCTGGAACGCCGACAGGCGGGACACGGGGACGCCGCGTCGGGAGCACTCCGCGACGACGCGGGCCAGCGACACACGGCGGTCGGGAGCCCCGGCGACGCCGACGTGGTCGTCCGCGAACTCCAGGTCCGCCTCGGCGGCTTCCAGGAGCGCCGCCGCCACGGGAGCGATCTCGGCCCGCAGCTCGCGCGCGCAGCGGAGCGCGGCGTTCCCCGACATGTAGAGCTGTCGGGTTGCGAACGTGCCGCCGGCGAGCGGGGTGAGCGCGCTGTCCCCGACGTGCACGCGGATGCGCTCGACCGACACGCCCAGCACCTCGGCCGCGATCTGCGCGAGCGACGCCGCCTGTCCGCCGCCGAGGTCGGGCACCCCCGCGCGGATCACGAGGGAGCCGTCCGCCTCCAACCCGAGCCACGCGCTCGCGCGGTCCTGAAACCATACCGTTCGCCCGTAGGGTTGCATGTTGCACGCGATGCCCCGGCCCACGCGCGCCGTCGGGCCGGAGGGCCGGCTCCGCTCGCCGAGCGCGTCCTGGGCGCGGCGGAGGAGCTCGGGCAGCGCCACGTACGTGCCCGCCGCTTCTCCGGTCGGAAGCCGGTCGCCCTTGCGCAGGAAGTTGCGCTCGCGGATGGCCGCGGGCGGCATCCCGAGCGCGTGCGCGATGAGATCCATCTGCGCTTCGTAGGCAAACGTCATCTGCATGGCCCCGAAGCCGCGCATCGCGCTCGCGGGGACGTTGTTCGTGAACACGGCCCGGGCGTCGATCCGCACGTGCGGAACCCGGTACGGGCCGCACCCCACGACGAGCGCGGCGAAGAGCACGCGCGGGCTCAAGAGAGGATACGGTCCGGCGTCGGCGAGCAGGCTGATCTCCTGGGCCAGGAGGCTCCCGTCCCGTGCCGCGCCGGTCTTGTATCGCATCACAAACGCGTGCCGCTTCGGCCGCGCCAGCAGCGATTCGTCCCGGCCCCACACCATCCGCACCGGGCGCCCCGTGGCCCACGCCAGCGCCGCCACGTACGGCTCCACGGTCATATCTTCCTTGCCGCCGAAGCCGCCGCCGAGAAACGGCGCGATGACCCGCACGCGGTTGTGCGGCAGGCCCAGGATCTCGGCGAGCGCGCGAAAGTGCTCAATGACCTGCGACGACGCTCTGACCGTGATCACGCCGTCGGCATCAACCCACGCGACGCCCGCCTCCGGCTCGAGGTAGGCGTGGTCCACGCGTTGCGTGCGATACGTGCGCTCCACGACGGCCGCGGCGCCGCGAAAGCCTGTCTCCACGTCGCCCCGGCGCAGCTTCCAATGCACGAACACGTTGTCCCGGCCCTCGTGGACCCGCTCGGCGCCACGCCGCGCCGCGGCCTCCGCGTCATGGACGCCCGGGAGCGGCTCATACTCGACCTCGATTGCGGCGAGCGCGGCCCGCGCGCTCGCGTCAGACGCCGCCGCCACGATCGCCACCGGCTCGCCTTGATAGCGCACCACGCCGTCCGCGAGGATGGGCGTCGTGAACCGGAGCAGCCCGGCCCCTGTGGGATCCTCCTCGACGCCGCTCCGCGGAAGGTCGCGCGCCGTGAGCACGACCGCGACGCCGGGAAGCGCACGCGCCCTGGCGACGTCGAGGCGCCGGATCCGCGCGCACGGGTAGATTGACCTCAGGATACGCCCCACGAGCATCCCGGGCATCTGCCAGTCCGCCGCGTACTGGGTCGCGCCGCGGACCTTGTCCGCGACGTCGAAGCGCGGCAGCGCCCTGCCGACGACCCGATAGGCTGCCGGGGAGAGGCCGTCGGCCCGTGGCTCGGGGATCACGCCCGATCCCCTCCCTGCCGGGCGCGTACGCAGGCCTCGACCGCGTCCACGATCCTCGTGTAACCTGTGCACCGGCACAGGTTGCCGCCGAGCGCCGTCCGGATCTCGGCGCGCGTCGGATGGGGATGGTCCGCGAGCAGCGCGTAGGCGGTCAGCAGCATCCCCGGCGTGCAAAAGCCGCACTGCGCGGCCTCGTGGGCCACAAACGCCCGCTGGAGCGGATGCATGTCGCCCGCCGCCGTGCCGGGGGCTCCCGCCGCCGCGGCCAGCCCGCGGACCGTTGTGATCGTGCGCCCCTGCGCGTGCACGCCGAGCGTCAGGCAGGCGTTGATGGGGGCTCCATCCAGCAGCACCGTGCACGTCCCGCACACGCCCTCGCCGCAACCGTACTTCACCTCCGTCGCGCCGAGGGTGTCTCGGAGCACCGCGAGCAGGGTGTCATGTGGGGCGGCCCATGCGTCCACCGCGCGGCCGTTGAGGGCGAACCGCAGCGCCACCCGGTCAGGCCATTCGCGGGGTGCGCCCGCCGCCGCGCTCACGACCGCACCGCACCCGGCCCAGCGGCCCGCGACTCGCCGCCGGCCCGCGCCACGGCGGCCCCGAGCGCGCGCCGCGCCATGACACGCGCCATGGCGCGGCGGTAGTCCGCCGATGCGTGCACGTCCGACTCGGGCGCCACCTCGGCGCGGACGGCATCCGCCGCATCATCGAGCGTGCGGTCACCCGGCAGTTGCCCGATCAGGAGGCGCTCCGCGCCCCGCATGCGCAGCGCGGACGGCCCGACGCCGCCGATGGCCACGGCGGCGTGCGTGCAGCGCCCGCCGCCGTCGAGCCCGAGCACCGCGCATGCGGAGACCGTGGCGAAATCGCCGGACCGCCGGACGAGCTCCGCCAGCCCGTATCCCATCCGCGGGCCGCGCGCCGGCAGCCGGAGGGCCGTGACAACCTCCGCCGGCCCGAGCGCGGTCTCCAGGTATCCGCGGAAAAACTCATGGACCGGGATGTCCCGGGCTCCGCCCGCGCCCCGGACCTCGACCGTCGCGCCGAGCGCCGTCGCGACCAACGGCACCTCCGCCGCCGGGTCGGCGTGAGCGAGGCTCCCGCCGACGGTGCCCCGGTGCCGCACCCGGATATTGCCGATGAGGGGCGCCGCGTCCGCGAGCACCGGGCACGCGGCCCGAAGCCGCGGATCGGTCTCCACCGCGCGATGCCGCACGAGCGCGCCCACGCGGACGGCGTCGCCGTCGGCTTCGATGCGGTCGAGGCCGGGAATTCCGTTCACGTCGACGAGCACGCCGGGACGGGCCAACCCGAGCATCATGAGCGGCAGGAGGCTCTGCCCGCCGGCGAGCACCTTGGCGTCGTCCCCGTGCTCGCGGAGCAGCGCGATCGCCTCGTCCAACGTCCGCGGCGCGACGTACCGGAACGGCGGCAGGTACACGCGCGGGCCGTCCTCGGTTCAGCGCGCCCGGGCGAATGCTCCGAGCGGCGCGACCTCGATGCCGGCCGCCTCGAGCATGCCGCGGAGCCGCTGCACCGCGACCTGGGACGGTCCGTGATCGCCGTGGAGACAGATCGTGTCGACCTGCACTTCCACGGTCGCCCCCTCATCGGTCTGAAGCCGGCCGTCGCGTGACGCGGCGACGGCGCGCCGGCACATCGCCTCCGGATCGGTCAGCATGGCGCCCGCGCGTCGCCGGCTCACGAGGGTCCCGTCCGCGTTGTAGCCGCGGTCCAGGAAGAACTCGCGGGCGACGGCCATCCCCGCGGTGGTCGCGTGCGCGTAGAGGCGGGAGTGCGGCGTCGCGACGACCGCGAGCTCAGGGTCGACGCGCTTGATCGCCGCCACGATGGCCTGGGCCGTGCCGTCGTCGACCTCGGCCACGTTGTACAGCGCGCCGTGCGGCTTGACGTGTTGCAGCCGCCCGCCGAAGGCCTCCACTATCCCCTTCACCGCGGCCACCTGATAGAGGACCATGTCTTCCACGTCGCGGGGTGCGAGGTCCATCCTCCGGCGGCCGAAGCCGACGAGGTCGGGGTAGCCCGGGTGCGCGCCGATCGCGACCTTATGCTCGCGCAGCAACTCGATGGTATTGCGGATCGTCGTCGGATCGCTCGCGTGGAACCCGCACGCGATGTGCGCGGACGTCAGGTATGGAACGATGTCGCGGTCGCGGCCCATGGGCCACGGCCCCAGCGATTCGCCCATGTCGGCCGCGATGTCGACCTGCCGCCGCGCTCCTGCCATCGTGCGCGCCCCCTTCCGCTACTTGATGATCACGAGACGCTTCGCGGCGAGCCGCGCCGCGTCCGCCGGTCTCGGAACGTGCGAGCGCTCCGGCACGTCGAGCGTGGGCTCCGCGCCGCCAAGCTCGGTCGAGAGGTACCTGAGCCCGTTGTCGTTGATCATCGTGACGATGGTGCGCAGCTCGGGTCGCGCGCGCGCGAGCTTGACGCACGCCGCGACGTTGCAGCCGGAGGAGATTCCGCAAAAGATGCCCTCATCCCGGGCGAGACGGCGTGCCATGGCGACGGCGTCGTCCGAGGACACGGTGATGACCCCGTCGACCCATTGGAGGTCCAGCACGTCGGGGATGAAGCCGTCCCCGATGCCCTCGATGCGATGCGGCCCCCAGCCGCGGCCGGACAGGATCGCGCACTCCTCGGGCTCCACAGCACAGCTCAGCACCTCGGGCCGGCGGCCCTTGAGGTACGAGCACACGCCGGTGAGCGTCCCGCCCGTGCCCTGCGCGGCCACAAAGGCGTCGAGCCGGCCCTCGGTCTGCTCCCAGATCTCCGGGCCGGTCGTCTCGGCATGCGCCCGCGCGTTGTCGGCGTTCGAAAACTGGCCGACCTCCCAGATGCGGTCGCCGTGCTCCCTGCGCAGCTCGCGCACCTTGTCGAGCACGAGATCCACGTCGCTTTCGCCGCCGGGCGTCAGCACGAGCTCCGCGCCGTAGGCTCGGATCGTCTGCTGGCGCTCCCGGCTCATCCCCTCCGGCATGACGATGATGACGCGGTAGCCGTTGGCTGCCCCCACCATGGCCGTCGCGATGCCGGTGTTGCCCGTCGTTCCCTCGATGATGATCATGCCCGGGCGGAGCTCGCCGCGCCGCTCCGCCTCACGGACCAGAAACGGGAGAATGCGATCCTTGACGCTGCCGCTCGGCCCGAAGTACTCGAGCTTGCCGTAGATTGTGGCGGGAAGGTCGGCGACGACGCGCCGGAGGCGCACGAGCGGGGTCAGGCCTGCGGTGTCGAGGATCGAGCCGGCGGGCCGGCGCCGGCGGTCCCAGTCGATGCCCATATCCCCCTCGTTCGCTCAGGCCAGGCCAGGTCCTCCGCGAGACGAGTCGGGCCCGTCAACCCTCGTCGCACATCCGACGCGAGGCATTAGTGCAGGCGGGGATCCAACGCGTCCCGCAACCCGTCCCCGAACATGTTGAACCCCATCACGCTCAAAAAGATCGCCGCGCCGGGGATCGTCGACACCCACCATGCCTGTTCGAGGTAGGTGCGCCCTTCGGCCACCATCGCGCCCCACTCCGGCGTCGGCGGCTGAACCCCGAGCCCGAGGAAGCTCAGGCCCACGCCCGCCAGGATGGCCGTCCCGAGGCGCAGGGTCAGCAGCACCACGACGGGGGCCAGGACGTTCGGCAGCACATGTGCCCGTACGATGTGCGTCGCGGTGCCGCCGACCGCGCGCGCCACCTCCACGTAGGTTTCCTCCTTGACCGCGAGCACGTTTCCCCGGACGAGACGGCACACGCCCGGCACCCCGGAGATGCCGATCGCCAGCATGACGTTTTGCAGCCCCGTGCCGAGGATGGCGACGATCCCGATGGCGAGCAGCAACTCGGGAAAGGCCAGCCACACGTCGATGATGCGCATGATCAGGTCGTCGATGCGACCCCCGGCATAGCCGGCGGCGACGCCCAGCGGCAGCCCGACGACACACGAGACGATCACCGCCACGGCGCCGACGACGAGCGAGATGCGCCCGCCGTAGGCCACGCGGCTCAGGACATCCCGTCCGTATGAATCGGTTCCCAGGGGGTACGCGGCCGACGGCGGCACTAACCGGGCGCCAAAGTGCGGTTCGGCCGGATCGTAGTGCGCCACGTACGGCGCGAGGAGCGCGAGCAGCAGGAGACCCGCAATGAGCATGATCCCGAGCATCGCGCCGCGGTGCCGCGCGACGCGGCGGAGGCCGATGGCCCCGTGCGACAGCGTGCGGGCCGGACGGGCCGCCGTGCGGTCCTCAGGTGTAGCGGATTCGCGGGTCGACGAGAGCATACAACAGATCGATCGCCAGGTTGACGGCGACGAAGATCGTCGCGGCGACCAGCACGATGCCCTGGATCATCGGGATGTCCCGGTTGAAGATGGCGTCGACGGCCAAGCGGCCGAGACCCGGCCAGCCGAAGACGGTCTCCACGATCACCGCGCCGCCGAGCAACCCCGCGAACTGCAGGCCGATGATGGACAACACGGGAATGAGCGCGTTGCGGAGCCCGTGGCGGTACAGCACCCTCCACTCACGCATCCCTTTGGCCCGCGCGGTCCGGATGAATTCCTGCCGCAGCACTTCCAGCAGGCTGCTCCGGCTGAGGCGCGCGATGATCGACGCGGCCGACGTGCCGAGGGTGACGGCGGGCAGGATGAGACTCCCGGGGGTGTCCGCGCCGGCCGCGGGCAGCCACCGCAGGTAGTACGAGAAAATCAGAATCAGCACCAGGCCGAACCAGAAGCTCGGCAGCGAGATCCCGGCGAGCGCGGCGACCATCGCGGCGTAGTCCGGCAGCCGCCGGTGCTGAATCGCGGCGATCATGCCGAGGACCAGGCCGAGCGCGATCGCCACGAGCATGCTGGCCGCCGTGAGCTGGAGCGTGTACGGCAGCCGCAGGGCGATCTCGCCGGAGACGGGCCGGCCGGATCTGATCGACCGGCCGAAGTCTCCGTGCAGCGCCCGCCACGCAAAGACGCCGTACTGCACGACGAGCGGCCGGTCCAGGCCGAGCGTGTGGCGCAGCGCCGCGGCCTGCGCCGGAGTGCCGTAGTCCTGCAGCATGACCTGCACCGGATCCCCCGGCACCAGGTGCACCATGAGAAACACCAGGACCGACACGCTCAGCAGGACCGGCGCGAGCTGCAGCAGCCGCTGCGCAGCGTAGCGTTGCATCCGGTGGCGTTATTTCTGAATGTACACGTCGTTCGTCAGCAGATTCCCATACTTGTCGATGTAGAGATCACGGACCCACGGCTGTGCAAACGTGATCACGTACGGGCTCGCGAGCGGGATCCACGGCGCCTGCTCGAGCAGGGTCTCCTGCAGCTGGCGGTACACCTCGAGCCGCTTCGTGGGATCGACCGTCACCCGCCCCTCGTCCAACAGCCGGTCCACCGCCGGGTTGGAGAAGTGGACGCGGTTCGTGGTGGCCATCCGGCTGCTGTGGAAGAAGTAGTACAGGATGTCCGCGTCCGGCCAACCGTAGCTGATCAGGATGGCGTCGTGCTGTCCGCTCGGCGTCCGCGCGAGGAGCGTCGCCATCTCGATCTGCTCGATGTTCATCTGCACGCCGACCTGCTTGAGCTCGTTCTGCAGGACGACGCCGATCCGGACGTTCGTCTCGAGGGGAGGGGTCCATGCGCTGAATGCGAGGGGCCGGCCGTCCTTCTGCACGACGCCGTTGGCGCCGGGTTTCCAGCCCGCTTCCGCGAGCAGCCGGCGCGCTCGATCCGGATCGTGGTGGTACGCGTTCTTCAGCCCCTTGGCATACCCCCAGATCGTCGGGGCGAGCGGGCTATCCATCGGGACGGCCAGCTTTTCCAGCGCGTAATCGACAACCTCGTCCCGGTTGACGGCCCACCCGAGAGCCTGCCGCACCCGCACGTCGGCGAAGATCGGCTTGGTCACGTTGAGACCGAGGTAGTAGCCGCCGT
Organism: Bacillota bacterium; assembly: GCA_021324975.1. Classification (GTDB taxonomy): domain Bacteria; phylum Sysuimicrobiota; class Sysuimicrobiia; order Sysuimicrobiales; family Segetimicrobiaceae; genus JAJPIA01. Next base: position 108,111 of record JAJPIA010000085.1, read on the forward strand.
CGTTCGGCGTTCGAAACACCTGGTACTTGTTGGTCTGGATGAGCCGGCCCACGGACTGCGCCGGCGCCTGCCACAGGATGTCGAGGTCGCCCCGCTCGAACGCGATCACCCGCGTCGATTCATCGGGAATGATGCGCGCTACGGCTCCGTCGACGTACGGGGCGCCGCGGTTTTTGTAGAATTTCGGGGCCCACGCGTAGTCGGCGTAGCGATCCAACACGATCCGATCTCCGGGGATCCACTGCCGGAACTTGAACGGTCCCGCGCCCACCGGATTCTGTCCGTAGTTGGGCCCGAGCTTGGCGATCGCCGCCGGCGAGAGCATTGCCAGAAAGATGATGCGTAGGGACGAAAAGATCGGCGCGTACGGCTGCTTGAACACCAACCGTGCGGTCAAGTCGTCCGGGGTCTCGACGTGGTCGATCGGACCGATCCAGCTGGCGCCGGGCGCGGCGGTCTGCGGATCGACGAGCCGGGCGATCGTCGCCTGCACCGCGTGCGACGTAAACGGCGTGCCGTCGTGAAACTTGACGCCGGGGTGGAGCTTGAAGGTGATGACCTTGCCCCCCTCGCCGATCGCCCACGAGTCCGCCAGTTCGGGCAGAAAGGCGTCCGAGCTCCGATCCGCGGACACGAGCATGTTGTACAGGAGAAAATGCGACGGGTCCCCGGACGGCGTCTTCTGCGGGTCGAGCGACGGCGGATCTTGAGGGAGGGCCAGCGTGAGCGTGCCGCCGCGCCGCGGCGGACCCTGCGCCGCCGCGACAGCCTCCGGGTTTGCGAACCCCGACAGCCAGCCCGGTGCAGCCGCCCCCGCGCCCGCGACCGCCGCCCGGGTCAGCAGGCGGCGCCGTGTAATCCTTGTGTTGCAGCCGTCCCGGTCGCCCGCCTGGCTCGTTCGTGCCCTCATTCCGGTCTACCCTCCCCCGTTTCCGACTAGGCGCGTCCCGCTATACGAATAAATACGCTACCGCTTCGGTCTGAGATCCGCGCCAAACGACCTGCGCAGCATCCGGCCCGACGGCTTCTTGATCGCCGCGAGAGCCGGATCCCAGGGGAACGGGCCTGCCGGGGTGCCGGGACGCAACTGCTGGCTTACCAGCTCGATCTTCCGGGGTTTCGCGCTCCGCGTGCTTCCGCTCTGCCGTTGGTCCCTGCGCATCTACGCCTCCTTGGGTCTCTGTTCGGGAGATCCGCGGTCCTTGCGGAGTTTCCCGCCGCGCTCCACGCCGCTCATGCGCACAACATTCTCACAATAGCATAGCGGCCCTCTCCGGCGCTCGGGTGCGAATCAACTCGTCTAAGATCTTACCGGGGCCCGGATCGTCAACTCACCGAAAATCTTACCCCCTCAGGGGATCACCGGCCGCGGCACCGCGGCAGGCACGCCCGTTCATTCGCATTCAGGCGGCGTGGCTTGGTGGCGCGCCGAGGAGGGAGCCGGTGAGCCCCGTCAATCCGACGGGGCTCACGGAGGAGAGGGATGCGACCGTCCGTGGGCGCGACGTCAAACGCGCCGGCAACGGCCGAGCGGCCGCGCCGGCGGGGGGCGCCCGCCTAGATTCGTACGGGCAAGTACCGCAGGGTGACCAGCAAGGCGAGCCCGTTGACCGGCCAGCCGGCCACGGTGTTCACCACCAAAAACTGTCCCATCGACAGGTGCGTCAGCGCGACGTACAGGCCGGCCGACCTCGCGAGAAAGAGGACTCCCCAGAGCCACGTGAGCGACCACAAGGCCGCCTGCGCGGCCGGCGCCAACGAGACGCCCTCCCCTGCCAGCATGTGCCATCCCTGCACGATCAGCGGCCTGCAGAACGCCACCGAGCCGAGAAGCAGCACAGCCCACATCACGTTTTCCACAATGCCCGCGCCGGCATAGACGAGCGGGTTGTGCGTGAACAGCGACGCTGCGCCTTGGGCGAGCGTCAAGAGCAGTCCGTAGACGAGAAACGGGTCCAGCATCTTGCGGCGGGCCAACTCGCAGGCCTGAAGCCCGGCGGTCCACCCGGCGGCGACCATCAGCGCGGGGATCAATCCCGCGGATCGCCAGACGCAGTAGAACAGCACCTGCGGGGCCAGCACGCCCAGGGCAAACCGCGCCGGCAGGGACCGCACCGCGATGCGCGGTGACACCAACGCGCGCAAGGTATGACCGCTCCCCTGGTATCCGGCCGGGCGGCACGCTCTCCACATCACACAACGCCTCCCCGTTGCAACTTCAACGGGTAGTCGAACGGCGGCGTCGGAAATCGACGCAGCGGCGCCTCACGTTGCGCCGTGAATGGTTAATCGGTTTGGCTGAACTGTGCGCCGTGGACTCTCCCCCAACGCGTGAATACCCTGAATGACCGATTCCAGGACCTGACGAGGGGACCGCGCCGGCGGGGCGGAGCGGCGCTGGGGATCTTAGGCTGACAGCGCTTCTCTAAAGAACGCGAGGACTTTCGGCCAGGAATCGGCGGCCGCGGCGGCGTTGTCTCTGGGGTTGCCGCCAAACGCCAGCGAACGCCCGGCGAGCGGGTGCAGCGATGCCGTCACCGTGGCGGGCAGCCCGGGCTGGCCGATGATGTGACCGGCGCCGTCGTACGATAGATGCTCACAGGCGAACCGATGATGGTGCTCCGCGAGCCGCTGCATCGCAATCTCGGCAAGCACGGGCGACGGCCACATCTGATCGTCGCGCCCCGAGATCAGCAGGACCGGCCCGTTGATCCGCTCGACCGGAATCTCGGCGGCCTGGACCGCGGCCCGATCCTCGAGCGCGCGCAAGAACAACGGCGTGAGTGCGAGCGGCTCCGGCGACGTCGGCGGTTCTTGCATCCGGCTCGCATCTCGCGAGGCGATGAACGGCACCGCCTGGCCCTTGTACGTCCACGCGGGGCGGCGCCGGGTTTCCCGGAGGCCGCCTCCCGAGATGCCCGCATGAACCACCCCGCTCGGCACGTAGCCCACGACCGCCCGGAATTCCGCAAACGTCGCGCCGAGCAGCAGCGCGAGCTCGCCGCCACGAGAAGTGCCCATCACGCCGACCGGCCGTCCCGCCACAGCCGGATGAGCCTGCAGCCAGCGGATCGCGGTTTCGAAATACTCGAGCGGGATCTCCGCGAGCGCTTCGGGAAGGTGCTCGGCGCGAAAGTACGCGAGCGCGAGACCGACAAACCCGTGGGACGCCAGGAGCGCCGCGCTGCCTTCCGGCACGCCGCCGCCGGAGCCGGGAACGACGATGATGGCAGGGCGCGGCCCTGCGCCGGCCGGGCGAAAGAGGCTCGCAACGAGGCCGTTGTCGCGGACGACGGTTCGGGACACTCCCGGCCCGGCGAACCGGCGGGTGATCCCGACCGCGACCGGCCGTGTCGCATCGGATTCTGCGATGAACTCGGTCTCGAGCGGCGAGGCGTTCTGCCACCCTCCGCCGGGCTGTCCTTCCACCAACCGCATGGACCACAGGAGTCCGCGGGCGTCAGCGGCGTCGTACGTGCCGGCCGTGGGGCGCTGCGCCGCGGCGTCGATTACACCATCCCGGTCGGCCTCAAACGTCGCGTGCGATTCCCATCGGCGGCTGAGCCCGTCTCGCATCCGCGCGCGGAGCGTAACACGCTGGCCGGGGCGCAGCCGGGAGACCACGATGCCGAGCGGCTCGTCGACCAGCGCCGCAGCGGGCGTGACGGCGAGCCGCATTCCGGTGGGGTCGGTCACGGCTGCGAGTATACCAGGTGTGTGTAACTCGATTTAGGCCCTGGCTGCGTCCTCGGAGAGCACGTGCATGAACGCCTCCACGACGGCCGGGTCGAAATGCCGCCCCCGTGTTCCGTGAGATGCTTCACGGCGCGATCCGCGGTCCACGCGCTTCGGTACGGACGGTCCGACGTAAGGGCTACTCGAGCCACTCACCCTGCCGCATGATGTCGCGGTCCCGGAGCTCGTTGGCCTCGCGCCACGCCTGGATCTCGCGAGGGGTGAGCCGCAGGTAAACGTAGCTTTCCATCAAACGTCTCGGGTCGAACCCGGTCGCCCGAGCGAACCCGTCCTCGAGCGCCGCATCGGCGCCCATCGCGACGACTTCCACGGCTCCCTCGATGATGACGACATCCCTGGTCGGTCCAAGCGCCACGCGCGCCCAACGGGCGCGGATGAGGTTCCGGACGGTGCGGCTTGCCTGCGGCGTCGAGAGGATCAGCGCCCGGCCGTCCCAGTAGTAGGAAAACGGGACGAGGTGTGCGCGTCCGTTCCCATCCGCGGTGGCGACCCAGAGGTCGCCTCCTCCTCGCAACTTCTCGACCACCTCTACCACCTCATGAAGGTGGGCGGCAGCCTGTCCAATCGCAGCTCCTGCAACACGGGGTGACCCGATGGTCGCGCGCCCGTCCAGTCCCCCCAAAGAGGACTGGACGCGATATCCAAGACGTGACCACACATATCCTTACGCGATGGCAGCAGACCAGCACGCTGCCCGCTAATGAGCCGTGAGCCGCACCCGTCGGACGTCGATCTTGCCGTCCGGCTGTAGGACCGCTCCCGTAATGCTGGTGCGTTCGCCGGCAAGCGACTCCGAGTTGTAGAGGAAGATCGACGGCGCGTCGCGCCAGATGAGATGCAGGACGTCCCCATAGTCCTTGTTTCGGGCCGCCTGGTTCGCGGTCGCGAGACCCGCGGCGAGGAGCGCATCAACTTGCGGGTCACTATAGAAGCCGATGTTGAACAATGCCGGCGGCCACGACTCGGTTGCAAAGAGCGGACGCAGTCCCCAGTCGGCATCCAGCGTCGCCGGCGCCCATCCAAACAGGCTCATCTCGGTCTGGCTCCTGTCGGACGGAGCCGCCCACAGCGCGGAGAGAATCCCCGCCTCCATCGGCTGCAGGCGCACGCTCACGCCGACGCGGGCGAGCATTTGCTGCACGGCTTCGCCGACGCGCTGGGTTTCCGTGTCGGTGCCCTCAGCCAAGGTGGCGGCAAAGCCGTTCGGGTAGCCGGCTTCCGCCAAGAGCGCCTTGGCTTTGGCCACGTCGTACGGCCATCCATGTGCCTGAACCGGCGCGTATCCGACGATCCCCGGCGCAGCCGGTGCGTCGAGCGGCCGGCCGTATCCGCGCAGGACCACCTGCACGATCGCGGTCTTGTCCACGGCATAGTTCAGGGCCTGGCGCACGGCCGGCTTGTCGAATGGCGCCCGGTGATTGTTGAGCGCGACGTAGAATGCATAGTCGCTCCAGCGCTTGAGCAGCGATACGCCGGGCGCCCTCGAGACCGCATCCGCCTCCACACCGGGGACGGCAAAGGCAAACTGCGCGTCGCCGCTGAGCAGCATGGCCACACGCGACGCGTCCTCGGTGACCGGCTTGAAGACGATGCGGTCGACCTCGGGTTGGCCGCGCTGCCAGTATCCGCCGCTTCGTTCGAGCGTGATGTCCTGTCCGGGATTCCACCGGACGAACTTGAACGGGCCCGTGCCGACCGGGTTGCGCGCGATATACTGCTCGCCTTTCGCGATGGCCGCGGGGCTGATGATGCGGCTTGCGGCGTGGGAAAAGTTGTACATCATTGCGCCGAACGGCTTCGCCAGCATGAACCGGACCGTCCAGTCATCGACAGCGTCGATCGAAGCGATGTTCTCATAGAGGTTGCGCCGGATCAGCTTGTTCGCGGGACCCCTGGCGCGGTCGAAATTGATCTTCACGGCCTGGGCGTTGAAGGGCGTGCCGTCCTGGAACGTCACCCCGCGTCGGAGATGGAATGTATACACGCGAGCGTCCGGTGACACGTCCCATGACGTCGCGAGCTCCGGAACGAACTTCAAGTCGGGCGAGATCCCGACGAGCCCGTCGTACACCTCGCGCTCGATGGAATACGTGAGGTTGTCGTTTGTGTTCTCGGGATCCAGCGAGATCGCGTCCGCGTAGAGCGCCACCGTGACCGTCCGCAACTGCTGTGCCGCGGTCGTCTGCCACGGCATGATGCCGATCATCGCCGCTAACGGCCCTGCCACGAGTAGAAGGACAGTCCTCACCGGCGCACCCTCCCTCGCATGGCCCAACCTCGTGCCGCACGGCCCCGTTCTGGTGGGGCGCGGGGTTTTCCTTTTACTAACGCTCTCGGCTTGAAGACATGGCGCCGATGCCGCTTTAACTTGATGATTCCAGTGTCTGCACCAGCTTCACCAGGGCTTGTCGCGCGTCCGGCCATCGCAGCATGCCGACCGCTTCGTCTATCGGGAACCAGCCATACTGATCGTGCTCATCGTTCAGCTGAGGGTCCCAATTGATGCCCACCCGACCGGCAAATGCGTCGACCGTCACGGACGTCACGTCCGGCGCGTACCAGGCGCGATATTCGGGCTCATCGTCGAGCATGTAGGCATAGCGGTGTTTGAGGTCGATAAGGCGATCTCCGAGCATCAGGCCCGTTTCCTCGCGTGTCTCCCGCACGGCCGCCTGGGCGCTCGTCTCCCCCGGATGCAACGCACCCGCGACGCCATGCCAGTATGCGCCTGCTGTGGGAGCGCGGTGAAGCAGCAGGACCTCATATCGCTCATTAACGCGCCGGTAGAGAAACACCAAACATTCGTGGGGAAGTCTCACGGTGGTCCTTTCGTCGTAGCGACTAGAGCGCCTTCCTACGCTGGCTTCCCCGGGGCGACACATACTGCACTAATCATTTACAAACGCGCAGCCGCCGCGGGCCTTGCGCCCGAATACTTTTTTGTAGAGATCCTCGCCGTACGTGGTTTGCAGCGGCTCGCCTGGGACTACCTTGAACGTCCGGGTCCCACCCGGCCGCCGCTCCGCCCTTAGAAAGAGCGCATCTTCACTCCGCCGAGCGTGGAGGCCGTGCGCGAATGCGTACAAGTGCGTGACAAAAAAGACTTTGATGCCGCGCTCGGCGAGCGCCGAGGTGATCTGCCGTGCGATCTCCGAGCCCTCCCGCTCGTTCGTCGCCGCGAAGGATTCGTTGAACAGCATGAGCGCGTTGGGGTGGATCCGGTCTGCGATGTCGCTCATGCGGCTGAGCTCTTCGTCGAATTTGCCGCTCTTCATGGACGGGTCTTCTTCCCGCTTGTAATGCGTGAAGAGACCGGAACACACATTGGCCCGGAACGACGCGGCGGGCACGAACATACCGCACTGCATCATCAGCTGCGCCAGGCCGACACTGCGCAGAAAGGTGGACTTGCCGCCCTGGTTGGCGCCTGTGATGATCACCGTGGTCCGGCCGTCGGCGTCCACGTCGTTGCCCACCACCCGCGATCCCACGGTCAGGCTCAAGCACACGTCGTACAGTCCGGCAAACGCATGCCGGCGTTGGTCCGCCCGCTCGGGAACGGGGAAGCATACCGGCTCGCCCTTGCGCGTGAGGTGCTCGTGGAGGTTCAGGCAGCCGACGTAGAAGGCCAGCTCGGCCCGCAGCATGGCGAAGAAGCTGAGGACGTGGTCGGCGGACTGCCCGAGCGCGTTCGCAACCAAGGCCACGCCTCGGTCCCGCAAGTCCGACAGGGCTCTCGCGCCCGCCTCGTCGCGGGGATGCAGGCGGTAGCTGTACGCCGGCGGCTTTTGCGCGAAGATGCGCTCGACCCAGCTCTGCGTGGTGTCGTGCGGCTTTCGGAGCACGTAGTTTGCGCCTTTGAGCCCCTGCCCCAATTCCGCGCTGACCAGCATGCCCTCGCGGAAGCGAAGCCGTCGCAGATGATCCCGAAGCTTGATGAAATAGCCGTCGTCGAGCTCGCGCCTGAGCGTTGCGAACAACCGCGTAAACCCCTCCGATTGGAACTCGTTGCCGTGCTCGTCGGCGACCTGTCGGAGGCGCCTGAGCAGGCCCTCGAATGCACCCAGCAAGTCCAGCGAGCGATGCAGGATGGTCCCTGGAGATCGAAAGACGGTCCAGTACCTCAGCTTCCGCTCTTCCAAGAACGCCTCGGTTGCGAGGCTATAGAGGCTTCGGACCGCGGCGGCGTTGTGGAGGCCATCCCGCAGCACGTCCTGCCGGTATCGGATCGCGTCCACGTCCGTCAAGCTGTCCAGCACGGCCGTCTGCACGACGCCGCGCACGAACTCATCGCCTCCTGCCATAGCGCCAAAGAGCGTGGCGAGTTCGAGATCCTGTGTGAGCGCCGGCGTATTCCACGGCAGCGGAGGTTGTACATCGAAATCACGATTGCGGTGCAGGAGGAATACCTTCACGATCCGATCCGCCGTTTCAGTTGATCATAGGTGACCCGGTATCTCTCGGCAATCGACAGCGCGTAGGCGAGCCCGTCGGCCGCCGTTCTCACGACCTTGTAGGTGCGGACCGCGGGGTTGTCCGGGACGACGGCACTTACCATGCTGACGGTCTGCTCGCCGAGCGACGCCAGCTCGTCGATGAACGTGACGCACACGCACAGTAGGTCCAAGCGCATGATGGCGCCCATAATGTTCCGGCTCAGGAGGATGGCGTCGTCCAACACCGTCGACGTGAAGATCTCGTTCAGGATGATGATGCTGTCCGGTGTTGCCTGGTTCAGGATCTTACGGATCCTCGCCAGGTCGTCTTCGAGCTTGCCCCGGAGCGTGGTGATGTCTTCTTCGCGCTCAAAGTGCGTGAAGAGCGCGTCGAACAGAAAGGTTCGCGCCTCCGTCCCGGCGACCGGGCAGCCGAGGCGGGCCAAATAGTGAAGTTGTCCGAACGTGCGGGCAAGCGTGGTCTTGCCGCCCTGGTTCGGACCGGATACCACGAGGATACGCTCGGGTCCGCGAAGGTAGAAGTCGTTGCAGACCACCGGCGACTTTTCCGGAATCAGCAGCTGGGCCAGGGCGAAGTCGTAGCCGTCGCGGCACAGCACGGCCTTGCTCTTGGAAACGCGCGGATAACACACGCTCAAGCCCGCGTTCCGGAACCGCGCGACGTACTCGAGGTACGCGATGTAAAATTGGATCTCCCGGTCAAAGGTGCGGATGACGCCGTCCTGGTATTCGCGGTGCTCGGTCCGGAACTCGTCGAGGCGGCGAAACTCCTCCGGCCACAGTTGGGCGGCGAACCCGACCACGGCGGCTTCGATGTGGTTCATGTCTCGCGCGCTGGTGAAGGAGACCGCGTAGTCGGTCACCGCGCCCTGCTTGAATCGCTCGAACGCTTGGACCACGTCGGCGCTGTAGTCGGCTTCGCCTTCGTACCGGCGGACGGTGAAACTGTCGCCCCGGATCAGGATGCAGTAGCGGATCGTGGCCAACCCTTGCTTGACCGATTGGATGTCCGCGACGAGCGATTGGAAGCGGTCAGACGCCACGTAACCCCGTAGATAGTCGCGGAACGCGACGAGGCCCCTTGCTCGCAACGGGGCGCCGTCCAAATCATGGGCCAGGGCGGTGGCGGTCTCGCAATAGAGCGCCGCCGCGTCCAGAAACCAGCTGTCCCTTTGCTGCTGATAGTAGAACTTCTCGGCCTGCGTCAGGTGCTCGCGCATGGTCCGCATACGCTGCGCGAACGCCCGCAGGCACTCCAACACCGGGACGCGTTCGAGGTCCTGAAACACGTCGTGCCGGTACTCGATGTCGTCGAGGGTATCGAGCGGAGCGTGGAAGAACGGCCTGAGATTGTACTCGTCCTTGCCGGCCGTGACCGCTTCAACGATTTGGTCGAGATTGAGATCGGGAAAGCATTCGGGTACCTCGCCCCGCTCGACGCGCCCCTCGACTCTTTGCCATAAGATGCTGCGGAACGACGCCTCGGTGGCGGCGACGTCGGCCGGATGGATGGGGTTCGTGGCCATTAGCAATGAGCCTCCAACCCAGCGAGCGGACAACAAAAAAGCCTCTACGGTCTCGCGATCCCGTAGAAGCTATCGGTCGCCGGACACCCCGGCGACGGTTTAGGCGAGCTTCATCGCCTCGGATCTCGTGCGCTCACATTATAGGGGCGTCGAAAAGACTCCGTCAATCGGCGCCGCCGGACCGCGGACGGCAGGGGTGACCGCCGTACGGCTCCTCCATGCGACGCCATCACCGCGAGGGAACAGTTACCGGACTGCATCGAATTGAGCGCCCACGCCGAACGCGCCAACGACGGTGCGCTGCGGCGGGATCAAACTCGCCCAGAGCTGCGTTGACAGGCTGCTTCGTTTGGAAATACCATGAACGCATCACGGTGATGAGGCTCACCGAAACTGCCGGGCGACCGGCTGATAGCCTCTACCCGGTACGGGCGGGGGCTTCTGCATGTGTGGCGGCCTCTCCCCTCGTGCTTCCTCCGATTACGCGCCGACTTGCGATTCACGGATACGCGCGCCGCGTATGCCGCGGGCGCGCCGACCAAGAGAACGTGCCGCCGTGACGAAGGATCCGTGTATCGCGTTTCTCACGGAGTCGCAGATGTTTACGAGCAATGCCACGAACTCAGGGGGACATTCCCTATCATGGCGGTTCCCGTAGCCCGGCCGGCAGGCCGGGAAGCGGCCCGCGCCGCGGCGCTCCGGTTCGTGGTGCTGCTGGGCGTCGTGAGCATGTTCTCCGACATGACGCACGAGGGCGCCCGCGGCATCACGGGGCCGTTTCTGGGCATGCTCGGGGCGAGCGCGCTGATCGTGGCGACCGTCGCGGGCGTCGGGGAGTTCTTGGGGTATGCGCTGCGCTTTCTGTTCGGTTCCCTGGCCGACCGGACCGGCATGTATTGGCCGATTACCTTGGTTGGATATACGATTCAAATGCTGGCCGTTCCGGCGCTCGCGCTGGTGGGGCATTGGCCGGCCGCGGCGCTGTTGATCGTGACGGAACGCTCCGGGCGGGCCATGCGAAATCCGCCGCGGGATGCAATGCTCGCACACGCCACTTGCGGGCTCGGCGCGGGCTGGGTCTTTGGCCTGCGCGAAGCGCTGGACGCGGCCGGCGCGATGATCGGCCCCCTGATCGTGGCGGCAACCGTTTACGTGCGAGGGGGGTATCGGTTGGGCTTCGCGGTCCTGATCGTCCCCGCGTTGCTCACCCTCATCGTACTCCTGAGCGCCTGGCGGCAGTATCCCCGACCGCACGACCTCGGCGCCCCAGAGCGCATCCCGCAGGCCGCGGGTATCCCGCGTGTGTTTTGGATCTACCTGGGGGGCATGGCGCTCGTCGCGGCAGCCTATGTCGACTACCCGCTCGCGGCGTATCACTTCGCCAGGAGCGGCGCGGTGCCACCCGCCTGGATCCCGATCTTGTATGCGGTAGCCATGGCAGCCGAAGCGGCCGGGGCGCTCGCGCTCGGGCGTCTCTTCGACCGCATCGGCCTCGCCACCGTGGTGTGGGCGACGGCGGCCACCGCGTTCTTCGGGCCGTTCATCTTCCTCGGCAACACCGTGCTCGTTGTTCTCGGAATGGTCCTGTGGGGACTGGGCATAGCGGCGCAAGAGTCCGTTGTCAAAGCCGCCGTTACCGGCATGGTCGGCGCCGAGCGGCGAGCGTCTGCCTACGGTCTCTTCGACGCCGGCTTTGGCACGGCATGGATGCTCGGGAGCGTCGCGCTCGGGGTACTCTACAACCTGTCCGTGTACGCGCTGGTCGCCTTCACGGTGCTGCTGCAGCTCGCCGCGCTCCCTGTCTTCGCGGCGACCAGGCGGGCCATGCCAACGGAGCCTGTCCAAGGGCGGAGCCGCGGCAACTTCCCTGGGAACCGCGGTGACGGCACACGCTAAGCGTGGCGAGGGTTAGGACGTCCACCTCGGGCGCGCGGTCGCTCCGACGCGGCGTCGGGTAGGATCGCGGCTCGCACCCGCTCCAACGCGTCCTGGACTGCGGCCACGTCGCGTGGCGACGGTGCTTCCAATCCGTACCGCACATGACTGTACAGGTCCGTGAGCGTCTCGATGGCAACCGAAGCGGCCGGTCGATACGAGCTTACCATGTGCGCTAACTCGGCGGGCGTCTGGCTCTTGGGGCGGCGTGCTCCCAACGTGTCTGCGAGACCGAGGAACTCGGCGTACGCCCGCCGGACGATGGCGGCCGTACCAGCCCCGAAATCTTGGCCGATACCCGTGGTGTCCCGCGCGCGTCGGCGGAAGAGATCGTGCCAAGACGCACGGAGATCCGTCCAGGACCACACCGACTAGCGCACGATGTCGGCGGGGTGGCGCCGGCCCACCCGCTCATACCGAAATACAGACCGGGCAATCAGCAGCAATACGACTGCCAGCAAGGCCAGCGCCGCCCCCCACCGTAGCGCTGCGGCCGCTTCGGGCGGTAATCCAGCCGTGTGCCCCTGAGACAATTGTTGCAGCCACGCCGCGGGCGACGGCGAGGGCATCGGCTGCACGGCGTGGGGATGCAGCATACGGCGGATCGCCCAGACAATTCCCGAGAGAACGAACCCGATCGGCACGGCGATCACATAGAGGAGCGCAAGCAGCACCGCATCCAATGCCGGCGCCACGGCGCGAAAGACAGCCGCGACATCGAGCCGCAATACGGCGCCTGCGAGCGTGGCGACGACCAGTACGGCGGCCGCGGCCCCTACCACCAGCGCGTACCAGTCCGCCGTCACCGCGGCGTTTTGCTGTGACGCGCGAGTCTGACGGTGCACGGACTGCAACCGCGCAATCGGTAGCGCGATCAGGCTGACGAGGAAGAACCCAAGCAGATACGGAAAACCGGCCGCCGCCGCGGCGGTGAGCGGAGGAACCGTGTGCCCGGCCGCCATCACGGCAGCGAACACGCCAAACGCCGCGAGCCCGAGCGTGAAGATGGTCTCGACGTCGTAGTATTCGAGCGTCGTGCGGCCGATCACGAGCGCACGGCGCCACACCAGCATCGCGAAGACCCACGCCGGCAGCTCCGGGCGTGCCCCGGCCAGGATCGAGACCAGCCACTCGCGGGCCGGGCCGTGCAGGAGGCGCCAGGCCGGATCAGCGCGGTATTGCCAGACGACGGCCAATGCCCCGGCCGCGGCGCCTCCCACGACCAGCGCGACGCGGGCTGGCGCGATGCGCGCCCCGGCAGGGCGCGATAGGCCCGCTCGGCCCACGATTTGCCCGCCGGCAAGCAACACGCAGACGGTCACCGGAGCGAGCAGGCTCGACGGGGCGCCGAGCCAGATCGTGCCCGCGAGGATGGCGTACGGGACAATCCACGCAGCGTCCATCGCCGCCACGAGCAACGGCAGGGTCCATCCCGGCGAGTCGGGCGCGCCGCTCCCCGCCGCAGCCGACCGGGACCTGTTCTCGGAAGGGTCCTCTCGCGTCCGCAGCACCGATCGCATCTCGGGCCTACGCCAGCGCTACGCGGCGCACGTCACGCCACGCGTCCTCGCCGCGCACCTCGAATACCGGGAGGTCATCGGCGGTGACCGTCCGGGCGTCCGAGCCAATCACTACGAGACCCGCGGACCTTCCCGTGCGTCTGGCCGCTCGCAGGGCTTCGACGGCTTCCGGTTCCGGCACGGCCGTGATCGCGAGCACGCTCGTCCCCCAGGGGAGGGCCGGCATCTCCGCCGCGAGCAGTTCCTCCAGCGGCGTCGTCGCCACCGGGGCCACCGTAGCGAGCGCTTCGAGCACGGTCTGCAGCTGCTGCGGATGGTCGCTCGGGGGAACGGCAATCGTCGCCATGCCCGCGCCACGGAAGCGGGGACCGTTGACGTAGAGGCCAACCGGAAGTTTCTGCTCCGCACTCCATGCGGCGACCGACGCGGCCACGATGATCGCCACCTCGACGAGCAGCGGATCGTACCCCGCCCACCAGGCGTGCCCCCGCAGCGTGTGCATGTCCAGAAAGAGCGCAAGGCGCGGGTGGGTCGTCGGCTCGAAGATCTTGACGTGCAGCCGCCGAAGTCGGGCGGACGCCTTCCAGTGGATACGCCGGAGCGAGTCGCCGGCCTCATAGGGGCGCACGCCGGCAAGATGCGCGGGGTCCTCCCAAAGCGTGCGCGGCGCGATGAGATCTCCGAACGGGCCCTGCGCGTCCAAGCCGAGACGCTCGAGCGGAACGATGCGCGGATAGACGACGAGTCGATCCAGGACGCGAACGTCTTGGACCTGGGTCGAGAAACCGAACAGGTCGCCGGCCCGCAGCGTCGCCGGCCCGAATTCCCAGAGCCCGCGGTGAGTACACCGGACACGGTACCGGCGCCGTATGCGCTCGTACCACCGAGGCGAACACAGATGGACGAGCGCGCGCCGCCGGGGCTTGTATGAGCTGGTCAGGTCCGCATCGAGAAATTCGAGTCCTTCTGGGACTTCATCTTCCACCTCCAGCCACGGGAGCGGCAAGAGCTTTCGATTGGTGACCTCGAGCACGAGATCCACTTCCTCGTCAAAAAATGCCCTGCGCTGGCCGAGAATTCGGCGATACGTGACCCCGGTGAAGCACGCCCGCTGCCAGAACCACGAGGCCGATCCGATCAACAGGCCGGTCACCGCGAAGACGAACAGGAGCGCCTGGTGGAACACAGCTCCCAGGACGCACAGGACCGCCAGGAGCGTCAGCCAGCCTTCGGAAGTCACGGCCCAAGATGGCCGGAGGGCAGCGGCGCTTCCGCCGGCACTGGAACGCCCGCGATGATCTCACCCATGATCTCCTGGAGGGCGGTCCCACGTAGGCGCGTCTGGCCGGTCGGCAGCAACCGGTGTCCCAGCACCGGGAGCGCGAGTTCCTTGACGTCGTCCGGGAGAACGAACGCCCGGCTCCGCACGGCTGCGAGCGCCTGCGCCGCGCGCCGGAGGGCGAGCGACGCGCGCGGGCTGGCGCCGAGCGCGAGAGAGGCGTGCGACCGCGTCGCCTGCACGAGCCCCACGACGTAGTCGCGCACCGCCGGGGCGACCGTGATGGCGCGCACCGCCTTGACGGCGGCGAGCACGGTCTCTGGATCGGTGCACGGCGCGAGATCGTCGAGCGGCGACGCACGCTCGAAACGATCGAGGATGGCCGCCTCTTCCTCGGCCGTCGGATAGCCGAGCGACAGGCGCATCAGAAAGCGGTCGAGCTGGGCCTCGGGCAGCGGAAACGTCCCGGCGAACTCGATGGGGTTTTGGGTCGCAAGCACGATAAACGGCCGTGCCAGCGGTCGCGTTTCGCCTTCGGCGCTGACCTGCCGCTCTTCCATCGCCTCCAGGAGCGCAGATTGCGTGCGCGGCGTCGCGCGGTTGATCTCATCGACCAGCAACACTTGGCTGAAGATCGGCCCCGGATGAAACTGGAACGACTGAGTCTCCGGTTGATAGACGGAGACGCCGAGCACGTCGCTCGGCAGGAGGTCGGGCGTGCACTGAAGGCGCCGGAACGTTCCGCCGACGCTGCGCGCCAGGGCCTTCGCGAGCACCGTCTTGCCGATGCCGGGCACATCGTCGACCAGGACATGCCCCTCGCTCAGAAGCGCGGTGAGCAGCAACTCGATTGCCTGCGCCTTGCCCACGATGACGCGGCCGACCTGCTGCTGCACCCGCTGCGCGACGGCGCGCACGTCAACGGGCACTTCCACCCATCCACCTCCCAGGAACCAAAAAGGCTTCTACAGTCGCGTGCTGTAGAAGCCATCGGCCCGCGAGGCATGCGCCTCGGAGGCAGTTGTGGCGGGCCTCATCGCCCTCGAGCGCGTTCGACGTCCAGCGTCCCCCATTATAGGAACGCTCGCGACGAAGCGTCAATAAACGAGAGCTTCGCCCCTCCCATCAACCGAAGCGACCGAGGGATAGGGCTTGTCGCGGCGTCACTCCGCTGGTATTATTGCCGCGGTAAGAAGCGCGCTCTCATACGGCGCCCGGCTCCTGGCGATGAGGCTCGCCATATAACCGCGTGTTTCGACGCTGATAGCCTCTGCAGCCTGTTCGGCTCTGCAGAGGCTTTGTTGCGTTTGGAGAGCGGTACGCCCGCGGTCACCGAGGCCCTTGGCGGTAGCGTTCGGTGGCCCCCCGAAGCGCAGGTGCAGGTCTATGGCCCTTGCGCGGGAGGGCGCCGCGGGCTCGACGTCTCCAACGGTCCGACAATGGTGTCCTGAGGGGAGGTGACGGGTGGCCGCCCACATGCTCTTCAACGTGATCCAGGCGCTTACGGTCCTGCTCCTATCGCCGCTCGTCAAGGGAGTTTTGGATCGGTGGAAGGAACGCGTCCAATCGCGCCGCGGGCCGACCATCTGGCAACCGTATCGAGATCTTTGGAAACTTTTCCAGAAGGACGAGGTGGTTTCTGACCAGAGCTCGTGGATCTTTCGGGCGACGCCCTATGTTGTGTTCACGATGCCGCTCTTCGTGACCCTTCTGATCCCCGCGCTCACAACATACCCGCTGTTCTTCGCCTTTATGGGGGACATGCTGGGGGCCGGATTTTTGCTCGCGTTCGGCGGATTCTTCGCAGCGCTCGCGGCCGTCGACACGACGAATCCCTACGGTGCCATGGGGGCGAGCCGGACCCGAATGGTTGGCTTCCTGGCCGAACCGGTGTTCATCATCGTTTTCTTCACCATCTCGTTCGTCGCCGGCTCGACGATTCCGTACATCGTCCAACAGCAATGGGTTTCGCCGCCGTCCAACTTCTTTGAGCCTTCGCACGTCCTGATTATGCTGGCCTTTCTCATGCTCTTACTGGCGGAGGCGGGTCGGATTCCGGTGGACAGCCCGTCCGGCCACTTCGAGCTCGCCATGATCGACGAGTCGAAGAACCTGGAGTACTCGGGGCGCGGCGCCGCGCTCATGAACTGGGGCGGCGCGATGAAGTTCATGGTACTCCAGCTGGTCTTCCTCAATGTCCTCGTCACGCCGTGGGGTCTGGCGCAGACTCCGTCACTCGCCGCGGTGATGCTGGCGATTCCGCTCGTATTTTCCAAGATCCTCGTGCTGCTCGCCGTGCTCACGGTCATCGAGTCGTCGCTGGCGAAGCTGAGGCTTTTCCGCATTACGGAGTTTCTGGGCGCGGCGTTCGTCATCGCGACCGTTGCGATGATCACGCGCATCTTCTAGTCAAGGAGCGTCGAGTGGTGCAATCAGCGTGGGCGGTGGCGCTCAACGATCTGGCCGGCGGGCTCTTTCTGTTGACAGCCGTCGCACTCGTTGTTGTCCGGCAGGTGCAAGCGTGCTTGGCGGCGTTCGTGTTGGAGTCCGTGCTGCTCGCCGCTTCGGCGTTCATTCTGGCGGCCGCGTCCGGCATCCCCGACCTCGTCGCCGTCGGCTTGATCACGATCGCCGTCAAAGCCGTCCTCCTGCCCTGGCTGCTTCGCGGCACGGTCCCCGAAGAGATCTACACTCGTCGGGAACTGTCACAACTCGTCAATGTCCCTGCATCGCTCCTGATCGCCCTGGCGCTCACCCTGGCCGCGTATCTCATCGCCGTGCCCCTCGCGCCGGCGCAGGATGCCTTTATCAGGGTCAATCTTCCCATCGGTCTCGCCGGGCTCTTCATCAGCGCTTTGTCGCTGGTCACGCGTCGCGAGGCCGTCCCGCAGCTCGTCGGGTTGTTGGCCATGGAAAATGGCGCGTTCCTGGCCGGCGTCTCCATCGCGCCTGACCTCCCGTTGATCGCCGAGTTGGCCGCGTCCTTCGACGTGCTGGTGATCGTCCTCGTCATGGGCATCTTGACCCGTGCCATTCACGAGCATGTCGGCACGACCGACATCGTCGAGCTTGTGGAGCGAAGCGACGAGGAAGAGCTGTGACGCTCATCGTGATCCCGCTCTTGCCCCTGGCGGCGGCGCTCTGGGCACTGTTCCCGCAGCGAGGGCGCGCTGCCGCCGGAGCGACGATGGCGGCGGCCGCCGCGGCCGCGGGGGCCGCATGGAGCGTAGCGCTACGGAGCGCCGCCGGCGCTCCCACGGTTGCGATATCTGGATGGATCGCCTGCGACGGTTTGGGCGCGCTCGCGCTCGTGCTCGTGGCCGGAGTGAACCTCAGCGCCGCGATCTTTTCCTACGGTTACGTGTCGGCCCGCCTTGCGCCCGCGGGATCCCGGGCGGAACGCCGATACTACGTCGACTACAATCTCTTCGCCGGCTCACTCCTGCTCGTACCGCTGCTGTCGGAACCCGCGCTCGTCTGGATCGCGATCGAGCTGACGACGCTCCTGTCGGTGTTTCTGGTCGGGTTCACCCGAACGCGCGGCGCCCTCGAGGCGGCGTGGAAGTACGTCGTCCTTACGCTGATGGGCGCGGCGATCGCTCTCCTCGGGTTTCTCCTCCTCTATTGGGCGTTGCGGGGCGCGGGAGGCGCCGCGTTCACATGGGATGGGCTCACGGCGGCCGCCCCGCGCATGCCGGCGGGTCTGATGCAGGCGGCCTTCCTCCTCGTTCTCGTTGGCCTGGGCGCCAAGCTCGGACTCGTCCCGTTGCACACGTGGGTCCCGGATGCGTACCGCCATGCACCGGCTCCGGTCTGCGCGCTTCTGTCCGGGGCGGAAGCCACGGTCGTGCTCTATGCGATTCTGCGTCTCGTGCCGGTAGCGGCCGGGGTGCCCGGCGCGCACGCTGGGGGCTGGCTCATTGGCTTTGGACTGCTGTCCGTTGGCGTGGCGGTTTTTCTCATCCTCCAGGCGAGCGACTACAAGCACGTGTTTGCCTACTCGACGATCGAGCACATGGGCATCATCCTGGTGGCTGCGGGTCTCGGGGGAGCGCTCGCCTCCTACGGCGCAGCCGCACAGGTGCTTGCGCATTCCGTCACCAAGACATTTTGTTTTCTTGCCGCGGGGGCGGCCGCGGTGGTGACGCCGCGGCGTGAGATCCAAGGGCTCCTGCGAATCTCGCCGGTTGCCGGCGCGGCGCTGCTGCTCGGAGGGCTCGCGATTGCGGGGGCCCCTCCGCTCGCGGTCTTCCTCAGCGAGTTCACGATTTTCCGGGCGGGGTTCGCGGAGCGATACCCGATCGCCGCCGCGCTTCTGGCCGGGTTTGTCGCCGTTGGATTCTTCGCCGTGATGGCGCATGTGAACCGCGCGGTCTTTGGCCGCGCCGGCGTGCGTAAAGTCATCCCCTTGCCGGGGGCGTGTGTGTTCGCGCTGGCAGCCGCCTCCGTCCCCGTGTTGTGGCTCGGTGTGTACGTCCCCCGCCCTGTTCTCGGGCTTCTCCATCAGGCGGCGCTGTGGATTGGGAGGTGAGAAACGCGTGAGCCCTGTAGATCGCGCCGGCGCAAGCCGGACGGGTATCGACGCGCTGGTCAGGGCCGAGTGGCCGGACGTCGCTATTTCGAGCGACGGCCGCGCGGCGACGATCGCCTGCCCGCCGGAAGCGCTGCGCGGGGTCTGCCGTCGCCTCTTTAGCGACCTCGGATATGCCTTTGGAGGGCTTGTAGTCGAGGATGCCCAGGCGGTCTGGAGCCTGCGCTACTTGTTCTACAGCCCTCTGGCGGAGCTGGCGCACGTGGTGACCGAGTGCGTCAAGCCCTCCGAAACGGTGCCGAGCATCAGCGTCGAGGTCCACGCAGCGGACTGGCATGAGCGGGAGGCGGAAGACCTCTTCGGGTTGGGTTTTGAGGGGCATCCACGCCTTGGGGACTTCGTCCTGCACAACGACGTCTGGCCGGAGAGCGTCGCGCCGATGCGCCGGTCCTTCGACCCCGCGGTGCGTGCGCCGTTGCACCGGCCCGATCCGAATTGGGCGCCCCTCCGCCTCGTGGATGAACCGGGCGCGTTCCTGATGCCCGTCGGACCCATTTACTCCGATATCACCGAGAGCGCGCTCTTCCTCCTCGAAACGGTCGGCGAAGACGTCATCCGCGTCTTCCCTCGTCTATTTTACAAATACCGCGCCGTGGAGAAGAACGCCGAAGGACGCAGCGTCGACGACGGGCTGTTGGTGGCGGAACGATTCGCCGCCACGTCGGCGTTCGCGCACTCGCTCGCCTTCTGCCACGCGGTGGAACAGATCGGCGGGATCGCCGTGCCGCCTCGCGGGCGCACGCTCCGCATCTTCCTCGCCGAACTCGAGCGGCTGCGGCACCACGTCGCGGCCATCGAAGGGATCTGCGCGTCGACCGCCCTCGCGGTGGCCGCAAGTCAGGCGGCGATCCTCGAGGAACAACTCTTGCGGCTATCGGGCGCGCTGACGGGCCACCGGTACCTGTTCGGGCTCAACGTGCCTGGGGGACTCGCACGGGACCTCGAGACGGCGGCGTGCCGGGAAACGGCGGCGTCGGTCGGAACCGTGCTCCACGGATTGTCGCGGCTGCGCGAGATGCTCCGGTTTTCATCGAGCTTTCTCGACCGTATCGAAGGCGTCGGCGCGATCGCTGAGCAGGCGGCATTGACGCACGGACTGGTGGGCCCGATTGCCCGCGCGTCGAACGTGGCGCGCGACCTCCGCCGCGCACAGCCCTACGGAGGCTACGAACAATTCGAGTTTCAGGTGCCGCGGGAGACGACCGGAGACGGCTATGCGCGCCTGCTGGTCCTCTTCGCGGAGGCGGAGCAATCGACCGGTTTGCTGCGACAGTCGGCGGACCGGTTGTCCGAAGGCCCGGTTCACGTACCGGCGCCGATTCGCGCGGGCGCCGCCTTCGGATGGTGCGAGGCTCCACTCGGCGCCGCCTTTCACTGGGTGCGGATCGGCGCGGACGGTCGGATCGAGCGATTTCGACCGATCACACCGTCGTTTGTGAACTGGCACGGCTTTCATCTTGCCGCCGAGAACTTCGCCTTCCAGGATTTCCCGATCATCCTGGCCACCTTCGGCCTCTCGGTCGCGGAGTGCGATCGCTGATGCGGCGGCGGCGGCGGTCCCCAAGGAGATATGCGCCATGAGCAACTGGGTGATACGCGGTCTCAGGACGCCGGTTCCCACGACGCGCTTTCCGGCCGCGCCGGAACGGGCACGGGGGGCGTCTCCAGGTATGCCCCGCGCCACCGTGCTTCCCGAGGAGGTCGCGGCCGATCTCGCGCGCCGCTGCCCCACGGGGGCACTCGCGGCGCACGGCGAACGCGTTGTGGTCGATCCGGCACGCTGTGTGCATTCGTTTCGGTGCGTCCGCGGCGTCGCGTCGCCGATGGATTGGAACCATGGCAACGAATGGGCCGCGCCGCGCGGCACGGACGCACGACCATTCGGCCCGCTCGGGGCGGCCTTCCGTGGGTCGGCGCATATCCTCGTCGTCGACGCGGGCGACTGCGGCGCGTGCCTCGCCGAGGTGAAGCACCTCAACAACCCCTACTACAACATGCACCGCCTGGGGTTCTTCGTCACACCGACCCCGCGCAACGCGGATATCCTGCTGGTCGTTGGATCAGGCACCGTGAACATGCGGTGGGCGCTCCGCAAGGCCTACGAGGCGATGCCCGCACCGAAGCGGGTGGTGGCCGTGGGCACCTGTGCCCTGACCGGGAGCGTGTTTGCGCCGAGCTTCGCGTCGGATGCCGGGATCCACGACCTTCCTGTCGATGTGGCGGTACCGGGATCGCCACCGCCCCCCCTCGCGATCCTCCACGGCCTGCTCCTCGTCACCGGACGCGCCCCGGCGGCCCGAAGCGGGTCGGGCCTCGTGGATACAGCTAAGGCAGACTGATGATGGCGCTCAATGTGCTGGCCGCATCGTTCCTGACCGCGTGCGCAGCCGGGGTGATTGCCAGCGCCACCCTCCCCGATCGGCGTGTTCCGGCGGTCCTGGCCTGCACCGGGTCCGCGATGGCAATGATGCTCATGGCGATCGGGCTCACGGTGCTCGCGACCGGCCATCTCTGGTCCGCCACGCTGTGGACCGTAGCCCCGTTTGGCGCACTGACGCTGGAAGTGGACCGGCTGGCGGCCGTGTTTATCACGGCTATGGGACTGGTATGCCTGCCCGTGTCGCTTTTCTCCGCCGGTTATTTGCTCCGCTATCTCGGCCGGTACAGCCTCCGATCGTTCGGCATCCTCTACCACGGCCTGCTCGCGGCGATCGCGCTCACGCTCGCCACCTCCGACGTCCTTGCGTTCCTGCTCGCCTGGGAGGCGATGGCGATCCTGAGCTACTTCCTCGTGAACTATGAACACGAGCAACGCGAGCACACGCACGCAGGGTACTTAATGCTCGTGATGGGCGAGGCCGGAACGGTCGCAGTGATGGTCGCATTCCTCCTGCTCATCAATGCGGCCGGCGGCCTCCCGTTCGCTGCGCTGCGACACGCGGCCGCCACAGCGGGCGTTCAGACGCGCTGGGCCGTCTTTCTGTTGTCGTTCTTCGGGTTCGGCGTGAAGGCCGGGCTGTTACCGGGCAGTTCCTGGCTTCCGCGCGCCCATCCGGCGGCGCCGGCCAACGTGTCGGCCGTGCTGTCCGGCGTGATTCTGAACCTCGGGCTCTACGGCATCATCCGCGTGAACCTGGATCTCCTGCCGGCGCACTTGGTCGGCCCCGGCATAGTGGTGTTGGTCGTCGGCAGCCTGTCGGCCCTCGTCGGCATCCTCTACGCAACGACCCAGAACGACCTCAAGGCGATGCTGGCGCACAGCTCCATCGAAAATATCGGGATTGTGACCGCGGCGTTGGGCGCCGGGCTGGTCTTCGGGGCTTCCGGGGAAGCGACCCTCGCGAGCATGGCCTACGTCGCCGCGCTGTATCACATGGTGAATCACTCGGCCTATAAAGGACTCTTGTTTCTCGGTGCAGGCGCGGTCGACGGGGGCGCGGGGGAGCGTCACATGGATCGACTCGGCGGTCTCATCCGACGCATGCCTTGGACAGCCATGTTCTTCCTGGTCGGCGCGCTCGCCATCGCCGCGATGCCGCCGTTCAACGGGTTTGCCAGCGAATGGCTCACGCTGCAGACCCTGCTGCGCAGCGTCGAGCTCCACGCGACGGCGGTCAAGATCGTCTTCGCACTGTGCGGCGCGGCCCTCGCCTTGACGGCGTCGCTCGCGGCGACCTGCTTTGTGAAGACCTTTGCGATGAGCTTCCTGGGGTTGCCCCGTTCAGGCGCCGCCGGGTCCGCGCACGAAGCGGCCCCTACCGCGCTGGCGGCCATGGGGATCCTGGCGGCGGTGTGCCTCGCGCTCGGCATCCTGCCGACTTACACGATCCCCGCGCTGAGCGGCGCCGTGGCGCCGCTGACCCACGCGAGCGCCGCGGACGCCCTCGTTCCGTCGTTCTTCGCGCCCGCAACGCCGGGGCACGCCCTGCCCGCGTCATTCGTAGCCGACTTTCGCACGCTTGGAGCGCAGGTCGGCCGGCACCTGCTGCCGGGCCGCGGGCTCATCGTATTGCTTCGCGGCGGGACCGATAACCCGGTCGTCTTCGCGATGTCGACCAGCTACGCGTTCCCAGTGCTTCTGGGGCTGATCGGACTTGTCTACCTGGCCGTCCACGTTGGGACCCGAGCCCGCACGCTCGCGCGCCGACCGCGATGGGACGGCGGCGTGCCGCGGCTCGACCCGGAAATGACGTATACGGCCACCGGATTCTCCAACCCCGTCCGGGTCGTGTTCAATGCCGTCTTCCATCCATCCATGGCGGATGACACTACGGAGGTGGTGGCGGAGCACTTTCGGACGGCCGTTCGACGCGCGCGCGTCGAGACATACGTGGCCGACCGGTTTGTCGCTGATCCCCTCGCCGGTTGGTCACACGGCCTCGCCCGCGCGCTCGCGGCGATGCACCGCGGCGGCCTGAACACGTACGCGGCGTACGTGCTCCTCACGCTGCTGTTGGTCCTGGTGGCCGCGCGGTTGCTGTAGCGACCGCTCTATGGCGCTCGCCGGACGGAGCGTCAGGAGCCGGCGGATGCCGTGCCGGCCCGCGGCTGGTTGATCGAGGGCGAACCCGCGCCAGATCTGCCTTGCCGCCCTGGTCGTGCACCAGCTCGACAAGGCCCCCGGAGCTCGAGCGCGAGCGGCAGGTCGTCTAACGCCCTCGGTTTCTTGCCGATCCTGCTACCCCGTAGCCCGTTGGCGGTGAGGAAGTCTCCGTCTCAGCGGCCAGGTACCGGTGCAATCCCCGCTCTCCGCTCGCCATCATTACGCGGTGATTCCAAGCGAACAATGGCTTGAAGGCGGGCGCAAACACGTTCAGCAGCAGCTTGCCGGTGCGAACAGACTCGTCGAAGGTGAGGTGCGTGCCGGACCCCTCGGGCTCGAGTCGCCAGCGCATCTCGCCGTTGAGGTCGCCCCGCACCTTTACGATGGCGAGCCGGGGACGTTCCTCCACGATCGTCTCGAGATCGAAATACATGTGGTACGGCAGCGCTGCCTTGGCATGCACAGAGACCTGTGACCCGACGCCGTCCAGTTCGTTGAGGCGCCGTACCTCGACGAACTCCCTCCACCATCGCGGATACGCTTCGAGGTCGCGGATAGCCATCCAGGCGCGGTCGATCGACGCGGCGACCTTCCACTCTTCGCAAAAGTAATAGTTCCACAGCCCGCGCGGCAGCGTGCGGCCGGACCGGAGGCCGGCATTCGCCTGCATCAGTCGATCGACGGCTCGACGCCGTACTGCCGGGCCAGCGCCGAGAGCGCTTCGAGCGCCGCTGGATCCGGCCCGGACGAAGGGAGCCCGGAACCGAACCGCTCGGCGAGTTTGGCGATCAGCGCCTCGTTGTTGGCGCCGGGCGATGGAATGAGCAGCACCTGCCCCTGCTCTTGGCCGACGTTCTGGAACGCGTGCAGCGTACCGCGGGGTACGAAGAAGACGGCACCGGGCCCGGCCTCATGCGTCTGTGTCCCGAGCATAAAGCTGTACGTGCCGCGCAGTATGATGTGGGTCTCGGATTCTCGGGTGTTCTTGTGGGGCGGAAGGCCGCCGTTCGGCGGAGAGGTGATCTCGATCACGGAGTACGAGTCGTCGGTGTCGGCGGCCATGACCTTGAACGTGAACGTGTTGCCGAGCACGCTGAGCGCCCGGCCGTCGCCGGATCGTACCGCCCTTGGCTGTCCAGCCATAGTACTCCCCTCCTCGATTCTTCTATCCTCCCCCGAGCTTGCCCACGAGAACCGGAGCGGCCGAGGGACGCGCCGCGCCGTTTGGCCCGCGCTCGACAGAAATCGCCACGGCCTGATACCGCGGGAAATCGGCCCCCACGGCGACGATGACCGGAGTCCCGGACGATGGACGAAACACCCCGGCGCTATGCGGCGCGGCCCCGGCCACCAGCCACAACTGATACACGAGGTCGGAACCCGGGTTTCGCAGGCCCGTGGCGACCAGCGCGCCCCGGCCGGTGGCCGGATCGAACACAAACCGGACGCGGCCGCCGGCGGATCCGCTCAGCGTGACCAGGCGCGAAGCCGGGTCGGCCAGCAACGCCAGCGCCTGGGTCTCCGAGTCGACGCGGGCCGTGAGCGCTCCGAGCCGCTGCTCGAGCGACAGCGCGACGCCCGCAAGCACGACGATGAGCGCCGCGGCGGCCGCGAGCGCCGCGGTCCAGCCCACGCCGAGGGCGCCGGTTCGCCGGCGGGACCGTACGGCGTCGAGAACGCGGCGGCGCAGCGCCGCTGGCGGCTCCTCGGGGGCGAACCCGATCGCGAGCGACGCGGCGGCGTCTTCGAAGACACCAAGTTCCCGCTGGCATTCGGCGCAGGTCGCCAGGTGCGCCTCCACGTCCCGCGCGTCCTCGGGCGCAAGCGCGTGGAGAGCGTAACCCGGAATCGATTCCCGAATCTCGTCGTGGGTCATCGCGCGGTCTCCGGTGCCGGTGCGGGCAGGACGGATCGCAGGCGCAGAAGCCCGTCCCGGATGCGCGTCTTGATGGTGCCGAGCGGAACGCCCAAGCGCTGGGCGATTTCCTGCTGTGTGTATCCGCCGTAGTAGGCGAGCACGAGGGCGACGCGCTGCTCGGCCGACAGCGCCTCCAGCGCTCGCCGCACGTGGCCGGCGTCCACGCGGGCCTGGGCCTCTTCGATGACGTCCACGTCGCCCGCGATCGTGTCCGACAGCGGGACGGTCGGGCTTCGCCGGGCCCGCCGGACGGCGTCGACACTCTTGTGGTGCGCCACGGACAGAATCCAAGTCCGCGCGCTGCCGCGCGCCGGATCAAACGCCCGCGCCCCCCGCCAAATCGCGAGAAAGACGTCCTGGGTGACCTCTTGGGCCCGTATTGTGTCCCTGAGCATACCCATGGCTATCGAGTACGCGGGGCCGCTGTAGCGTGCGTAGAGCGCTTCAAAGGCCTCCGGGTCCGCCTGTGCGACCCGCGCCAGAAGCGCCTCATCGTCCCCGGCGTTGAGCAGTGAGACCGTGCTCCCCCTCATCGACCTCGCCGTGCTGCGGCTGTAATTTGCTGCTTGCCGGCGGCGCCCTGGTTCTCGCCAGTGGCGGGCGCTCCCTGCCCGGCCGCCCCATCGCGCCGGAGTGATAGCGACCTCCTGCGTGCCTGCCTATGCTCCCAGCATCCGCTGGACGAACCACACGAACCCGGTGAGCGCGGCGGCGGCGGACACCCACCGGCGGAAGGCCGGGCACCAGCCGTACCGGCGGATCCCGTCGAGCGCCAGGGTCGCGAGGAGAATCACGCACACCTGTCCGATCTCGACGCCAAGGTTGAACCCGACCAGCGAGGCGACGAGGTTGGCGCGCGGCAGGTGCAGTTCGGTCAGCGCGGAGGCGAAGCCGAGCCCGTGCACCAGCCCGAACCCGAAGACCGCAAGCCACCGCGCGCCCAGCGATGCGCGGCCCCGCCAGATATTCTCGGCCGCGACGCAGGTGATGCTGAGCGCGATCGCGCTCTCCACCCACCGGGACGGCAGGTCGACGACGCCCAGCACCGCGAGCGACAGCGTGATCGAGTGCGCCACGGTGAACGCGGTCACGATCTTGAGGAGCTGAGGCAGCGCCGCGCCGACCATGAGCAGGCTGAGCAGGAAGAGCATGTGGTCGTAACCCGTCAGGATGTGCTCGATCCCCATGCGCACAAATCCGCTGGCCGCCTGCCACAGGGCCGGCGCGCTGAGCGTAATCACGGCGTCCTCGTGCCCTGGCGCGAAGGCGACGGTGTGCACTCGGCTGTCCGCGAGGACCGTCGCCAGGCAGCTGGCCGTAGAGACCCCGGGAGGGAACAGATCGTAGTGGATCATGAGCCGGTCCACCGGCGCCGGCCAAGTGTACACGAGGGCGAGGGTGGTGTGCGTTGCCGGGGCGAACCCGGCGGGTCCCGAGGCCGCCGGCGTCCCGGCGAACGGCTGGACGGTGAGGGTGCCCTCGCGGACCTCCGCCGCGGGCGTGCGAAGGCGCGCCGACAGCCGGAAGCGCGCGGCGAGGAACCGGCGGAGGTCCTCGCGGTGGGCCCGGATGTCGCCGTCGGTCAGGCGGCCCGCTGGAATAGCATGGTAGCCGCCGCCGGATACGCCCGTACGGGCGTCGTCCGCGAATACGACGAGTCCTGTGGGCAGGGTAAGCGTCACGCGCGCCTGTCGGCCGGTCACGGCGATCTCCGCGGCGGCCTGATCGGCCCAGTGCGCCTCGACGACTCCCACTGCCGCGACGAGGCACTGCGCCAGGAGCGCGGCGGCGAGCACGGCCCGGCGGCTCACACGTCGCCGCATCATGTGCCCTCCCCTCCTCCCCGCCGCCTTACAGGCCGATCAGCGACACGTCGAGCGCGCGCGCGTCGAACGTGGGGTCCACCGCCCGCATCAGCGCGAGGTTGGCGCGGGCGTCCCTGGCATCCCCGAGCGCGTTTGCGATCACAGCCGCGCGATAGTAGAACCGCGCATCCCGTACGCCCCACCGCAGGGCGCGGCGGATCGTCTGCTGCGCCTCCTCCCAGCGGCCGGCGCGGGACAGGGCCCACGCCATCGTATCAAGCGTCTCGGCGTCGGCGCGGACGGCGACTTCCTGCCGCATCAACGCGAGCGCCTCCGGCAGATCGGCGGCGCGGCCGCGGGTCAGCAGCAGACGCGCGAGCTCGCGCCGGTGGCCGTAGGCGCCGGACGCTGCGTCCTGGCGCAGCCGCGCCTCGGCGTCCGCCCAGAACCGCGCCGCTTCCGCGTGGCGGCCCTCAAGATCGCGCGCCTGCGCGATCCCGCGCAGCACGACGTGGTCGTACACGTTGGGGGCGTCGCGCGTCACCGTCACCACGCGGGTCAGGTGGTCGACCGCAGCCTCGTACCGGCCCTGGCGTAGATCGAGCACCGCCAGGTCGGTCAGCGCGAGCGGGTACTGCGGCAGGATCCGCAGCGCCTCGGTGAACAGGGCGCGCGCCTCGTCGAACCGCCCGTGCTGATAGAGGAACCGCCCGTAGAGGCTGCGCACCCAGGTCGAACTCGCGGTCTCGTCCGGCTCTTCGAGCCCGAGGGCGCGCCGGTAGTCCGCCTCGGCCGCCGCGTCCTGCCCCTGCGCGATTTCAACCAGCGCCCGCAGCGCGTAGGACCGCAGCGACCGGTCGGCGGCCAGCAGCGTCCGAACCGCCCGAGATGCCGCCGGCACGTCGCCCCGCGCCAGGTTCGAGGTTACGATGATCGGCACCGCCTCGTCGCTTGGCCCCGCCGCCCGGGCGAGTCCCAGCGCTTCCTGAAAATCGTGGCGGGCTTCGGCCACGTGCGCCAGCGTCAGGACGGCGCCGTCATTATTCACGGTGAGGCGCGCCAGCGAGGCCCGCGCCTCCTGCTCGGCCAGCAGGTACCAGCGGAGATCGCCGGTGATGCGAGCTTCCTTGAGGTAGGCGCCGGCGAGTCCCGCGCGGTCGAGAGCGCCGTCGGGATTGCGGGCGAGCCGGTCCTCGTAAAACGCGATCTCGGCGTGGAGCAGGGTCGAGATCGCACCCGGCGCCGGACGCTCAAAGCGGTACCGGTAGGGCGAGTCGCCGCGCCCGCCGCGGGCCGCGTGCGCGAGACCGATACCGGCGGCGAGCAGCGCGGCGATGCCGAGCGCAAGGATCCCCGAACGACGCCGTGTCACATCCATCGTTGTGCCTCCGTCACACGTGATGCCGGCCGGCGAGCGTGGTCGCCCAGCCGGGCGCCGGCAGGAGTCGCCTGCCGGCGCCCGTTGACATCCGCCTAGTTGGGCTCCGCGAGGTACGGGAACGACGAGAGGAGCGGCTTGTGGCCGGTGCCGCCGCCGTTGGGTCCGGCGTACGTCACGTTGTCGGTCTTCACCGCGCCGTTCGTGACCACGGAGAGGGTCACGTGAATCACGTCGTCGGTGATCTTGCGGCCGCGGATCGGGCTGCCCTTCGCGTTCAGCGCGGCAGCGTACCCGCTCGGTCCGCTGGTGTCGATGCGCATCACGTCAGGCAGGAACGCGAGCAGGAGGGCGGTCGCGCGCGCGTCGTCATTGCCGAACGCCATCAACGTGTGCTTGGCCTCGGCGACGATCGGACCCGCGACCTCCGCCTCCGGCTTGTGGCCGGCGAGCGCGGCCGCCTCGAAGTCCGGTCCCACGCTATTGAGGGCGTTCTGATAGGCGGTCGTGGTCAGCAGGCCTTCGCCGATAGCCGGCCGGGCCAGACGGGCGATCTGCTTACCGCCGACGCTCACGGTCGTCCAGGCGTCGTAGGTCGTCGCGGACGTCGAGCCCGCAAGCCACGCGCGGGGCACCCGGACCGCGATGGACAGGATGTTGTAGCCCGCGGTGAAGTCGTAGCCGGGGGTGCGGAACCCGACTTTGGGTCCCATCCCCAGCGCGCCCGCGCGGACGCGGAAGAATTGCTCCACGTCGAAGAAGAACGGGTCCTCACGCAGCCCCGCGAACACCGAGATCGTGCTGCCGGCGAGATTTACCGGCGTCACGATCGGCGCGCCCGCCGCGGCAAGCGGCGTGGTCCGCGCCGCGCCCATGGCGCTCGCACTGGTGACACCGTTTCGCACGGCCGTCACCTTGATCGGCTGCGAGCCGTCCTTCGCCGGGGCGCCGAACTCGAACCGCAGCATCGCATCGGTCTTTCCGGTCGGCGTCGCGTCGTTGTTCATGACCCGCGTCACGTGGATGTCGTACCGGGCATTCGTGCTGAAGTTGTACTCCTGCCGTGGCAGCGACCGCGGGTTGACATTCATGATGAACACGAGATCGCCGGCGGCCGCGCCAGGATTCTGGTCTTGCTCGCAGAACACGAAGAAATCCGTGGTGTGGAGCGCCCGGCCTTTCATATCGAGCTCGCCGTCGTCGTGGTTGGAGGCCACGAGCAGCCGGGGTGTCATCACCAACCCCGCCAGCGCCAGGAGCGCAAGGGCGGACAGCCAACACCTGGATCGTGCCATCGAGCCACCTCCCTGTTGTCGTCTCGGAAGCGGCCGCCCCACCCGGGACATCCGCGCGCGCTCGGCAGCTCTTCCGTCACCGCGGTATTCGCAGCCCGGCGGGGTCGCGGATTGGCCGCCTCGCGAGGCATCCAAATCGTCCGATCGGACGAATGCACTGGATAGACGCCGGAGGACCGGCCTGGTACATATGGTTCGGCCCGGCACTCCGCCGCTCGTGAGAGTGAGCGACTCGCGCGAACGGGCACGAAGACTTCAGCACAAGGGGGCAGAGCAATGGTCACTTACGTGATTCTGGGCAGCTACACCGAGCAGGGCATCAAGAATATCAGGCAGCTTCCGCAGCTTCGCCAGTCGGCCGAACAGTTCGTCAGCGCCAAAGGCGGCCGCGTCGTTGCGAACTACACGACGTTTGGCGGCTACGACTTTGTGTTCATCGCGGAGTTTCCGAACGACGAGGCCGCGCTCGAAGGCGCGTTCCTCTTCGGAAGCCGGGGCGACGTCCGCACCCAGACGCTACGGGCCTTCAGCCCGCAGGAGGCGGAGGCGGTCACGAAGCGGCTGCCATAACCGGCGCACCATACCTATCTACTGACCCTGCAACTCGTGTAGCAGTGTACGCAGGTGGATCACTCTCTTCTCCTGGACGGTTGCCACCGCGACGGCCTTGCCCGATCTCAACGCCGGCCCGACGATACAGAAGTGGGCCGATCGTCGCGACGCGAAGCGGCTGACTAACTGACCCGCTTCAAGCCGTGGTTTGCTTGCAGCGCCTCAACTTGGGCCCGGGCCGCCAGGAGCGCCCGTTCGGCCTCCGCGCGGCGGGTCTCGGCGAGATCGCGTGCGTGGCACGCCCGCCTGTACGCTGCCTCGGCTTGTTCGAGCCGGTACTCGGCGTCCTTCAACGTCGCGCTCATAATCATTCCTCCCTGTGGCCTCCCATTGGCTTCCCCTGGCCCGGGTTGCCGCTGGCGCTCCATTCGCCAGTTGCGCGACCCGATCGCTGGCTCCTGTTCCAAAAGGAACATATCGAATAGCCAAACGGCCATCGCGGCAGGCTCTTCCGGGGGCCGCGGACTCGAGCGATCCTTGAGCACGTCGAAGCAGCGCAGCGTCCATGGCGGCCGGATGGCCTCGAGCTGGTTCGGATTCGATGCCGCCGCGCTCCGCAACGTCCTGGCCGCCTCTACGGGCGGCAGGCCGTGACGGTGTTGGGTGGAAATGTCCGTTTCGGCGTCCCTCAAACGTTCATAGGTCGAACAAATCGTACGCGAGGAGGAGGGAGTGCCATGCCGGAATTCGTGTTCTTGTACCGAAACACCCCGGAAGCGATCCGGGAGGCGTCCGGTTCGCCCGAACGGGCGCAGCAGTCGATGCAGAAGTGGCGGGCGTGGTTCAAGGATCTGGGTGATAAGGGCCACCTCAAGAACATCGGCCAGCCACTCGACCACCCGGGCAAGGTCGTCGCCGGGAAGGCGAAGACGGTGACCGACGGGCCCTACGCGGAGACCAAGGACGTCGTCGGCGGCTTCTCCATCGTCGAGGCCAGGGATCTGAACCAGGCGGCCCAACTGGCGTCCGGGTGTCCGGTTACCGACAATGGTGGTTCGGTGGAAGTCCGGCCGGTGATGCGGCTGGAGATGTAGCGGACGCGTGGAACCCGACGAGGCAGCCGAGCATCTCTTCCGGCGGGAATCCGGCCGCCTCGTCGCGGTTCTCACGCGCCTCTTCGGCATTCATAATCTCGCCCTGGCAGAAGACGTCGTTCAAGACGCCTTCTGCCGGGCGCTGGAGACCTGGAAGTTCCACGGCGTGCCGAAGAACCCGTCCGCGTGGCTCATGACCACGGCCAAACACCGGGCGCTCGACGTGCTTCGGCGGGAGGCGACGGCGCGCAGGTTCGCACCGGATCTCCGACCGTTCCTCGAGTCCGAGTGGACGGTGACCCAAGTCGTCGAGGAGGTCTTCGACGCGGGCGGCATCACGGACATCCAGCTGCGGATGATGTTCTCCTGCGCGCATCCGCAGTTGCCGGAAGAGACCCGGCTGGCTCTCATCCTCCATCTCGTCTGCGGGTTTGGGATGGACGAAACGGCGGCCGCGTTCCTCAAAAACACCGCCGCCATGCAAAAGCGGCTCCGGCGGGCCAAGACGACGCTGGCGCAGTCCAAGGAATTGTTCGATCTGTCGGGCGCACATGACGTCGCCGCCCGTCTTCCGGCGGTGACGCGCGCGGTGTACCTGCTGTTCAACGAAGGCTACCATGGAGCGTCCGCGGAGTCGCCGGTGCGCGTCGAGTTGTGCGCCGAGGCGCTACGCCTGGTCTCACTTCTGCTGGCAAATCCCGTGACGTCGACGCCAACCAGCCACGCGCTTGCGGCACTGCTTCACTTTCTGGCCGCGCGGCTGCCGGGCCGCGTCGACGCCGCCGGAGACCTCGTCCTGCTGGTGGATCAGAACCGGAGCCACTGGGATGCCGCGCTGATCGCGGAAGGCTGGCGACAGCTTGAGCTCTCGGCAGGCGGGACCGAGGTGACCCCGTACCACATCGAGGCGGCCATCGCCAGCGTGCACGCGGCGGCGCGGCGCACCGAGGAGACGAATTGGGGCGCCATCGTGTCCCTTTACGACACGCTGATGCGCATTCAGCCGTCGCCGGTCGTGGCCCTGAACCGCGCGGTGGCCGTAGCACAGCATGAGGGGCCGGCTCGGGGGCTCGAGGAGATCGAACGGATCGATGACCGCAGGCGCCTCTCGCGGTACCCGTTCTATTACTCGGCGCGCGGGGAGTTTGAATACCGCCTCGGCCGCCTGCGCGACGCCCGGAGAGACTTTGAGGGCGCCTTGACGCTTGCGCGAAGCCCCGCCGAACGGCGCTTCCTCGAGGGGCGCATCCAGGACTGCCACGGTTCAACCCGGACGGCATGACGCCGACAACGGCACGAGGCTGACGAATGCAAGTTTTTGAGCTGGAGGACCTATTTTCGTCTAAGGCGCTCGCGAAGGGGGCACGATCCTCGTAAGGGTATCGGACTACGGTGCTCGCGGGGGGACTATCGCTGCACGACCAGCGTCGCTCATGGGTATCGTGGGTGATCGCGTGGGGGCCGCTTGTTTCCGGAGGGTTCCTGGTCGCCGCTGCCCTGCTGCTTGGGCCTCTCCCGCCGCTCCCCGTGTTTGCTGGGTTCCTCCTGCTCTGCCTCGGTGCTGAGAATCTCAATCTCACCCTCCCTCAAGCGGGCACGGTAGCGTTCGGGCCCGCAGCGTCTCTGCCCGCAGCGCTCATCCTGGGGCCCGGGTATGCCGCACTCTGCGCCGGCATCGCGCAATTGGCGGTCAACCTGCAGCGCCGGCGCCCGGGTATCACGATTATGTTCAATTCTAGCCAGCGGGCGTTGAGCGTCGTCCTCGCGGGGGTGGCGTGGACCCTCATCGAGTCCGGCCGCGTGTCGCTCACGCATGCTGCCCCGCTGTGGCATCCCGGCCGAGTGCTGCCGGCGGCGCTGGGATGCATCGCCGCCTATGCCGCTGTGACCCACGTCGTCGTGAGCCTCTATTCAGCCGTGCGGCGTGAGGTGCCCGTACGGACCGTGCTGCTCGGGAACGCATCAATCCGGCTGGCCACGACGTGGGCGCTTGGGTCGTTTGGCGTGCTGATGACGTTCGAGTTGCTCCGAGTTCGCACCGCCCCGCCCAATCTCCAGTACGTGCTTGTGCTACCGATCGTGGCCGGGCTCGCGTTCCTCGTCTACGACTCCCACCGTCAGACGAACCGCGACCTCGGTCGCCTCTACGCCGCGGTTACGGATCTCGCGCAGGCCGCCGGCCTCGAGCAGTTATTGGAGCGCCTCGCCGGGCTCATTGCGCGGGTGGCAACGCCGGCTGCCCTATGGGTCAGCCTGCGGAACACCCGCGGCGGTTTCGACGTGGCTGTGTCGCGCGGACTCGACCCCGCGGCGGCGCAGGGTCTCGCCGACACCGTGACGCTCGAACTCTGGCGCCGTCCGGGCGCTTCGGCGGGTCCGGCGCGGGAGAGCGACTGGATGCGCCGCCACCGAGATCCCCTCAGGGCAACCGGCCAACCCGTCCGAAGCGTGATGCTGGTACCCCTCATGACCGGGACGAACCTGCTGGGATCGCTCGGGCTGATCCACCCGATCCCCGACTACTTCATCCCGGCGCAGGAGCAGGCCGTCACGATGCTCGCCGCGCAGGCCGCGCTCGTCGTCAACTCCCTGCGCCTCTACGGAGAGTCACAGCGCAACCTCGCGCGCGCCGAAGCGCTCCAGGCGCGAAATGCCGACCTACTGCGCGAGTCGGAGCGCAGAGCGCATCAGCTCACGCTCTTGAACCGATCCTTCACGCGCGTCGCAACCTCGCTGGCCACGGATGAGGTCTTCGGCGCGCTCGTGGACGAATTGCGCGATACGCTCGGCTATCCGTTCGTGTCGCTCCAGCTGCTCGAGGGCGACGCGCTTCGGCTCGTGGCGACGCGCGGCTACCAAGCCGGTAAGGATCTGTTCCCGGTCTCGCGGGGCATCATCGGCCGCGTCGCCCGCACCGGGCAGTTCGCGCTCGTCCTCGACGTCGGATCCGATCCCGACTACGTCGCCTCCGACGCCCGGATCACGCAACAGGTCAGCGTGCCGATCCTGCGCCGCGGTACCGTGGTCGGCGTGATCACGGTCGAGACCATCGAGCGGGTGCTGGGAACCGCGGACCTCGAGCTGCTGACCACGCTGGCAGGTTACGCCGCCGTCGCCATCGACAACGCGCGGCACTACGAAGAAACGCGCTCCCTGGCGATGACCGACGGGTTGACCGGGCTTGCGAACCGCCGGACACTCTGGGAAGCCCTCGAGCGGGAAATCGCGCGGGCAAGCCGAGCAGGCACGCCCTTGTCGGTCGTCATGATCGAGGTCGATCGATTCAAACGTTTCAATGACACGCACGGGCACCTGTTGGGCGACTTCGCGCTGCAGCAGGTCGCGCGCGTCCTCACGCGCGAGCACCGCGCCCACGTCGACGTCGTGGCGCGCTATGGCGGCGACGAATTTGTCGCGCTTCTCCCCGAAACGCGCAAAGCGGAGGCTACCGTGTTGGCGGAGCGGATCCGCCACCTCGTGGGAGGTGCGTCGGAGCGCGCCCCGACCGACGGGAGCGAGACGCTCGGCCCGCTGATCACGGTCAGCCTGGGCGTGGCGAGTTTTCCCGAAGATGGCCGGACCGTCGAGGCGCTTGTTAGGGCTGCGGACCGTGCAATGTACACGGTCAAAGCCGCGGGGGGCGACGCCGTTGCGGTGGCTTCGCTCGGCAACACGACGGCCCTGGAGCGCTCTCGGGACGGCGCGCCACCGCGCGCGGAACCAACTATCGGGCCCCGAAGGCGCGAGTCATGACCAGCCGTCGAACTCGAGGAGCGCGCGAACGGATAGACACACGAACGGCCCGGCCGATCGTGCGCCGGGCCGTGTCTTGCTGGGTGTTCGTCGGGTCTAGTAGGTGGTTTGTCTGGTCGGGCCGGGCGGATTTGAACCGCCGACCACCTGAACCCCATTCAGGTGCGCTACCAAGCTGCGCTACGGCCCGTCCACGGCTCATTATAGCACCGTTGTGCAAAATGATCGGTCGAGGTGAGCGAGATGTTTCCGGCGGCTCTGCATCAGGCGAAACTCGTTCAAACGGCGGTCTTCTTCGCCCTCGGGCTCCTGTTCATCGCTCTCAGCATTCCGCTCATGCTCGAGCGGGTGGGCCCTAACCGCTGGTACGGCTTTCGCGTGGCGAAGACCCTCTCCGACCCGCGCGTCTGGTATCCTGCCAACCGGATCATGGGCTACGATATGACGGCGGCGGGGGCTCTCGTGTGCATCACGTCCTTCGTACTCTTTGTCTTCGTCCGGCAGTGTCCGCCCGGTTTTCGCGCGGCGGTCAACTTGGGCGTCCTGCTCGGGGCCGTGGCGGCATCGCTCGTTCACGGATTTCTCGTGCTCCGGCGTCTGTAGCCGGAACTCGAGGAGGGGGAAGAAAGTCGTCGCCCCGCCGGCCTGGGCTCGAGCGGCATCACAGGCCGGAAAGGTCTCGCTCCGGGAGGAGCGCAGAGGCCTGAGGCGCCCCCGCTTCCCGAACCGGCCAGCGGCCCGCCTCCACCAGCGTGAGAAAGTCGCTCACAGCGCGGTGGAATGCCGCGGGTTCCTCGAGATTGATCGCGTGGCCCGTGGCCGGCAGGACGAGCAAGCCGGCGGACCGTACGCGCTCCTTCAGGAACAGCCCCGGCCTCAGGCACGGCTCGTCCTCGTCCCCAATCGCGGCTAAGAGCAACTGGGCGGTACACCCGGCCATGATGGCACAACCGCGACCCTTTCCGCTATGTCGGCACGGGCGCAGCGCGGCACGCGGCGATGAGCGCATTTGGGTTGCGGCGGAACTCGTCACGTGGCCGCCGGCCCGCCGCGATGGCCGTGAGAAGCTCCGCGAGGACAGCGTTGATCGGCGTGGCCAGCCCGACCGCCCTGCCCTCGCGCGCGACGGCGCCATTGAGCACCTCAACCTCGCTCCGCTCGCGGCCGCGCTCCAGGTCCTCGTGGAGCGACGGCATCTTGCCGCCGCGGCCGGCGCCAAGCCGCGGCCCGACGGTGCGCCGCGCGAACCACGCCGGGGCCCGCATGGCCTTGACGAGCGCGGGCACCGGGTAGCCCGGCAACGCGACCGGCGCGCGGTCGAGCGCCTGCATGACGCGCACCGCCTCGCGGAACGCGTCGCGCTCGATGCCGAACAACCGCGGATTCCGGACGATCTCGGAGGGCGGCAGGTCCAGGATTGCGGACGTCGCGTTCCCCAGCACGTTGAGGAGGAGCTTGCTCCACTTCATCGCCCGGTAGTCCGCCAGCACGTCCACGCGAAATCCTGAGCGGCGCAGGGCCTCCGCAAAATCCGCCACCGAGGCGTCGCCGCCCACGGGCGCCAGCGCCACGCCGCCGTCGGCCGTATGCTGCCGGACCGCCCCCGGCCGCAGCAGGCTGACGCTGAGCGTCAGGGTGCCCGCGATCACGCGATCCGCCCCGCCCGCCTCAGCGATGGCTTCTTCGTTGCCAACGCCGTTTTGAAGCGTCACCACGCGCGCGCCGCGCCGCAGGAACGGCGCCAGCTCCTCGACGGCCTCGCCGGTCTGATACGCCTTGACGGTGAGGACGATCAGGTCCGGCGCCGCGCCGAGGTCGTCGAGCGTCGTGATCGAGTCGAGCCGTTTGCACGTCGCGACGCCCCCCGGGGTCTCCACGTGGAGGCCCCACGTGCGCACGGCGGCCACGTGCGCCCGCCGCCCCAGGAGGGTGACCTGCGCGGCGCCGCTGCGGGACAGCAACCCGCCGACCAGCGAGCCGACGGCGCCGGCCCCGTAGCAGAGCACGTGCATCTCCACGCTAGGATTTCGTGCGGCGGTCGTTGATGCGCAACTCCGTGCCGGCCATGAGCCGGCGGATGTTGGCCCGGTGGCGATAGATCGCAAACACCGCCGCGACGACGCCGAACACCACGTAGGCGGGCGGCTGACCGAGGCGCCACAAGACGAACGGCACGGCGCCGACCCCGAGGATCGATCCCAGCGACGAGTATCGCGTCGTCGCCACCACAACGATCCACACCGCGGCGGCGGCAAACGCGGCCACCGGCGAGAGCGCCACGAGCACGCCGAAGGATGTGGCGATGCCCTTGCCCCCATGGAAGCCCAGAAACACCGACCAGTTGTGCCCGGCGATCGCGGCGAGACCGCACAGCATGGAAACCCACGGTCCCGTCCCCCACCGGACGGCGAGGAGCACCGGCACGAGGCCCTTGAGGACGTCCACGGCCAGCACGAGGACCGCGATGGGCGTGCCGGCCACGCGAAAGACGTTCACCGCGCCGACGTTGCCGCTCCCGTGCTGCCGAATATCCTCGCCCTTGAGCAGCCGCACCAACACGAGCCCGGTCGGCACCGACCCGATCAGGTAGCTAATCGCAAGAGCGCCGAACGCCACGCCGCTCATTCGTGTGGCTCGACGCTTCGTGCGGCTGGCGCGGCTCTCCTGCCCCGGACCGACCACCGCACGGGCGTGCCGCGCAGCGGAAACGCGGCGCGGAGTCGCCGTTCCAGGTAGCGCCGGTACTCCTCCGTCCACAGGGCCGGCTCGTTGACGAACACGACCACATGCGGCGGGTCCGTCTGCGGTTGGGTCGCGTAATACACGTGGAGCCGCCGGCCGGCCTTGTCGGCGGCGGGCGGCGTCGCCTCGACCGCGCTTTGGATCAGCTTGTTGAGCGGGCCGGTCGCGATGCGCGTGCTCCGCGCCTCGGCCGCCTCGAACACCGCGCGCATGAGCGCGGCGATCCCTTCGCCCTGGGTCGCGGCGGTCGGGCACACCGCAACGCCGCCGAGAAATCTGAGGCGATGCTGCGCCACACGCTCCACGTCCGCGCGCGTATACCCTTGAAGCCGGTCCCACTTGTTTACCGCGACGACGACGGCCCGGCCGGCCTCGTATGCGTGGCGGGCGATGCGCTGGTCCTGATCCGTGATGCCGGCGGTCGCCTCGACGACGAGGACCGCGACGTCGGCCCGCGCCAGCGCCTCATAGGACCGGCGCGTGCTGTAGAACTCCACCCGCTCCGATACACGGCTTTGCCGCCTGAGCCCCGCCGTATCGATCAGGATCGCCGGGCGTCCGGCATAGGTCAGGGCGGTATCGACCGCATCCCGCGTGGTCCCCGGCTCGGCGGTCACGATGACCCGCTCCTCGCCGAGGACCGCGTTCATGAGGGAGGACTTGCCGACGTTGGGGCGGCCGAGAAGCGCGATGCGCACGCTACGCTCACGGTCCCCCAACCCTTCCGCGACGACACCGCCCGCGCCGGCCGTCGCCGCCTTCGCGTCCGGCGCGGGAAGGCGCGCGCAGATAGCGTCTAGGAGGTCGCCGATCCCCAGCCCATGAGTCGCCGAGACGGGCGTCGGGTCCCCGAAGCCGAGGGCGTGGAACTCGTACACGCCGAGGTCCGCTTGCGGGAGGTCCACCTTGTTCGCCACGACGAGCACCAGGCGGCCGCTCTCACGAAGCAACTGGGCGATCTGCTCGTCCTCCGGCGTGGGCCCCGCCGCCGCATCCACGAGGAACACAACGAGGTCCGCGCCGGCGATGGCGCGCTCGGTCTGGCGGCGAACTTCCCCGGCGAGCGGCTCGCCGGCACGGGACACGAGCCCGCCCGTGTCGATGAGCGTAAAGCGGCGCCCCGCCCATTCGCACGGCGCCTCGACGCGATCGCGCGTGACCCCCGGGGTCTCCTCCACGATCGCCAGGCGGCGCGCCAGCATGCGGTTGAACAGCGCCGACTTCCCCGCATTCGGGCGGCCTACGATCGCCACGGTGGGCATGGCGGCCGCCGTCATCACACCGGCCGGAGCGGCGGCCGCGGGCCGCGCGCTCGGCGCGTCAATGCGCGTTCGGCGATCCGGCGTTCCCGATGGCGTCGAGCCGGTGCATGACATCCTGGATGATCCACTCCGGGGTGCTGGCGCCGGAGACGACCCCGAGCGTCTCGACGCCGTGGAACCACTCCGGCGCGATCTCGCCGGCCGTCTCGACGTGGTACGTCGGCAGGCCGCGCGCGCGGCCGATCTCCGCCAACCGGGTGGTGTTGGAGCTGCCGAGCCCGCCGATGACGAGGAGCGCGTCGACCTGCTCGACGATGGCGTCCGTCTCCTCCTGCCGCACCGTGATCGCGGGGCAGAGGGTGTTGAGGACCTTGAGCTCCTTGACTCGCAACGCGAGGTCGCCGACGATGAGCCGAAGATTTTCCATCG
Organism: Bacillota bacterium; assembly: GCA_021324975.1. Lineage (GTDB taxonomy): Bacteria > Sysuimicrobiota > Sysuimicrobiia > Sysuimicrobiales > Segetimicrobiaceae > JAJPIA01. The sequence goes on from JAJPIA010000085.1 coordinate 147,946, forward strand.
ATTGCGTGGTCTGCGTCACCACCCCGAGCTTTTGGGCCACCTTGACCTTGGCCGCCTCTTCGCGTGTGTGGACGATCGTGACACGATCACCCAGCATTTCCTTGAGCGTGATCATCTCCGGGTGCCCGTGGTCGCCGAGGCAGATGATCTGGTATCCTTCCGACGCCAGCTTCTCCGCCATCGCGTGCGCCCGGAGCACCACCGGGCAGGTCGCATCCACCACGGCCATGCCCCGCGCACGCACGTCATCCAGCACGGCGTGCTCCACACCGTACGCCGACACGACGAACGTGCCCGCATCGAGCTCGGTGGACTGGGCCGCCACGCTGACCCCGGTGTGCTGCAGCCGTTCGACGACCTGAGGATTGTGGATGAGCGGTCCGAGCGTGTGCACGGGGCCGCCGGACCGCGCCGCCTGCTCGGCCATATCCACCGCGCGGCGGACACCGCCGCAGAACCCCATGTGCTTGGCCATCACGATCTTCATCGGACAACCCTCGTCCCCGGCCATGCGCGGCCGTGAATATTCCTCACCAATCATAGGCGGGCGGGCGCCCGTTGTCGAGCCGCGCCTGTGCGAACCGTGCGGCGGCGAATCCGCCCGGGGTCCCCTACGGCGGCGAGGCGAGCAGCCGCGCGATCTCCGTCATGTAGCGTCGTCCCAGCGCCTCGACGTCGTCGCGATCTGGTTTGGCGCCGTTCCCGCCGCTCGGCGGCGGCACGTGGACGGGCTCGCCGATGCGCACGCGGATCGTGCTGCGCCGCGGCCGATGCGATCCGCGGGGCAACACCACGTCGGTCCCCGTCACGGCGACCGGCAGCAGCGCCGCGCCGGTGCGAAACGCGAGCGAGGCCGCGCCGGGCTCGGCGGGGCGGAGCTCCCTGCCCGCGCCGCGCGTTCCCTCGGGAAACATCACGAGCACGCCGCCGGCCGTGAGGATGCGGAGCGCCGTGCGGAGCGCCTGACGGTCGGCCTCGCCCCGGCGCACGGGAAATGCGCCGCAGGCGGTGATCCACCACCGCAGTACCGGCACCCGGAACAGTTCGTGCTTGGCCATAAAGGTGACCCGCCGGCGCAGTGCCGCGCCGACGACGATCGGATCGAGGTCGCTGCGGTGGTTGCTGACGACGATCACGGGACCGGACGGCGGCTCGCGGTCGCGGCCGTCCACGCGAAATCCAAATCCCGAGCGCAGCACGGCGAGGACGATGAGCTTGGACAGCCTATAGACCACGCGCGCGTGCGACCGAACCCAGGATGCGGTCCACAACCTCGTCCACGGTCAGGTCCGTGCTGTCGATCACCTCCGCATCCGGGGCGATGCGGAGCGGCCCCACGTGGCGTGTCATCGCCGCGCGGTCGTCCTCGTCCTCGATGCGGCGGACGTCATGGAGCGAGACCTGCTCGCCGGCGGCCGCGAGCTCCGCCTGCCGACGTCGCGCGCGGGCCTCTGGCGACGCCGTGAGAAAGACCTTGACCTGCGCCCGCGGCAGGATGACGGAGCCGATGTCCCGTCCTTCCATGACCACGCCGCCGGTGGTGCCGAGGTCCCGCTGGATCCCGCCGAGGACCGCGCGGACCCCCGGTGCGCCCGCGACCTTCCCGACCACGCGGTTCACGGACACCGTGCGCAGCTCGCCGGTCACGTCCTCGCCGTCGACGGCGACGCGCGTGGCGCCGTTCGCACCGAATGTGAGCTCGAGGCGCAGGGCGCGTGCCACGGCCGCCAGGGCGTCGGGATCGTCCACCGCCACGCCCCGCCGGAGCGCCGCCACGGCGACCGCCCGATACATGGCGCCCGTGTCGACGTAGCGAAAGCCGAGCCGCCGCGCGACCTCTCTCGCCACTGTGCTCTTGCCGGATCCCATCGGGCCGTCGATCGCGACCGCGATCTCCGAACGCGTCGCCACGGACAGTCGGATTCGGGACGAGAACCGGGCGCTCCTACGCTGTCGACGCGTCATCCGACGAACCGCGTCGCCGCGGCGGCGGGGCGGGCAGGCGTCGCGGCGCTCGTTGACGGTCCCGGCGGTCGTTGGGTACGATCGTCGAGTGCGGTCGCTCCCCCGCTCCGTGCTGGCCGGGCTCGTGGTGCTGCTGGCCCTCCGTCTCGCGATCGCGGCTGCCCTCCCGCTCGGCGACGATGAAGCGTACTATTGGGACTGGTCGCATCATCTGGCCGCCGGGTACGTCGACCACCCGCCCGCCATCGCCATCCTCATCTGGGCGGCGAGGCATCTCGTGGCCGACCCGAGGATCGCGGTGCACGGCGTCGCAGCCGTCCTGTCGTTCGCGACCTCCATCGCGCTCTTCGCGCTCGCGCGGGAGGTGCTCGGTCGGGACGCTGCGGCTGTGTGGAGCGTCGTCCTCTTTAACATCGTGCCGGTGTTCGCCGGCGGCGGTCTGCTCGCGGCACCCGACGCCCCCCTGGGATTGTGCTGGGTGCTCACGCTGCTGTGGACCTGGCGCGCCGTGCGCCGCGGCGGACCGGGGGCGTGGGCCGCTGCGGGCATTACGACCGGCCTCGCCCTCCAGAGCAAGTACACGGGCGCCTTCCTCCCGGTGTCGATCGGCGCGTGGCTTGCGCTCGCGCCCCGGCATCGCCATTGGCGGCGGCGCTGGGAGCCGTACGGCGGCGTCGCGCTCGCGCTGGCCGTGTTCGCCCCCGTGCTGTGGTGGAACGGCACCCACCATTGGGTCTCGTTTGCGACGGACGCGACCCGTCCAGGCTGGTCGGGGCACGGCAATTTCCCGACGTTCCTCGCCTTGGAGCCGGCGTACCTCGGCCCGCTGATGCTGCCCCCGCTCCTCGGCGCCCTCATCGTCGCGGCATGGCGGGGGGTGCGCGGCGACGACGCCGAGCTCTTCCTGGCCGCAGCGGGCATCCCGATCATCGCCGCGACGTTCGGCGCCAGTCTCGTCGGCCAGGTCAAAGGCCATTGGGCTGCTCCGGGGTATCTGACCGCGACGATTGCGCTGGCCGGCCTGGCGACGGCGCGTCCGCGACCGGTCCGTGACGCCGTGTGGCGCCCGCTTGCGGCCGCCGTGATCGCCTCCACCGCCGGCGTTACGATGCTCGTCTACGCGCTGCCCGTCGTCGGACCGGCATGGTTGCCGCCGCGGCTCGATCCGACCGTGGATTACGCGGGATGGCCGGCCGCGGCGCCGGCAATCCTCGCCGCGGCCCGGAGCGGCGCGCGTGGCCCGTACTTCATCACGACCGATCGCTATCAAGTGATGGCGCAGTTCGACCTGTACGCGGGCGGCCGGATCCCGACCACGACGATCACCGATCTAGACCAGTACGGCATCTGGGCCTCCTGGCCGGCGCTGCGCGGTTGGGACGGGCTGTTCGTACGTGATGGGCGGTACCCGATCCAGGTGGATCTCGGCGCCGGATGCGGCGCCGTGGAGCCCGCGCGCACGATCGCCGTAGTGCGCCGCGGGGTGGTCGTCCGCACGCTCGACCTCGTCTGGTGCCGGGACTTTCTCGGGCGGCCGCTCCCGCAGCTCTCGGCCGCGCTGCGGTAGGCGCAGCGGCTAGCCCGGCTTGGAGCCCGAGCGCAGCAACAGGAGCACGAGCCCACCGAGGATCAGGACGATCGGAAACACCTGGTCTTGCATGATCGGCAGAAACAACCGCAGGTTGCGAAGCAGCAGGTAGACGCCGCCGAGGACGAGCAGCCATCCGAGCATCCGCACGCGCCGGTCGTCCCCGCCCTCGTGCGCTCCCGGGGTGCCGGGCGGGACCCCGGCCGGGCGCGGCTCTTCGGGGACGATCAGCACGGTGACGAGGTACAGCATGACGCCGAGGCCGTTCCATGCGGCGAGCAGAACAAACGCGAGCCGCATCGGATTGCTGTCGACGCCGTAATACCGGCCCAGCCCGCCGCACACGCCGGCGATCCAGTAGTCCTCACGCGATCGATAGAGCTTTCGCCCCACGCGCCCGTACCCGGCGGTATTTAGAAGACCGCGGCCCCCACGACACGCTCGAGCACGCGGCCCATCCATTGCACGACGTACTGCAAATCCGTGCGGGCGGAGAGGCCGCGCGCCGCGATGAGCGGCGCCGACTGCAGGAGCCGGCCGCCCTCGTAGAAGTCGACCTCGCCCACCTGCGCGCCCTGCCGAATCGGCACGGTGAGATGCGTGTTGACGACGACGCGGCGAATCGGCTCCCGTTCGTCACCGTCGCTCAGGACACCGTAGACCGGAGCACCGACCACGCCGAGCACCAGTCCGTCGCCACCGGGCACCTCGATCGCCGCCATTTCCTCACCCGGCCGCGCGAGCACGATCGAGCGGTAGTGGCCAAATCCGTAGGACAGGAGGCGGGCCGCGTCCCCCCACATGTCGCCGCTGTGCAGCAGGACCACGATAAGCCGCCAGCCGTCACGGGTCGCGGACGCCACCAGGGTCTCGCCGGACATGTCGACGTATCCGGTCTTGACGCCGTCGGCGCCCGAGTACCGCGACAGGAGTCGATTGTGGTTCCACAGACGCCGGACCGGCCCGGCCGGCGGGCGAAACGTCCACGAGCGCGTGCGGACGATCTCGTCGAACGTCGGATTCCGCATCGCGACGCGCGTGATGAGCGCGAGGTCGTACGCCGTCGTGTAGTGGTCGGGATCGTAGAGGCCATGCGGCGAGGTGAAGTGACTCTGCCGCGCGCCGAGGCGCTGCGCCTCCTCGTTCATGCGGGCCACGAAGGCCGGGACGGACCCCGCGACCCCCTCGGCGATGGCGAGGGCCACGTCGTTACCGGACGGGAGCATGAGCGCGTACAGCAGGTCGTGCAGGCTGATCCTCGCCCCGGCCGGCAGGCCGACGACGGAGCCGATACGGAACCGGGCGACCTCCGGGCTGATGGTGACCATGGCGTCGAGCGGCGTGCTCTGGAGCGCGACCAACGCCGTCAGGATCTTGGTGGTGCTCGCCGGCGGCCAGATGAGGTGCGGATTTCGGCTGTAGAGCACGTCGCCCGTGCGCGCGTCCATGAGCAGCGCGGCCGTCGACGTCACCCGGACCGGCACCGCCAAGGGTGCGACGCGCCGGTATTGGGCCAGCAGCCACGGCCGTGTGACGGATGGTGCCGCGCCGGCCGGGGCCGGCTGCGCGACAACCGGTTGCCTGCGGACGCTTGCGGTCGTCGGCCGCACGCCCGCGGTGACCCCGAGCGTACCGACCAGCAGTGCGGCGAGCAACGCGGGCAGCCAACCGCGGCCCGCGACGCGTGTGTGTTGCCGCAGCATGCCCCGGAGCGCGGCTCCGCCCCGCGTGCGCGGCGTCACGACCGGGGGCCTTGCGGCGCCGGCTCCGGCAGGGAGAGCGCGCGGTCCTGGGTCCCGAGCGCCGGCAGCGCCTCGAGATCCCTGAGACCAAAGTAGCGGAGGAACCCGTCGGTGGTACCGTAGAGAATCGGCCGGCCCGGGCCCGGGCGCCGGCCGATCTCGCGAATCAACCGCCGGTCATAGAGCTTTGTGATGTGGTGCGCTGACTGCACGCCGCGCACCTGGTCCACCTCGGCCCGCGTGATCGGCTGGCGGTACGCGATGATCGCGAGCACCTCGAGCGTCGCCCGGCTGAGCGGCTCCAGCTCGCTGAGGTGCAGCATGCGCTGCACGTAGACGCCGTACTCGGGCCGCGTGCACAGCTGGTATGCGCCCGCGACCTCCTGGATCTGCACCCCCCGCCCCCCATACTCGACCTGAAGCGCGGCGAGCGTCGCGCGAATCTCATCCTCCCCGACCTCCAGCACCTTGCGCAGTTCGCCGATGCCGATCGGGCCGCCCTTCGCCAACAGCAGGCACTCGATCGCGTTGCGCACTTCGGTGCTGGCGTCTCGCTTCGGATGCTCCAGGCGCGCCGGCGCGTTCCACGTCGCCAGGTCGACGTCGTGCCGTGCGCTCCCGGGCAGCACCGAGGCCCCGTGCTCCCACGCGTCTGCGTCGTTCATGACTCCTCCGCGACCATGATCTCGATCTCGGCTAACGTCTGCGGCTGTCGCGCCCGGATCCGGCGCTGCTTGATGAGCTCGAGCAGCGCGAGAAACGTCACGATGATCTCCAGCCGGCTTGCGTGGGGGCGAAAGAGCCGGCCGAACGCGAGCCGGCCGCCCGCCGCGCGGAGCGCCGCCACGATGGCCGCCATCTTGTCGCCGACGGTGAACTGTTCCCCGGCGATCTCCCCCGGGGCCCCCGCCGCCCGCTCCAACACCTCGGCGAACGCGGTGAACAGATCCCGCAGGGTCACGCCCTCCAGCAGGACGTCGCCCTCGGGGTCGCGGGTGTCGGCCGGCCTGGCGAATACCTTGCTCTGCAGCTCCTCCAGCGCGCGCAGCGCCTGGGCCGCTTCCCGAAACTGCAGGTACTCCACGAGCTGCGCTTCGAGCCGCTCGCCGAGATCGGAGGATCCTGCCTCCTCCGTCGGCGGCGGGGTCTCGGCAGGCGGGGCTTTGGGCACCAGCGTACGGGCTTTGAGGTCGGTCAGGACGGCAAGCTGCACGAGCGTCTCCGAGGCATCGTCCACGTCGTGGCCGTCGCGGACGCGCTGGAGGAACGTGTCGGCGATCTCCCGTAGCGGCACGCGTTGCAGGTCGACCTGACCGCGGTATGCGAGACTGACGAGCAGATCCAGGGGACCTTCGAAGGCGGCGCACTGCACCTGATAAGCCACGGTCATCCCCCGATCGCTGCTGCGACTATGCTGCGGCGGCGCTGCTGCGTTTTCACCCACGGCGATTGCTTGCCCCGTATTCGGCGCGCCCAGGCGGGTTCCTGCTCCGCGCGGGCCGGCGCCGGCGCGCCGAGGCGCGACGACTCAGGGTCCCGCCAGACCCCCTGTACTCACGGCGTAGAGCCACCTGGCGGCAGGCAGCATGACCCGTCCCACTACGCCCGTGTACAGCAGCAGGAGCAGGACGACCACCCCGTACGGCTGGAAGCGCGCGTACCCGTACGCGTGCCGGGCCGGGAGAAGCGCCTCCAGGATTCGCGATCCGTCGAGGGGTGGGATCGGGATGAGGTTGAAGACGGCCAGGATCACGTTGATCCACGCCAGCGTGGCGAGGAGCTCTTGCACCAAGGGTGAATCGGCGGGAGCCACAAACCGCGCGATCACGCCGAGCAGAAAGGCGACGGTCACGTTTGCGAGCGGTCCGGCGAGCGCCACCTGCAGCATCCCCTGACGCGGATTGGCGAAGTTCCCGGGATTGACGGGGACGGGCTTGGCCCATCCAAACCCGAAGAGCACGAAAAACAAGGTTCCCAGAACATCCAGGTGCGCGAGCGGATTGAGGCGGAGGCGTCCCAGGTGGCGGGCGGTCGGATCGCCGAGCCGGTCCGCCACGAACGCGTGCGCAAACTCGTGGCATGTGGTGGCGACGACCACCGCGACGAGGATCAGCGCAAGGGCGAGCGGGTTGGCGCCCAGGCCGCTCAGCATTGGATTCGCGTGGAGCGTCCGTTATGCAGGCGGCACGTCCCGGGCCAGGACGTCGTCGACGGTCTCTCGGAGGACCGCCAGGCGCGCTCGCCCGTCCCCGACGAAGACGACCGCGGGACGCGGATACCGGTTGTAGTTGCCGGCCATGGAATAGTTGTAGGCGCCGGTGCTGAAGACCGCCAGGAGGTCCCCAGTGCGCGGCGCCGGCAACCGGGCATCCCGGATCAACACGTCGCCGGACTCGCAGCACCGTCCGGCGATCGTCACGGTGGCCGCGGGGGGCTCGTCGAGCCGGTCCGCGAGCACACTGTGGTAACGGGCCTGGTACAGCGCCGGCCGGGGGTTTTCGTACATGCCGCCGTCCACGGCGACGTAGGTGCGGACGCCCGGGATGGATTTGATCGATCCCACCGTGTAGAGCGTTGCGCCCGCGTCGCCGACGATCGACCGTCCGGGCTCGATCAGCAGGCGCGGGAGCGGCAGCCCGGCGGCCCGGGCGCGCCGCTGGACCACGTCCGCCACCGCGTCAATGACCTCGTCGATCTCGAGTACGGGGTCGTCCGGCAGGTAGCGCACGCCGGCACCGCCCCCGAGATCGAGGTCGTCGAGCGCGATTCCCTGGTCGCGGGCCATCCACGTGGCAAACTCCATCATCGCCTCGGCCGCCTGCACGAACGGCGCACGGTCGCGAACCTGGGATCCGATGTGGCAGTGGATGCCACGGAGCCTGAGGGTGGCAATCTCGCGCGCGCGCACGACGGCGTCGCGGGCCGTCCCACCGAGGATCCCGAATCCAAACTTGCTGTCCACGCCGCCCGTCCGGATGGCCTCGTGGGTGTGGGGCTCGATCCCCGGCGTCAGCCGCAGAAGGATATCCGCCGGCGCGCCCGTCTCTCGGGTGAGCGCTTCGAGCAGCTCGAGATCATAGAAGTTGTCGACGACGATCCGGCCCACGCCCGCCTCGAGCGCGTCGCGGAGCTCGCTCGCCGTCTTGTTGTTCCCGTGCACCAGCAGGTGCGCCGGGGGGACGCCGGCGCGCAGCGCGGTGGCGAGCTCGCCCGAGGAGACAACGTCGAGATATAGGCCCTCCTCGTGCGCGAGCCGGCACATCGCCATGCAGCAAAATGCCTTGCTTGCGTAGACGATCTGACCGTGCGGGTAGCGGCGATGGAGCGCGCGGACGTAGGCGCGGCATCGCTCCCGCACGCGGTCCTCGTCCAAGACGTACAGGGGGGTCCCGAACTCGGCCGCAAGGCGCGAGGCGGGCACGCCGCCGATCACGAGCTTCCCGGCGCGGGCCTCGCCGAGGAGAAGCTCCTGTCGGGCGTCCACCCGGGGACGTGTTTCCACCCGCCACCTCCCCACGACACGACTGCGCCGGCCGAAGAGCATCGCGGCCGGCACTGCCACGATAGCATGGCGGACAAAGCACGCGCAACACGCGGGTGCCGTCAAGGGAATACTCTACGTGCCGTCCAACGTAGGCCCGAGGGGAGGCGATGAGCATGGAACAGCCGGTCATCCTGAGCGCCACGCGCACGCCGATCGGACGGTTTCAAGGCGGGCTCTCATCCGTACCCGCGCCGCGCCTCGGCAGTGTTGCCATCAAGGACGCGCTCCGCCGGGCACACGTGCCGTCGGATCGCGTGGACGAGGTCTACATGGGCATCATCCTCACCGCGGGGTTGGGTCAAGCGCCGGCACGGCAGGCGGCCATCTACGCCGGGCTGCCCAACACGGTGCCCGCGACCACCATAAACAAGATGTGCGGGTCCGGGCTCAAGGCGGTGATGCTCAGCGCGCAGGCCATCGAGGCCGGGGACGCCGACGTGATCGTCGCGGGCGGGATGGAGAACATGAGCGCCGCGCCGTACCTGCTGGAGCGCGCGCGCACCGGCTACCGGCTGGGCAACGGAGAGATCGTCGACTCCATGGTCCGGGACGGACTCTGGGACGTGTACACGAACCAGCACATGGGAAACTGCGCCGAGCTGCTCGCGCGAGAGTACCACATTACCCGCGAAGACCAAGACGCGTTCGCGGAGCGCTCGTACCGGCGGGCGATCGCCGCGATGGAGTCAGGACACTTCGCCCGCGAGATCGTCCCGGTCGCGGGCCCGGACGGGCGCGCCCCCGCGGTTCACGTGGTGGAGGATGAGGAGCCGCGCCGCTTTGCGCCGGACAAGATGCGCAGCCTGCGCCCGGCGTTCGAGGACGGGGGCACCGTGACGGTGGCAAACGCGTCCTCGATCAGCGACGGTGCCGCCGCGGTGGTGGTCGCATCCCCGGACGCCGCGCGGCGGCTCGACGCCCATCCGATGGCCCGCATCGTCGGCCAGGCGGTTACGGCGACGGCGCCGGAGTGGTTCACGATCGCGCCCGCGGCGGCGATCGAGAAGCTCCTGGCCAAGGTCGGATGGGCCAAGGACGGCGTGGACCTCTACGAAATCAACGAGGCGTACGCGGCGGTGGTGATCGCGGTCGCGCGCAAGCTCGGGCTGGACCTCGAGCGCGTCAACGTCCACGGCGGCGCCGTCGCGCTCGGCCACCCTGTCGGCGCAAGCGGCGCGCGCATCCTGACGACGCTGTTGTACGCCATGCAGGAACGCGACGCACGCCGGGGCGTCGCCGCGGTCTGCCTCGGCGGGGGTGAAGCGGTCGCGGTGGCGGTGGAGCGAACCTAGCCGATCGCTTAGGCTTCCGGGTCCTCGGGCGCCTCGCCGGACTCGTCGGGTGGCTCGGCATCGGCGGGAACCTCGATGGCCGCCGGCGCCGCTCCCCGCTGTACGCGCCGCCCCACGATGAGGAACGCCGTGTGGGCGACCATGCGATGCGCCGGCCGAACGCTGCGACCGTCTACGTTCCAGGGCCGCATGAGGACCTCCAGCGTCTCGAGCAGCGCGAATGAGCCAGACGCCCGCAGCGCGTCCACGGTCTGCATCCCTTGGAGGATCGTCGGGACGTACGCCAGGAAGATCCCGCCCGGCGCGAGCGCCTCGGCCGCGGACGGCACGACACGCCAGGGCTCCGGCAGATCCAGGATGATGCGATCGAGTGGGCGATCGTCCGGGAGGATCCCATCGTACACGTCGTGGCGGCGCAGCACGAGGCCCGGCGGCGATCCCAGGTACCGTTGGATGTTCCGCTCCGCGACGCGGGCGAAGTCGTCCCGCACTTCATACGACGCGACCCGCCCCTCAGGACCCACGGCGCGCAACAGGGTCATGGTGAGCGCCCCGGAGCCGGTGCCGGCCTCCAGTACCCGTGCGCCGGGGAACACGTCCGCCAGCATGAGAATCGCGCCGAGATCCTTGGGGTAGATCACCTGGGCGCCGCGCGGCATCTCGAGGACGAACTCGGCGAGCGTCGGCCGCACGACGAGAAAGCGCTCGCCCCGGGTCGACCGCACCGTGCCGCCGGCGTCCCGGCCCAGCAGCTCGTCGTGCCCGATCTTCCCGCCGCGCAGGTCGCTCTGGCCGCCCGGGCTGAGCGTGATCATGTACCGGCGGCCGCGCCGGTCGATGAGGAGCACCGGCTCGCCCGCGCGCAACCCGCCGGACGGTTCGGGGCGCGGAGCGGCTATCCGGAGCCCCCCGCGTCCGGCGCGCCTGCCGCACCCACCGGAGCGGCCGCCGCGGGCGCGCCGGCCCCACCCCCGCGGCGCACGCGCATGCGCTCCGCCGCCCGCTCGGTCATCCGGCAGAACGCGCACACTTCCGCCGTGGTGGGCTGGCCGCAGTGCACGCAGGCGCGAAGCGCCACCACGCCCTGCGTCCCGAGCAACGCGCGCCCGCGCTCGAGGAAGCCCCAGTACAGGCTCTGCTTGGCGCCGGGCGAGGCCTGTTCCAGCAGGTTCAGGGCCTCCTTGTACAGGAGGCTTTTCGCGCCGACGCTGTTCGGGCACTCGTCGACGATGTAGTCGATCCCGCGGACGATGGCGTAGGCTGCCGCCTCCCGCTCGGCGATCCGGTAGAGTGGCTTGACCTTGCGGGCCAGTTTGGGGTGCGTGCTGGACAGGACCGGCGACTGGCGCGCGAGATACTCGGTTTGCCAGTGCAGCAGGTTGCCGAGCAGCACCGCCGCCTCGTCGTCGAGGTTGTGCCCGGTGGCGACGACCGTGAAGCCGTGATCGATCGCCACGCGGTTGAAGAGATACCGCTTGCTGAGCCCGCAGGCCGAGCAACTGACCCGCCGCGTCGCCCGCGCCAGCTCCTCCACGCTCATCCCGAACTCCTGCGGAATGTCGGCCACGAGGAGGTCCGCACCATGAGCGTCGGCGTAGGCCACGGTCTTGCGGTGTGAATCGTCCGAGTAGCCGCCGATGCCGAGGTTGATGTACAGCCCGGTCGCGGCGTAGCCGAGCCGGCGCAGGACGTCCCACAGCGCCAGGCTGTCCTTGCCGCCGGACACCGCCACCAGCACCCGGTCGTCCCGCGTGAACATGCGCTCATCCTCGATCGCCCGCTGCACCTGGCGGTCGAAGAACTCGATGAAGTGGTCGCTGCAGAACGCGGCGTGGTGGCGCCGGACCTCCACCACGGCGTCCCCGCGACACCGTTGACAGCGCATCAGTCGATCCCTCCGGACACAACCGGCCGCAACTCGATCGTATCGTCGTCGCCGAGCTGGGCGTCGTGGGTCAAGAGCTGCGCGCCGCGGATGACCAAGACCGATTCAGGATTGACGCCGAGCTCCACGAGCAGCTCGCGCACCCGGCGCCGCCCGCGCACCTCGACCTCGCGCCGCTGATGGCGGATCATGACTTTCACGCCGTCACGCCCCTCGGCTTGACGTTGTCGCGCACCCAGGCCACGATCTGCTCCAGCGACGTCCCAGGCGTGAAGACGGCGGCGATGCCGGCCTCGCGGAGCCCGGGGATGTCGGCGTCCGGGATGATGCCGCCGCAAAAGACCTTGATGTCCCCCGCGCCCTGATCGTGCAGCATCGCGGTGATTCTGGGCAGGAGCACGTTGTGCGCGCCCGACAGGATGCTCAGCCCAATCGCGTCCACGTCCTCCTGGACCGCGGCCGCCACGATCATCTCCGGGGTCTGGTGCAGCCCGGTGTAGATCACCTCGTATCCCGCGTCCCGCAGCGCCCGGGCGACGATCTTTGCCCCGCGGTCGTGCCCGTCGAGGCCGGGCTTGGCCACGAGAATCCTGACGTGTGGTTCCACCATAACGGTATTATCCCATATCCGCCGGCGATGATGCGCTACAGCACCGCCTGCTCGCGGTACTCCCCGTAGACATCTCGGAAGACCTGGCAGATCTCGCCGAGCGTGACGCGCGCCCGCACCGCGTCCACGATGGCGGGCATCGTGTTGCCGCCGGACTCCGTGACGCGGCGGAGTGCGTCACGGGCGCGGGCCGCCGCCGCGGCGTCGCGGGCGGCGCGTACCCGGCGCACCCGTTCGACCTGGCGGCGCTCGACGTCCGGGTCCATGGCGTGGAGCGGAATCGGCGACGGCTCGTCCTGGGCAAACGCGTTGACCCCGACCACGGTCTTCTCGCCGCGCTCGAGCTGTTGCTGGTAGCGGTAACTTGCTTCCGCGATCTCCCGCATCGGGTACCCGCGCTCGATGGCCGCGAGCATCCCACCCATGTCGTCGATCTTCCGAATGTACGCGTCGGCTTCGGCCTCGATCCGGTCCGTCAGCGCCTCGACCGCGTACGCCCCCCCGAGCGGGTCGACCGTGTGCGTCACGCCCGCCTCGTGCGCGATGATCTGCTGGGTGCGGAGCGCCACCGTGACGGCATCCTCGGTCGGCAGCGCGTACGTCTCATCCATGGAATTGGTGTGAAGCGACTGGCACCCGCCGAGCACCGCGGCGAGCGCCTGGATCGCCGTGCGCACGATGTTGTTCATGGGCTGCTGGGCCGTCAGGCTGACCCCCGCCGTCTGCGCGTGGGTGCGGAGCATCCACGATCGCGGGTTGCGGGCGTGAAAGCGCTCCCGCATGATCCGGGCCCACATCCGGCGCGCCGCCCGGAACTTCGCGATCTCCTCGAAGAAGTCGTTGTGCACGTCGAAGAAGAACGAGAGGCGCGGCGCGAACGCGTCGACGTCCAGGCCGGCCGCGATGCCCGCCTCCACATAGGCGATGCCGTCGGCGAGCGTAAACGCGAGCTCTTGCACCGCGGTCGAGCCGGCTTCGCGGATGTGGTACCCGCTGATGCTGATGGTGTTCCAGCGCGGCACCTCACGCGTGCAGTAGACGAGCAGATCTTGAATCAGCTTCATGCTCGGTCGCGGCGGGACGATCCACTCTTTTTGCGCGATGAACTCCTTGAGCATGTCCGCCTGGATCGTGCCGCCGATCGTCGCCGGCGAGATCCCCCGCGACGCCGCCACGGCGACGTACATCGCAAGCAGCACGTTGGCCGGGGCGTTGATGGTCATGGAGGTGGTGATCCGGTCGAGGGGCACGTCCCGCAGGAGCAGGTCCATGTCCTCCACGCTGTCGACCGCAACGCCCTCCCGCCCCACCTCGCCGAGCGCTCTGGCATGGTCGGAGTCGTAGCCCATGAGTGTCGGCATGTCGAAGGCGACGGAGAGTCCGGTCTGGCCCTGCGCAAGCAAGTAGTGGAAGCGGGCGTTGGTGTCCTCGGCCGTCCCGTAGCCCGCGAACATCCGCATCGTCCACAGGCGGCCGCGGTACATGGTAGGATGGATGCCGCGCGTGAAGGGATACTCGCCGGGTAGGCCGGGATCGGCTCCCGCAAGATCGTCCGGCCCGTAGAGGCGGGCGATCTCCAGGTCCGACACGGTGCTGAACCGCGGTGCCCGCTCAGGCTGGCGCGCCAGCGCCGGGCCGAGCACATCCCGTGCCCACCGTTCCCGCGCGGCGCGGAAGCGTGCGAGACTCGATTGATCCATCACGATACCCCACCCCAAGACTAGCATGCAGGCGTCCGCCCCGCGACCCGGACGGCCGCCCCGGCCTCTACTCCTGGCGGGCGGCCTTCAGCCGGCGAACCTCCTCCGTCAGCAGCGGCACGATCTGAAACAGGTCGCCGACCAGCCCGTACGACGCGATCTGAAAGATCGGCGCCTGGGGGTCGCGGTTGATCGCGACGATCCACCGGGCGCCCGACATCCCCGCTTGATGCTGAGGTGCGCCGGAGATGCCGCAGGCGATATATAGTTGCGGGTTGACGGTCTTGCCGGTCTGACCGATCTCGTAGTCGTGCGGTACCCATCCGGAATCGACCGGCGGCCGGCTCGATCCCACGGCGGCGCCGAGCGCCGCGGCCAGTCCCTCCAGCAGCGCAAAATGCTCCGGCCCCTTGAGCCCGCGGCCGCCGGCGACGATGATGTCGGCCTCGGTCAGCGGCACGGTGGCGCGGGTGAGCGGGCGGATCTCCACGACGCGCGTGCGCACCGCGGCGGGATCCACGCTCACCGGCACGGCCAGCGTCTCCGCGGTCCGTCCAGGCACGGCCGGCGCGGGCGGCATGACGTTCGGCAGCACGACCGCGATGCGCTGTCCATCCCGGGCAAACGCCACGCGGGCGATCGCCTTGCGCGTCATGACGGGGCGGGTGGCGACCAGGCGGCCGTCCTCGACCTCCACGGCGCTGCAGTCCGTGACGATGCCGGCGCCGGTGCGGGCGGCGATCCTGGGCGCGAGGTCCCGCCCCCAGGCGCTGCTCCCGATGAGCAGCAGCAGGGGCCGGGCTTCCTCGAGCAACGGCGCCAGCACGGCCGCGTACGCGTCGGTGGTGTACCGCTCCAGCACGGGCGCGTCCGCGAGCATCACGCGATCCGCGCCGTGGACCCCGAGGTCTGCGGCAAGACCGCCGATGCCGGCGCCCAGCGCCACCGCAACGACACGGCCGCCCGCGGCGTCGGCGAGCGCTCGCGCCTTGCCGAGCAGCTCGTACGTGATCTTCCGGACGGCCTGCCCGTCCACGTGATCGACCAGCACCCAGACGTCGCGAGGCGCGGAATCCGCGGTCACAGGACCTTGGCCTCCTCGCGGAGCAAGCGCACGAGCTCGCGAACCGCCGCCTCCGGCTCGCCCGGGATGACACGTCCGGCCTGACGCCGCGGCGGCGGGGTCAAGCCGAGCAACTCGATGTGGTGCGGGCCGCCGGGTCCACCGGGGGCGAGCCCGAGGTCGGCGAGCGTCTTGGTCGCCACGGGCGTCCGCTTCGCCTTCATGATCCCCGGGAGGGACGGGTAGCGTGGCTCGTTGATGTTGCGCTCCACGGTCACGACCGCGGGCAGCGTCACCTCCAGCACCTCCACCGCGCCTTCGACCTCGCGATGCGCCGTGGCCCGCCCATCGCCGAGCTCGAGCGCGGTCACCGCCGTCGCCTGGGGCCGCCCGAGGTACTCGGCGAGCGCCGGGCCGACGATCGAGGCGTTGTCGTCCGTGGCGAGCTTGCCGCACAGCACGAGGTCGTGCGGCAGCGGCGCAATCGCCGCCGCCAGCACCCGCGCGATCCCGAGGTGGTCGAGCGCCTCGAGGCCGGAATCTTGGATATGGATCGCTTGATCCGCGCCCATGGCAAGCGCGGCCCGCAGGGCCTCGACGGCGCGCGGCGGGCCGGCGGTGACGACCGTGACCGTGCCGCCGCCGCGCTCCTTGATCCGCAGGCCTTCCTCCACCGCGTGCTCATCGTAATAGTTCATGACAAAGTTGAGCCCGGATTCCTCGACGCCGTGGCCGTCGCCCCGGATGCGAATGGGCGCCTCGGTGTCCGGAACGTGCTTTACGCAGACGACGACGTGCATGAGCTCACGATGCCTCCCGTGCGTCATACGCGACGCTGTTGATCACACATGTGCGCAGAGGGGCCTGCTCGAACGCCTGCCGACGCGCCCGGCGGTGACGCGCCCCGCGTCGAGCGCGGGCGACCCGCCGCTAGGGCTCGCCCAGGACCTGGCGGGCGATCACGAGGCGCTGGATCTCCGACGTGCCCTCGTAGATCTCCGTGATTTTGGCGTCCCGGAGGTGCCGCTCCACCGGGTAATCCTGAATATACCCATAGCCGCCGTAGATCTGCACCGCCTGCGTCGCCGCCCACATGGCCGTCTCCGAGGCGAACAGCTTGGCCATCGAGGCTTCCTGCGTGTGGCGGCGTCCTTGGTCCCGGACCCACGCCGCGCGATACGTCAGGAGCCGCCCCGCCTGGATGCGCGTCGCCATGTCGGCCAGCTTCCACTGGGTGGCCTGAAACTCCGCGATCGGCCGGTCAAACTGGCGGCGTTCCTTGGCGTATGCGGTCGCGTCGTCGAACGCCGCGCGCGCGATGCCGAGCGCCTGCGCCGCGATCCCGATGCGGCCGCCGTCCAGCGTCGCCATCGCGATCCGGAAGCCCCGGTCTCGCTCACCGAGCAACCGGTCCTTCGGCAGCCGGCAATCTTGTAGCACGATCTCGCACGTGCTGCTGGCGTGGATTCCGAGCTTGTGCTCGATCTTCCCGACCGACAACCCGCGGTCGCCCTTTTCCGCGATGAACGCGCTGATACCGCGGCTGCGCGCGGGCTCGCCGGTTCTCGCGTAGATGAGGAGCACGTCGGCCTCGACGCCGTTGGTGACGAAGATCTTGGTGCCGTTGAGTATCCAGCAGTCGCCGTCGTCCCGGGCCGTGGTGCGCAGCGCTCCGGCGTCGGATCCCGCCGTGGGCTCGGTGAGACAGTAGCATCCGAGCCGGCGGCCGCGCGCCAGGTCGGGCAGGTAGCGGCGCTTTTGCTCCTCCGTGCCGAAGGCGAGAATCGGATAGCAATCGAGCGAGTTCTGCACGGACAGCACCGCCGCCAGGGCCGCTTCCGCGCGCGCGATCTCCTCGATGACGACCGCGTAGGAAATCGTGTCCATCCCCCCGCCCCCGTATGTCTCCGGGACGAACACACCGGTGAGGCCGAGATCGCCGAGTTCCCGGATCAGCTCGGGCGGGTACCGTCCGTTGCGGTCGAGGTCGGACGCGATCGGCAGCAGCCGCGAGGTGGCCCACTCGCGGACGGAGGACTGGACGAGCCGGTGCTCCTCGCCGAGGTCGAACTCCACGGAATCACCTCGCGGGGCTACTTCGGCCGCGCGCCAAACCGGTCCTGCGGTCCGTGGCGCTCGCCGGCGCGCACGGGGATGCGCAGCCAGTTTTCCGGCGGCGGCAGCGGGCAGCTCCAGCGGGGATCGTACGCGCACGAGGGGTTGTACGCGAAATTGAAGTCCAGGACGAGGCGGCCGGCGCGGACGCCCAGGTCGGCGCCCTTGACGGTGTCCAGCACATAGCGGCCGGCCCCGTAGCTTTTGGTGCCGCTCGTCGCGTCCCGGAACGGCACGAGCAGCCCGCCGCCGTATCCCTCCACCCAGTAGAGCGCGAGCACGACGCGCTCGCGGCGCCACGCGAAGGCGGCCGCCGCAAACCGCGTCACCGCGATCGGGCGTCCGTCGACGTCCGGGAGATCGATGCGCGCGGGCGTCCGGCGGCGGATCTCGGCCAGCACGCGCGCGGCGGGATCGTAGGGAAAATACGCGAGTCCCGCAAACCGCGCCCGGGCCCGCCGCGGAATCGGCGACTGCGGGTGCGTGCGGAACAGGACGTCGCGTGCGCGCCGCCACCGCCGCCAGGCATCCCGGCGGCCGCCCGCCGCGCGCACCTCGCGGTACAGCTCGTGGACGCGGCGTTTCCAGTCGAGGAGCGCGAGATCGGGAGCGGTCACGTGGCCGCGTACTCGTAGAAGCCGCGGCCGGTCTTGCGGCCGTGCAACCCCGCCAGCACCATCTTGCGCATGAGCGGCGGGGCGGCGTAGCGGGGGTCCTTGAACTCCGTGAACATCGCCTCCGCGATGTAGTACGTCGTGTCGATGCCGATGAAGTCGAGCAGCGCAAACGGCCCCATCGGATGGTTCAGGCCGAGCGTTACGGCGGTGTCGATGTCTTCCTTGGTCGCCACACCGACTTCCAAGGCGCGGATCGCATCCAGCAAGTAGGGCACCAGCAGGAGGTTGACGATGAACCCGGGGTGGTCCTTGCACGCGACGACGGTCTTGCCCAGCTGCTCCGCGAACGCCCGCGCGGCCGCAAGCGTTTCGTCTGCGGTCTGGAGGCCCCGCACCATCTCCACCGGCTTCATCACCGGCACAGGGTTGAAAAAGTGCAACCCCACAAACCGCGCCGGCCGCCGCGTGACCGCCGCCATCTCCGTGATGCTGAGCGAGCTCGTGTTGCTGGCGAACACGGTCTCGGGCGGGCAGACGCCGTCCAGGTCGCGGTACAGCGCCTTCTTCGCGTCCATGTTCTCGATGATCGCCTCGCAGACGATATCGCAGGCGCCGAGATCCGGGAGCGCGGTCGTGCCGTGGATCCGCCGGCGCGCCGCGTCGCGGTCCGCGGGGCTCAACCGTCCCCGTTCCACGGCGCGCGCCATCGAGCGGTCGATCCGGCCGAGCCCCTCGGCGAGCAACGCATCCGAGACCTCGCGCACGATCACGGTCAGGCCTGCCCGCGCCGCCACCTCCGCGATGCCAGAGCCCATCAACCCGCAGCCGACGATGCCCACCGTACGCACGGCCATCCCCGCCTCCTGCCCGCGTCTCAGCGTTATCCGGGATGGTCGCTTCTCAGCTGGGCGGTGCGATTCCTCGGGCGCGGGCGGGCAGCGTCCTACCCGATCGTCTCGAGCACCACGGGGCCGGGCGCAAACTCCCCGACGCCAATGCGGTAGGCCGCCGTCACCATCGCCGCCGCGCGCTCCAGGCGGCTCCGGTCGGAGGTGTGGAGGGTCGCGAGCGGTTCGCCCCGGCGCACCGGGTTGCCGATCTTGCGCTCGAGGACCAACCCCGCGCTCGGATCGATCCGGCCGTGCTCCCCCGTCCGGCCGGCGCCGAGCAGGATCGCCGCGTTCCCCAGCATCTCCGCATCCACACCCTCGACGACGCCGTCGTGCGCCGACGGCACCGCTTCGACGATGGGGGCCCGCCCGAGCCGCCCGGGATCCCGCACCACGCCGGGATCCCCGCCCTGAGCCGCCACCAGCTCCGCGAACCGCCGCAGCGCATCGCCCGAGGCGATGCGCTGGCCGAGTATCGTCCGTGCCGCCGCCGCCGTCTCCGCCACGCCGCCCAGCACGGCCATGCGCGCTCCCAACGCCAGGCACAGCTCCTCGAGATTCTCCGGGCCTTCCCCTCGGAGGGTCCGCACGGCCTCGGCGACCTCGAGCGCGTTGCCGACGGCGCGGCCCAGCGGCTGGTCCATGCGCGTGAGCACGGCCACCGTGCGACGGCCGGCGGCGCGGCCGATTTCCACCATCGTGCGGCCGAGCGCGCGCGCGTCCGAGAGCGTCTTCATAAAGGCGCCGCTGCCGACCTTGACGTCGAGCATGATGGCGCTGCTGCCGGCCGCGATCTTCTTGCTCATGACGCTCGAGGCGATGAGCGGCACGCTGTCCACGGTCGCCGTTTGATCGCGGAGCGCGTACAGCCGCTTATCGGCCGGCACGAGCCGGGCCGACTGGCTCGCAATCGCGCATCCGATGCGGTTGACCTGCGCCACGAGCTCGTCCGGTGACAGCGTCGTGCGCAGCCCGGGAATCGCCTCGAGCTTGTCGAGCGTGCCGCCGGTGTGGCCGAGCGTGCGGCCGGAGAGCTTGGCCACGCGCACGCCCGCGCTCGCGACGAGCGGGACGAGCACGAGCGAGGTCTTATCGCCCACGCCGCCCGTGCTGTGCTTGTCCACCGTGGGCCCCTGGATGCCCGACAGGTCCAGCGTGTCGCCACTCGCCACCATCGCCATGGTCAGCGCCACGGTCTCCCGGTGGCTCATGCCGCGGAAACAGACGGCCATGAGGAACGCCGCCATCTGCGCCTCGGACACGCGCCCGTGGAGATAGCCCTCGAGAAACGCCGCGATGACGGCCGGCGCCAGCTCGGCGCCGTCGCGCTTGGCTTTGATGACATCGTAGGGCTGCAGCTCACGCCCAGGCATGGCCAGGAGGAGTCTTCCCGTGACGGCGGCCGGCACTCCTGCGCCGCCTTCTCATTTCGACCGCGATCGCCTGCAGAGTCACGAGGTGGCGGAGATCGCGGTGGTCGTGACCGGGCTCGGCCGGCGCGAGTTCAAGCGGTGGTTTGGGATCGAGGTCGAGACGCTCGGTTCCGCCCGGTAGGCGCAGGGCCTTCTTTACAGCGCGCGCACGACGCGGCGAAGGAGCCGGAGCAGCCGCGGTCCGGCGTCGTTGGCGACGGCGAGGACGTCGTCCTGGGTCACCGCCGCGGGACCCGCCGCCACCGCGTTGGTGATGACGCTGATCCCGAGCACACGCAGGCCCGCGTGCCGTGCCGCGATCACCTCGGGGACCGTCGACATCCCAACGGCATCGGCGCCGCAGCGCCTGAGCATCGCCGCTTCCGCCGGCGTCTCGTACGCCGGTCCGAGCACGCCCGCGTACACGCCCTCACGCAGCCCCAGCTGTTCCGCTCGGGCGGCCTCCATGGCCGTGACGCGCAGGTCCGCATCGTAGGCGGACGACATGTCGGGAAACCGCGGGCCGAGGCCGGCGTCGTTCGGACCGACCAGCGGATTGGTGCCCATCATATTGATGTGGTCGCCGATGAGCATGAGATCGCCGGCGCGCAGGTCGGGGGCGAGTCCGCCCGCCGCGTTGGTCACGACGAGCGTGTGCGCACCGAGCGCCCCGAGCACCCGGACCGGAAACGCCACCTGCTCCGCAGTGTACCCTTCATACAGGTGCACCCGCCCCTGCAGCACCGCCACCCGGCGGCCCTCCCAGCGGCCGAGCACGAGGCGTCCCTGGTGACCCTCGGCGGCCGGGACCGGAAAATGCCGGATCTCTCGGTACGCCAGCACCGCCGCCGCCTCCGCGGCGTCGGCCACCGCGCCAAGCCCGCTGCCGAGGACCAGTCCGACCTCCCCGCCGGCGTCGTGCCCAACGCGGGCGCGAATGCTCGCCACGGCCTCCTCGAGGCGCGCGCGCAGCGGGGTCACGCGCGGACGTGTGCGGCGGGGCAACGCCGGCCCCGAACGGGCAGGCGTGGGCCGCTCATGTGGCCAGCACTTCTCCGAGCAGGCTCGCGCCGATCGGGGGCGGGGCCGCCCCGAGCGACTCCGCCACGGTCGCTCCGACGTCGGCGAAGGTCCGCCGCACCCCGAGATGCGCCCCGGGCCGTACCCGCGGTCCGGCGACGAGGAGCGGCACGTATTCGCGCGAGTGATCCGTGCTGAGCGTGGTGGGGTCGTTGCCGTGGTCCGCCGTGATCACGAGCAGATCCTGGGCGTCGAGCGCGTCGACAATCGGCGCCAGGCCCGCATCGATCCGTTCCAAGTTTCGTCCGTACCCTGGGGCGTCGTTGCGGTGGCCGTAGACCGTGTCCAGGTCCACGAGGTTCGTGAAGATGAACCCGGTGCGGGCGGCCGACAGCGCGCGCCGCGTTTGCGCGAGGCCATCCGCGTCGTCGTGGGTGTGGACGGCCTCGCTCAGGCCGCGCCCGGCAAACAGGTCCGCAATCTTGCCGATCCCGATGACCGGCAGGCCCGCCTCGCGCACGCGGTCGAGCACCGTGGGTTCGGGGGGCACGACGGAAAAATCTCGCCGCCGGTCCGTGCGGGTGAACGCGCCCGGCTGCCCCACGAACGGGCGGGCAATCACGCGGCTGACGGCGTGGGGCCCGACGAGCACGTCCTCGCGGGCGATCCGGCAGTAGCGGTAGAGCGTGTCCACGGGCACGACCGCCTCGTGCGCGGCGATCTGAAAGACGCTGTCGGCCGACGTGTACACGATGGGGCGGCCGGTTTCTAGGTGCCGCGCGCCCAACTCGGCGATGATCGCCGTGCCCGACGCGGGGCGATTGCCCAGCACGGGCCGCCCGATGCGGGCCTCGAACGCGCGGATCACGTCAGGCGGAAACCCGTGCGGGTACGTCGGAAACGGGCGCGCCAGCGCAAGCCCCATCAGTTCCCAGTGTCCGGTCGTGCTGTCCTTGCCGGCCGCGGTCTCCGCCATCGTGCCGAACGCGCCGGCGGGGATGGGATCCGGCGGCACCCCCCGGATGGAGCCGAGGCGCCCGAGGCCGAGCCGTCCCATGACGGGCAGCGAGAGCCCGCCGCACGCCGCGGCCGTGTGGACGAGCGTATTGGATCCCGCGTCGCCGTACCGCTCCGCGTCCGGCAGGGCGCCGACCCCGCAGCCGTCGAGCACGATCACCACCACGCGGGCAAACGACGCCACGCCGACCGTGCTAGGACGTCACTCCGAGCCGCTCGCAGGCGGCCAGCAGGCCGATGATCGACTTCGCGTCGCAGACCTCGCCGGACGCGACGAGGCGCCGCGCGTCGGCGAGCGGGCGCGGTTCGATACGCAGGTCTTCCTCCTCGCGCTCCGCGGCGCGCGGGCTCAGGTCCTGGGCGAGGTACACGAACAGCTCCTCGGTCAGGACGCCGGGCGACGGGTAGAACGACCGCAGGCGGTCCCACCTCGCCGCGGCGCGGCCGACCTCCTCGGCCAGCTCGCGTCGCGCGCACGCGTCCGGGGCCTCGCCCGGCTCGATGGTGCCTGCGGGGATCTCCAGGAGCTCGCGACCGACCGGGTACCTGAACTGCCGGACGAGCAGGACCTCAGCGGAGGCCGTGACGGGCACGATCGCCACGGCGCCGCGATGCTCGACGATCTCGGCGACCGTGGTGCGACCGCTCGGCCACTCGATCTCGTCGAGCCGCAGCCCGACGACCAGCCCGTTGAAGACCCTGCGGCTGCTGAGGACGCGCGGCGTCACTCTCCGGCCGGGACGCCCGATGCCGCGTACACCGGCGTGCCTCCCCTCGCCGCCAGGTCCCGGAAGGCCTTGAGAATGCGGTGGGTGATCGGGCCGGGCTTGCCGGACCCGATCGCGCGCCCGTCGACCTGCACGACCGGTCCCAGCTCGGCCCCGGTGCCGGTGAGGAAGCATTCGTCCGCCGCGTAGACGTCGTGGAGCGTCAAGACCTGCTCCGCGGCGTGCACGCCGAGCGTCTGGCACAAGTCGAGCACGGTCTGTCGCGTGACGCCCTGCAGAATGCCCAGGTGCGCGGGCGGTGTGAGCACGCGGCCGTGTCGCACCACGAAGATGTTGTCGGCGGTGCACTCGGCAACGTAGCCGTGGGTCGTCAGCATCAAGCCCTCATCTGCCCCGGCGAGGTTGACCTCCAGGCGCGCCATGATGTTGCTCAGGTAGTTGCACGTCTTGATCCGCGGGTTGAGCACGTCCAACGGCCGCATCCGGGTTGAGGTGGTGACCACCTTCAGGCCGTTCTGATACGCCGCCTCGGGATACAGCTGAATCGTGTCCACGATGATCACGACACTCGGGCGCGGGCACCGGCGCGGGTCGATGCCGAGATCGCCCCTGCCGCGGGAGATCACGGGCCGGATATACGCGTCCCTGAGGCCGCTGCGGCGCACCGTCTCCACGATCGCCTCGGCCATGGCCTCGCGGGTCATGGGGATCTTGATCTGCAGCGTGTGCGCGGACTCGAACAGCCGGTCCACGTGCTCGCGCAGCTTGAAGATGCGGCCGTGGTATGCGCGGATCCCCTCGAAGACGCCGTCCCCGTAGAGGAACCCGTGGTCGTACACGGAGACCGACGCCTCTTCCTTAGGGACGAACCGCCCGTCGACGTATGCCTCGATGCCCATCCGATCTCCTCCTCCGCCGCGCCACCGTGCCGCGCGGGCTCGCGGTAGCGTTCGCGCCACGGTGGACCGGGTCCTGCGGTCTCCGCGGCCCGCGCCGGGCCGCTAGGACGCGCCTCCCGAGGCGCCCTCGTCGGTAGTGCGCGGGGAGGCGGCCGCCGTCCGCCGTCCATCCGCCGCGAGCACGGGGCCCAACCCGTCGGGCGAGGCATCCGCGCGCGCGTACCGCAGCGCGGCGGCGACGAAATCACGGTACAGCGGGTGCGGGCGGGTGGGACGGGAGCGATATTCGGCGTGGAACTGCGTCCCCAGGAACCACGGGTGATCCGCGAGCTCCACGATCTCGACGAGGTTGCGTTCGGGATACAGCCCCGTGACCCGGAGACCGTGCCGGGTCAGGACCGCGAGGTAGTCGTTGTTGACCTCGAAGCGATGGCGGTGGCGTTCGTCGACGTCGCCGACGCCGTACGCGCGGTGCGCGAGCGAGCCGGGCGCCAGCCGGCAGGGGTATAGCCCGAGCCGCATGGTGCCGCCCTTCTCCGTGACCGCGCGCTGCTCCGGGAGCAGGGCAATGACGGGATGCGGCGTGTCGGGGTCCACCTCGGTCGTGCTCGCTCCCTCGAGACCGCAGACGTGCCGCGCAAATTCGACGACCGCCCACTGCATCCCGTAGCACACGCCGAAAAACGGCACCCGCCGCTCGCGCGCGTAGCGGACCGCTTTGACCTTGCCCTCCACCCCGCGCCCGCCGAAACCCGGGCAGACGAGGACCCCGTGGCATCCCGCCAGCCGGTCCGCAACCGTCGCGTCGTCCAGTTCCTCGAGCTCTTCCGAGTCCAGCTTCACGATGCGCACGCTGCACCCGGCGGCGATGCCGCCGTGACGCAGCGCTTCCTCGATGCTGACGTACGAGTCCTCATTGCCCATGTATTTGCCGACGAGCGCGACGGTGATGGCCGCCTCCGGGTGCTTCAATCGATCCACGAGGCGCCGCCACTCCGCCAGCTCGGGCGGCCTCGCGGGGAGGTGCAGCCGGCGTTCCGCCTGTCGCGCGAGGCCTTCCTCCTCCAGAATCAGCGGCACTTCGTAGATGCTCTGCGCGTCGAGCGCCTGGATGACCGCGTCCGGCTCGACGTCGCAGAACAGCGCCAGCTTCTCGCGCACGCTGCGGCCGAGCGGCCGCTCCGTCCGGCACACGATCGCGTCGGGATGGATGCCGATGCTGCGCAGTTCCTTGACGCTGTGCTGCGTCGGCTTGGTCTTGAGCTCCCCCGCGCCGCGCAGGTACGGAATCAGGGAGACGTGGATGTACATCACGTTGGCGTCGCCCATCTGCCGCCGGAACTGCCGGATCGCTTCGAGGAACGGCAGGCTCTCGATGTCGCCGACGGTCCCGCCCACCTCGACGATGATGATCTCCGCCCCCGCCTCCCGCGCCACCCGGGTGATCTCGTCCCGGATCTCGCTCGTGACGTGCGGGATGACCTGCACCGTCACGCCGAGATACTCGCCCCGGCGCTCCCGCGCGATCACGGCGCCGTAGATTTTGCCGGTCGTCGTGTTGTTGTCGCGGCACAGGTTCTGGTCGATGTACCGCTCATAGTGCCCCAGGTCCATGTCCGTCTCGGCGCCGTCGTCGGTGACGAACACCTCGCCGTGCTGGAACGGGTTCATCGTCCCGGCGTCGACGTTGACGTACGGGTCGAACTTGAGCAGCGTCACTCGCCAGCCGCGGCTTTTGAGCAGCCGCCCCAGCGACGCCGACGTGATGCCCTTCCCGAGCGCGGACGTCACGCCCCCGGTCACGAAGATATACTTGGTCCCCTGCTGCGTCATCGGCCGCGTCCCCTCCCCTCCCGCCGGCGCGGGCTTCCCGTCATCGTTCACCCCACCACAGCTTCGTCCGGAGCACGGTGTAGAAGCCCTCGCGGCCGAGACGGATGAGGCGCGTCCGGTACGGCGACCGGCCGCTGCGGACCTCATCGTCCGCGTCGAGCGGAAATCCCGCCTGCCCATCCAC
This sequence comes from Bacillota bacterium, assembly GCA_021324975.1. Taxonomy (GTDB): domain Bacteria; phylum Sysuimicrobiota; class Sysuimicrobiia; order Sysuimicrobiales; family Segetimicrobiaceae; genus JAJPIA01. The sequence continues at coordinate 174,050 of JAJPIA010000085.1, forward strand.
CGTCAGCATCGCCGGCGGCGGCGGCGCGCCCACGGGATCCACCCGCACGCCGACGGTGTCGCCACCGGAGATGACGACGGGGCGCGCGTTCAGGGTGTGCGCGCAGATCGGGGTGAGCACCATGACATCCACCGCCGGGTGGACGATGGGGCCGCCCGCGGAGAGGGAGTACGCGGTCGACCCCGTCGGCGTGGCCACGATCAGCCCGTCGGCCAGGTGCGTCGCCAGATGCTCGCCGTTGACGAACGTCCGCAGGCGCAGCATGCGCGCATACCCGCTCTTGGTCACCACGATGTCGTTGAGCGCCAGCACCTCGTGCACCGCACGCCCCGCGCGGATGACCTCGGCGCGCAGCATCATGCGCTCGTCCAGGTAGTAGTCACCCGCCAGCAGGCGATGCAGCGCCTCTTCCACGCCCGCGTCGTTGACCTCGGCGAGAAACCCGAAGGCGCCGAGGTTCACGCCCAGGATAGGAATACCACGCGGCGCGGCCTGGCGCGCCGCGCCGAGGATGGTCCCGTCGCCGCCGAACACCACGAGCACGTCCGCGCGCGCGGCCAGGTCGCCCTCCGGCACCGCGAGCGCGGGGCAGCCGAGTTCCTCCGCGCTCTCGAGATTCACGACCAAGCCGGCGCGCTGTTCCTCGAGCACCGCCACGGCGGCGCGGGCCAGCCGCGTCACCTCGGGATTGGCGCTGAGCTTTTGCGGGTTGACGAGCAGGCCGACCGTGGTCATCGCGCGCTCCGCCGGTCGGGCGCCGCGGGGAGCGTGCGGCCGAACGTCGCCTGCGCCTCGGCGACCAGCGCGGCCACGTCGAGCGGCGACGCCGCGGCGCCGTCCCGGCGCAGGTGCACGAGGTACTCGATATTGCCCGCGGGCCCTTGGAGTGGCGACGGCGACGCCGCCCGCGCCGCGAGGCCGGATGCTTCCGCCGCCGCGAGCACGGCGCGCAGCGCTGCCGCGTGCGCGGCCGGGTCCCTCACCACGCCGCCGCGGCGCACTTGCTCGCGTCCTGCCTCGAACTGCGGCTTCACGAGCACGACGGCGTCACCGTCCGGACGGAGGAGCCGGCGCACCGTGTCCCAGACCAGGCGCAGGCTGATGAACGACAGGTCCGCCGTCACGAGATCCCTCGCGCCCCCGACGTGGTCGGGTTCCAGATAGCGTGCGTTCTGGCCTTCGAGCACGGTGACGCGCGGATCGGTGCGGAGCCGCCAGGCCAGCTGACCCCGGCCTACGTCCACGGCGTAGACGTGCGCCGCGCCGTGCCGGAGCAGGCAGTCCGTGAACCCGCCCGTGCTCGCCCCGAGATCCACCGCGGTGCGCCCGCGCACCGGGACCGCGAACACCGCGAGGCCGTGCGCCAGTTTGAGCCCGCCGCGGCTCGCGTACGCGGGCGGGGTATCGCGCACGGCGACGTACGCTTCCCGTCCCACGCGGCGTCCGGGCTTGTCCGCGGGACGCCCGTCCACGGTCACCACGCCTGCCATGATCAACGCCTGCGCCTGTTCGCGGGTCGCGGCGTGCCCGTGCGTCACGAGCCAGTGATCGAGCCGGTTCGGGGGCGGCGCGGCGCGGACCATCAGCGCTCCCGTGCGAGCAACAGCGAGGCGAGCTCACGCAGCCGATCGCCGCGGGCGCCCACGGGCGCCAGCGCGTCGATGGCCCGTCGCGTGCCCGTCTCGGCCAGCCGCCGCGAGCGCTCCAGTCCGAAGACGGCGGGGAACGTTACTTTCGCGAGGGTCGCGTCGCTCCCCGTGCGCTTGCCGAGCTTCGACTGCTCGCCGACGACGTCCAGGATGTCGTCCACGATCTGAAACGCCAGTCCCATGTGTTCGCCGTACTGGTCCAGCGCGGCGAGCGTGAGCGGGTCCGCGCCGCCGAGGACGCCGCCGATCCGGAGCGCCGCGCGGATCAGCGAGCCGGTCTTCAGCCGGTGGATCCGCCGCACCGCCGTCTCATCGGGCGGGGCGCCCACCGCCAACAGGTCCAGCACCTGGCCGCCGACCATCCCGCCCGTGCCGATGCTCCGCCCCAATTCGGCGATCGCGGCGAGGACCCGTGACGGGCTGCACCCCTCCACCGCGGCGTTGCGCGCCAACAACTCGAACGCGAGCGCGTGCAGCGCGTCGCCGGCGAGGACCGCCATCGCTTCGCCGAACGCGACGTGGCACGTGGGGCGCCCGCGGCGCGTCGGCGAGTCGTCCATAGCGGGAAGATCGTCGTGGATCAGGGAGTACGTGTGAATGAGCTCGACGGCGCAGGCCGAGGGCAGCACGTCCTGGGCCGCCATGCCGGTGACCTCGGCCGCGGCGATCACCAGGATGGGGCGAAGGCGCTTGCCGCCGGCGAAGACGCTGTGGCGCATGGCCGCGTGCACGGCCTGGGGAGAGATCTCGGCCGAGGGGAGATACCGGTCGAGAGCGTCCTCGACGAGCCGGCCGTGCTCGACGAGGAACACCTCGATGTCGGCCGGGCGCTGCGACGTTCCCTTCATCGTCAGGCTCGGCCGTCGCCTCCCGCACCGCCGCGCGGCCGCGCCGCGGCGCGGAACCGCACGATCGGCCCCCCGGCATCGTCGGCGGGGATGCGCCGGGGGGTGCCGTCAGCGAATGGAAAACTCCACGGCGCCGGCCGGGTGGAGATCCGCGTGATCGTCGCGCCACTCCACGTGAACATCGCGGACCCAAGCGCCCGGCGGCCCGGCGCGCAACACCGAGACGAGCGACTCGAGCGCCCGCCCTCCCCCGTCGGCCACAACCTCCACGCGACCGTCTGGAAGGTTGCGCACGTACCCGCCCACGCCCAGGCGCCGCGCCTCGCGTCTCGTAAACTCTCGAAACCCGACGCCCTGGACTCGTCCGGTGACAAACGCGTGGACTCGCATCGCAGGCGCTCCCGCTCGAGCCGGCCGTGCGGCCTCACACGTCGACCGCCTGTTCCACCGAGCCGGGCAGGCCGGCGCGGACCAGCTTGCCCAGCAGACCGTTGACGAATCGGCCGGACTCTTCCGTGCTGTAGCGCTTCGCCAGTTCGACCGCTTCATTGATGACGACGCCGACCGGCGTCGCGCCCGTTTCGAGCTCGAAGACGGCCATGCGCAGGATGTTGCGATCGACGGTCGCCATCCGCTCCAGCGTCCAGTGTTCCGCGGCCGAGGTGATCAAGGCGTCGATCTGTGCCTGACGCTCGCGCGTGCCGCGGGCCAGCGACTCGATCAGCGACCAATCCTCGGGCGGCCACGCCTGACCGCGGACCGTCGCCAGCGCGTCCTCGAGCGACAGCTTGCCCAGGTCCATCTGAAACAGGACCCCGAGAGCCGCCTCGCGTGCCCGTCGTCGCATCGTCACCGGCCGTGGAGGGCCTCCCAAACAAATTGACCACCCGCAACGGTGGTCAGACACGTCCCCGAGGATTCCATGGCGCGAACCGCCGATGCCCTCGGGTTGCCCTCCAGCACTATCGTATTATACTCGGCCCGCCGCGGGCAAGCAACTGCTGGGCCTGCGCGACGTCGGTCGCGATCTGCCGGACCAACTCGTGCACCCCTGCAAACGCGCGCTCCTCACGGATCCGCTCCACGAACTCCACGGCGATCTCGCGGCCCGTGAGGTCGCCGTCGAAGTCGAGCAAAAACGTCTCCACGGTCACCTCACGCGGCCCAAACGTCGGCCGCCGCCCCACGTTCGTGGCGCCGCCGTAGCGGCGCTCCCCGGTCTCGACCGAGGTCGCGTAGACGCCGAGCGCGGGCAGGACCTTGCGCGCCGGCGGCGCCAGGTTGGCCGTCGGGAAGCCGATCGTCCGCCCGCGGCCGTCACCCCGGACCACGGGGCCGCGCAGGCTGTACCGCCGCCCGAGGAGCCGCGTCGCGGCGCCGACCGCGCCGCGACGCACCGCCGTCCGGATGCGGCTGCTGCTCACCGGCTCGCCGTCCACCCGCACTGCCGGAACGAGGTGCACGGCCAGCCCGCGCTCGCGGCCCCACGCGGCGAGCCGCTCGGTCGTGCCCTCACGCCCGTGCCCAAACGTGTACGACGCCCCGACGACGATCTCGCGCGCCCGCAGGCGCGCGGCCAGCACCTCGTCCAGCCAGGTCTGCGCCGGCATGCGGGCAAACTGCTCGTCGAACGGCAACACGATCGCGGCGTCCACCCCGATCTGGGCGAGGAGCGCGAGGCGCTCGTCGAGCGTCGTGAGCAGCATCGGCTCGCCGCCCGGATAGAGCACCTCCGCGGGGTGCGGCTCGAACGTCACCACCGCGGCCTTGCCGTTGATGGCCCGGGCGCGCGCGACGGCGGTGCCGATGACCCGCCGGTGCCCGACGTGCACGCCGTCAAACGTGCCGAGCGCGAGCACGACCGGGCCGCCGAGGTCCGGCGGAACCTCAGCGAGGTCTCGCGCGATGTGCAACCGGGCCTCCAGGGGCGGCGCCCGCGAGCACCTTGAACGGACGGAGCACACCCTCCTCCACGCGCGCGAGCGCGAGCAGGGCGCCGCGCCGGCTCCTGAGGCGCACCGGGCTGCCTTCGGATACGCGGGCGTCGCCGAGCTTCCACAGGGGGATCGCGTGGCCGTGGAGCACGTCCGAGACACTCCGATCCGGCAGATCGACCGCCGGCAGGTGCGACACCGCGCGGTCCATCGGCTGCACGGCGTCCGCGAGCGCGCCCCGTTCGGCCAGGCTCTGCAGTTCTTCCAGGGTCGCGGCGTCCTCCAGCTCAAACGGGCCGGTGCGCGTCCGCACCATGAAGTGGGCGTACCCGCCGACACCGAGCGCCTCGCCGACGTCGATGCAGAGTTTTCGGATGTACGTCCCCTTGCCGCAGGACACGTGGAGGAGCACCGTCCGGCCGTCCGCGGATGCGTGGAGCACGTCGATGCGGTAGATCCACACGGGCCGCGCTTCCCGCTCCACCACTTCGCCCCGGCGCGCCAGCCGGTAGAGGCGCGTGCCCGCATGGTGCACCGCGGACGCCATCGGCGGGATCTGGGGGATCTCGCCCACAAAGCGCGCCAGCGCGGCGTCGAGCTCCGCCCGCGGCACCGCCCGCGCCGCGGCGGCCGGGTCCGCGGCGGGCTGCCGGACGCCGTACGCGTCTCCGGTGTCGGTGCTCATGCCGAGCCGCAACTCGACGCGGTACTCCTTGTCCGCGTCCGTGAGGAATTCGCTCAGGCGGGTGGCGCGGCCGAGGCAGCACACGAGCACGCCGGCCGCCCCGGGATCGAGCGTGCCGGTGTGGCCGACGCGGCGGAGCCGGCTGTGCCGCCGCACGACGTCGACCACGTCGTGCGACGTCATCCCCGGCGGTTTGAGCACGCAGAGCACGCCGTCCATCGGGCGACGCACTAACTCGCGGCGGCGGTCCGGAGCTCCCGCTCCACGACCTCGAGGGTTTGCCGGATGACCTCGTCGAGAGGCCCGTGCCCGGTAAAGCCGGCGGCCGCGGCGTGGCCGCCGCCGCCGAACGCCTCCGCGATCGCGTTGGCGCTCACCGCGCCCCGCGCGCGCAGGCTGACGCGGACCCCGTCGGGGTCTTCTTTGAACAGTATCGCCACGTCGACCCCCGCGATTTCGCGCAGCGCGCCCACGATCCCCTCCGATTCTTCCATCGCGGCGCCCGTCTCGCGCAGCATCGCTTGCGTCACGGCGGTCCACGCCACGCGCCCGTCCGGCGACAGTTTGAGGCGCCCGAGCGCGAGGCCGAGGAGACGCAGCGTCGTCACCGGGCGGTTTTCATAGACCCGGGCGTAGACCTCGGACGGATGCGCGCCTTGACCGACCAGGTCCGCGGCGATCGCCAACGTCCGCTGCGTCACGGCCCGGTAGCGAAAGCTGCCGGTGTCGGTCAGCAACGCGCAGAGCAGGCACGTGGCCGTCTGCCTGTCGGGCCCCGGCGCAAGCCGCCGGACAATCGGATAGACGAGCTCCGCCACCGCCGCCGCCGTGGCATCGTAGGCGATGAGATGGCCGAACCCGGCGTTGTTGAGGTGGTGGTCGATGTTCACCCACAGCGGCACGGCGGCCGCTCTCGCCGCCAGCGCCCCGGCGCGATCGGGCGTGCTGCATTCCATGAACACCACCGCATCATACACCGCGTCGTCCGGCACCTCCCGCCGGATCCCGTTGGCGCCCGGAAGGAAACGATACACCTCGGGCACCCCGTCCGCGCTCCCCACGGTGGCGCGCTGCCCGCGCGTCGACAACGCGCGGGCGAGGGCGAGCGTCGACCCGAGACAATCCCCGTCCGGCGAAACGTGGTTGAGCAGCAGCACGTGCCCGCAGCGGCCGAGCGCGTCCGCGATCTGATCGGCCGGCGTGGTCACGCGTTCTCCGGATCCTTCGGCGCGACCTGGCGCAGCAGGCGCTCGACGCGAGCGCCCCGCTCGATCGACTCGTCCATCCGGAACAGGACCTCGGGCGCGTGCCGGAGGCGGATGCGCCGCGCGAGCTCGGTCCGGATGAAGCCCTGCGCGCTCGCGAGCCCCGCCATGGTCCGGTGTTTGGCCTCGTCGTCCCCGAGCACGCTCACGAAGATCTTGGCGTGCCGGAGATCGGCGCTCAGCTCCACATCCGTGACCGAGACGAAGCCGATCCGGGGATCCTTCATTTGCCGTTGCAGGATCGTGCTGGTCTCCTCTTTGAACAGTTCCCGCAACCGCGCGATCCGGGACGACGATGTCATCGACCTTTCACCGCATCTCGACGTGGTACTCCAGGAGCACCAGCTCGCCGTGCCGGTCGATGGCGCCGGCCACGTGCGCCAAAATCTCGTCCGCGTGCCGGCTGTTCGTGCTGACGCAGGCCACCGCGAGCCCCGCGCGGCGCCACGAATCCTGATGGTCGACCTCGGCCGCCGCCACGTGAAACCGATGGTGCAACTGGTCGAGCAGCGACCGGATGATCCGTCGCTTGTCCTTGATGCTCCGCGTCCCGGGAAGGCTGCACTCCACGTGCAGCACGCCGACGATCATCCTCGCCAGTCCCTTCGGGGACCAGGATCAGGCCGGCTTCGCCTCCATGGCGAACGCCTCGATGATGTCGCCTTCTTTGACGTCCCCAAACCGCTCCAGCCCGATGCCGCACTCGAAGTCGGATGCGACCTCGCGCACGTCCTCCTTGAATCGCCTGAGCGATCCGATGACGCCCTCGTGCACCACCGCGCCGTCACGGATGACCCGGGCCCGGGCGCCGCGGACGATGTGCCCCGACGTGACGTACGATCCCGCGATCACCCCTACGCGGCTGATCGAGAACACCCGCCGCACTTCCGCGCGGCCGAGCACCACTTCGACCTCCTGCGGCGCGATGAGACCGGACGCGGCCTTCTTCACGTCGTCGAGCACCTCGTAGATCACCCGGTACAGGCGGACGTCCGCGCTTTCCGTCTCCGCGAGCCGCCGCACCGCGGGCTCCGGGCGGACGTTGAAGCCGATGACCGTGGCCTGGCTCGCCGCGGCGAGCATCACGTCGGATTCGGTGACGTTGCCCACCGCCGCGTGGAGGATGGTGATGATGACCTCCCGGGTGGTGAGCCGCTCCAGCGCCGCGACCAGCGCCTCCACGGACCCCTGCACGTCGCCCTTGATGATGAGGCGCAATTCCTTGCGCTGCGTCGGCGCGCCGCTCCCCTTGGAGATCTCCTCCACGCTCAGCTGCCGGATCCGCGCCTGCTCCGTCGCCCGCCGGCGCTCGCGCCGTTCCTCGGCCACGGCCTTGGCGATCCGGTCGTTCGTCACCACTTCCAGCAGGTCGCCCGCGGCCGGCACCTCGCTCAGACCCGTGATCTCCACGGGCGTGCTCGGGTTGGCCTCCGTCCGCCGGGCGCCAGCTTCGTCCGACATCGCGCGGATGCGCCCGTAGGTCTCGCCCACGACCACAGCATCGCCTGGGTGCAGCGTGCCGTCCTGCACCAGCACGGTCGCCACGGCTCCGCGGCCCTTGTCGAGGCGGGCCTCGATCACGGTTCCCCGTGCGGGCTTGTCCGGCGACGCGCGGAAGTCCCGCAGTTCCGCGACGAGGAGGATCATCTCCAGCAGATTGTCGATGCCGGTGCCCTGGCGCGCCGATACGGGCACCGTGATCGTGTCGCCGCCCCAGTCCTCGGGCACGAGCCCGAGATCCGCAAGCCCCTGCTTGACGCGGTCCGCGTTGGCCTGCGGCAGGTCGATCTTGTTGATCGCGACGATGATCGGCACGCGGGCGGCCTTGGCGTGGTTGATCGCCTCCACCGTCTGCGGCATGACACCGTCGTCGGCGGCCACCACGAGCACGGCGATGTCCGTCACCTGCGCGCCCCGTGCGCGCAGCGCGGTGAAGGCCTCGTGACCGGGCGTGTCGAGAAACGTGATCGGCTTGCCGTTCACCTCGACCATGTAGGCGCCGATGTGCTGGGTGATGCCGCCGTACTCGCGCGCGGCCACGGACGTCTTGCGAATCGCGTCGAGCAGGCTGGTCTTGCCGTGATCGACGTGCCCCATGACCGTGACGACCGGCGGCCGCACGGTGCTGCCCTTTTCCTGCGGCGACACCTCCGGCACTTCGAGCGTGGCCGCGACCTCCTGCACCGCGAGGGTCTCCGGCGCCTTGACGGCGTAGTTGAACGCCGCCATCACCTTGCCCGCGACCTCGATCGGGATCATGTGATTGATGCCCGCCATCACCCCCGCCTCTACGAGCCGCTTGACCACCTCGCCCGGGCCGACCCCCATCCGCGCCGCCAACTCGCCGACCTGGATCGGCCCGTCGAGCTCCAGGTAGCGAACGGGCTGCGGCTGGGACGTCGGCGCCACGGCCGGCTGCGGTTGCGGGGCCGGTTGCGGACGCGGCGCCTCCGCGGGCTTGACCGGCGGTTCCACCGGCAACGGGGGCGGCGCCTCCGGCAAGGGCCGGGCCGCCGGGGTGTCGGCTACGTACCGCGGCGTCTTGCGGACGTCGGCGAAGCGGACGGTGGGCTTGTCTTTGGCCGGCGCGGCCGGGGCCTGCGCCGCGGCCGGGGCCTGCGCCGCGGGACGCTCCTTCGCGGGGACGCGCCCGTCCGCCGCGGCGGCCGGTTTTTTGACGTCCGCCTTCTTGGCCGGAGCCGCGCGCTCGTCGGGTCGCACCGGCGTCTTGGCCGGCGGCTTTGCGCCCGCTTCGGGGAGCTCCGGGGCCTTCGGCGGAGGCGGCGGGGTCTCGACACGCTGGGCTCGGATCACCCGGACGCCGCGAATCTCCGACCCGTATTTGGCCTGCAAAAAGGCGCTCTGCTTGATCTTCTCCTCGTCGATGGCCCGTGCCGGCCCGCGCGGCACTTCCGTCGGCGGCGCGGCGGACGGGGCTTGATCTGCCGGCGCGCCGGCGGACGACACTCCGCCCTTGCGGACCCGCGCGACCGTATCGCCGTCAAGCACGCTCATGTGGTTGCGGACCGAGACCTTCATGGCCTCGAGCCGCTCGATCAATTCCTTGCTGGTCAGCCCGAGTTCCCTGGCCAGCTCGTGAACCTTCACGACGATCCCTCCGTTTCAGACCCCAACGGCGCGCGGCCCGACGTCCGATCGGGCCGGTGCCCGCCGCTCTCGCCCGTTTCGCCCCGTCTGCCCTCCAGCACCTGCTGTAACGATACCCGCCGGACTACGGGGGCGCGTGGCGCCGTGTCCCGCGATGCGGCCTCGGTCAGCGCGGCCCGCAAACTCTCGGGGAGCGGCCGCTCCAGCGCGCCGGCGAGCCGCCCGTCGCGCAGGGCGCGGTCGATGCAGCCCTCTTCCGGGCACACGTATGCGCCCCGGCCCGCCAGCTTGCCGGTCACATCCACCCGCACGTCCCCAGGCGGCGTTCGGACGACACGAATCATCTCACGCTTCCCGCGGGTCCGCCCGCAGGCCACGCACTGCCGCTGCGGAATGCGCCGTACTCTAGGCACTCGCGCGCACCGGCGTTACTCCGCCGCCGTCTTCTCCTCGACGCGGTCGGGCGGCGCCGGTTCGACGGCCTCGGGGGCGGGCTGGTGTGCCGGGGAAGCCACCTCGGCAGGCTGGGGCGCGTCCCCCGCGGGGGCGGGCTCTTCCGCCGGCAGGTCCGCAAAAATCTTGCGCGCTTCCAGCTCCTTGATCTGCGACTCGCTCTTGATGTCGATGCGCCAGCCCGTGAGCTTCGCGGCGAGCCGGGCGTTCTGACCTTCCTTGCCGATGGCCAGCGACAACTGGTTGTCCGGCACGATCACGAGCGCGGTCTTGGTCTCCTCGGTCACCTCGACGCGGATCACCTTTGCGGGACTGAGCGCGCTCCCGACGAACGTCACCTGGTCGGCCGCCCACGGCACGATGTCGATCTTCTCGCCGCGCAGCTCGTCCACGATCGACTGGACGCGGGAGCCCTTTGGTCCGACGCACGCGCCGACCGCATCGACGTTGCGGTCCCGCGAGACCACCGCGACCTTGCTGCGCGCGCCGGCCTCCCGGGCGATCGCCTTGATCTCCACGATGCCTTCGTAGATCTCCGGAACCTCGAGCTCGAACAACCGCTTCAGGAGCCCGGGGTGCGTGCGGCTCACGACGATCTGCGGGCCGCGTGTCCCCTGCTTGACTTCGACCACGTAGGCTTTGACGCGGTCGTTCTGCCGGTATCCCTCCCGCGGCACCTGTTCGGTCGGCGGCAGGACGGCCTCGATGCGCCCGAGGTCCATGTACACGTTGCGCCGCTCCACGCGCTGGACCGTGCCGGTCACGATGTCACCCTCGCGGTCGCGGAACTCCTTGTACACCATGTCCCGCTCCGCCTCCCGAATCCGCTGGACGATGACCTGCTTGGCCGTCTGCGCGGCGATTCGCCCAAAGTCTTTGGGCGTCACCTCCACCTCGACGATGTCGCCGACGCGGCTCTCCGGGTCCCAGGTCTGGGCCTCCTCGAGCGGGACCTCCGTGTTCGGATCGTTCACGGCATCGACGATCGTGCGGACACTGTAGACGTGCTGTTCCCCGGTCGCGCGATCCACTTCCACGCGGATGTTCTGCGCGGCCGCGCCGAAGTTTTTCTTGTAGGCGGACAGCAGCGCCGCTTCGATGGCCTCCACCAGCACGTCGGTGCCGAGACCCTTTTCTTCCTCCAGTTGCCTGATCGCTCTCACGAGCTCCGTGTTGTTCACTCCGGCGTCACCCCCACCGTCCCCGCGCCCCCACACACAAGGCCGCGCCGGCCGCCTCCGACGGCCCAGCGCTCGGGACCAGCTTACGAGCGCTTCAAATCTTGCCGCAGCTCCTCCGTCTCGACCATGAGGCGCGCCTGCGCGATCGCGGTGGGATCCAACCGGATCTCCCGTCCATCGTCGAGGCGCACCGTCACCCGGCCGTCTGTCAGCCCAAGGAGCCGACCCCGAAACCGCCGCTGCCCGTCGATCGGCGCAAACGCCGTCACCGCGACGTTTCGTCCCGAAAACCGCACGAAGTCCTCTGGCTTCTTGAGCGGCCGGTCGAGCCCGGGAGACGACACCTCCAGCGTGTACGGCCCCAGCGGTAGATCGTACAGATCCAGCTCCCGGCTCAGCGCCTCGCTCAGGCGCGCGCAGTCTTCCACGCCGACGCCGCCGTCGCGGTCCACAAGGACCTGCAGCACCTGGTGCGGCGCCGCGCCGCGCAGCTCCACATCAACGATCTCGATCCCCATGCGGGTCCCGATCGCCCCGGCCATGCCGGCGACTTGAGCGGCGATCTCCTCGCGTCTCATCGGTTACCCCTCTACACACATGCGCCCCAGCCTTCGGCGCCTCCTGAAGAAGCGAAAGAGTGGGTTACAACGACCCACTCCCCCGAACGCGCCAAGATTGGGGCACCGGCCTACCTGACACCCTTGACTCAGAAGTCAGTATAACATAGGCCTGTTACGAAGACAAGAATTCGACGCTGAGACCCATCCGGCTCGTACGCCCTGTGCCGCAATTTGCCGATGCTGTTAAGGATACAGGCGGTTGATCAAGCGAGGAAACGGGATGGTCTCTCGTACGTGCTCCAGCCCCAGGATCCACGTGACCGTTCGCTCGATACCGATGCCGAACCCGCTGTGCGGAACCGCGCCGTACCGCCGGAGGTCCACGTACCATTGGTATTCCGCGAGCGGTAACCCCATCTCCTCGAGCCGGCGCTCCATGAGCTCCCGGTCGTGGATGCGCTGGCCGCCGCCGATGATCTCACCGTAGCCCTCGGGGGCCAGCAGGTCGGCGCCGAGGACGACCTCGGGGCGCGCGGGATCCGGCTGCATATAAAACGCCTTGCACTGCGCCGGGTAGCGGTGCACGAACACGGGCCGGTCGAATTCGCGGCTCAGCACGGTTTCCTCGTCCCCGCCGAAATCGTCGCCCCACGCGATCGTGGCCCCGCGCGCGCGCAGCCGTTCCACCGCCTCGTCGTACGTGATGCGCGGGAACGGCGGCTGTATCCGCTCCAGCGCGGCGGAATCGCGCTGCAGGATCTCCAGTTCGCGGCGTCGCCGTTGGAGGATCTGCCGCACTACGGCGACGACCAGACCTTCCGCGAGCTCCATGTAGCCGTCGAGGTCGAGGTACGCCGCCTCGGGTTCCAGCATCCAGAACTCGGTGAGGTGGCGGCGCGTCTTGGACTTCTCGGCGCGAAACGTGGGGCCAAAGCAGTAGACGCGTCCGAACGCGACCGCCGTGGCTTCGTTGTACAGCTGGCCGCTCTGGGCCAGGTAGGCGCGCCGCTCGAAGTACGGCGTCTCGAACAACGTCGTCGTGCCCTCGCACGCGGACGGCGTTAGGATCGGCGTGTCCATCCGGAGATAGCCGAGGTCGTCGAGATACTGGCACATCGCGCGCTCCACCTCGGCGCGCACCCGCATGATCGCCCACTGCCGCTGGCTCCGCAGCCAGAGGTGCCGGTGATCCATTAAGAACTCCACGCCGTGCTCTTTGGGGGTGATTGGGTACGGGTCGGCCGGCTGGACGACCTCCAGGCGGCGCAGGGCCATCTCGTAACCGCCCGGCGCCCGGCGGTCCTCGCGCACGACGCCCGTGACGATGATCGAGGACTCCTGCGTCAGGCCGCCGGCCGCGTCGAACACGCCGGCGGGGAGGTCGCTTCGGACCGCGACGGCCTGCAGGATGCCGGTCCCGTCCCGCACCAGGAGAAAGCGGAGGGCTCCGCTGCTGCGCATGTTGTAGAGCCAGCCGCGCACCTCCACTTCCTCGCCCACGTGCTCGCCGATTCGCTCGATCGTCACCATGCCGCTTGCTCCCTCAGGAATGGTTGCCGGCCGTGTCCACGGCGCGCTCGATCGTCGCCAATTCGGGGCTGTCGGGGAGGGCGGGCGACGCCTCCACGCGGCCCTCCCGGATGATCAGGACGCGGTGCCGCCACGGTCCCGTGAACGGGATGACGATCCCAGATACACCGCCGAGGCGCCGCCCCGCCACATCCAGGTCCTGCGCCTGCCAGATGGTGACGTCCACGAGATCTTCGTTCATGCGCAGGTTCGCGAGCAACCGGGCCCCGCCGGGCTGCGGCGTCACCGCGGGAACAGCGCCCAGGACCTGCCAGATCGCGTCCAGGACCGGACTCGCCGCGCGGGATTCGAGGCGCATCGGACGGCGGCGCATCACCGTCACGAACGCGGTCGACGTGCTGAGCCCGCCGGCAGCGATCTTTCGCGCGTTCTCCTCCGGAACAAGCGCAGGCCGGGCCGGCGGCTTCGGGCCCGCGCACGCCGTGGTGAGCGTTGCGGCGGCGAGGAACAGCGCGAGCGCGCGGCCGGGCAGGCACGACGGTATGCGACGCGCGGGCGATCGCGGCCACGCGGCCGGCGGTCGTCGCGGTTGGCAAAGCTTCATGTGCCTGCCTACGCCGGGCCGCGGGGCTTCTCCTCCGCGTGGGTCCGCGCGGGGACGTGATGGGTCAACACGCGGGGGCGTGTTGCCGCGGGCGGCGGCGCATCGTACAATGCGTAGCGTGGTCCTCCCGCGTCGCATCGCGCTGATCTTTGACATGGATAACACGCTGATCGGTTCCCGCATCGACTTCGCGGCGATCCGGCGCAGCCTCGTCGCGCTGCTGCGCGCGGCGGGGGCGACGCACGATCCCGACGACGTGCTGGTCCGCCGCGCCATCCCCGAGCTGGTCGCGTGCGGCGCCGCGCACGACACGGCGCATGGGACGTCGGTGGCGCCGGAGATGTGGCGGGTCATCGAAGCGCACGAGGCGCGCGGCCTCGAGAACGCCGCCGCGCTCGACGATGCCCCGGGTGTGCTGCGTGCCCTTGCGGGCCGCGGCTACCGCATCGCCGTGTTGACGAACAACGGCCGCGCCGCGGCGGAGGCGGCAATGGACGCGGCGGCACTCGGCGGGTGCGCCGAGACGCTCGTGGCCCGGGGTGATGCGGCGGACCTCAAGCCGGCCGGGGACGGCGTGCTCGAGGTCCTGCGGCGGCTCGCGGGCGTTGAGCGCGCCTACGTCATCGGGGATTCGTGGATCGATGGCGCCGCGGCGGCCGCGACCGGAGCGCGGTTCATCGCGTACCGCCGGCCGCTGGCCGAGCTCCGCGAGCGCGGGGTCCGACCCTGGCGGACGATCCACCACCTCAGCGAACTGCTGGAACTCCCGCTTACCGACTGATCCCGACGCCTGGAACCGCCGGCGGGGCGGTGTCCTCGATTACCAGAGGTGCTTGTACTTGCTGGCGAACCGCCGCTCGAGCACGTCGCGGTGGAGATGGTATACCGGGCACTCACGCATGGCGCAGACATGGAGCGCCGTGTTGCAGTAGGCGTCGGGCACCCGCCAACATTCCGGGTTGATGAAGTAGGCGGAACACACGCCGCGCCGCGAGTGCACCTGACGCGGATCGACGCCGTCGAGCGCCCATGGACTCGTGGCGGGCTTGCTCCGGCGGCGTGGCCGCCGTCGCGCTGCTGCCTTCTTTGACGGCGCGCGCCGGGTGGTGTCGCGGCCGCGCGTCTCATCGACCGCCCGCGGTGGGGCCTGCTCGCGCCGGCGCCCAAGCCCGGCGCTCTCGCGGTCCGCCGCGGGCTCGGCGGCAGGGTGCGCAGCATCGATCCTCGCGGATGCATCAGGACGGGCGGGCGCATCGGGACGGACCGGCACATCATGACGGACCGGCACGTCAGGACGGGCGGGGTCCGCCGGGGCGTGCGCCGGTTCGGCCGCCCTCGTGACACCCACGGCGCCCGGCATTGGTGAAACGACGTCCTGCGCCGGCGGCGGGCCGTGATCCAGGGCCGGGGCGGTTGTGGGCGCCTCGGGCGTCTCATGACCGGCCCCGGGGTCGCCGGCGTCCTCGGCCGCGGCGGGGGCGCCCAGCGGCGCGCGCGGATCATTGAGCTCGCGGGAAGCCTGTTCGTGATCGACGGGCGCCGCGATCTCCGCGCCGATCTCGCCAGGGGTGGCGGGAACCGGGGCTACGTCTCGCGCCGCATCCGGAGTGCGCCGTGGCGCGAGCTCGCGGACCTCGACCGCCAGCACTTCCGCGTCGAGCATGGTGCCGCCGTCCCCGGACGCGTCCTCCGCAGCGCCGGCGCCGCCCGAGCTGGTCGCCGCCGTAGTGCCGTCAACCGGGGGAGCGCCCCACTCCGGGACCCCGGAGGCCTGGTCCGCGGGCGCCGGGTGCGTGGGCGACTCGCCGGACGGGGTGGACGCGCCGTCAGCAGCCTCCCGGCCTTCGAGATCGGCGAGCTCGCGCGACGTCTCCTGGATGAGCGACCTAATTCCCCGCCGCAGCACCTCGCGGTGCTTGCTCAAGCGCCATCACCTCCTTGGCGAGACTCATGTACTCCTGGGCCCCGCGCGAGGTGCGGTCGTGGGCGAACACCGGCACACCGACCATGCTGGACTCAACCAGCTTGATGTTATGATGCACCACGCTCTTGAACATCTTGTCGCCGAAGTAGTCCTTGATCCCCTGCAGAATCTCCTTGCTGATGCTGGTCCGCGCGTCGTACATCGTGGGCACGACGCCCGCGATGTCGATCGCATGCCCGACTTCCTCCCGCACGACCTTGATCGTCCGCAGCAACTGCCGCATCCCCAACAGCGCGTAGTAATGCGTCTGGATCGGAATGATGACCTCGTGGCACGCCACGAGGGCGTTGAGCGTGAGCAGCCCCAGCGACGGCGGCGTGTCGATCAACACATAGTCGTACCGCGCCACCACCGGCGCGATCTTCTTCCGCAGCATGTTCTCGCGCCCGATGCGGGCGGACAGCTCGAGTTCGGCCGCGGCCAGATCGATGGACGAGGGCACGAGATCCAGGTACTCGACGTTGGACCGCGTGATCACATCCGCCATGTCGACGCCGGCGCCGTCGTCACCGACGTCGTCCACGAGCACCTGATAGATGGTGCGGGAGAGACTGCCGGGGTCCACGCCCAGGCTGACGGTCGCGTTGGCCTGGGGATCGAGGTCGATCAACAGCACACGGCGTTTATTGACGGCGAGACACGCGGCCAAGTTCACCGAGGTCGTGGTTTTGCCGCAGCCGCCTTTTTGATTGACGAGCGCGATCACGCGCGTCGTCACGCCCGATGGTTCCTGCAGAATGCCGCCTCCCGCCACCGGGGCGCATCCGGGGCCCCGACCCGGCGCGGCCCAATTCAGTTATGTCGCGGGTTCGACCATGCGCGGAGGAACTCCTCCGGCGGCGGGCTCATCCGTCCTCGCGTTTGCCGGGCGGCGCCGGGCCGTCGCCGATGAGGCGGCGGGCGAGCGCGACCGCCTCCTCTCGCGTTCGCACGCGCCCCTCGAGACGCGCGTCGTCGATGGCGCGAAGGATCTCGCCGAGGCGCGGGCCGGGCGCCACGCCGAGCGCCAACAGGTCGTCCCCCGTAACGAGCCGCGGCGGCGCCGGGGGCGTCGCGAGGAGCTCCGCCTGACGCCGCCGCACCCACTCGTACGTGGAAAGGTCGCCGTGGCTGGCCACGCAGTCGGCGCGGTGGAGCTCCAGCAGCTCCGGAAACTCGGGCGCGTCGATGAGTCGCCGGAGGCGCGCCTCACGCATCCGCGGCACGTCCTTGAAGATCATGTGCTGCCGGACGAGCGAGGCGGCACGCTCGACGTCCCGCCGCGAAAACCTGAGCCGCTCCATCACCACGCAGGCCAAGTCCGCGCCAACCTCGTCGTGCCGGTCGAAGCGGATCCGATCCGCGCGGACCAGCGTCGGCGGTTTCCCGGCATCGTGCAACAACGCCGCCATCGCGAGCGCGGTCGTCGGCGCCCGGAGCGCGCCCACGACGAGGCGCGTGTGCTCGAAGACGTCGCCCTCGGGGTGAAACTCCTCGGGTTGCGGCACGCCCGCTTCCCGCGCGACCTCCGGCAGCACGACCTCGAGCAGCCCCGTCGCGTGGAGCAGCCCGAGGCCGCCCGCCGGATCGGGCCCCGTCACGATGCGCACGAGCTCGTCCCGGACGCGCTCGGGACTGATCGCCCCGAGACCCGATCGCATCTTGCGGATGGCAGCGAGCGTCTCGGGGACGATGGTGAAGCCCAACTCCGCGGCCTGGCGCACCGCCCGGATCATCCGGAGGCCGTCCTCTGCGAAGCGCGCCTGCGGGTCGCCGATCGTCCGGATCCGGCGGGCCGCGAGGTCCGCCTGGCCCTCCACGAAATCGAGCAGGCGCCCGGCGTCCGGGTCCCAGAACATCCCGTTGACCGTGAAATCCCGCCTCAGCGCGTCGTCGCGCGCGGTGGCATAGCGCACGAACGAGGGGTGCCGGCCGTCCAGATACGGCCCCTCGGTGCGGAACGTCGCGACCTCGTAGGCGTCGCCGTCCACGAGCACCTGCACCACGCCGAACGCCGCGCCCACGTGGACCGTTCGGGCGAATAAGACGCCCACGTCGTCGGGCGTCGCGGCGGTTGCGATGTCGTAATCTGTGGCGGGACGTCCGAGGAGCATGTCACGCACGCATCCGCCGGCCAGGTAGCTCTCGAACCCGGCCCGGCGCAGGCGTACGACGATGTCGGCGGCGGCGGCGCTGGACGGCACGGCCCCGGCCGCGGTCAGCCCTGAGCCGTCGGCCGTCCCGCGATCATCACCCGCAGCCTGGCCAGCGCGTCGCGGAGCACCCGCGACACGTGCATCTGCGAGATGCCAAGCCGGCGGGCGATCTCAGCCTGGGATAGATCCTCGTAGAACCGCAGCCGGATGACCTCCCGGGCGCGATCGGGGAGCCGGGCCAGCGCGGCGTCCAGGGTCGCCCGATCTTCCAGCGACTCGAGCACGGGGTCCTCCGCTCCGACGGACTCCGACAGGGCGGTCCCGTGGTCGTCGTCGCCGTCCTGCATCTCCGCGTCGAGCGACGCCAGGCTGTACGCCCGCCCCACCTCCATCGCTTCGAGCACGTCCTCGAACGCGATCCCCGTGGCGTCGGCGATCTCGGGAATGGTCGGAGACCGTCCGAGCCGCTGTGACAGGTCCTCGACGGCCCGCATCAGCGCGTAGTTCAGCTCACGGAGGCGCCGGGGCACGCGGACGGCCCACAGCTTGTCGCGGAAATGGCGCTTGATCTCGCCGATGATCGTCGGCGTGGCATACGTCGTGAACTCGATCCCCCGCGTGGCGTCGTACCGGTCGATCGCCTTCAATAACCCGATCTGCGCGACCTGGATGACGTCTTCGAGGGGCTCGCCGCGGTCGGCGAACTTGCGCGCGAGATAGATCGCCAGGTTCTCGTGCGCGAGCACGAGCTCATCGCGAACGGCCGGATCCCGCGCCGTATGATACCGCTCGAAGAGCGCGCGGATCTCGGCCTTCGTGGGGACCGGGCGCGGCGGGCGCCGCGAGGAGACCATGCCCGTCACCCTCCGCGTCGCTTGACGAGCCGCACCCCGGCCGTACCCGCCGCCGCGTCCCGGCGCGCTTCCACCTCGTCCACGAGGCACTGCATCAGGAACACCCCGAGCCGGCCCTCGTCCAGCGGGGCGTCCCCGTCGG
>JAJPIA010000136.1 GCA_021324975.1 Bacillota bacterium
AGCAGGTCGTCCCAGGTCTGCGGCGCCCGCTCGCCGACCTGCGCGAAGTAGTCCGCGCGGTAGACGCCGAGCTCGGAGTTGCCGAGCCACGGCACCGACAACCAGTGGCCGTCGACGTAGCCTGAGCGCTTGGCCACGTCATAGAACGGGCCGAAGGTCTTCGTGATGTCGGCCACCACGTCGTCCAGCGGCACGAGAAACTCCCGGTGAATCGCGGGCAAGTTGTCCTGCAGATCAACGATATCGTGTCCCGCCTGCGCCTGTTCCTCGGCCGTCAGCTTCGCCGCGACCTGCGGCTGGTCGATGAACTCCCCGACGAACGTCGCCGCGTGCTTGGCCGCAAACGCGGCGCCGATCTTCTGAATCGCCTTGTCGCTGTCCTCGTTGTAGGAGCTGTGCGCGAGCAGGCGGATCGTCCCGGACGCCGCCGCGCGCCCGCCGGACGTCGCCAGCGCACCCGCCACGAGGCCGGCGCCCGCCCCCGCGGTCGCCGCAAGAAACTTCCTGCGCGTCATGCCCATGAGCATCCCCCCCGGTATGGCATGATCCGGACCGTCGGTCCGCGCTCACCTCCCCGCATCTCCTCACCCCCTATCCCTTGACTGCGCCCGCGGTCAACCCCGAGACATAGTGGTCCAGAAAGAGGGAAAACAACACCACCACCGGCAGCGACGCCGTCAGGGCGCCGGCCATGAGCGACCCCCAGTAGAAGATGTCGCCGCGGATCAGGTCGACGACGACGCCGGCCGTCACGGTCTTGAGACTGGTCGTCGAAATAAACGTCAGCGCGTAGATGAACTCGCTCCAGGCGAGCGTAAAGCCGAACAGCGTCGCGGTGATGATGCCCGGGCGTGCGAGCGGCAGGACGATGCGGCGCAGCGCGCCCAGCCGCGTGCATCCGTCCACCAGGGCGCTTTCCTCCAGATCCTTCGGAATGGCGGCGAGGTACGCTGCGAGCATCCACGTGATGAACGGCACCATGAACGCGGGGTACGTGACGATCAGCGACCACAGCGTGTTCGCAATGTGCAGCAGGGACACGAGCCGCGCCAGCGGCAGAAACAACAGCGTCGTCGGCATCAAGTACACCACGAAGATGAACGTGGACACGCCTTCCGCGTAGCGAAACCGCATCCGGGCCAGCGCGTACGCCGCCAGCAGCGCCAGCACCACGGAGGCCGCCGTCGACGACACCGCGACCAGCGCGGAGTTGCGGAGCCATAGCGGAAACGCGGTGTGCTCGAAGAGGAAGCGATAGTGCTCCCAAGTGATCCCGGTGCGGGCCAGGAAGGGGTTCTGGGCGAGATCGTACAACTCGGCGTCCTTCTTCACGGACGTGATCAGCATCCAGACGAACGGGAAGAGCGCGAAGACCACAAACGGCGCCGCGCCGGCGTATGCCAAGATTGCGCGCCGCGCCGACGACCCTACCACTGCCAGGACCTCCGCATCAGCCGCGCTTGAATCGCCGTCACGGCGATGAGGATGGGAAAGAGGTACAGTGAAATCGCCGCGCCGTTCCCCAGGTCGCCGGTGGCGAGCCCCAGCCGGTAGGCAAGCGTCGCCAGGACCTGCGTCGTGTTCATGGGGCCGCCATGCGTCAGCACGAAGATCGTGGCGAAGTCGCTGCTGGTCATGACCACGGAGAAGAGCACGACCGTCGCGAGCACGGGCCGCAGCAGCGGGAGCGTGAGGCGCCGGAACTGTCCGAGGGCGCCGACGCCGTCAACCGTCGCGGCCTCGTACAGTTCCCGCGGAATCGTCACCAGCCCGGCCAGGAACGTCATCGCGAAGAAGGGCAGGCCGGCCCAGACATTCACGAGCACAACGGCGAACCGCGCGAGGATGGGAACGCCCAGCCAGGCCACCGGGGCCGAGATCAGATGCAGGCGCATCAGCACCCAGTTGAAAACGCTGTACGTGGAGTCGAACATCCACGTCCATGCCAGCACACTCAACGCGATCGGGGCGACCCACGGCACCAGGACCGCCCCACGGATCCACTTCATTCCGGGAACGCGTTGCGCGAGGACGAGGGCGAGGGTCAAGCCGAGGACTAGCTTCGCGAACACCGCCACGGCCGTGTACCAGACGGTGTTCCACAGGGTCAGCGAGAAGATCTCGGTCCGTGGGAGGCGGATAAAATTCGCGGGGCCGACAAACCGGCCCGGAACGCCTACTTGCGTTGTCGTCATGCTGAGGTACAGCGCGTAGCACAGCGGGTAGACTGCCAGCAACACCAGCAGAAGCAGCGTCGGGGCGAGAAAGCCCCACGCGACCATGGGCTCGGCGTTCCACCGGATCCGATACCTCGGCAGCCGCGACGCGCCGGACACGCCTTCCGCCGACTGCATGCTCTGTGGACCGTCCCCCTTCCCGCGACGGAAATTGCCTCACGAGTCCAGGAGATCCTTAGCCACACCCTCGAGGTGGATCCGCATCGCGTCCCGCGCCCGGCCGACGTCGCCGGCCTTAACCGCCTCGTACACCGCCCGGTGTTCCCGGATGTAGCGTTCCAGGCGCGGACGCTCGTTGCCGGTCATGCCCTCGACGAGACGAAAGAACTGACCGTTCTGGAGGTCCCACAGGTAGGCCACGAGGTCGGCGAACACGGCGTTGCCGCTGGCGCGGGCGAGCAGCAGATGAAACGCCCGATCGGCCTCGCCGTTGAACTGTCCTCGCCCCAGTTCGTCGGCAAAGGCCTGCACCGCCTGACGCAGCCCGGCGACGAGCTCGTCATCGTGATGCGCCGCGACCTGCTCCGCGATCGGGCACTCGATCAGTAGGCGCGCCTGCAAGATGTCCGACGGGGGCCGGCTCTCGACAGCGGTCACGTCGAGCGAGGAGTCGGGGGCTCGCTTCACAAACCAGCCGTCGCCAACGCGGCCTTCTACGACATCCAGCAATTCCAGGGCAACGAGCGCCTCCCGCACCGGCGCGCGGCTGACCTGAAGCCTCTGTGCCAGTTCCCGCTCAGGGGGGAGCTTGTCGCCCGGGCGGTACTCGCCGGACTGGATCAGCTGTTTGAGTTGCTCGACGATCAGATGGTAAAGCTTTGTCGATTTTACCGGCGTAATCGGCATGTTCCGTTCCAGATGATAGCCAGGCCATATCATTACATTATGGCCTTATGGCCTTACCAATTCTCGGGAATCTTAGTGGACTCCTCCTCGTAGCAAAAATCAAATTGTGGTGCTACCCTCGGCCTTTCTGCCGTAGACCAGCCTGCTAGGGCTGCGGAGCGAGATCGCCCTGATCAAGCCCTCGGGGCGACGATTCGACGATTCTATGACGATTCTATATCGAAGCGAAGCTCGGGCGAGGCCGCACTTGAGCGGATGACCGTAGGTCCACCCCTGCTCTCGGTCCCGCTACCCGCCGCTCCGGTAGCGACTCGCCAGCGCCGGCGAGAAGGCGGCGGTGCGCGCGACCTCGGTCTGCGCGGCCACGGAGCGATCCATGAGCGACGCGTCCTCCAGGGCCGGGATGCAGATGATTTCGCCCCGGGCCCAGGAGGCCAGCGACCCGGCCACCAGGTCCTCCGCGGTCATCCTCGGCCGCTTGCTCATGTCCATTCCCTGGACCGTGTGGAACTCGGTCGCCACCACCCCCGGCAGGCAGACCTGCACCTTGACGCCGGTCCCGGCCAGCTCGCCGGCGAGTACTTGCGTGAACGTGAGCATGAACGCCTTCGCGCCGGCGTACACGGCTCGGTGCGGCAGCGGGTTCGGCGGCAGAGCGCCGCTCAGGGCGAGCAGGGACGCCACGTTGATCACCCCGCCGCTGCCGCGGTGGACCATGCCGGGCAGTGCGGCGCGGTTGAGCCGTGCGACGGTACGAATATGGATGTCGATCAGAGCGTCGATCACTTTCGGTTCGACTTCCACGAACGGCCGGTAGCCTCCGAACCCGGCGTTGTTGACGAGCAGCGTCACCGGCGGATCGCCGGCGACACGCGTCTCGACCCGGGCCAAGCCTCCGGCGTCTGCGAGGTCGGCCGTCAACACCTCTGCCTGCGCGCCGGCCGCGACGCGCAACCGTTGGGCCAGGACCTCCAGCCGCTCGCGGCGCCTCGCGACGAGCACGACGTCGTAGCCGTCTCGGGCCAGCCGCTCGGCGTAGGCCGTGCCGATCCCCGATGACGCCCCGGTGACGAGTGCGAGCGGCCTGGATCTCGGCGTCGACATGATTGGCTCCTCCTGCCGGTTTTCGAATCCCGGCGGGGTGATGGTCGTGTACCCGCCGATTCACTGCACGGACCCCCACGCTCCTGCTCTCGGCGCCGGCCGGAATCAATCCGCCCTCATCGTCGCGGTCTGCTTCGGGACGAGCGGCAGCGCCGCTGCCGGGCCGTGTTCGAGCGGACTCAAGCCGCCAGACAAGAAGTGATGATCCGCTCCGCAAGTTGGCAACCTTGGAGCCTCGCCATTTGACACTATGACATACTAAGGAGGGAAACCAAGGATGAGTACCAGAGGAAAGGTTCTCTCAGTCAACGTCGGAACGGTTCGCGAGTTCGAATACGGCGGACGCCCGGCCAAGAGTGCCATCTGGAAATCCCCCGTCGTCGGTCGGATCCCAGTCCGCGGTGTCAATCTTGCCGGAGACGATCAGGCAGATCGCGAGGCGCACGGGGGACCCGATAAAGTGCTCTACGCATACGCGGTTGAAGATGCCCGGTGGTGGGAACAGGAGATCGGCCGACCGCTCGCTTACGGTGAGTTCGGTGAGAATATCACGACAGAGGGGATCGCGGTGAACGACGCGCTCATCGGAGAGCGTTGGCAGATCGGAACCATTGTTGTCGAGGTTTCCGAACCTCGGATACCTTGCTGGCGGCTTGGCGTTCGGATGAACGATAAGATGTTCCCGCGCCGTTTCACCGACGCGTTGCGACCGGGAGCTTACTTCCGAATTGTCGCCGAGGGTGATGTCGGGACCGGGGATGAGATTCGGGTAGTCGAGAAACCTGATCATGATCTCGCCATCCGAGATATGTTTCGCATCTACACTCGTGATCGCGATGAAGTCGGGCGATTGCTTGAGGTTCCCCAGATGTCCGTGAGCTGGAAGGAATGGGCGAGCGATTTCCTTCAAAAGACTAAGGATCATCCGGCGGATGCACTCAAACCAGGGTGCTGTTCCTAGGTCGCAGACATATCGTGGCGATCGGAACCGGGTCAAAATCGTTCATGCTGGAATTATGCGCCACACTGCGTCGCAGGCCGAAATTCCTGCGATCCGGCGTGATGCTACCGCAGCGCACGCCGGAGTGATATATTGAGATGTCGAAGCAGGGAGCGTGATACTTGAAGCGTCCAAACTATAATGCCGCAAAACGCGCACGTGAACTGAAGCAGAAGGCGAAACGCGACTCGAAATTAGCGCGCCGACATTTTCGCGCAGGCGCTCCGGCGTCGCAGCCTGATGCTTCGCCGCCGGATGATCCAAACGGGCTGAACTCCGTACCCGCACCGACCGCGTACGAGCAAGAGCACGGCCCGCTGGCTGGCCGCGGGACGTAGAATGCCCGAGGATAACTTGTACGCAATTCAAGCTACGCCTTCTTCAGACGACGGACCCAGGGAGAGGCCGGTTGCCCGGTTGCCCGGGTATTCTCCTTCGTGGCATGCTCAGCATCGGCGCTGACTTGGAGGTCGGCCGGTATCCTCGCCTTCCGCGAGTACCGCGCGGCAGTATGAACTCGCACTCCAGTCCGTGGAGGCGATTCGCTCACGTGCGTGCGCCCGCTCTTGCTGGGGTCGTTGGGCCGCTCCTCTTCTGGAGCGTACTCACCATCCTCGGCCAGACACAGTTCGGGTACAACCCATTGAGCTCAGACATCAGCCTGCTCGCCTTGGGCTCTAACGGTTGGGTGCAGACGGCCAACTTCGTCATCTTCGGAGCCCTCATTATTCTGTTTCAAGAACATGTCCAGCGGACCGTGGCTCCAGGCAAGGTATGGGGCGTCATCAACGTTCTTGCCATCGCGTGCGGGCTCGGCCTCGTGTCAATCGCCGTGTTTCCAACAGACCGCGTGGGGACGTGGACGATCCACGGCGCGATCCACCTCGGCGTGGTGGCTGCGCTGGCCCTCCTTCTACCGCTGAGTTGCCTCGCAACGGCCGCACGCATCAGACGCGATCGTGCCTGGCGAGGGTACGGCGCGTTCAGCGTCCTCGTCGGCTCTCTCACAAGCGCGCTGACCATGGTACTGTTGCTGGTGTGGAGCGGCCTGTGGCACGCCTCCCACCCTTGGCTCGGTCTGTATGAGCGGATCACGTTTGCGCTTCCGTGTCTTTGGATGGAGGCGATGGCAATTCGCCTGTTGAGGTTGTCTTAGCCCCCAACGGCGAACCAGGGAATTCCCTCCGTCCGGCATGCCGGAGGGACTGTCGGCTTAGGCTTAGGCTAGAGCCGCTGTCGCGTCAGATAGTCGCGGCCTCGGTCAGTAATTACGGCAAGCCCAGTTGCATCTCTTTTCCTGTTCCAAGTGACGAGCCCATAATCCGCACAATATTGGAGATGCCGCTCAACGACTTCCGGAGACGAGCCCAGTGCGCCGGCTAGCTCTCGGCTCGATATCCCTAGAGGCCGATTTCGGAGCGCGACGAGCGCCCGGTTTCGATCTTGATCGAACGCCATGATTTCCCTCCACCATGCCGTGATTCGATCGCTGTACCGAGCACGTGCCATTCCGGCGTTATACTGTTCCCATAGTGTAGCCTAAAACGAGGGTGCTGAGTGAATTTCCCACGGGTGAGTCGAGAATGTGCGATACGGCCCGGGTAATGGTATCATGGAGTGGCGCGTCGCGATGAAAACCTCGTTCGGGCGCGCGGAGACCCAGAAGCTTATGAGCGCCGCAGACTGGACTCGCCTGCTCGATGAAGTCCTTGAAAGACGTAGCCGATTCGCCTGGTACGAAACGTTGGGCGACCTTAGCCTTCTCTCGCACGTCCCAAGGTCGGTGGCGGGGCAGTGGGCCGATCTAACGGCCCTCGATAGAGCGCGGAGCTTGTGCGCCGCTCTCGAAGGCTGCCCCGTCCTCCTGCGCTACGCGCCCGGGACCCAGTACTATGCCGGCCTGTCGGATCCACGACCGTCTACGTATGGCGATATGGCGAGCGTTCTTAGAGACAGGATCGATGGCCTGACGGCCGCACGTGAAGCACGGAAGTCGCTACTCCCCCCAACTCCGCCAAAGCGTCGGAAGCGGCGCGTTGCGCTATCATGATCGCGCGGCGATAGACTTGTGAGCGTCCCGGACCACTCAACGCGTTTTTCCCCAAATCACTGTATGACTGATGTGAGGGAAGGCAAAACAATTCCCTTGCGTTTGCGTGACAGTGTGTCATACTGAGGAAGCATCAGCAGACTGCATAGTCGGTTGGTAGCTTGTTTTAGGATGGGTGAAACTCATGGCAGCTGGTACCGTCAAGTGGTTCAACGCAGAGAAGGGATATGGCTTCATTACTCCCGATGATGGGAGCAAGGATTTGTTTGTCCATTTCAGCGGCATCGCCGGGGACGGCTACAAGGCGTTGAATGAGGGGCAGAAGGTCGAGTACGAACCGACCCAAGGACAAAAGGGACCGCAGGCTACGAACGTCCACGTCACTGGCTGACAGACGCACGCAACCACGACAGCGGGAGGCGGCTCCGTAAAGAGCTGCCTCCCGCGGCGTTTGGTACGCACTGGGTCCGTCTCGAGCCGACCCGTGGAGATATTGGTCGGCCGTACTATCGAGCCACCACGTCAACTCAATACCCTTGTATGGCACAGCACACGGGGTGGCCGGAGCCTTCATCCGAGAATCAAGATCTCCGAGGGCGGCGCCACCCCTGTTCCTCCCCCTTGTTCCGGCCCTGACGACGCAGCCAGGCGAGCGCGTCGTGGGCAGTATACTGCGGCGTCGGGTCGGCCACGAACGGGCAGCGCCGGCAGATAAGTTGCCGCGCCGCGGCCTCTACCTCGCGCACCATCGCGTCTTTCCCGGTAACAAGGACGTCCAGCCGTGCGGATGTCATGTCACCCTGCAGCATTAGAAAGCGGTGCCGATCAACGCGACGCGCCCGCTCCCGCCAAGACCATCTGGCACTCCACCGACGCAGGAGCGAGTCAACGCGACCAAGAGCACGGGCGGCATCGACGATCCGGCGCGGCGGCGGCAGCCGCACGTAGGTGGTGAATGCGCGGAACGCTTGATGGGACTCGCCGCGGAGTCGGCCGGCATCGCCAGCAGATGCACGCGACGATACCGTTGCCAGCCTCAACGGTGCCCGTACGGTGAGTCGACGCCCTGTAAAAGTCTCATTGGCGCGCGGATCCGGCATCAAAATCGCCCCTTTTACGCCCCCGTGGTAGCGATTCGTTCGGCGAAAGCCACCACGCCTCCCTCGCCTGAGTGCCGGCGCCGTACACGGCGGCCGTGCCGCGGCAACCCCTGACCGCCATGAATGCCCCGGCATCGCCGGGCGCGGCGGAGTCGGCGCGCCTCGATTTCGACGAGGCGGACGAGGTGGGCCTCGGGGTACTGAGCCGGATTCTCTGGCAGGCCGTCAAAGGAAACACTCCGCTCCCGACGAGCCCGAGGGAAATCCGCTAGGACCGGAAGCGCCGTGGCGGCCGGGGCGTCCGGGACGCGCGGCGGCCCGCGCAAGACGCGGGCGCGCCACGTTCCGCAAGGCGGGCGCCGCGAGGCGCGACGCGATCAACGCGGCCGCCACGCCGATCGCGGCAGCCGCCGCCGCGACCAGGCCCACGATCGCGAGCACGGCCTTTGCCACCGCGATCGCCACGAGTGCAATGAGCTGCACAAACTCCGCGATCATCATGACGTCACCGCCTGTCCCACGGCGAAGCATGTTTCCCCGGTGCGCGGGAAGGCTAACAGCCTAGATACAGTACGCTGTGCGTAACGTCGCGCCGAGGCCTCACCAGGCGCTCCAATGCTTGAACAATCGCGCCGACGTCGGCGCGCCGGTACGACCGCGAATGAACTGGAACGAGCCCGGCGTGGTCTTCCCCGGCGTCGGCGAAACGTTCTCGCGAGTTCAACGAAATCGACCACGTACTGACTACTTGCCTACACGGCCCGCAATTTGTCCGGGTTACCGATGGCCCAGACCGTGCGGATCCGGCCGCGCTCGACCTCGATGCTCACGACGGCAAACGGCGTCCCGTCGGCCCGCTGCACGAGCAACGTCGGCTTCCCGTTCACGTTGACCACGGCGAAGCGCCCGCCCGGGGGCGCAAACCGTGCGGTCACACCGATCAGGAACCGCGCCACGTTAAGGCGTCCGTGTACCGGCCGGAGCGCCGCGCCGGGCACCTTCCCGCCGCCGTCGGCCCAGACCGTGACGTCGTCGGCGAGCAACGCCGTCAGCCCCTCGAGGTCGCCGGTCCGGGACGCCCGCAAGAACTGATCGAGCAACCGCCGGTGCTCCTCGGGGCTCGCCTGAAACCGCGGCCGGTGGTCCGCGATGTGGCTTCGCGCCCGGCTGAACAGCTGGCGGCAGGCGGCGGCCGACCGGTTGAGCGTCTTGGCGATCTCCTCGTACTCGTACTCGAACACCTCGCGCAAGAGGAACACCGCGCGTTCCGAAGGGGTGAGCTGCTCCAGCAGCACCAGAAACGCGAGCGAAATGGTATCCGCTTCGACGGCGCGCGTCTCGGGATCGGTGAGCTCCGGATGCGCGGCATCCAGCACCGGCTCGGGCAGCCACGGGCCGACATATGTCCCCCGTCGCGCCCGCGCCGATGTCAGGTGGTTCAGGCACAATCGAATCACGATCGCGGACAGGTACGCTTTCGGCGCCTCGATGCCGTCGAGCGAAGCCGATTGGAAGCGGAGGTACGCATCCTGCAAGATGTCCTCCGCGTCCGCCGCGCTCCCGAGCATCCGGTACGCGAGCGAGAACAAGAGCGGGCGGTGCTGTTGAAAGACCGCCACGTGGCCATCGCGCTCGCCGCTCATCGATCACCCCGCCCTGGCGTTCGTCTCCGGGTGGCGCGGCGGCACGCCGGCGGCCTGCGGCGCCGTTACCGGCAGGTGCCGCATCTTGCGGCGGCCCGGCCACTCAAAGAGCCACGGCGCGACACCCTGCGCACGGATCATCGCTATCGGGAACCGCGCAAACACGTCGCGCAGCACGCGAGCGACGCGTCCCGTCACAATGGTATCGGTGGGCGTGTCGCTGCTCGGGTTCAAGAATTGCACCAGTCCGTTTCGTCGCCCCAGGGTGATCCCGGCCGCAATGTAGGACATCCCGAAGGCCGTTGGGGTCCGCCCCCGTAATTCTGCCGCCAAGCAGTCCGCCGCATGCGCCCCCATCATCAGCGCCACCGCAACCGACATCCGCGCCGGCGCCCCCGGCGCCTCGGCGGGCATGGCCGCGTCGCCGGCGGCGTACACGTCGCGGTGTGACAGGGACCGCAGCGTTCGATCCGTCAGAATCTGCCCGCGCGCATTGACGCGCAACCCAGCCCGCCGCGGCAGATCCGACACCTCGAAGCCGGCCGCCCACACGCAGGCGTCGAAGGGGAAGACCCTCCCGTCCGCCGCGATCGCCGCCTGCGGCCGCACTTCCACAATCGCGGTGTGCTCGACGACGCTTGCGCCCAGCCTGTCCAACGTGGCGCGCATGTAGGCGCGAGCGCCGTCCGAGAAGCGCGGGGCCAGTCGGCCGCGCGTAACGAGCTGAACCTTCGTGCCGGGGTGCGCGTCTGCGATCTCCGTTGCCGTTTCGACACCGAGGGGCCCGCCTCCAACCACCAGGACCCGGGCGACGCGGCGCGCGAGTTCCGGGAGGCGGCCGGCCAACGCCTCCGCCGGCGCATGGTCGAGGGTGTACGCGTGCTCGGACGCGCCGGGAGTCGCACCGGTCCCCCCGACGCTGCCGAGCGCGTACACGAGACGATCGTACTCCACGGCACGAATGCCGGTATCCGTCCTGAGGGTCACTCGCCGCGCGCCCGGGACGACCGCCTCGACGGTGGCGCGGATAAACTGGATCCGGGGGCTCCCCAACAGCGCCGCGAGCGGACGCGAGGGGACCGCCGCTCCGCCCACAAGTTGATGGTTACGCAGGCGTTCCCGGAAGGCATCGACGGCGTTGACGAGCGTAATGGAAACGTCGGTCTTGCGCGCCAGACGCATGGCGGCCATCATCCCGGCGTAGCCGGCGCCCAGCACGACGACGTGCGACGAACGATTCACGGTGCACCTCCCTCGATCGAACCTCGCCCATGAGACCAGGGAGGCGCGCCGTTTGTGACATCGCAAAGCCGTGCCGGGCTCGACCTACCATTTCCATCCTCCAACTTCGCCGACCGCGGTCCGCCGCACTGCACCGGCCCTCCGTCCCACCGCCCCGGCACGGGCATGACGCCCCACCGGTACGTGCTCAGGGCGCGCTTACGCGGCAATGCCACGCAATCTGTGACGTTTGACGTGCAGTTGGAAGCCGTGGGCGCCCTCATTGAGGTAACGCGAATCCCAAACGGCGCGATCCGCATTGCGGCGAGGGATACCCTGAAGAGGACTTGCCGAGCACATTTGCCTAATCCTTAGCGCCGGGCGTCACTGCACGTGACAACTGATGTGCTTCGCTTGACTCTCGGGGGGGAGTTGGCACGGGGTGAATGTGATAGGCCTCGGCCGGATCGTGAAAGCCGCTGTCCCGCCTGCCATGCGCCCCGCGATTCGGCTGGGATTGCAGATCGGTAAGGCGCTACCCCGAGAGGCGCGTAGGGCGGTGTTCCGGCGCGAGCTCCGGTTTCAGAACCGGGAGCGCATCAGCAACTTCGACTTCACGCTGAGCGATCGCCACCGACCCTCAGGCGTCAGCGCCATGGTACGCGTGAAGAACGAAGAAGCAAAGTTATCGTATACGCTCGGCTCGATTGTCGACGTCTTCGATGAGATCGTAGTGGTCGACAATGCGAGCGGTGACCAAACGCTGGAGGTCGCCCTCGCGCTCAAATCGCAGAGGGATCGGCAAGACAAGATCCGGTTGTACAGTTATCCGTTCCGGGTCGGCCGTGTCGGTCAGGAGCATCTTGCAACGCCGGAAGATTCAGTGCACAGCCTTACGTACTACTACAATTGGTGCTTGTCGCTGTGCTCGTATCGCTACGTGTGCAAATGGGACGGCGACATGGTGCTGCGGCGGGGAGCGAAACCAGCGGTCGCGCGCCTGTTTCGTATGGTCCAATGGGATGACGTGTTGTGGGTCCTCCCCGGCCAGCAGGTCTACCGAGACCCGGCTCACCGATACTACCTGGCGAAGGGCGAGATCTTCCAGGAACCCGCGCTCTTCCCGAACGGAATCAATCCGCGATTCTACAAAGCCGATCAATTCGAGGACCTCGTGGCCCAGCCACTGTTGCCTGTGAAGACGTTCGTTGGGCCGGCGTTCTACGAATTGCAGTTCACGGACCAGGACGAGTTCGCCCACTGGACTACCCCGGCATTTCCTCCACGGAGTAAGAAACAACGGCAGTGGGACAGCTTCCACATGATCAAGCAAGGAAAGGCTGATGAGGGCAGATTTGACCTCCTTCCCGCCGATTTTCTCGACGCGGAGGTAGACAGCGCGCCGGCGGGACCCGGCATGCGGCAGCCTTAGGGTGATTGGGCCGAAGCTGAGGCCAAGCCGCTCCGGATTTATCTAGGCTCACCTCCATCAAGCCGGCCTTCATTGCCTCGCCGCGCCACCAAGCGGTCATATGGTTTCGCCCGCATTTGGCCCTTTACCCTCCGGCCCGCTGCCCCCCATAATCGCGGTGAGACGGTACACCTCGGAGTGTGGCAGGCCGTCGCACGCAGGGCGCGGAGAACGACGCGGCGACGAACACTATTTTTGGGTCTCGCAGGCGACACGCCGGAAGTTACGCACTGTAGGCCACAATGGCGAATGTCTTGCGCCGCGCGGTAGTGGCGGACGATTGACACGGGCGCCCAGAATGAATCGCACCGACACGGGAAGGGCAGATGGCGACGAAGACCGCGTACATGCACGGAGAATTTTGCTGGGTTGATCTTGCGACCACCGATCCGGCCGCTGCGAAGCGCTTCTACGGGGGACTCTTCGGATGGTCGTTCAACGACATGCCGGCGGGCGAGAGCATGACGTACACGATGTGCAGCCTCCGCAACCAGCGCGTCGCGGGGCTGTACCAGCTCGATGCGGCGCGCCAGTCGCAGGGCATCCCGCCGCACCGGTTCCTCTACATCGGTGTGACGAACGCCGACGAGACCGCGAAGAAGGTGGGCAAGAACAACGGCAAGTGGTGGACGGACCGTTCGACGTCATGCAGGCCGGCCGGATGGCGCCGATTCAGGATCCCACCGGCGCCTACGTTGGGATCTGGCAGGCCAAGCAGCACGCCGGCGCGGGAATCATGGCCGAACCCGGCGCGATGTGCTGGCAGGAACTGATGACGCCCGACGTCGGCGCGGCCGGGAAGTTCTACGAGGAGACGTTCGGGTGGACGGCCGACCCGGTGGACATCGGCGGCGGCATGATGTACACGGTCTTCAAGAGCGGCGGTACCATGATCGGCGGGATGATGGCGCGGCCGGCGGACCTCGCGAACGTCCCCCCGAACTGGATGCCGTACTTCGCGGTCGAGAACTGCGACGCGTCGGCGGCCAAGGTCGGGACACTTGGGGGGACCGTGATGCGACCCCCGACGGACATCCCGAACGTGGGCCGCTTCGCGGTCCTGCGGGACGGCCAGGGCGCGCACTTCGCGTTCCTGCAGCCAAAGTAGCAACTCTCACAGACCTGCCGCCGCGGTGGCAGGGAACATAAGGCGGGAATAAGGCTCAGAGTGGTGGAGACGAGGAGATTCGAACTCCCGACCTCCTGAGTGCGATTCAGGCGCTCTCCCAACTGAGCTACGTCCCCACGTCTGGCTGCATGCTCAACGACGCGTCCCGCCGCACCCGAGACGCCGCCTCACCCACGGGGCGAGGCCAAAGGTGATTATATCGGACGCCGGTACCCCCCGCAACACCGCGGCCGGCGAGACCCGGCCCGAAGTTCCACCAGCATGGCCCCACGCGTCAGCGCAATAGGCCCTCCAGCGCGCCCTCGAGATCTGGGAAGCGAAACCGGTATCCCGACCCCAAGAGCCGCGCCGGTTGGACGCGCGCGCTCGCCAGGAGCGCCTCGTCTGCGAGCCGCCCGAACGCCAATCGGAGCGCCGCGGCCGGCACAGGCAACAGCGTCGGGCGCCGCAGTGCGCGCCCCAGCGCTCGGGTGAACTCGCGGTTGGTGACCGCCTGTGGCGCCACTAGATTGACGGGCCCCGCAATGGCGTCCGAGCCCAGGGCGTGCTGGAGCGCTCCGATGTGGTCGGCCAGCGCGATCCAACTCAGATACTGCGCTCCGCTCCCGAGCACACCGCCGAGGCCAAGACGGAACAACGGCAGCACGCGGGGCAGCATCCCGCCGGCCGTGGACAGGACCGTGCCACTCCGCACATAGACGACCCGAATTCCGGCGGCGCGCGCCGGCGACGCGGCCGCTTCCCAGTCTCGGCACAGATCCGGCAGGTACCCGGTACCGGGCCCGCTGTCCTCGCGTAGCACCTCGTCGCCGCGATCGCCGTAGTACCCGACCGCGGATGCGCAGATGAGGACCCGCGGCGGACGAGCCAAACGGGCGAGGGTCTGCGCAAGCAAGGCGGTGCTGTCGACACGGCTGCGCCGGATCCGGTCTCGGCGCGTCAGCGTCCACCTCCCGCCGGCGATATTTTCGCCGGCAAGGTGCACGACCGCATCCAGTCCTTCGAGGCCGCCCGGGTCGACCCGGCCTGTCGCCGGGTCCCACACGAGTCCATGAGACGCGGGCGCGCTCGCGGGCCGCACGAGCGGAACGACCCGGTCGCCTCCGGCAGATAGGGCCCGCGCCAGCGCGGACCCGATCAACCCGTGAGACCCCGACACGAGGATCGTGCTCATACCGAGCACCGCCTCCCGTCGAGCCTGATGTCCGCCACGGCGTCCATCCACCGTGTGGAACGCGCCCGGGAGCCATCCGGGCCACCGGCCAGCAGGAGCGACCGCCGTGCTCCACAAATCTTGTGAGAGCGGTGCGCGCCGCTCCGGCGGAACGGGACCCACAGGCATTTTCGCATCCGCGTGCGGGCGGGGCAAGCCGTGTCAGGCATCCGCGCAACCGCGCCGGCGTTTGCCAGCACAAGGCTTACTCATCGTTCCCGGAGGCCGCTGTGACGGACACGCTCGATATCCATTCCATCTCCGCATACCTCGAACGGGTGCTGCCGCCGCGTCATGAGGTGCTCCGGGAGATGGAGGCGCGGGCCCGCGACAGCCGCTTCCCCATCGTGGGCCCCGCCGTTGGGCATCTTCTCTATCTCGTCACGCGGCTCGGCGGAGCGCGCCGGGTCTTTGAGCTGGGATCGGGCTTCGGCTACTCCACGGCGTGGTTCGCCATGGGCGTGCGCGACAACGGCGGCGGAGAGGTAACCCACGTGGTCTGGGACGAGGCGCTCTCCAACGAGGCACGTGAATACCTTCGCCGGCTGGAATTGGAGCAGTTCGTCCGGTACCACGTCGGCGAGGCGGTCGCGCAGTTGCGCCGGACGGACGGCCCGTTTGACATCATCTTCAACGACATCGAGAAGGACGGTTATCCCGCTGCGCTCCCGGTGATCAAGGAGCGGCTCGCCCGCGGCGGGCTGTTGGTGTCCGACAACATGCTGTGGTCGGGCCGGGTGTTGAATTCCAAAGTGAGGGACGCGGCCACTGCCGGCGTCCGCGAGCTCACGCGCGCCGTGTTCGCCGATCCGGATTTTTCCGCCGTCATCGTCCCGTTGCGCGACGGCGTACTGCTTGCCCGTAGGCGTTAGCGCGGCAGCCCGGCGCGCGAACCGCCCGAGTACTTGGGGGACCGCTCGGCGACGTCCGCACGGCGGCACCGCCTCACGGTGCAGCGGTTCACGCCGCGATACCGGGTCCGCTGATCCGCGGGAACCTGTCGCGGTCGGGGTCCGCGTGACGACCCATGCATAGTCGACGCTTCTGGCAATATGTCCGGCGGCACGGCCGGGCGTACCTGATCGGGTACGCCGCCTCCGCGGTGGCCGTGGCCATGGCACAGCTCTCGCCGTGGGCCCTGCGGGCCGCGGTCGACGCGATCCAGCACGGTGCGGGCGGGCGGCTGGGAATGTTTGCCGGCATCCTAGCCGCGCTCGCGCTCGCGGAGGCGGCGGCAACCTACGTCATGCGCATCCGGATCCTCAGCGTGGCCTACCGCATCGAATCCGATCTCCGGCACGACTACTTCGCGCACCTGCAGCGGATGCCGCTCCGGTTCTACCAGCGCATGTCCGTCGGCGATCTCATGGCCCGCGCGGTCAACGACATTCGGGCCGTCCAACGGCTCGCGGGCGTGGGCCTGATGCGATCCGTGCAGACGACCATCATGATCGTCGCGTCAATCGCGGCGATGCTGACGCTGCACGCCGGCCTCACGCTGCTCATGCTCACGGTGATGCCGCTGATCACGCTCCTCTACCTCGGTCTGGGGCGCGAGATCCACCGGCGTTTCGATCGCGTGCAGGCGCAGTTCGCCTCCCTCTCCACGCGGGCGCAGGAGAACCTGAGCGGCATCCGCGTGGTCAAGGCGTTTGCCCAGGAGCCCGCGGAGCAGGCGCGCTTCGCGGAGGAGGTCGACGCGGTCGTCGGCGTCAACATGCGGCTGGCCAGGGTCCAAGGGGCGTTGTGGCCCGCGATCGGCCTGATCTTCGGGCTCGCGTCCGTCGTGTTGCTGTGGCAGGGCGGCGACCTGGTGATTCGGGGCGGACTGACGCTCGGGCAGATGGTGCAATTTTCCTATTACTTGGCGCGGCTGACCTTCCCCATGGTGGC
This sequence comes from Bacillota bacterium, assembly GCA_021324975.1. GTDB lineage: Bacteria > Sysuimicrobiota > Sysuimicrobiia > Sysuimicrobiales > Segetimicrobiaceae > JAJPIA01. The sequence goes on from JAJPIA010000136.1 coordinate 16,908, forward strand.
GCTGGGATGGATCACGAACCTGTGGCAGCAGGGAAGCGCGTCGATGCAGCGGCTCGACGAGATCTTCAGCGTGACGCCCGAGATCCGGGATCCGGAGCATCCGGCGGCGCTCGCGACGCCACGAGGAGCCCTCGAATTCAAGAACGTGACGGTGGCCTTCGACGGCGCGCGGGTGCTGCGCGACGTTTCGTTCGCGGTGCCGCCGGGGCGCACGGTGGCGATCGTCGGCCCCACCGGCGCGGGCAAGAGCACGCTCGTCGGCCTCGTCCCGCGCCTGTACGATCCGGTCCAGGGTCAGGTGCTCGTGGACGGGCGCGATGTGCGCTCCCTGTCGCTGGTGTCGCTTCGCCGCGCCGTCGCGCTCGTACCGCAGGAAACGTTCTTGTTCTCGGACACGCTGGCGGAAAACGTCCGCCTCGGCCTCGACGGCAGCGAGGAGCCCGCGGGGGCGCCGGACGGCGGCGCCGCCGTCACCCGGGCGGCGGCGGTGGCACAACTCGCGGGCGACATCGAGCGGTTTCCGCTCCGCTATGAGACGGTGGTCGGCGAGCGCGGCGTGACGCTCTCCGGCGGGCAACGCCAGCGCACGGCGCTGGCGCGGGCGGTCATCCGGGACCCCCGCATCCTGATCCTCGACGACGCGCTGAGCAGCGTCGACACCGACACCGAGCGGCGCATCCTCGCGGAGTTGCGCGGGATCATGGCGACGCGGACGTGCCTGGTGATCTCGCACCGGATCTCGGCGGTCCGAGACGCGGACTGGATCGTCGTCCTCCGCGACGGGAGGATCGCGGAGCAAGGCACCCATGAAACGCTCGTCGGCGCGGACGGACTCTACGCCGCGCTGTACGAGCAGCAACTCCTGCGCGACGAACTCGACGCCCCGGACGCGGGGCCAATCACGACCGAGCCCCGGCCGCCTTCGCGGGCGCCTCGCGCATGAACGCGATGATCGACGAGGACCAGATCATCGGGCGGGCGTACGACGCCCGTCTCATGCGGCGGCTCCTGCGCTACGTGCGGCCGTACCGGCGCGTCGTCGCCGCGGCGATCGGCGTCCTGCTGATCGCGTCCGCGGCCGACCTCGTGGGGCCGCTCTTGTACCGCGTCGCGATCGACCGGTACATCGCGCCGCACGCGGCGGGGGCCCGCGCGCTGGGCCCCGCGTCCGACGCCCGCGGACTCGCGGGCGTCGCGGCGCTGTACGTCGCGATCCTCGGCGCGGGGTTCGCGGCGCGGTGGCTCCAAAGCAACCTGATGCAGTACGTGGGCCAGCGCGTCATGGCCGATCTCCGCATGGAGATGTTCGGCCACCTGCAGACGCTCTCGCTCGGCTTCTTTTCCCGCACGCCGGTCGGCCGGCTGGTGACGCGGCTCACCAACGACGTGGACGCGCTCAACGAGCTCATCACGTCGGGCGTCGTCGCCATCTTCGGCGACGTTGCCACGCTGGTGGGCATCACGGCGATCATGCTGTGGATGAACTGGCGCCTGGCCCTCGCGGCGTTCGTGGTGCTGCCGGCGGTGTTTGCCGTCACCGAGCGGTTCCGGCGGCGGGCGCGGGGCGCCTACCGGGCCGTGCGGACGCGGCTTGCGCGGCTCAACGCGTTCCTCAACGAGCACTTGATGGGCATGACGGTGACGCAGCTGTTCACGCAGGAACGCCGCAGCCGCGCGCGCTTCGACGAGTTGAACGCGAGCCTGCTCGACGCGAATCTGAGCTCGACGCGGAACTTTTCACAGTTCTACCCGATCATCCAATTGCTCGGCGCAATCGGGGTCGCGGTCCTGCTGTGGTATGGGGGCGGGCAGGTCGTGCGGGCCGCGGCCACGCTCGGGGTGCTCGTGGCGACGGTCCAGTACGCGGAGCGGTTCTTCGACCCCCTCCGCGACCTCTCCGACAAGTTCAATATTCTGCAGGCGGCGATGGCGTCGTCGGAGCGCATCTTCCGCGTGCTCGACGAGCCGGTCACGGTGGAGGACCCGCCGGCCCCGGCGCCGCTGCCGCACGGGCGGGGCCGGCTCGAGTTTCGCGACGTCTGGTTCGCCTACGACGACGACGAAGCGTGGGCGCTGCGCGGCGTCACGTTCGCGATCCAGCCGGGCGAATCCGTGGCCATCGTGGGGCACACCGGCGCGGGCAAGACGTCGATCCTCAACCTGCTCACCCGATTCTACGATCCGCAGCGCGGGCAGGTGCTGGTCGACGGCGTGGACGTGCGCCGGGTCGCCCAGCGGGAACTGCGGCGGCGCATCGGGCTGGTGCTGCAGGATGTGTTTCTCTTCGCGGGAACCGTCGACAGCAACATCCGGCTCGGCAACGCGGACCTGAGCACCGAGGACATTCGCCGCGCGGCCGAACGGGTCGGCGCGCACCGCTTCATCGAAGCGCTGCCGGGCGGCTACGGCGCGGTGCTCCAGGAGCGCGGCGCCGGCCTCTCCGTCGGTCAAAAGCAGCTCATCGCATTCGCCCGCGCGCTCGCCGCCGATCCGGAGATCCTCCTCGTCCTGGACGAAGCAACGAGCAGCGTGGACACCGAGACGGAAACGTTGATCCGCCGGGCGATGGCGACGGCCCTCCGCGGCCGCACCTCGATCACGATCGCGCACCGGCTGTCCACCATCCAGCACGCGGACCGTATCCTGGTGCTGCATCACGGCCGCCTCGTGGAAGAAGGCCGGCACGCGGACCTGCTCCGCCGCAACGGGATCTACGCCAAGCTCTACCGCCTGCAGTTCGAGGTCGAGGCCCGATCCGCGGGCTGAGGCGCGGCCGCGCCGCCCGTGTTGCCGCACGCCGCCGGCGCTCCAGCGAAAGGCAGCGTGACGAGCACTCGGCGGGCGAGGTACCGTCCCATGCGCGAGCCTCGGCGTCGCGGTTGGGATTGCCCCGGCGTCATCGCAGCAGACGCGAGCGACGGCGATCCGCGTAGACCTTCCCGGCGGACTGGCAGGTGGGGCAGTAGTACGTTTCCCGGTCCTCGTAGTAGATGACCGCGATCGGCGTGCCGCACCGGGGGCACGGCTCTTTCCCATGGCGATGGACGGCGAGCAGGTGCAGCGGCTCCTTCATCGGCAAGGTACCGCCGAACTCGCGCCGGTGCTCATCCACGGCACGGGACAACGTTCCCACGATGGCGGCGTGGAGCCGGTCGGCCGCCGCGGCGTCGAGCCGGTCGGCCATCGCCTGGGGCGACAGCCGCGCCGCCCACAGGATCTCGTCGGCGAACGCATTGCCGATGCCGACGACTTCGCGCTGGCTCACGAGAAACAGCTTGAGCCGGACGTGCGCACCGCGGAGCATCCGGGCCAGCGCCCCGGGCGTGAACAACGGCGACAGCGGCTCCAGACCGAGTCCCGCGAGCGGCCCCCCGATCTCCTCGCCGCGCCGGCACAACCAGACCGCGGCCCGCTTCTTCGGTCCGATCTCGATCATGCGAAGATCGCGCCCGTCGTCGAGCGCCAAGACGAGCGCAAGATCCTTGGCGGTGCGCCCCGGCGGCGGGACCCGCCCGTCCCCGCCCGCAAGCTGCAGGCGGCCGTTGCGCATCAGATGCATCACGAGGACGAGATCCGCGCCGAACTCGACGAGGAGGTATTTGCCGCGCCGGCGCACCGCCGTGATCCGCATACCGGAGAGCGCGGTGATGGGAGGATCGAACGTCTTCAGCACCGATACGCTCCGCACGAGCACATCCCGCGCGGCGCGGCCGTGGACCTCCCGCTCGAGATTTTCCGCGAGGACCGTTAGAAATGGTAGCTCAGGCATGCAGGCACCGCCGTCGTGCGTCGCGCTTCTCTTGGCGTCCGGCGCCCGCATCCTCCTGCTCGCCCGGCGCCCGCGGCCGCGGTCCTCACCCTGGCTTTTCCGCGGCGACATCGCAGGCGCCTGGGGTGGCGCCCGCGGCTTCGTATCCTCGCAGGAACCCCGCCGGCAGGAGCGCCGCCAAGACGACCGCGAGGCCCACGCTCCACAGCAGCCGAAAACTGCCGGTGGCGTCCAGGAGCATGCCGAACAGCACGCCCGAGATGGTCGACGCGATCTGGCTCACGGCAATGTTGAGCGAAATCGCGACCCCGGCGCGAGCGACCCCGAACATGTCCGTCGTCATCGTCGTGAGGATCGGCAGCGTCAGCGCGATGCCGAGTCCGGCGACCACTGCGCTCACGATCACGCCCGCCACGTTGTGGACGACCGCGAGGAGCGCAAACGCGGCGGCAAGCGCGCTCACGCCCGCAATCACGACGGGCGCGCACGCTCCGAGGCGGTCCGACAGCGCTCCGCTCACCGGCGACGCGATCGCCAGGCCCACGTTGATCAACGCGGCAACGCCGCCTGCGGCCGCACGTCGCATCTGAAAGTCGTCGATGAGGTAGGTCGGCACCCACGCCGTGATGCCGTAGACGCCGAACAGCGTAAGCGCGTTGCACGTGGCGATGTACCGAAAGCAGCGGTCTCGCACAACGCCCGCGATCTGCTGCGACATCGACCCGGCGCGGCGACGCGCCGGAGCGGCTCCCGGCAGGCAGGCGCCGGCGAAGACACAGGTCAGCCCGGTCGCCGCCGCGAGGAGCAGAAAGGCCGGCCAGAGCCCGATCGCCTGGTCGAGGAGCGGCAACCCCAGGAGCCCGACGACAACACCCGCACCGGCGCCCGACTGCAGCAGCCCCATCGCCGCTCCCCGGCTCGGCGCGGCGCCCAGCAACTGCTTCACCGTCGAGGAATACAGAGCGGCGCCGCTCAGGCCCATGCAGAAGCGCAGGAGCACCGCCAGCCAGTACTGCCGGGTCACGGCAAAGAGCCCGGACACGATCGTCATGATGGCGAGCCCGCCGATCGTGACGCGCCTGGTCGGAAGGTTGTCCGCGGCCAGCCCCATCGGCACCTGGGCAAGCACGTAGCCCAGCAGGTACGCTGACAGGAGCGCGCCGACCCCGGCGTAGTCGACGTGATACACGACGCGCAGGCGATCGAAAAACGGCACGACGTCGATGCGTTGGGCGTTCGCAATCACGAAGACGGCCCAACCCGCGCCGACCGCCGCCACGCTCAGCCGGCGCGTCGACGAGATGCCGGCTCGGGTCGGGCCCGTGCGCTGCGACGGGCCGGAATTCGTTGAACCGTTCATCCACCCCGGGGTTTCGCCCGCCGCCTTCACTCTCCCGCCGCGGCGGGCGCGGAAACTCGCGCGAGATCGTCGAAAGTACGCGGCAGGCACCCACACGACACCCGAGGAGGCGCGGCATGGTCACGGTGGGCGGTGGAGGGTACGTCTTCGAGGTGGTCGAGGGATGGGGGGCGCTCCCCGAGGGCTGGTCGTTCAAAGAGATCTCGGGCATCGGCGTGGATCGGCGGGATCGCGTGTACGTGTTCAGCCGCGGCGAGCATCCGGTCACGGTTTTCGATCGCGGCGGCACGCTGCTCGCATCCTGGGGCGAAGGGCTCTTCACGCGGCCGCACGCCGTGACCATGGGTCCGGACGACACGATCTACCTCACCGACGACGGCGACCACACGGTGCGCAAGTGCGCGCTCGACGGCCGGGTGCTGCTCACCATCGGCACGCCCGGCCAGCCGGCCCCGAAGCACAGCGGACGCCCGTTCAACCGCTGCACGCACGTCGCCGTCGCCCCGGACGGCTCATTGTACATCTCGGACGGTTACGGCAACTCGCGGATCCACCGGTTCTCCGCGGACGGACGGCTCCTCGGATCGTGGGGCGAGCCGGGCACTGACCCCGGGCAGTTCAACCTGCCCCACGCCGTCTGCGTGGATCGGGAGGGACTGGTCTATGTCGCCGACCGCGAGAATCATCGCGTGCAGGTCTTCAACGCCCTTGGACGGTACCAGGCCCAGTGGAACAACATGTATCGCCCGTGCGGGCTCTTCGTGGACACGCACGATGAGGCGGGCGATCGCGTCTACGTCGGCGAGTTGTGCCCCAGCCTCGCGGTGAGCGAGGGGGTGGCCAATCTGGGCGCGTGCGTGAGCGTGTATACGGCTACGGGGCAACGCCTGGCGCGAGTCGGGGCGCCGCTGCCGGGGAGTGATCCGGGCGAGTTCGTGGCCCCGCACACCATCGCCGTGGACTCACACGGCGATGTCTACGTGGGAGAAGTCTCGTGGACGATCCGCGGCCGCCTCATGACCCCGCCGCGGGAACTCCGCTGTCTTACGAAGCTTCGGCGCCGCGCTCCTGACGGGCAGTGAGGGGCAACGAGCGGTCCTACGGCACCAGGGTGGCCGTAAAGCCGAGTTGTTGCAGATTGCGGACGAGCTGCTCGGCCGTGGGACGATCGAGGTAGCCGCCCACCCACACCCGGTACGGGGCGTCCTTGCTGATCGACGTCGAGTACCCGTTCTTCTGCAGGCGCCGGGCGAGATCATCCGCGTCCTGCGCCGAGTCAAACACGCCCGCCTGCACGTGGACCCGCGCGGCGGCCGGTGCTTCGCCGGCGCCAGAGCTCGGAACCGGCGATCCCTGCGAACCGGACCCGTTCCCGCTGGGGCTCGAGGACGGGGATGGCACCGCCGGGACCGTCACGCCTCCCGATGCGCCCCCGGTGGAGGTCGAGTCGGCCGAGCCGGGCGACGACGCCGGGGCCGACGTGGACCCGGGCGCGCCCGGTGAACCCGGTGCGGGACCGGTAGCCACCGGGGTCGCCGGCTTAGGTGCTGCCGGCGTAGACGGCGTCTCCTTCGGACTCGAGACCGGAGGCCTTGCCGGCGGGATCGGAATCGTGAGGTCGCCTCCCGGGCCTGCGACCGGTTGCGGCGCGTGCTGGGCGCTCGGAGCCGACGGCGACGATGGTGCTGGTCGTGCGCGTACCGGCGCCGGTTGCCGCGACGGCGAGGGTCCCACCGTAGCCGGCGCCGCTGGGTTTTGCGCCGGCGGCGTTGTCGCCGCGGGCGCCGGCTTCCCACCTGTTGGTGCCTGGGTCGGGCTGGCGGGCGTTGCCCGTGGTCCGGTCCCGGCGATGGGCGTTACCGGGGCGGGCGCCACTGGGGCCGGTGTCACCGGGGTCGGCGTCGAGACCGGCTTCACGGGCGCAATCGCCGACTGGACCGGGGCCGACGGCGAAGGCTTCGGAGCTGAAGGCTGGTGAGCACCGGACGAGCTTGACGCCGCGCCGGCGGGACTGGGGTGTGAAACTTTTGGTGCCGCGGGCGAAGCGGCTTCGGATGACGCGTTAGCCGACGAAGAACCTGTGGCGGCCTGTGGGTGGGGAGCGGCCGGAAACGCACCGGTCGTCGCTGCACGCGGGAAAAACGTCGCGCCGATAAGGTAGCCTACCCATACTGCGGCGACGAATACCCCGGCGAAGACGCCCGCTCTCGACCAGCTCACCGCTCGGCACCGCCCCATCGTAGCTTTTGCGTGAACGACGGTTGCGTTTCTATTCTCCGCAGTCTATCTTTCTTCATTATTATTTAGCCATTATTTAGCCCACTCTTATTCATTATTTAGCCCATTTTCTTCGATACTTTCCAACTTTATCCGCTTATTGTTCGCCGGCCCCGACGCACCGCGGTGCCGGCCAGCCGCCTTCCCAGGGAGTCTCCCGGCCTGCGATCGAACTCGGGTCATCACTTGAGGCCGAGCGTCTTGCGTACCGCCGGGTTCACAGAATAGACTCCCACGATCTCCCCGCTGGCCAGGATGTGCCCCTGCATCGCCCGAAGGGCGTCCGGGCCGGTAAAGTTACCGGAGACCCCGAGGTGGGTCACGTCCAAGGCGTAAACGGTGAAGTGATAATGATGTACCCGCAGGTCGTTCCAAGGAGGACACGGCCCGTCGTAACCACCGTGCGATCCCGGGAGTAACTGTTGACACCGCGGACGCCATACTTGACCGGACCTGGTTGCTTCCCGTTGGGGGTGACCCCGTTCGAATCCTCGCCGGCGCCAAGCTTCGTCGTTCCCGCGGGGATGTCGACGAGCACCCAATGATAGAAGTCGACGCGAGGAAAGCTCGCGGCGATCGTCTTGCCGGGCTGATTGGCGTCGGTGAACACCGACGGGACGTCAGGGTCGCGGACGATGATGGCGTATGACGCGGTCCCGCTTGGTCCCGGTGACCAAGAGACGGCAGGGCTGACGTTGGCCCCGTCCTTTGCACGACCATGCCCATCGGCACACAGTCAGCGTTGATCTCTGGGACCGGTCCGCCGGGAGTGACCCCGCCCACGGTCACCGTCAGCGTCCCGGACGCTGCGGCCGCCGCGGATCTCATGCCGACTGGGAGCAGGCCCAGCCCGGCAATAACGGCCATCGAGAGAGCGACCCACCTGGTAGCAGCCCGTCCATGCACGAGTCGCGCCACCGTTATCCCTCCCTTCGCGTGGAACGGCGGTCATTCGTTCGGCTGCTCCCGTATCGTCCCACCGGCGTGAGAGCGCGTCAAGCGCACGGCGCCGTGATCAGGCGACGCAAGCGACGAGGGTAGCCCCGCCCAGCCCCTCCGGAGAGGACAACGGGGCAAAGCTCATAGAAGTCGCGTCCCAGCGCACCGGCACATCGCTTGCGTGGGAGGACAACGCATGAAACCCGACACCAGGCTCGTCCACGCCGGACGGGAGCCGCAGAAGCACTTCGGGATCGTCAACCCGCCCGTCTATCGCGCCTCCACGATCCTGTTTCCGACGATGGCCGAGTTCGAGCGGCGGCAGGAGCGCAAGTACACGAGCTTCTACTACGGCACCCACGGTACGCCGACCACGATGGCGCTCACGCAGGCCCTCGCTGAACTCTCGGGGGCCCATCGAGCGCTCGTCACGTCATCCGGGTTCTCGGCGATCACGCAGGCGCTCTTGCCGTTTCTCCGGCAGGGGGATCACATCTTGGTCGCCGACACCGTCTACGCGCCCACACGCATGTTCTGCCAGGGCGTCCTTGCGCGTTTCGGCGTCGAAGCGACATTCTACGACCCGCTCGCGGGTGAAGCGATCGCCGACCTCATGCGGCCCAACACCCGCATCGTGTACGCCGAATCCCCCGGCTCCCAGACGTTCGAGGTCCAGGACGTGCCGGCGATCGCGCGGGCCGCCCACCGCCGCGGCGCCGTGGTGCTGTTCGACAACACATGGGCCACCCCGCTCAACTTTCGTGCGTTCGACCACGGCGTCGACGTCGAGATCCAAGCCGCAACGAAGTATCTCGCCGGCCACTCCGACCTGCTGATGGGCGTCATCGCGGTACGGGATGAAGCGTTGTTCCGGCGGGTCAAGGACGGCCTCGACGAGTTCGGCGACTGCGTGTCGCCGGATCTCTGCTACGCGACGCTGCGGGGCATGCGGACGCTCGCGGTGCGCATGCGCCACCACGAGCGCTCGGCGCTCGAGGTCGCGCGGTGGCTCGCGGGGCGGCGGGAGGTCGCGCGCGTGCTGCATCCCGCGCTGCCCGGCGATCCCGGCCACGGCCTATGGCGGCGAGATTTTCTCGGATCCTCGAGCCTCTTCGGCATGGTCCTCCGCACCGACCAGGGCCGCGCGGTTGCCGCAATGCTCGACGGCATGTCGGTGTTCAAGATGGGCGCCAGCTTTGGCGGTTTCGAAAGCCTGATCCTGCCCGCCCGGCCGGAGCGGACCGTGCGGCCGCGGCCGGGTGACGGCGTCCTCATCCGGCTGCACGTCGGCCTGGAGTCCGTCGATGATCTGATCGCGGACCTGGACGCCGGGTTCGCCCGGCTCAACGCGGCACTCGAGCGCTGACCTAGGGCGCGTACCAGCGGGCCACCTCACGGTCCAAGGCCGCCGGATCCGGATACGCCGCCTCGACCGTCTTGATCTGCTCGTCGGCCTCCGCGGATGTGGGCATGACGTCATTCGTGGGGAACGAAAACGCGTACACCGAGCAGGCGGAGCTGGACATCAGCCGGTCGATCGCCAGCACGCAGGCGCCGCGCCGACCGAGGACGCGCCGGTACACCTTCGCGTATACGTCCGGGTCGTAGGGAAACGAGGGATCCGCGCGCCTCTCTGAGATTCCCAACCGCCGCGCTGCCTCCGCCACATCGTCCCACAGGGCGCGAAGCACCGCGGGCAGGGCATCTTCCCGCTCGCGTTCGTGACGCCACTCCAGCGACCGCCGATTCCGGTCCGCTTCCAGGGCCCTCCGGATTTCCACGGACGGGACCGGCACGGCAAACACGCAGCGGGCTCCGGCGAGAAGAGCCTCCGCGTCGTCCGCCGCAGGCCGGGCCAACTCGATGAATCGGTGTCCGACGAGCGGACACTCGCCGATGAGCACCGCGTCCCTGGGCTGCGCGGCGTCCCACCGTGCCACCGCCGCTCGTGCCCAGATTCCGGCGGCGCGACGAATGATCGGCTGCGTGATCCCGTCCCGCATCGGGTAGCGGCGTCCGGCCGGGGTTGCTTCGAAGACGGGCCTCACGACGTCCCACTGCAACAGGTGCACGGGGCGCCCGGCGGCGTGCGCGAACTCCGCGGCACGATGCGCGAGGAAGCTCTTGCCGGTCCCGGGGAGCCCCGCGAACAGGATGGCGCGACGATCGCCGGCCAGCCGCCGCAACCGGGCCTCCACTCCCCCGGTCTGCGCGCTCACTGCCCGCTGTCCCGTTGGGCTGCGCCCTGCGGCTCCCGCCGCGGGCACAAGCGATGCGGGCGGCCGGGAACACCGTCCGGCCGCCCGCGGATCGATAGAATCGCGCCGCCCTGGCGGCGCGATGCGACGCCGATCAGGTCGTGGCCCCGGGCTGCGGCTGCTGCACCGCGGGCGAGCTGTTCTGCGGGGGAACGTAGACGTCATTCGAGCCGCATGCAAACGCCGCGCTCGCCGTGACACCCAGCGCGAGGACCGCGATGGCGAATGCGAGGAACCTCCACATGCCCGCTCTCCTTTCCCCCGGGAATCTGCGCGCGCGCACCCGGGCTTGGCGACGCGTTCGCCACACGGGGGGAAATTCCTGTTCCGATCAGGGGCCGGGCCAGCGGCCTTCGAGCGGAGCACGCGCCGGTTGGCACCGGACGATGTCGCGCTCCGTAACGATCGCGTCGACCCGCTCATCTCCGTCACGGTGGGGCACCGCGTCCACGATCTGCACGCCAAACGCGATGCCGACGCGCGGCGCCGACGGACGGACCCGGGCGAGAAATCGATCGTAGTAGCCGCGTCCGTAGCCCACGCGATATCCCTCGCGGTCAAAAGCCAACCCGGGTACGACGATGGCGTCCAACGCCTCCGGCGGCACCTCGGGCGCGGCGACGGGCTCCGCGGCTCCGTATCGCGCGGTGCGCGTCGGGTCGCCGGGCCTGAACAAGACGGACCGCAGGTCAGTCCCGGCGACGAGCGGCAGGGCGATCTGCGTCCCCCCGCGCGCAAGCGCTTCGATGACGCCGCGCGTCGAGACCTCCGAGCCGAACGACGAGAACAGCATGACCATGCGCGGAGCGAACGCGGTGACGATGTCGAGGAGCCGCGACATCATGACTGCGGATAGGCGCGCTCGCTCGTCGGGTGGGATCGCGTCGCGGCGCGCCCGGACCTCGGCCCGCAGCTCGGCCTTTCGGATGCGCACCTCATTCATCGCATTCATCGTCGCGACGAGCGCCGTCCAACGTCACGTGTCATCCCGACAGCAGTCTAACACCGCGTCCGGTCGAAATGCGCGGAAAGCGGCGTGCTATGATAGCGCAGGTTCGACCATTGAACACGCCACTTAACGCCGAGGTGCACGATGGCCACGCAGGTCCCTTCCGCCCTGGAGATCGCGCGAAGCGCGCGGCTCAAACCGGTGACCGACATCGCCGAGACCATGGGGCTCTCCCGCGAATGGCTCGAACTGTACGGCGACTGTACCGCGAAGATCAAGCTCGGGGCGATCGAGCATCTCGCGGCGCGCCCGCGGGCCAAGTACGTGGTCATGACCGGCATCACGCCCACGCCGCTCGGCGAGGGCAAGACGACCACGACGATCGGCCTGGGGCAGGCGTTCGCCCGCATCGGCAAGCGCGCGACCATCGCGATCCGTCAGGCGTCGATGGGCCCGACGTTCGGCATCAAGGGCGGCGCCGCGGGCGGCGGATACAGCCAGGTCGTCCCGTTCGAGACCGTCAATCTACACCTCACCGGTGACTTCCACGCCGTGACGGCGGCGCACAACCTGCTCGCGGCCATGATTGACAACCACCTGTTCCACGGCAACGCGCTGGGGATCGATCCCGGGAGCGTCACCTGGCGGCGCGTCCTCGACGTCAACGATCGGGCGCTACGCAACATCGTCGCCGGCCTGGGCGCGCGCGAGGACGGCATCCCCCGGCAAACCGGCTTCGACATCACGGCGGCGTCGGAGGTCATGGCGATCCTGGCGCTCGCCACGTCGCTCGCCGATCTGCGGCGGCGCCTGGGGCGCGTGGTCGTCGCCTACACCCGGGACGGCACATCCGTGACCGCGGATCAGCTCGAGGCGGCGGGGGCGATGGCGGTCATCATGCGGGACGCCATCAAACCAAATCTCCTGCAGACGCTGGAGCAGACGCCGGTATTGGTCCACGCCGGACCGTTCGGCAATATCGCGCACGGCAACTCCTCCGTCATCGCGGACATGATCGGGATCCACACCGGCGACTTCCTGATTACCGAGGCCGGCTTCGGAGCGGACATCGGCGCGGAGAAGTTCTTCAACATCAAATGCCGCGCGTCGGGCCTGCGCCCGGATGCCGCCGTCATCGTCGCGACCGTGCGGTCCCTGAAAGCGCACTCCGGGCACTACCGGATCGTCCCGGGGCGCCCCTTGCCGCCGGACCTCCTCAAGGAAAATCCGGACGACGTCCACGCCGGCGGAGCCAATCTCCGCAAGCAGATCGAAAACGTCCTTGTCCACGGTGTCCGGCCCGTCGTCGCCATCAACGCGTTTCCCGGGGATTTCCCCTCCGAGCACGCGGCCATCCGAGACATCGCCGAAGCCGCCGACGCCAAGGCCGCGGTGTGCCGCCACTTCGCCGAGGGCGGGCGCGGCGCGGTGGAGCTCGCCGAAGCCGTCGTCGAAGCGACGCGGACACCGAGCAAGTTTCAGCTCCTCTATCCCGACGAGATGCCGCTGCGCAAGAAGATCGAGACGATCGCGCGCACGATTTACGGCGCGGCCGATGTGTCGTTCTCGGCGGTCGCGGCGCGGCAGCTCGACACCTACGAGCGGCTCGGCCTCGGAGGCCTGCCGATTTGCGTCGCGAAAACCCATCTGTCGCTGTCGGGAGATCCGGGGCTCAAGGGGGCGCCGACCGGCTGGACGCTGCCCGTGCGGGAGGTCCGGGCGTCCGTGGGCGCCGGGTTCATCTATCCGATCTGCGGTGAGATGCGGACCATGCCCGGGCTGTCCTCGCATCCGGCGGCGGAGCGCATGGACATCGACGAGGACGGCAACGTGGTCGGTCTGGAGTAGCACGCCCCCCTCCATCCGGTCGATCAGAAGGCACGCGGCCCGCTCGAAGGATAGCCGACCGGGACCGCGGTGCCGGTCGCCGCCGGGTGAACGGCGTCGTCCTCTTCATGACTTTTTCATAAGTTCTTCAATCCACCCTGATAGGGTAAAAGAGGGCAACGCGCCGTTCGGGCGTTGCGGCCGTCCGCCTCGAACGCGGGGACGAGCAGCGGAGGGATCTGCGATGCGAAGCGTTGTGGCGATCGCACTCGGCCTGCTGGTTCCGTTCCTCGGACTCGCAGGCGTCGGCCAGGCCCAATCGACGATCCAGGTACAGGGCACGATCCAGGCGGTTGATTGCGACGCGCAGACCATCACCGTGAACAACGGCGGATCGGTGAACACCGTGGCGGTAACGCCCGGCACGGCAATCTCGATCGACTCCGCGAACGTACCGCTGTGCGCGCTTCAACAGTACATCGGCGCCCCGATCACGGTGTGGCTCGTGGCCAACGGCAACGAGTTCGCGGCGGCGCAGATCGAGGTCTCCGGAGCGGCGTACGGAACGGCTCCTCCCCCGCCCACCGCGCCCGCCTATGAGTCCAACCCGCTTCCGCTCGTCGGCGTCGTGCTCGGGACGATTGTCGTCGCCGGCCTGGTATTTCTCCTCGTGCATGGACCGGACGGCGGATACTACCGGTACCCTTACTACGGAGCGTATTACCACTACTATTACCGGCCGTACTATCGGCCGTACTATGGCTACTATCCCGCCGTGTGCCCCATCGTCTACGCCCCTTCGCCGGTCGTCGGGGTCGTGCTCGGCACGATCGTGGTGGACACCCTTGCCTATCTTGTGACGCGCGACCACGACGGTCACTTCTACCGGTATCCGTACTACGGGCCGTATCGCCAGTACTATTACCGCGCGGCATATCGGCCGTATCACGGCACCTACGGTAGCGCGCCGCTCAACGCACCCATCCGACAGGGCGATCCGCGGTGGGACGGACCCTCTCACGCCGGTCCCGGTGCGGCACCGGCGTTCCGCGCCCCGAGCCAGCAATCCGCGCCCACCAATCGCCAGCCCGATCCGCGGACGTTCCAGTCCCAGCCGGTCAATCAGCCCACCTGGCGCGGCCCGAGCCAGCAATCCGCGCCCACCAATCGCCCGCCCGATCCGCGGACGTTTCAGTCCCAGCCGGTCAACCAGCCCGCCTGGCGCGGCCCGAGCCAG
>JAJPIA010000091.1 GCA_021324975.1 Bacillota bacterium
CTGACATGGGCGTACTCCTTTCCCCTCCCGGGCCAGGGAGGTTTCCGATGTGGTGGATCTCGGAAAGGGTACGCCCTTCGAATTTCCACACCTCTTGACATTAGCTCCGCGGATCCGCTCAAGAACGACACGGGACAGTAGTCTGAGCACGTAGTAGTGAGTCTGATCCTCATTCGTCATCGCAAACCCGAGTCGCTCGTGCAACCTGCGAGCCGGATCACCTTGAGAACCCGAGAAGATCGTACCTATGCTGCCGGCTACGGCCAACACCGTAGCGTGGTATCAAGGCCTTTACTCGGCACGCGCTACCGAGCGCCGCTTCGCGGCGCGATCCCCCAGCGACGCGCCCATCCCAAGCCCGCGCGCGTATCGCCGGCCGGCCGATATTCGAGTCCCACCCAATCCTTGTAACCGACCTGATCCAGCAGTTCCAACAGATAGGCGTAATTGACCTCTCCGCGATCCGGCTCCCCCCGGTCGGGCACACCGGCGATCTGCACGTGAGCATAGGTACCGGTGAGTGCGCGGATGTGCCGGGCGAGGTCGCCTTCCATGATCTGACAGTGGTAGAGGTCGAGCTGCAGTTTGACGTTGTCGCGGCCCACCTCCTTGATGACTTCGACCGCTTTGGCGGTGGTGTTCAGAATGTATTCCGGCATGTCGCGGGTGTTGATGGGCTCAATCAACACGGTAATGCCGTACGGCGCCGCGAGGTCGGCGGCGCGCCGCAGGTTGGCCACGTAGACCGCCATGAGCGCGCGACGCTCATGCTGCGGGGGGCGATTGCCGGCCATGGCGTGCAACCGCGTGCATCCGGTAGCCGCCGCGTACTCGAGCGCGCGCTCCATGCCGGCCATGAACTCGTCCTCGCGGCCCGGCAACGCCGCCGTCCCGCGCTCTCCGCCGGCCCAGTCACCCGGCGGCAGGTTGAAGAGCGCCTGCGCAAGCCGGTGGCTCTCCAGGCGAGAAGCAATCTCGGACGCGGGCGCCTCGTAGGGAAAGAGGTACTCAACACCAGAGAAACCCGCCGTCGCGGCTGCCGCGAACCGGTCAAGGAAACGCACGTCCTGAAACATCAGGCTGAGGTTCGCCGCGAGCTTCGGCACAGATCGCCTCCGGGAACGGCTTCAGACCTACTTCCTGAGCGCGACGTCGTCGCACTCAATGGACGGCCGGCAAGCCTCGCCCGACGATCGTCTGATCGTCCAGGTGTCGGACGCGTTCCACCGTCCGGCGCGTTCCACGCCCGCGCAAGCTTAGTATAGCGTGCTGCATTTCGAAGCTCGCTATCGCCGCACGCCGGGATCGGACTCGCAGTTTGGTTTCCTTCGGCAATTCTGTTGCCGCTGTCTCCTGATTTAACGGATGCCTCGATGTGATGGACATCTGTGACTGGCCGTGAACCATGCACGGCGAAGGATCAGAGCCCGTGATCCTGGAAGAACGCCGCTACGATGCCGGTGGTGCTCGGGGCAATCGCGGACGACTTCACCGGTGCGACCGATCTCGCGAACACGCTCGTCCGTGAGGGGATGCGGACCGTTCAGCTCATCGGCGTCGCCTCCGGCGATGCGCCGGCCGACGCCGACGCGGTGGTGGTCGCGCTGAAGAGCCGGACCATCCCTGCTCCCGCCGCGGTCGACCAGTCCCTCGCCGCACTCGCCTTCCTGCGGCAGGCCGGCGCTAGGCAGATTCTCTTTAAGTACTGTTCGACGTTCGATTCGACCGATCGGGGCAACATCGGTCCGGTGGCCGATGCGCTGCTTGCGGCCCTCGACGCCGAATTCACCATATTTTGTCCCGCGTTCCCCGAGAACGGCCGGACGATCTATCATGGCTACCTGTTCGTCGGCGACGTGCTGCTGTCCGAGTCGAGCATGCAGGACCATCCGCTCACCCCGATGCGCGACGCCAACCTGGTTCGGGTACTCGGACGTCAGACACCCCACAAGGTCGGCCTCGTGCCGCTCGCCGCGGTCCTGCGCGGCCCGGACGCCGTCCGGGCGGATTTCATGCGGCTCAGCCGCGGGGGCTACCGCCACGCCGTGGTCGATGCGGTGCGGGACGTCGACCTTCGCACCATCGGCGCGGCGGCGGCCGATCTCCGCCTCGTCACCGGCGGCTCCGGCATCGCGCTCGGGCTTCCCGAGAACTTCCGGCGCGCCGGACTGATCGAGCGCGCTCAGCGGGCCGATCTCCTGCCGTCGGTCCGGGGCGACGCGGCTGTGATTTCCGGATCATGCTCGGCGGCCACGCTCGCGCAGGCCGCGGCGATGCGCGCCGTCCACCCGACCTTCGACGTGAACCCGCTCGCGCTCGCGGCGGGAGAACCGATCGTGGCGCACGCGCTCGAGTGGGCGGAATCGCGCCTCGGCGGGACGCCGGTCCTGATCACCGCAAGCGCGCCGCCCGACCAGGTGCGCGCGGTCCAGGAGCGACTGGGCCGGGAGCGGGCCGGCAGCCTCATCGAAGCGGCGCTGGCGGCCATCGCTCGCGGTCTCGTCGGGCTGGGCGTCCGCCGGCTCGTTGTCGCCGGCGGCGAGACGGCCGGCGCGGTCGTGCAGGCGCTCGGCATTACGGGACTGCGCATCGGGTCGCAAATTGATCCCGGCGTACCGTGGACCGTCAGCCTGGGCGAGCCAACCATCGCGCTTGCGCTGAAGTCCGGCAACTTCGGGCGGGAGGACTTTTTTGTGAGGGCATTCACATGTCTCGACTGAACGAAGCAATGCTACGCGAGGAAATCTGCCGGCTCGGCGCCTCGATGTTCGCCCGTGGGCTCACCGCTGGCAGTTCCGGCAACATCAGCGTGCGGCTCGACGAGGGCTGGCTCATGACGCCAACCAACACGTCGTTGGGCCAGCTCGAGCCGGCGCGTCTGGCGAAACTCGACTCGACCGGCCGGCTGGTCTCCGGAGATCCCCCCACCAAAGAGAGCCTGCTCCACCGCGTCATGTATGAGGAACGACCCGGGACCGCTGCGGTCGTGCACCTGCACTCCACCTACTCAGTGGCGGTCTCCGTGCTCGCGGACGTCGATCCGTCGAACGTCCTGCCCCCGATCACGGCCTATTACATCATGCGCGTGGGCCGCCTGCCCCTCGTGCCGTTCCATCCGCCGGGCGACGCTACGCTTGCCGAGAGCGTCCGGCGGTTCGCTCGCACCCATCACGCGGTGCTGCTGGCCAACCACGGCCCGTTGGTCGCCGGGAGTTCGCTTGACGCCGCGGCCAACGCGATCGAGGAACTGGAAGAGACCGCTAAGCTCCACCTGATCCTGCGGGGGTGCCGGGTCCGTGTGCTGACCGACGAGCAGGTGGCGGCGCTTGCGCCCCGGTAGGGACTCCGTGGCATCCACCGCGTGCGTGATCGGCCTGGGATCGATGGGATACGGCGCCGCCGTGTCCCTACTCCGCGCCGGCATCGAGGTGCGGGGCGTGGACGTCCGCGCGGAGGCGCGGGAACGGTTCAGGGGCGCGGGCGGCGCGACCGTGCCATCCCCGGCGGAGGGCGCTGTGGGTACCGAGATCGTGTTCACGTTCGTCGTCAACGCCGACCAGACGGAGGCGGTCCTGTTCGGCCCGGCGGGTGCAGCGGCGAAGTTGTCACCGGGATCCGTGGTGGCCGCGTGCGCCACTGTCGCGCCGGCGTACGCGGAGGAACTTGGCCGCCGGCTCGCCGCGATGGGGTTGCTCATGCTGGACGCCCCGGTCTCCGGCGGCGTCGCGCGGGCGGCGAAAGGGGACCTAAC
Organism: Bacillota bacterium; assembly: GCA_021324975.1. Taxonomy (GTDB): domain Bacteria; phylum Sysuimicrobiota; class Sysuimicrobiia; order Sysuimicrobiales; family Segetimicrobiaceae; genus JAJPIA01. The sequence goes on from JAJPIA010000091.1 coordinate 3,752, forward strand.
CGTGATGGCGTCCGGGGCACCGCAGGCATTCGCCAAAGCGGAGCGGTTCCTGCGGGCCATCGCGGGCCGCGTCTACCGGCTCGGCGACGCGCCGGGCATCGGGTCGCGGGTCAAAATGATCAACCAATTGCTCGCCGGCGTGCACATCGCCGCCGCGGCGGAGGCGATGGCGCTCGGGATCGGGACGGGCGCCGACCCCCGCCAACTCTACGAGGTCATCGTCAACAGCGCGGGATCGTCGTGGATGTTTCAGGATCGTGTGCCGCACATGCTCGCCGGCGACTACTCGCCCCGCTCCGCCGTCAACATCTTCGTCAAGGATCTCGGCATCGTCGTTGAGGCCGGGCGCGCCGCCGGGCTTCAGCTGCCGATGGCGGAGGCCGCGTACCGCCTGTTCGCGGCCGCCCGGGATCAGGGCCTCGGTGGCGAGGACGACGCGGCGGTCATCAAGGTCTATGCTGCGGAGGGCCGCGTCGCGCTGCCCGCCCCGGACAGGCCGGTCGATTGATCCGCCGGTGTTGCCGCCGGCCGCGTCCCTACGATCCGCCCCGGTATACCCGCGGGACCGAGTCGCCGACGGCGACGGACAGGCGGGTCGGCTGGTCGAATCCCCGAGCGATCAGCACGTCCGTCACCGTGATCTCGGCGTCTCCCTGTCGGCCGATGAAGACGACCTCGTCGCCCGCCTGCGCGTCGGGCACGTCCGAGATATCGAGCCGGAGATGTTCCAAGTTTGCGCCGCCCGCGACGGGCACGCGCCGTCCCCGCACCAGCGCGGCTCCGCAGTGCAGGCTCTCGATGCCGTCCGAGTAGCCAATCGGGGCGATGCCGATACGCGCCCCAGGTCGAGCGGAAAACGGCACGGACTCGCCGCGATCGGCCCGCAGGCTGCGGCAGTGAATCAGCCGGCTCCGCAGGCCCGCGAACGCCTCCCGGATCCGCATCCCGTGCCGTTCGAATTCCGTGTCCGACCGCAGATTGCCGTAGATGACCCTGCCGACGTCGATGCCGTTGAAGCCCGCATTCCCGGCCCGCAGCACGACCGGCGTGCTGGCTGCGACGGCCACCGGGATCTCCACCCGCGCGTTGCGCGCCGCGCGCACCGCGGCGCCGAACCGGGCTAATTGCACGCGGATGGCGGCCCCGGCCACATCGGCGGCGCGCGGCACAAACATGTGCGTGTAGACCCCTGCCAGCCGCAGCTTGGGCGATTCGTGGATCCGCCGGAGCAGCGCCGGCGCGCCGGCGTCGGTGATCCCAAACCGCTCGCCGCCCACGTCGATCTCGACAAACACCTTGACTTGCTTGGCCGCGAACCGCGCGTAGGCGTCGGCGACCTCCGGGTCCGTCACGGTGGCGAAGAACCCGTGTTCCTCCACCATTCCCACGAACTCGGCGTCCACGAGCCCGCCGCCGTAGATGAGCACCGGCAGCGACACGCCTCCGCCGCCGAGCACCAGCGCGTCGGCCGGATCGGCGACCGCGACCATGTCGACGCCGGCGTCCTGAAGCGTCCGACACACGGGCAGCAGGCCGAAGCCGTAGCCGTTGGCTTTCACCGCGGCGAGCAGGCGAACGTCCGCTCCGACGACCCGCCTGATCTCTCCCACGTTGTGGGCGATCGCGCCGAGGTCGACCTCGAAAACGTTCGGCCGCGCCATGCCGGGCATCCGCCAGCACACGCGAGGGTCCGCATGAGGCGAGGGCATCGTCAGCCTCCTCCCGAGAGCGGGAAATGACAGGCCACGGCCCGCCCGGCCTCAACCTCATGAAGCTCCGGAGGCGTCTGTGCGCAGACGGCTTGGGCGAACCGACACCGCGTCCGAAACCGGCAACCCGAGGGCGGCGCGCTCGGAGACGGCGGGTCGCCGCTCAGGACGATGCGTTCTCGGGGCGCCGCTCCCAGGACAGCGGGCACGGAAGACAGCAGCGCGGCAGTATACGGGTGCAGCGGCCGCGAGCACACCACTTCGCTCGGGCCGTGCTCGACGACTTGTCCCAAGAACATGATCGCGATGTGCGTACTCAGGTGGCGCACGACCCGCAGGTCGTGACTGATGAAGATCAACGCGAGATGAAATTCGCGCTGCATGTCCTTGAACAGGTTGATAATCTGTGCCTGCACCGACACGTCCAATGCGGATATGGGTTCGTCGGCCACGATCAATTCCGGGTTGAGCGCGATGGCACGAGCGATCCCCACACGCTGCCGCTGCCCGCCGGACAACTCGTGGGGCAGGTGGGCAGCGTAGCGGGCGCCGAGACCGACGAAGTCCAGGACCTCGCGCACGCGCCGCTTGCGCTCATCATGAGCCACGCCAAATGCGATCAGCGGCTCGCCGACGCTATCCCCAATGGGACTCCGCGGGTTCAGCGACGCGTACGGGTCTTGGAATATCGGCTGCATGTACCTGCGCAGCTGCCGCAGGTCCTCTCCGCCGGTCCGCGTGATGTCCCGGCCCATGAAGCGTATCCGGCCGCTGTCGACGTCGAGCAGGCGCAGCGCGCAGCGGCCCAACGTGGTCTTACCGCACCCCGACTCGCCGGCGATGCCCAGAACTTGCCCCCGCCGGACGGTGAGCGACACGTCGTCCAGCGCGTGCACGTGCGCCGGCGCGGTGAAGGGCAGCCGATTCGGCATGAGAAAATGTCGGGTGACGTGTTCGAGACTGAGGATCGCGTCCGGCGCCGGAGACTCAGGCTCGACCGTCTCAGAAACGTCCGGAGCGAGCACCCGGACCGTGCTCGTGACCGTCTCCTTCGGCGCCGCCGGCAGCGACCCGTCTTTCGCAAACCAGCAGGAGACCAATGAGTGTCCGACCGGCTCCAGCGGCGGCTCCGCCGATCGACAAATCTCGGCCGCATAGGGGCATCGCGGGTGGAACGGGCATCCGGACGGAAGGGCGCCAGCGAGAGGCGGCTCGCCCGGAATGGCCGCGAGCCTCCGTGTCTTCGGCACATCCGGGGACGGCATCGACTGCAGCAACGCCCGGGTATAGGGGTGTCGCGGCTGAGCCAGCAGGTCGCGCGTCGGGCCGAACTCGACGAAACGTCCCGCGTACATGACCGCCACGGTCTTGGAGATTTCGCTTACCACCGCCAGGTCGTGGCTGATGAGGATCACCGCGACACCTAGCTCGCGATTCAGCCGGCCCAACAAATCCAGAATTTGAGCCTGGACGGTCGCATCGAGGGCCGTGGTCGGCTCGTCCGCGATCACCAGCGGCGGCGCGGCGATGAGTGCCGTGGCGATGACCGCGCGCTGCCGCATCCCGCCGGAGAACTCGTGCGGATATCGCATCATTGCGCGGCCGGGATCGGGAATACCCAGGCGATGCAGTTCCTGTTGGGCCGTTAGTGTGGCGGCCCGTCTCCCCGCGAGCCGGTGCAGGACGAGCGGCTCCCGCACCTGCGGACCGACCCGCATGATGGGGTCGAGCGACGTGAGGGAATCCTGAAACACCATGCTGATCTCTTTACCGCGGACCTCCGACAGGCGCTGTCTCGGCACACCGAGCAGATCCTCGCCCTTGAAGCACACGGTGCCCCCCGTCACCTTGGCGCCGGAGGGAAGCAGCCTCGGGATGGCCGACACAGTCATGGTCTTGCCGGACCCGGACTCCCCCACGAGGCCCAACACTTCGCCGCTCCCAAGGCGAAACGACACGCCGCGGACAACCTCGATAGCCCCCGCACCGCCACCCACGGCGACGTGAAGGTCGTTGACTACCAGGAGATCCCCTGTGCGTCCGCCGTTCACAGCGCTCTCATCTCCTATCGTCTGCCGCCGAGCCACGGATCCAGCGCGTCGCGGATCGAGTCTCCCAGAAGGTTGAACGCAAACACGAGCGACAGGATGGCCAGGCCGGGAAAGGTCGCGACCCACCACTGATCCATGACGTCGACTCCACTCGACACCATGGCCCCCCACTCGGGTTGCGGTGGCTTCGCCCCCAACCCGAGAAAGCTCAGGGTGGCAAAGTACAAGATGGCCCGCCCGACGTCGATGGCCGCCATCACTAACAGCGCGGGGAGAACGTTCGGCATGATGACCAGGTACAGCGTGTGCAGCGGTAACCGCCCGGAGGCCCGCGATGCCACCACGTACTCCTTCTCCCGCAGATCCAGCACCAGCCCCCGGCACACGCGAACGTATTGGGGCCACCAGACCGCGGCCAGCGCCACGACGCCGTGACTCAAGCTGGCCCCCAGCGCTGCGGCCACGGCCATGGCCAAGACGAGGACGGGGAACGCCAGGACCATGTCCGTGACCCGCATCACTACTTCATCGACGGCTCCGCCGAGGTACCCCGCGGCCGCGCCGAGGGCGGTTCCAACCGCCAGGCCGATGCACACCACGACCACCGCCGCCGGCAGCGAAGCCTGGCCCCCGTACAGGACCCGGCGCAAGACGTCACGTCCCAGTTGGTCGGTTCCGAACGGGTGCGCGGCGCTCGGCGCCTGCAGCAGGACGTCGATGTCCTCCGCGATCGGCCCGCCCCGCGTGAAGAGGCCCGCGCCGGCAATCGCCACGAGCCACGCCACAATGATGGCCAGGGCGATGGTCATCTGCGGGTCTTGTCGTGCGAACATCAGCCCTCTGCGTGCGGCGGCGGCGGGGTGCGCAGGCAGACTGGACATCACCGGCGCCCGGATATCATGGCGGCGCGTATCCGCGGATCCAGCGCCGCGTAGACAAGGTCAACGCAAAGGTTGACGATGGTGTAGATGACGCCGAAGACGAGCGTCACGCCCATGATCGCGGGAAAATCGGCATAGATGGCGGCCTCGTACGCGTAATGGCCGATCCCAGGCCAGCCAAAGATGGTCTCGATGAGGATGACGCCGGTCAGCAAGTCGCCGTAAGCCAGTCCAACGACGGTCACGACCGGAATCAAGGCGTTCGGCGCCGCATGCCCAAGGACGGTGTGCAGCTCGGTTGCGCCCTTGCTGCGCACCATCCGCAGGAAGCCCTGAGGCAAGACGGACAACATGCTCGTGCGGGTCATGCGGGTGAGCGTACCTGTGCTCCAGGTCGCCATAATCAGCGCCGGAAGAGCCAAATGAGATACGGCATCCCAAAACGTCTTCATGTTGCCCGCGATCAGGCTGTCGACGGTATACATGCCGGTTACGTTTGGAGGCGGCGCGTCGGTCGGGTTCAACCGCCCGGGGGCCGGCGCGATTCCCAGGTGCAGGTAAAATACGTCCAGGGCCGCCAGGGCCAGCCAGAAGATCGGCATGGCCACACCTACCAGGGTCACAAGGCGCACGATCAGATCCGGCGTGGTACCCCGTGTCACCGCGGCAACAATCCCTAGCGGCACAGACAGGATCGTGCTCAAAAGGATGGTCGCCGTCGCCAGCTCGATCGTGGCAGGCATGTAGGATCGCAGATCCTGCGTGACCGGACGATGGGTGTAAATCGAGTCCGAGAGATCGCCGTGCAGCAGGTTCTTCACGTACGTCAGGTACTGCATCGGCAGCGGCTGATCCAGCCCCCAGTGATGACGATAGGCGGCCACGATGGCGGGATGGTCCGCGGCCTGCTGGCCCAGAGCGGCGACGACCGGGTCGGTGGGGATCGCACGGCTCACGGCGAAGGCGATGACGGTCATGCCGAGGAGAATCGGCACGAGAAGGAACAACCGGCGGGCCACATATCCGATCATGACGGTCGCGCCGCGATCAGAACCGCCGGATCAGAGACGACACGGCTCCGCCCGCCTTACGACCGCGTCGCACATCAAGCCTCGGGACCGCGTCCGGCGGGACTGCCGGACCGAAGGCGTCCGACCTTCGGTCCGCGCCCAGCGCGTTTAGGGCCCTGCTCGGCCTTGCGTATCGTCGATCAACCAAGCTAGACCAACTGGATGCTCCCGACGTCGAAGAACCACACCGGGTTGGTCGCCATCGACTTGATGACATCCTTGCGGTAGCCGATCTGGATGTTGCCCTCCCATAACCAACAGTACGGCCCCACTTGATTCATCAGGCGCTGGGCCTGATAGCAGAGCTGCTGCTGTTTGGCGGGATTCAGCGTCTTGACGGCCTCCGCCGACAGATCGGCGATCTGCTTGGCTTGGGGAGAAAACTCCGGCGTCCACCCCTGGCGAGGCGCCGCCACGTGTCCGCCCGGAGCGAAGACGGGGAGGAAATCGGTCCACCCGATATAGTCCGCTCCCCACTCGTGGATCACCGCCTCGAGTTTGCCGGCTCGGAAGTCCGTCAGTTCCTGGGTGGACGGCACAGGACGCAGGTTCGCGGTAATGCCGACGTGAGCAAGATCGCCCTGCACTTTCGCCGCGATGATGCTTGCGGGGACGTTCCAGAAGACCTGGTCGGACGCGTACGTCAATTCAAACGTGAACCCCTTGGGGTACCCGGCCGCCACGAGCGCGGCCTTCGCGCGGGGGATGTCCCGCTTGAATCGCTCCGACACGGGCAGGGCGTTGGGAAGTCCCGGCGGAATGACTCCGGCGGTAAACTGCCCGGCGCCCCGATAGATCTTGGCCATGCCGTCATAGTCGAGGGCGTACTTGCACGCCTCCCAGGATTGGGGAGTCTTGAGCGCCGGGTTGCGGTTCACGTGGAACCCCAGCCATGGAAATCCCAACGATGGGATGTTGAGGATCCCCACCGTCTTCGAGGTTGCAAGCTCGGCGGCTAAATCCGGCGTCAGGTTGGCGGCGATGTGCGCGTCGCCCCGCACCAAGAGGTCGCGCTGCGTAGTAGCGTTCTTCTCGAACCTAAACACGATTCGTTCGAGGGGCGACGGCTTTCCCCAGTAGAGCGGATTCCGATGCATCGTCAGCTGCGACCCGTGGCTCCAGGCGTCCAGCACAAACGGGCCGCTGCCGGCGCTATGCTGGTCAATCCAGGCCCGTGCCGTGTCCGTCGTCGCCGCGCTCGTGGCATCATTGGCGCCGTTGTGCTCCAGGACCGAGCTGTTGGCGATGCTCAGGAACGGCGACGTGAGCAGAAACAGCCAGTCGGGGTTCACGGACGTGAGCTTAACGGTGACTTGGCTCGGTCCGGTCTTGTTGACGGACGCGACGCCGTCCTGGAACCAGGACGCGGGCCCCTTCAGGTACTTCTGGCGCCTCAGAGAGAACACGACGTCATCCGGCGTGACGGCACTTCCGTCCGAGAACCGGACCCTGGGGTCCAGGTTGAACACGTAGGTTAGGCCGTCGGGACTGACCCTCCAACTCGCGGCAACGTCGCCGGCCACCTTGCTGAAGGAGGACCCTGGGAACGTCGTCAGCTGATCATACAAGGCCTTCAAGAAAATCGGCACCGTCAGCTCGTTCGCTCCTTGGGGGTCCAGGGTTCGCGTGTCTCCTTCCTCCACTGCCACAACCAGCGTGCTGATCTTCCCCGCCGTCTGCCCGAAGGCTCTGGAGCCGGCTTTCAAGAAAAACGGGGCGGCGGCCGCGGCCCCCAATCCGCCCAAGACTGCGCGCCTCGACATGCGCGTGTGCAGGAGCCGCCCGGGACCATCGATCCGCTGCCTACTCATAGCGCCCACCCCCGTTTCGTGTTGGTGTTCCGTAGACGACTGCCTCAGAACCGGTCGGATGTCGGCAACCGCCGCGTCTAACAGCTGCGCCCGCACCTCGGTGACCACACGTTTCGTGCCCGCAATCACCGCAGCCGATCCTCGTCGGGGAACGGCTTCACCTCGAAGCTGAGGAACGGCCCCTGCGCGATGTGGCCGAGGATCCCGGTCTCGACCAACAGGCGGAGGTACTCGAGCACCCCCGGCATCGCTCGCGTCGTCGGCGATGCCGCGCCCCCGCCGCTGGCCGCCGTACACCGAGCCGCGGGCTCCTCAAATCGTCAGGCCCGGCGCCCGTGCAATCCCTCCGCTCCCGTGTCCGTCACCGGGTCGCGGACGCCGCCGGTGATGAGCCCGCCGTCGATGGTGACGACGCTGCCGCTGAGATACGAGGCGTCCGGCGAGGCCAGAAACGCGATGCAGGCGGCCACCTCCGCCGCGTCGCCAAATCGCCCCATGGGGATGCGGCCGACCCGCCTCGCCCGCGCCTCCTCCGAGAGTACGCCGCTCGCGAACCCCGTCGCGATCGTGCCCGGGGCCACGGCGTTGACCTGGATACCGAGGGGCGCGAGCTCGAACGCCATGGTGCGCGTCATCGCCTCGATCCCCGCCTTACTCACCGCGTATGCGGTCTGGTTGTTGTGGGCGATCCACGCGGCCACCGAGGCCATGTTGACGATCCGGCCCGAGCCTCGGGCGGCCATCACCCGCGCCGCCTCCTGCGCGACGATGAACGCGCCGGTCAGATTGATGCCGAGGATCTCCCCCCAGACCTGATCCGTCATTTCCAGGAACGGCGCGCCGCGCAGAATGCCAGCCTGGTTGACGAGGATCGTCAGACGCCCGAACTTCGTGACAACGGCGCCGATGGCGGACCGTACCTCGCCGCGATTCGTGACGTCGCAGGCGAGCCCCAACGCCGGGTATCCGTCTGCGACCAAGGCGGCGGCGGCTTCGCCCGCGCCGGCGCCGTTACGGTCCGCCAGCGCCACGGCCGCCCCTTCGCCCGCCAAGCGCGCGGCGACGGCGCGTCCGATGCTTCCGGCGCCGCCGGTGATCAGCGCGACGTCACCGGCAAGACGCTTGGTCAAGTCGACGCGTGGCGAGGCCGCTCGATTCATCGTCTTGTCCTCCTAAATCCAGCGGAACCGGTGGGCCGGCTTGCCGGCCGGCCCGGGCCGGCAGCAGAACAGGCTGCCGGCGTGAACTTGGCGGGCACATTCCTCCGGGGTCAGGCGGTGCCGGGCGGTGGTGATGTAGAGATCGCGGAGGTCGGGCCCGCCGAACGTCGCGCTGGTCACGAGTGTGACGGGGATCTCCACTTCCATACTGACGGCACTATCCGGGGTGTAGCGGCGGACGCGGCCCCTCCAGAACAGTGCCACCCAGACGCCGCCGTCGGCGTCGACGACCATCCCATCCGGAAGACCCTCGGCCTCCGGGATCTCGGCGAAGACGCGCCGGTTGCTCGCGGCGCCCGCCTCCACGTCAAAGTCGAAGACGTCGATGCGCTGGGTCGGGCTGTCGACGTAGTACATCAGGCGGCCGTCGGGGCTCCAGTCGATGCCGTTCGCGATCGTGAGGCCGCCGAACATCCGCTGCGGGACGAGCGCACCGCCCACCTGCTGCAGCCGGTAGAGGGACCCCGCGCCCGACGTGTGGTCGTCCGCCATTGTTCCCGCCCAGAACCGTCCGGCCGGATCGCAGCGGCCATCGTTCATGCGGTTTCCGGCGATGTTCCGCTCGACCTCGATAACGCTCTCGATCCGATTCGACCCGGCGGGCACAAGACCGAAGCCGTCACGGATCGCGACGACGAGGCCGCCGTCGGCCCCGAGGGCGAGCGAACCGACCGGCTGTCCGAGTTCGAGCACCGGATCGGAACCGTCAGCCGGCGCAAAGCGGTGCACGCGGCCGGCCCGGATATCGACCCAGTGCACCCGGCCGCTCCGGTCGTCCCACACGGGGCCCTCGCCGAGCTCCGCGCGAACGTCCTGGACCACGTCGGCTTTTACGGACATGCCGGCACCGGGGACAGGGCCGCCGATGAACCCTCGCGTTCAATGTACTGCTGGCGAGAGATGCCGCCGGGATGATCACCCGTCGCGCTGCCCTTTGTTGTCTTCATAGCTCGTCTTCGCTCGTTACGCGAGTGCTTGTTGTTCGGAGCGACGCGATTGCTCGTGCAGGTCTGCCTCGTGATGAAGCCATTCGACCGACCGGCGGATGTGGAGCCGCATGGCCGCCTCCGCCCCCTCAGGATCGCGCCGCTGCAGCGCCTCGAAGATGGGCTGGTGCTCGGCCATGACCTCGCGGATCGGGCGGATCAACCCGCCCCCAAAGGCCGCCACCATGACGTTGACCGACTGCATCGTCTGCGTCAGGGGCGCGCTGCCACCGATGTCCACGAGCCCCGTGTGAAACGCGTAATCCTGTACCATGTAAGTTCGCCGCAGGTCCGGTGTTTCGCGATCGGGAGCGATGTCGGCAAACAAGGAACGGAATGCCTCCACCTGGCGCGGCTCGATGACCGCTGCGGCCCGCCGCGCAGAGAGGCCTTCAAGCACCTCGCGCAACTCGAAGACCAGGGCCAATTCGCGCAACGAAAGCCTCCGCACAAACACGCCGCGGCGGGATCGCCATTCGACGAGTCGTTCCTGCGACAACCGCTTCAAGGCGCTCACGAGCGGCGTGCGACTGACGCCGAGGTCCTGGCAGAGTTGCGAGATTTCGATCCGCTGGCCGGCCGCGAGCGTGCGGTGGGCGATCATGGTCTTGAGGTGTTCGTAGACGTGGTCGTCGAGATTTTCGCGGGTCCCGAGCTGCCGGCGTGCTGCGACTGTCGCTTCCATGGCAGGCATACACTCTCCCGGTAGATTCAATATTGAATTCAATTTCGAATTGACACCGCCTGTATCCTTCCCCTACAGTAGCCCCGAATGAACCTCTGCTTCGTCGGCTGCGGCGCCATCGCGGCGGTCCACGCGGACATCTGCCGTCGCCTGGGGCACACGTTTCACGCCGCGGTGGGACGCACGCCCGCGTCCGCGGCCGACTTCGCCCGCGAATGGAAGTTCTCGCACCATACCGACCGCTTGGAGGAAGCCCTCGAGCACCGGGACATCGACGCCGTGCTGATTTGCTCACCCAGCGAGGAGCACGAGACGCAGGCCCGGTGCGCCATCGACGCGGGACGGCACGTGTTGGTGGAACTGCCGCTGGCCATGAGCTACGCCGCCGGCGCCGCGATGGCCGAACTCAGCGATCGGCGGGGCGTCACCGTGATGGTGGCCCACACCCAGCGCTTCATGCCGGCGGTGCAGGCGGTCCGCGAGGAAGTCGCGGCCGGGCGGCTACATCTGCACCACATCCTGGCCCGCTTCCTGTTCTTCCGTCGGCGTCACGTCGGCTGGACAGGACGGCCGCGCTCCTGGGCCGACAACCTCCTCTGGCATCACGCGTGCCACGTCGTCGACACGTGCTTGTGGCTGCTCGGGATGCCGCCGGTGGACGGCCTTGACGTGCGAGGGCGCATCGGACCCCGCTATCCCGCCACCGGCATCCCAATGGATCTCGACATCACCTTTGCCGTTCCCGGGGAGACGCTCGTCAACATCGGCATGTCGTATCACTCGGAGGAGACGGGGCTCGACTACCTCATGATCGGCGAGGAGCGCACGCTGCGCATTACGCGGCGGACGCTGCTGCACGGCGTGGAAGTGCTCTACGACGGCGAGCGGGACGTCCGCTACATCGCCAACGCACTGCAAGATCGCGAGTTCTTCGCCGCCATCGCGGAGCGCCGGCCGCCTGCGGTCGGCATCACGGACGTCCTCCGGATGCTCCAGTTGGTGCATGATCAGAACCCTGCGTCGTAAGGAGGCGACCTCCTTTGACCGTCTGAACCCTCGGTCGCCGGCCGCGCCAGAAGCAGACGCTCGACCGCGGCGACCTTGGTGGGGAGAGTAGGGAGATGGCGAGGTGCCAACCGTGAGCCGGGCATTTCAGCCCTGTCCGTCTCCGACGACGGCGTACGGACCCCTGCCTCCTCTCGCAGCCGGTCCTGCTCCATCTCCCCCTCATCGCACCGTACGTGAGGTTTTCCCTCATACGGCGCACGGATCGTCTTCACCGACAGTCACTGGCCCCAGCGATATTGCACACGGTTGGTTCCAATGTCCACGAGCCCAAAACGCTCGTGTAAGACCTTCTCCGCGAGGCCCCAAATCGCGGATCGGTGTCGCTTCCCGTGCTTGCTCAAGATAAATCGCCGCAGACGCCGATACGCATGCTCCTGCACCTTCCGGAAGCGCCGAGCACTCGCCGTGTGCCGGTAGTATTCCGACCACCCCAGCAAGCTCTGGTTCATCTCGGCCACAATCGCCTCGATGGGTTCCGTCGCTCGCCGACGGTTTGTGATCTGCGTCAACCTCCGGATGGCTCGTTTGACCGCCTCCGGCTCAACGAAGAAGTGCGTGACGACCTTCTGGAAACGGGGCGCATACCCGCGCCGGTACATGAACCCCAGAAACGTGAAGCCCTCGGAGGCATGAAGGACGCGGCTTTTCTCCCGGTTCACCGGGAGCCCCAACTCCTCCAGCCGCCGAGACAGTTTCTCGGCAACCGGCTGTGGGCGTTTATCAGTGAGGACGCGAAGATCATCCGCGTACCGCACCATTTGCGCATTCCACCCGTACCGTCGGGTCATCCCTTCGGCAAGCCACCAGCGGTCCAATTCGTTCAGGTAGCAGCTCGCCAGAAGCGGCGACAACGTCGCGCCTTGCGGTGTGCCTTCCGTCGATCGATGGTACACACGACCATAGAGAATCCCAGCCCGCAGCCAGGCCCGGACCAGCCGCAAGATGTACCCGTCGGCGATCCGGCGCTGAAGGACCCGCAGCAGCCGCTCATGGGGGATCCGGTCAAAGTACGTTTCCAGATCCACGTCCACAACGTGGACGAGTCCATAGTTGAGCCACTTGAAGACCTCCAGACTCGCCTGCACCGCGGAGCGCTTCGGCCGGTAGCCGTAGGAGCACTCCTGAAAGTCCGCCTCGAACAGGGGCTCGATCACGATCCGTACCGCGGTCTGGACGACCCGATCGCGGACCGTGGGAATCCCCAGCGGCCGCTGCTTCCCGTTAGGCTTGGGGATCATCACCCGCCGTACGGGACGGCAGCGATAGGTCCCCGTCCGCAGGGCTTGCTGCAGTTCAGTCAGGAACTCCTCGACGCCCCGGGCCTCAATCATCTCGATGGTCATTCCATCGACCCCTGGAGCTCCGCCATTCACTCGCACGCGACGCCAAGCTTCACGCAAGACGTCTGGCCGATAGATCTTGTCATGCAGGGAATGGAACCGCCGCGCCGGCTGAGCGCGTGCTGCCCGGTAGAGTGTCCGCTGCAATTCTCGGACCGAAGTCTCCATGTGCTACCCTCGCCGGGGAATCATGGAGGGTCTGTCCTTGCGCGCGAACACACGACGAAACTGGGAGCCTTGGCTCGGGGCGGTTCTGTTGTCCGACCCGTCATTGCTACTATGCTCCCCCGACGCCCTGCATGGCATCAGCAGGCCCTTCGGCATCCGCCTTATAGCCCGCCTGATCTCCGGGACAGAGAGAACCATGCAGGGCCTCCCACGTTTCTGCCAACCGCCGTCCGGCATGCCGATCCTGCGACGCCGGGAGGAGGGACAGGCGATGCCCTCTTGTCCTCCGCCTCTCCCTATCAGCCTTCGCGCATTGACGAGGGGCTCGGCTCCTCCAGTTCCCCTTGCGGGTACGACCTTCACGGCGCTCCATGTGGATTCCCGATTGGTACGGCCTGCCGTTTGCGGCGCCTCCTTATCGAGGCCTTGTCGAGCGGCTTCACCGTCGGAGATTACTCTCCGCCGGTGCGCTCCACGCTACCTGGCCGAAGAGGGCAATTGCCAGGGTGGGTCTTGCACCCACAGGCGGTTGGCCCTTCGTGGCACACCGACGAGCCGATCGGTTTTGCCGATTCAGCGCGACATTACTGTCGATCTGCACCTCCTGTCGGCGCAGAGCACCAGCCTCGTGAGGTCCTGGGGCATGATTCTGTTCATGGTCTCGAGGCCTCGACCAAGCTGATTCGGTTATCCGGTATGAAAAAGGGGATCCGCAGGGTGCCCCTCACGCCGGCTCTGATATCGGCGGCTCCCAGCCAAGATCAGCCTTCTATTCGCGCTCCCTTCTCCTCAAGGAACAGTTTCCTAATTTCGCGCTCGATCGACCCGGCCGCGACACGGTACCGCTCAATGTTGTCGCCATAGGGATCCGGAACGTTGAGTTCCACGATCGCCGCCCGATTTGCACCACGCGCCCGAAGAGATCCCGCGACCGCACGATTCATCGCCACAATCGCGTCGAATGCCGACAGATCCACGCCGTCAATCCGACGAGCCGAATGCCCCTTGATATCCAGCCCCTTCTCCGCCATCACCGCGATGGCGTTCGGAGCCGCCGGCGCCCCGTTGGCGGCGCTGACGCCAGCGCTTTCGACGGAGACGCTCTCACCGAGAATACGACGCGCGATGGCCTCCGCCATGGGGCTTCGGCAGGTGTTACCCGCGCACACGAACAGGATTCTCTTCATCGACATCACCCGGCAGGATCAGATCCGCCCCCGCTTCTCGGATACGGCTTCAGTGGGACGTCACTTTCTAGGTGCAATTATCCTCGTTTCTCACGTCAACGCGTTGCACAGCATTGGCCGCCTCTTGACTTATGCAGTTAAGCGATGGTCTCTGGGTCATCCACGGTCTCGCTTCCTCGATACGTGCGGCAACCTGGAAGAGGGTGGCTTCATCACCGAATGGGGTGACCAACTGAACACCGAGTGGCAACCCGTCCGGAGTTTGCGTCCAGGGGATCGAGGCAGCTGGCGTTCCTGCACAATTGAAAAGGGACAAGAAACAATGGTCTGGAAGCATCAGGGAATTGATTGCTTCCACGTTTCTCATATTGAGATCGACCACGGGCAAGCGCCGCGGTGGACTCGCGGTCGCCGGCGTCACTAAAAGGTCGTAGCGTTCGAAGAAGCGCGCGACACTGCGGCCAACCGCGTGTATCAGCTCGAGGCTGCGGACATAATCCGTCGCCGTTCTGGGGGTGCTCGCCATAATTCTCTCGTAGACGTGCGGTTCCAGATCATCAGAGCGCAACGGCCGACCAATGGCTCTGGCACGGTCTTCGAGTTTAGTGAGCAGATATCCGCACACTATCTTGCCGCGCGCACTCGCCCACTCCCGGACTTGCGGTTGAAATGTTACGTGCTCAACGATGTGGCCCATCGTCTCTAATAGCCTTGCGGCATCGCACGCCGCGGCCACGGAGACCGGGGCGACCGGCGCCTCTATGAATGGCACAGTGACTAAAGCTATACGCAGAGTCCGAATGGGAGCCGTAAGTTCTTCGATATAAGGACGCGCCTGCGGAGGAGCAAGGTAGGGCGCGCCGGCATCAGGACCGGCCGTCACATCCAGGAGAGCGGCAGAATCTCTAACGCTTCTGCTCACGACGTGCGTGACCGCCAACCCGCCGCGCTGTTCGCCTTCGTCGGGGCCGACCGGCAGGCGGCCTCGTGTCGGCTTGAGCCCGAACACTCCGCAGTGCGCGGCTGGGATGCGAATCGAACCGCCGCCGTCGCTGGCACACGCCGCAGGCACGATACCAGCAGCAACCGCAGCGGCGGAACCGCCGCTCGAGCCCCCTGCGCTATAGAATGTATTCCATGGGTTCCGCGTCGCGCCGAATAGAAGCGACTCCGTGGAAGTGCTGAACTCGAGTTCCGGCGCGTTTGTCTTACCGAAGATCACTAGTCCAGCACGCTTGTAACGGGCAACGATTTCGCTGTCATGTTTCGCAATGTTTCCCTTGAACAGCGCGCATCCCATGAGGGTTTCGGTGCCCGCAAGCGCAACTCCGCAGTCCTTTAGGAGGAACGGCACCCCCCGAAATAACCCGCTTGGCAAGCCCTGGGATACCTGCTTATGGGCGAGATCGAACAGCTTGTAACCGACGGCATTAATTTCGTGATCCACCGCACGCGTCCGGGCGATGGCAGCCTCCAGGAGCTCTAGCGGCGTGACTTCTCCCCGCCTCACGAGGTCAGCGAGCCCAAGAGCGTCAAACTTGCCATATTCTTCGAAGCGCATCATCCTGACAATCCTGAGCGATGTGTTACCGCATACACTTTCACGCACACAGTAGCCACATCAAGTCCCGCTTAGGAGGACCGATGCGTGCCACGAGAGCGCCGACACGGTGTTACTCCATCGCGCTTCGTTGATACCGCCTGCATGGACTCAACAAATCGCCGCCCAACGATCTCGTCTTCACCGGATCTGAGCGCGTGCGGATTAAGCGCGACGGTGTTGCGCGCGGTATCAATCCCCATGACGTACACCGGAGGTGTTCCCTCGCACAACGCCTGCTGGACGTCTGCGGCTCTTCCGAGACTTCCAAGGTGGACCTCGACGACCGGAATATTCCTGTACTTCTCGAATTGGAGATTTACTTCGCAGTCGGTTCCGTGTTGGATCGTGTGAGCAATTCTGTCCGCCTGCGCCTTCCACAGCCGCATGTCTGCCGCGTGGTCCCTGGCCCAGTAATTCTCCAGGGCGACAAGTGTGCCGACGATCGTCTCTTTACTCACTTTCGCGCTACGGCCGATGCTGTAATTGGGGCTCATATTGAGAGCCGCGGCTCTAACAAGATCACGTCTGCCGCAAAGAACTCCTCCCCCTTGCGGTCCACGCAACGCCTTACCAGCGCTAAAGCACACCAAGTCGGCGCCCTCCGCAATGAACCGCCTGAGATTCTCAGCAGGAGGCAGCATCGCTGCGCCGTCTACAATGACCGGAACAGCCGCCCGCTTCGCAATCTTCACGACGGCGGGCAAGGGAAGAGCCCCTTCGCTTACCCATGGAGACAGCACATAGGCGATGGCAGCGGTCTGGTCGGTGATGGCCGCCTCGAACTGCCACTCGAACGTCTGATGTCCGGCGCCAACCTCAATAATACGAGCTCCAGTAGCACGTATCGAGTGATCGAAGCCGTTCCGATGTACTCGATGCATGATCAATTGATTGCGCAGCCCGGTGGTATCGGGCAGCTGATCTATCCTCGCCAAATCATTGCCCGTAAGACAGGCCGCCGTACCCGCCAATAGGGCAGCCGCGGCGCCAGCAGTCACGATGCCATCTTCTGCGCCCGTGACCCGCGCGATGACGGAGCCGGCCTTCTCTTCCAAATCGTCAATGTTCACCGTCAAAGACGCGGCCTCGTGCATGGCGTCGAGCACTTCGGGAAGCATCGGGGCGCCACCGTACCGCGTGACGGTGCCCGCCGCATTGATGATGGGGGTGACTCCAAACCGCTCGTAGATGCCCATCAAGTTCTCCCGGGCTCTATAGCTCGCTGCGAACAGTTGGTGGCAGCGGGAGCGAGTCCCTCGTGAACGAGTTAGAAACCAAAGAGACTTGACATGCTCGTCCTCAAGCTAGTGCATCTGCGCATCTTGGACCTGCACCGTTTGGTCAGGGAGAACGTAGGCGTTGGCGATCTTAGTGCTCATGCCCCAGAGGTTCGTAGGTTCGGCGAGCCACACGAATGGTGCATCGCGGAACAAGATCTCCTGTACCTGCTTGTAGTTCGCATTCCTCTGGGTGGTTGATGTACTGCGCCCAGCTTGGTCAAGAAGCATGTTCACCTGAGGGTTGTTGTAAAAGCCCAAATTGTAGAACACGGGCGGCCATGAAGCGCGCGTCACGAGGGCCTGAAGAATCCACTGGATAGCGCCATTAGAAGGCGAGAAGCCGTTGAGAATGAGTTGTCCCTTGTTGGCATCTGGGCCTTGGAGCGATGACGAGTCAAGGACCCCAGCCTCCATCGGTGTAATGACCACCTTGACGCCAACCTGAGAAAGCTGCTGCTGGAGAAACACCATCTCCTTCTGTGTAAATGTGTCGTTAAGCCCCCATAGCGTGGCTGTAAATCCGTTGGGATACCCACTCTCAGCTAGGAGTTGACGGGCCTTCGTCAGGTCGAACGGATATGTTCCCACCGGCACGTAGCCCGCGAGTTGTGAGCCAGCGAGGGAATGCATTTCGTGCGCGTATCCAAGGTAAAGTGTCGAAATTAGGGCCTGCTTGTTTACCGCGTAGTTCATCGCCAACCGGACATTGCGCTTGTTGAAGGGCGCGTGGAGCTCATTCATCGAAAGTGTTGTGGTCAGAATGCTCGGCCTATTGACGACTTGGATGCCTGACTGCCCGGCAAGCGCTTTGACATCGACAGGGTCGATCGGGTAGACGAACTGCGCTTCCCCAGTCTTAAGCATTGCGAGTGCTTGAGTCGCGTCTGGAACGTCCCGAAAGATGATCTCGTCTGGCCCGGCGCTGTTAGACCGCCAATAGCCGGGATTTCGTCTTCCGACAATACGATTGCCGCGCACCCAGCTGTCAAAGATGTATGGCCCTGTCCCGACCGGATGCGAGCCAATTGCGGCAGCCCCATACTTCGCGAGGGCAGCTGGACTGATCATTCCTGCCGAAGGATGCGCCAGGTTGAAGATCAATAGCGCCGATGGCGCGCTCAGCTTCAACGCAACGGTATTCGTGTCGATTACCGTCGCGCCTTGAAGATGAGTAGCATTATGGTAGAAGCCGTATTTTTGCTGGTGATTGTCAGGGTTCAGCACAAAGTCAATGTTCGCTTTCACCGCTTGCGCATTGAATGGGGTGCCGTCCTGAAACTTGATGCCTGGTCGCAGCTTGAACGTATAGGTTAAGCCATCGGAGGACACGGACCAGCTCGCGACAAGGCCGGTCTCTTGAACTTTCATGGTGGGGCTAAACTCGAAGAGCCGGTCGTAGAAGGCGCGCACAATGCCAAGCCCGGGGTTATCGCTCGTGTTCCATGGGTCCAAATTGAGAGCATCTGCATTTTGCACCACGGTGAAGGTACTCGACGGGGCCGCAGAAGTATACGGCGAGCTCGCAAGTGCGGCAATGCCGATGACTACCAAAAAGAGTGGCGGACGGAGGAACCGCAACATTGTCACCCCCGTGCATAGGATTCAAAGCGTCTGCGAATTCACCACCTTCCGCATCCACAAATCCAGGTCCTCCAAAGATCTACATATCGGCGCCTGCGTGCGCAACCCGTGCGCTGTTCGACACGTCGGACTCAGTGAGAGAGGGCCGCTGGCTTTCGCGGAATTGGATTTTAGCGGCGGACCGTGGTTGATTTGCGAGAGGGTCGCACTCGTTGGCAAGCTCCGGGAGCTGACGCGTGGTTCAACGTTCAACATGATCCGCCCGGCGCAAAGTCACATCTTCATGCGCGGATCCAGTACATCTCGCAACCCGTCACCGAGCAAATTAAACCCGAGCACGGTGATCACCAGGGCAGCGCCGGGGAAGAGCGCCATATAAGGTAGCGTAGCAAGGTCATCCTTGGCATTGGTCAGGATTGCTCCCCATTCGGGTGTCGGCGGCGGTGCGCCCAGCCCCAGAAAGGAAAGGGCCGATTCGGTCAGGATGGCACTGGCTAGTTGCAGGGTCGAAATAACAATGATTGGTGCGACGACATTCGGCAAGATGTGCCGAATGAGGATGCGTGGCGCCCGTGCGCCTTGGGCGCGTACTGCTTCGACGTACGCCAGTTCCTTTGCCTGGAGTGTCGACCCCCGCACCAATCGCGTGTACACTGGAATGCCGAAGAACCCGATCGCAATGATTATGTTCACGAGGCCAGGCCCCAGGACCGCGACCATGGCGATCGCAAGTAAGATCCCCGGGAAGGCCAGGAGGACGTCGATGACCCGCATAACAACTTCATCGAGCCACCCACCAGCGTAGCCTGCGATGAGTCCGAGCAATGCGCCAGGGATCAGTCCGATGACGACTCCGAGAAACCCCACGGTCATGGATATTCGCGCCCCGTACAGCACCCGAGAGAAGATATCGCGCCCGAAATCGTCTGTCCCGCCGAGATGTACTGCGCTAGGAGCTTCGCGAGCGTGCGCATAGTCCGGGGTATTTGGCGCGTACGGTGCCCATAGTGGGCCAAGCACAGCAGTCAGGATCATTGCGATCACAATCACAAATCCGATGGCTCCCGCGGTCGTTCGGCGCAGCAGGCGCCGAAGGGTTGCGCGACCCACTATTGGTAACGGACGCGTGGATCTATGCGAGCGTACAGCACATCGACCAGCAGGTTTACGGCGACGAATTCAAGCGCGAACACGAGCACGACCCCTTGGATGACCGGATAGTCTCGAAATGAAATGGAGTCGATGAGCAGACGCCCGAGCCCCGGCCATGCAAAAACCGTTTCGACGATGATAGCTCCCGATATCAAGAAGCCGAAGTGAAGGCCAATCACCGTAATCACGGGGATGAGCGTATTCGGCAGCGCATGCTGCAGCACCACCATTCGTAGCCGATGTCCCTTCGCTTTGGCCACACGGATGTAGTCCTGCGCGAGGACCTCCAGCATCTCCGACCGCGAGATTCGGGCAATCGTCGCCGCCGCACCAGCCCCCAGCGTGATCGCCGGAAGAACCAAAGACGCGGCGCCTTGGTCACCCCCCGTTGGGAACCATCGCAGATCCACACCGAAGATCCAGATGAGCGCGAGCGCCAGGACAAACGATGGCAGGCTAATCCCGAACATCGCGAGCGACGTCGTTGTGAAGTCCAGCACCCTCCCGTGACTCACAGCCGCGATCATCCCGGCCGCCAGGCCGATGGCGATGGCCACGAGCATTGCCGCCACGGTTAGGAAGAACGTCGGGCCGAAGGCTTGCATGATGTGAGTGCTTACGGGCGCCGCATCCCGATTTGAGGCTCCCAGGCTCCCATGGATCAGGTTGTTGAGATAGATCCCGTATTGGACCCAGAGTGGTTTGTCCAGCCCCAGCGACCTCCGCACTAATTGTACGGAGTCCTCGGTCGCCTCGATACCGGCCATGAGCCGGGCAGGATCACCGGGGAGCACGTGCACGAACATGAACACTGCAAGAGTAACACCAAGTAAGGTGGGCGTAGCCGACAACACGCGCCGAAGTATATAGTAACCCATCACGTTCCCTATGAAGCGGACGGCCCCGCAGGCTAACGCCGTCCCCCTCCTCTATTCGCCATCCTCGATATGCGTCCATTCTAAGCATTTCTTTGAGTCTAGTGATTTGGGCGCGCTGTTCTTGGAGCCATTACTGTCGAGCGGTTCTTTCCTGCCGGCACAGCCGGGCGCATGCCATGGTCCGAAGAACCGTGCCTGTTAGGGCATCCGAGAATTCATGACGTTTCGTATGACGAGCCAGGCCTTCCAGACGTCGAGCATGTCAGTCCCCTCATAAGCGATCGTCCGCGGGCCCTCGCGGGTAACCCCATGGCACAGAGTCGCGAGGTCTGCGAGGTCGGGTTTAGCGACGTCCACCTCGAATCGAATCGGGGACTTCGGAAGGTAGGGACGAAGACGTGGAGCTCGACGTACAGCTTCGGCCGCGCCTGCCCTAATCTCAGCCCGCGCCTTCTCCGGATGCAGGTGAACTGCGGACGTCGAGCTGAGCGCTCTCTTGACTTCAACCCCCACAACATCGGCCCCAAGGAGTTCGTGCACCTGCGCGACTACCGTGTTGTCACCTGAGACGAATGCCACCGGTACGCCAAAGTGCCCCGCGAGCGCCGCGTTCACACCGTATTCACCGACCGCGATTCCGCCGAGGCGGATCTCCTGGATGATCCCGATAAACGTATGGGCAAGTATCGACGCCGGCGTGCCCGCCCGTCCATGGTACCCCGTAAACATGACGGCGCCGAACGACCTGTCGAGCCCCTCGAGCTGGCCGAGGAACTTTGGACGGCCACTCACGTAGCGCGCCTCAGGGTGCAGAGCCGGCGGCAGCAGGTTGCGCATTGCTCCGTGCCCCTCGGTGACCCATACTTCAGTTGCGCCGCCCTCGAGGGCACCGTTCACGGCCGCATTTACTTCCTCGGTCATCAACCGGCGCGCCCAATCGAACTCTACAGCGTTATTCCTAATGCCCGACTCGCCGGCGTGGTCGGGAGGGGTCACGTGGGCAGAATGCACGATACCCGCTGTTCCCTCCATGTCGGCGGAAATGAGCACTTTCATCGCACCCTCCCGAGGCGTCGCCTAGAGTCGTGACGAAGCCTCTGGCATGCTAATTGTCTCCCGGATGCGGGCCGCGACGATGTCCTCGTCGCCCACCGTGAGCCCTTGGGTGGTCACCACGATATCGCGTCCTACTGGCAACACGCGCACCGACGGATTCCCTTCTTTGAGCCGACGAACAATGTCATCTCTGCTCATGGGAAGCGCCGGGAGGATCCTGAGCAGCACCCTTGGGACGTCGAATGGATGAAGCTCTGCTTCGTCACGAACTCCGACGATTCGCTCAGCGCTAATCCCAGGGATATCTGCTAACGCTTTGATGATATTTGCGACCTGGCGATCGCGAGCAGCGAATTCTGCCGTGAAGTCCCGGGACAAATATCGTTCCACCGCGACGACCAATCCGGCAATCTCTTCCTTCCCAATCTTCATGGGCCGCCCGATCGCGTAGTTCGGAAAAGCGTTCAGGGCGCAAGCCTCGATGAGCGCCCGCTTCCCTAAGATTAATCCGGATCCCTGAGGACCACCGATAGCCTTGCCCCCGCTGAAGATGACCAAGTCCGCTCCTTCATCCGTATAGCGCCTCAAGTTGGCTGCCGGGGGCAACTCATCGGCGGCGTCGACGACGACCGGCACACCTGCCTTATGCGCGATGTCGCATACTTCCGGCAGGGGTAGCGAGTTCGTGCGTGCATACGCGACGAAGTAAACGACAGCTGCGGTTCTGTCGGAAATTGCGTCCTGCAACTCCCACGCGTGAGTCTCGCGGGCTAATCCGATCTCGACAAGCTTCGCGCCTGCCTGGCGAACGCAAGAGTCGTAATGATTTCGCTGCTGGCGATGCACGATTACCTCACTCCTCATTTCCCGAGTGTCTGGCAACCGCGAGATCTTCGCCGGGTCTGTTCCGGTGATGCACGCCGCGGTAGATACTACTAACCCCGCGGCGGCCCCCGATGTGATGAAGGCAGCGTCGACGCCGATCAGGTTCGCAAGATGCTGTCCGCTTCTTGCGAGAAGGTCAGAGATGTCAACGTAGCATTCCGCGGCCTCCACCATGGCAGCCAAGACCTCTGGAGCCATCAGCGAGCCGCCAATTTTGCTAATTGATCCCTGCGCGTTGACGATCTCTCGTAACCCCAGACGTTCATAGATGTGCATCGTCGCTCCCTCTTCTCCGCACCGTGTATTTTGGCATCAGGGTGGCGTGTTCCATCGAAACTCGATCAGAAGACCCCCAGCATCGCCGACCAACACCTCATGGATGCCTAAGCCGGGCGGATCATGACGACGATCGTAATTGCCTGAGAAATGCGGCACGTCGCCGCCCAGCCGCTAGGCATGCGATTCCAATCGAGCTCTTGCACCCGATCCGTGACCTCACACAGGCGATTCTCTGTTTGTAGACATGTAAACGGCCGCCGCTCTATTACCGCGTATGTTCTCGTCTTGCTACGCCTTGTCCTATAAGGCTTTGCGCCCGGGTGTCGTGCTACGGCATATCGTCGAATATCCCCTCGTACCACCCCGCAGAATAGCAAGAGAATAGCAAACCGGTGCTGCCGGGGAGCTGCCCAGACGGGGCTCCCCTGCTCCTCTGATCGTTGGCATCAGAGAAGGGCGTGGCGGCGTTCGTGCCAAGAGGGGGATTCCTGATTTGGCGACCTGGCCCGCCGTGCCGTTTGTCGCCTGAGGCGTCCGGAATCGAAACCCGCGCCCTCCTGAGTGCAGGGTATCCTCTCCGAACGTTCGGTTTCTTGATCGTTGCTGTAATGCACAGTGATCCGCCACTTGTTGGACAGAAGGTCGATCGCCTCCCGCGACTGCAAGGCGTGCCGTCCAGTACCGACAGGTTCCCGCACGGACCACCTCGCTTACCCAAAAGTAAGTCCGTAACCACGCGGTGCGTAGCAAGACATCGGATTGCCTTGTTATGATCCGCACGCGCTTACTCCTGTGGGTCCGGAGGTCAGGCAAATGGCCGAAAGCGTCGATGTCTTGCATCCCGAAGAGCCGAAGCGCGTGCTGGTCGTCGCGTCGAATCCGGCGGTCTCGAAGCAGACCGGGTGGACGATCGGCTTTTGGTGGGCGGAACTCACGCATCCCTATGTCGAGTTGATGGAGCACGGGTACCGCGTCGAGGTCGCGAGTCCCGACGGCGGCAAGCTCGAAGGGGATGACTGGAGCGACCCGCGCGACAAAAGCGCATACTCCGCGCACGACCTGATCAGCCTAGGATTCATTAATTCGCCGGAACACCGGAAACTGACCGACGACTCCAAACCGATCCGCGACGTCCGCGTTGGAGAATACGATGCCGTGCTCTTCGTCGGCGGCCAAGGCCCGATGTACACGTTCTTCAACGACGAGCGGGTGCACAAACTCGCCGCGGATTTCTACGAGGCCGGCAAGATTACCGCGGTGATCTGCCACGCCACCTGTATGCTGCTGAAGGTCAGGCTGTCGAATGGCAAACTGCTCGTCGACGGGAAAACGTGGACGGGCTTCGCCAACTCCGAGGAACAATACGCGGACGAGCTCGTCGGCCGGCGCATTCAGCCGTTTCGGATCGAGGACGAGGCCAAGAAGATCCCCAACACCAACTTCATCGTGCAGGGCCGGTTCAAGGCGCACGCTGTCCGCGACGGGAATCTCATCACCGGACAGCAGCAGTATTCGGGAACTGCCGCCGCGCGCCTCATAATCGAGGCCCTCGGTGTCTAACACGGAGATGCCGCCATGGCCTACTTTCTTTACAAGTTGATCCCGCCGCGCCCGGCTTTTCCGGACGGCATGTCCGATGCCGAGAGCGCGATCATGCAGCGGCACTTCGCGTACTGGGCGGCGCACGTTGAGAGCGGGACCGCGGTCGTCTTCGGGCCGGTCGTCGATCCCAGTGGCAACTACGCCATCGCCGTTCTCGAACTTGAGGACGGCGCAGACCCCAGCGCGCTAGGAGTGGAAGATCCGGCGATAACGGCCAATGCCGGCTTTCGCTTTGAAGTCCATCCTATGCCGCAGATAACGAAGGCCGGTGCCCCGAGCCGGCGTTAACGAACGCCCCTGACACCGGCGTGACGCGATCACAATCCCGGAGGAAGGGTGGGCACGTCATGTTCTGCGCAACGGTGCTCTACCCGTGCAAAGAAGGCGTCAGTTTTGACCTTGCGCATTGCATTACTGCCTGTACCTGCTCATTGCATACACTGGCGCGCCGCCGGGGGAGGCGCTGGCGCTTAAGTGGCCCGCAGTAAACCTCACGCTCGGCGAGGTCACGTTACGCGAAAAGCTCTACCGGCTCGGCAAGCAGCAGATATGGGGCCCGACAAAATCCACCGGCAGGATGTGGTGCCGATCCCGCCCGCGCTGGTCGAGGAACTACGACCCGGCAGGCCGTAAACGCCCTGGCCGACCGGCTCCTCGCGGGCCAGCCTACAGCGGAGAATAGCAGGGAATGGCAAAATGGCTGTGATGGGACGCTCAGCGTTCGGAGAGGATCGAGCCGAAACCGTTGCGCTGCAACGGTTTGAGCCTGGTGGAGACGAGGGGATTCGAACCCCCGACCCCCTGCTTGCAAAGCAGGTGCTCTCCCGCTGAGCTACGTCCCCATATTTTTCGCGGGTTTGCGCGGATTCCCAAAAAGGCCCGAGACGCCGTTCCCGTCCGGTCAATTGTCGCACCTCCCGCCTCGTTCGTCCAGAGGTAGTTGATTAAGGTCACCGAAATCCTCCGGCGTCGGCACGGGAGGATGCCACGTGAGACGAGCGCTGGCTAACGCCGCGAACACGGTTCTGCCGGAATCAATTGTGGCGATCCTCGCCGTCGTGCGGCGACACAAACGGGAAACGGGGGCGTTTCCCAACCTGCTGCGCCCGACAACGTTCAACGAGAAGCTCATCCACCGCATGCTCTTTGATCATCGCCCGATTTGGACGCAACTGCAGGACAAGTTGGCGGCGCGCGAGTACGTCAAAGCACGAATCGGAGCTGAACCGCTCACGCAACTGTACTGGGTGACGGCCGATCCGGCCAACATCCCATTTGACGAGCTGCCCGACAGTTTTGTGACAAAACCCAATCATACTCCGGGCGCGTCGCGCTGGTACCAGACAAAGCACAACTAGACCGGATCCGACCCAGCGTCTCAGGAATCTACGCGCGCCGGATGAGGTCGATCGCGGTCTGGATCCGCCATTGCACCTGTCGACGATGATCGAGTACGCGGAAGCCTTGGGACGTGGTCTCGATTACATTCGGGTGGACCTGTACGACACCCCGAACAAAGTGTACTTTGGCGAGCTGACGCCAACGCCCGCCGGCGGGACAGAACCGTTCGAGCCACGCGCTCTCGACGGCTTTCTTGGAAGGCTCTGGCCTCGATGCGTGCACCCGTGACCTGGGCCCAGCGCGCGGCGAAGCTCGCGGTCGCGCGCAGACACCCGACGGTACGCTGCCCCAGACGACGTGCGGCACGATCGTGCCCGGCCGGTGGCTCGCGATGCTCGACGCTCCGCCGCCCGGGGCGCGGACCGCCCAGCACCGCCTGCCGGCCAGGACTCCCCAGGTCGGCCCACGAACTTTTGGGCGTGTATCGATCGCAATGAGCGAGCACCCGCCGTCCTCTGCGCCGGCTCCCGTCCGCCCCGCGCAGGCGCCACGCATTCGTATCTCGCCGTTGGACCTGCGCGTCGCCCTCCTCGGCGCCGCAGGGTTTCTCATCGCCATCTCGTGGCAGTTCGTCCTGCCCATCCTTCCGGTCCGCCTGTCGCGCATCGGTTACTCGGCGGCGCAAATCGGGACGCTTGTGAGCTTGCTGAGCCTGGCGATGGGGATCGTCGAGTTGGAAGTGGGCCGGATCGCCGGCGTGCTGGGCGCCCGCCGGACGTTGGCGACTGGATTGGTGGTCAACGCGGCCGCCATGGCGTGGATCGTGCTAACGCGGGCCCCCCTGGGCGTGGCCGTCGGTCTCATCGGCGTGGGCATGGCGCGTGCCGCGATGTGGTCGCCGCTGCATGCGGCCGTCGCGGCGACGGCGTCCGAGGAAACGCGCGGCCGCGCGTTCAGCGTCTTCTGGTTCCTCACGTCCGTCGCATTTCTCGCCGGACCGGCCATCGGCGGCAGCGTGGCGGCCCAGTTCGGCATCCGGATGAGTTTTTTTGTCGGCGCCGCCGTCAGCCTCCTGACGCTGGCGGTGATCGTGCCCATCACGGAGTCACGGCCGGCCGTCGTGCGGGCTCGTCCCGCCGCCGCAAGCTGGGAGGTCCTTCGCGATCCGATCGTGCGCCGGCTGTGCCTGGCCAATCACTTCTTCTATGCGATCTCGGGGATCTGGTCGACGTTCGTTCCGCTCTATATGGTGCACCTCAAGCTCTCCGTCGCGACGATCGGCTGGCTGTTCACGGTGCAGGGCCTGATGTACGCGCTCGTGCAGCTTCCCACCGGGCGCGTCGCGGACCGCGTCGGTCCGGAGCGGCTGATCCTGCCGGGGGTCATCGGACGAGCCGCGATCCTCGCCCTGTGCCCGTTGCTGCACGGCGCGGGGCCGCTGTTGCTGGCGGCCGCCGCCTTTGGGATCGCGGGCGGGATGATCCCGGTCACGTTCACGATGCTCATTGCACGTTTCAGCTCTCGAGAACACTACACGAGCGCCATGGGCGTGTACAACAGCTCGGGTGACCTTGGATTCTTCGTGGGCCCGTTCCTCGGCGGCGCCGCGGCGCTGCTCGGCATCGTCGCTCCATTTGTGCTGGCGTTTCCGCTCGGCGCATTCGGTGTCGCGATGGCGCTGCGCGGCATCGCGGCGGTGAGACGCGCCGACCAGGAAGTGTGAGAGATGCTATACTGCGCGCGGAGGGATGGCAGAGCGGCCGATTGCGGCGGTCTTGAAAACCGCTAGGGGGCAACCCCTCGGGAGTTCGAATCTCCCTCCCTCCGCCACGCCGCTCTCCGCATCCGACCACGGCATGCCGCGACCCCTGCCCCCTCGACCGGATGTGTCTACGTCATGGCTATGCATCTTGAACGCCCCAGGATGGGCGGCGTGCCACAGCAACCCTGGGACACCCGCACAGCCACCCCTTCCCACTGGGGCAACGTGGCATGTGGAGGGACCTGCTCCTTTATCCCGAAGCCCTGGGCGCAGGATCTCGGACTCGCCGCCGCATGGCGGCGGACCGTCTCGGGTAATCGGGAGGAACGTCATGGAAGACAAGGATGTCATCGGCCACATCAATCAGCTCGCTCACGAGGAGCACACGTTGTGGGAGAAAGAGTCGAAGGGTGGCGCGACCGACGCCGACCGGTCACGCCTCCGGCAGATCCAGGTCACCCTGGACCAGTGTTGGGACTACCTGAATCAGCGCCGCGCGCTGCGCGACGCACGCCTCAATCCTGAGGATGCGAAGGTACGGGACGCCAATACCGTGGAGCGATATCAAGAGTGAGAACACAGAGAACGGCACGCCCGTGGCTTGTCCGACGCCTGCGGCAAGCGTGACCACCTCGCGGCCGGCCGACGTCGAAGCGGCATCGAATCTTGCGTAATCTTGCTCCGAATTTCGCCTGACCCTCCCTGTGCAGACGCGCCCGCGAAGTGTATAGTGGTGTGTCCGACACCACCCACCGAGACACGGGGCACGAGGGGGACATGGATGGCAAGCCGGCGTCACTATGTCGAAGTTCGGGTACTCTACGGAAAGGATGTCGCCGCGGAACTGAATGCCTGGGCGGCCAAAGGCTACAAGGTCGTCGTCGCCACCGGGGACCGGATTATCATGGAGACGAAGGTGCGGAACCGAGAGGACGAGGACGAGTAGACGGCTCGCCCACGGGCCGCATGGTCTCAATCGCATCCGCCAGCGTCCCAAAGGTCTTGAACGCCTGCCCCACCCCCGCGATGTGAACGAGCCGCCGCAGCGCCGCCGATGACGGCACGACGAGCAGTAGCTCGCGCCGGTTGGTCGCGAGCCGCCGGCCAAACCGGAGCAGCGCGCCGATCGCGTAACTGTCCAGATAGGCGGCCTCGGTAAGCGCGACGATCACGCCGCGCGAGTCCGCGCGTGCCGCCTGGTCGAGCGCCGCTTCGAACGCCGCGGCGTTTCGCAAATCCATGTCGCCGCCAATCGTCACCACCGGGATTTCCCCCGCCCGATAAATGCCGAACGGAGTTCCGCGCGCCAACCGCCCCGCGCCGTCCTTGCCCGGCGACCCGCCGGTGGGTCGGGGGTCGATCGCCCCGGCCACGCCGTCCCGCGGGGCTCCGCCCGGCTCCGTCGACAGCTCATCCGGGATGCTCGCGGAATCGTGCGGCAGCTTCATGGCCAAGCGGACCGTCGTTCCCGCCGACGTTGACTGCACCTCAACGGCATCCGCCAACGCCTCCATCACCCTCAAGCCGTGGCCGCCGCCGGTGAATGGCCGGTCTGTGCGCCAGGTTCCATCGTCCGCGACTTCCACCCGCAGCGTCCGCCTCTCATCAACGTAGGCGCGCACGCGCAGCTGCCCGGCCGTTGTGCCGTACGCGTGCTCGATCACGTTGTTGACGGCCTCGCCGACCGCAACCATGATCGACGTCAACCGCTCGCGGTCGAGGCCGGTGTCGGCGGCAAGCCGCCGCAGCGCCTGACGCACCACGACGGCGCTGCGGGGTTCCGACGGGAGCGCGATCTCGAACCGGTCGAACGGCCGCGCCGCGACGGCCACCGTCAGCACGGCGATATCGTCGCCGATGTGACCATGGGTCAGCACCCGCTTGACGATGGCCTCGGCGTGATCCGCCTCCGGCTCCGTCAGCACTTCGCGGGCGGCCTCGATCACCGCCGCCTCGCCGACGATGGGGTCGAGCCGTGTCTCGGTGAGCCCGTCTGTGTAGAGCACGATCAGGCTCCCTCGGGGAAGGGTGACGCTATGCGATGGCGGCTGATCGATGCCGAGATAGCCGAGCGGCAGGCCCCCGCAGGGGAGCCGCGCGGGCTCCTCATCGGGGACGACGAGGATCGGGGCCGGGCACCCCGCCGTGGCGTAGATCAACTCGGACGTGTTGGGGTCCATCACGCCAAACAGCGCCGTCGCCATCGCCGCGTCGCCGTCTGTGAGGGCCAGCAGATCGCTCGCGCGCCGCAGCACGCCGGACGGATCCGCGTGCGAGAGCGCGGCGGCCCGGATGGACTGCCGAAGCTGCCCCATGGTCACGGCCGCACGGAGGCCACGCCCCGCGACGTCGCCGATGGACAGGGCGATGCGGCCGTCCGGCAACCAAAACATATCGTACCAATCGCCGCCGATGTCGGACTCCCATGCGCCGCCGGATCGGTACGCGCTGCGCAGGGCCAACCCGGGGCACTGCGGCAGCGCCCCCGGCAACAGCGCGCGCTGAAGGGTTTCCGCCACCCGGCGTTCGCGCGCGTACGGTCGCGCGCGCTCGATCGCCTGCCCGCACTGACGGCCCACGGTCACCATAAACTCAAGCTCATCCGTGGGAGGCCGGCGCGCTTCCGTGAATCGCACATATAGAACGCCGATCACGCGGCCGTACGATATCAACGGCACTTCGGCCAGCGCGCCCGCCGTTGCCGAGTCCATAAACGGCGTGGGGTCCGGAGCACGACCGTCTTGAGTGCCCCCGGCCGCGTGCCACACCGCGCCGACGCTCCCCGCCGGACCCGCGCCGGTCGTGGGGCGGCGAAGCGGAAACCGCCGCCAGCGCTGCGTGATCTCTGAGGGATAGCCGACCGCGCGGACCAGTTCTAGCGTCGATTGGTCCGCACTCAACAAGCAGAGGCTCGCCGCGGAACCGCCGAAGGTCTCCTGCGCGTGCGCAACGATGACATCGGCAATCTGCTCCGGGGTTACGGCCTCGGACAACGCGGCCGTAATTGCCTGCATGCGGGTCACCCGATCGGCGGCCCGTTCCGCTGCCACGCGCTGGAGTTGCTCCGAACGATGAAGGCGGGCATTGTCGAGCGCCAGCGCCGCCCGGCGCCCCACTTCCTCCGCGAACGCCAGATCAGCTTCCGTGTGGCGGCGCGCGGACTCTGCGGAGAAGAGGGTGATGGCTCCCAAACACCGTTCGTGCGCCACGAGCGGCAGCACCATCGCGGACCGCGCCCCCAGACTGCGCACGATCCGCCGCAGCGCCGGGTTCGGCACGGCATCCGCGAGCAACGTGGCCGAGATATCGGCGTAGAGCTCGGCCTTGCGTGTCCGGACGGCGTGGGCGGCGCCGTACCGCGATCGGGGATCCGGCGGGTACCGGCGCTGCACTTCGCGTGCGAGCGCGGCACGGTCCACATCTTTATGCATGGTGATCGCCGTCCGCAGCGTTCCGGAGTCATCGGTCAGATCGATGATGCACCAATCCGCAAGCGCTGGCACCAGCACGCGAGCCAGGCCGTCCAGGTTGGCGTCCACATCGAGTCCGGACAGCGCGTCGCCGATTTGGACCAACAACTGCCGCTGCTGCTCCACCCGCTTACGCTCGGTGATGTCCCGCGCGACCGACGACGACCCAACCACGGCTCCCCATCGACTCCGGATTGGGGAGATGCTCAGGGACACGTCGACGCGGCTGCCGTCCCTTTTGACGCACTCGGTCTCGTAGCGCTCGAATCGCTCTCCCCGCCGCAGCCGCGCGAGCAGATCCGCGACCGCGCCGGCGCGGTCGTGCGGTGCGAGCATAAAGACCGGCCGGCCCAGCGCCTCCGCGGCACCATAGCCAAACAGCCGCTCAGCGCCGGGGTTCCAGGTGAGGATCGTGCCGTCGGGGGCTTTGCTAAAGATTGCGTCGTCCGAGGACTCGACGATGGACGCCAGTTGGCGCGCCGCAAGGTCCGCCCGGCGGAGGCGCACAGCCCCCTCCGCGGTAACCACGGCCACCGCCGTAAACAGGATGATGCCCGGCCATTCCGTGGGGAGCGGAAGGGACAGCGGGTCGTGCGGCGACACCACCGCAAACCATGCCCCGGCCAAACTCACAATCGCTGCGACCCAGCCGGGGAGGCGGCCCCAGAGATACCCGACCGCGGCGACCACGGGCACGTACACATAGAGAAAGCCGGCCGGCGCAAATATGATGTGCAACACCGAAACGAGCAAGGCGGTCCCGCCGGCAACAAGCAGCGCGCCAGCACCCATCGCGACACGGGAGGGCTCGCGAAACGGCACGGCAAACCTCGACGCGGAATGCGTCACGGCCTGCCGGATCCTGCGCCCGGGCGGCAGTCACGCGCCGCCCAGCATCCCGGCCACGACGTATCGATCGACACTAGCCTCCCCCCGGCGAACACGAGCGACCGGCGTTCGCCGCCCGCTCGTTCCGCCCAAGCTTCGCCGAAGCGCCTTGGCGCTTGCGGATCAATCATATATCTCCCCGTCGACGATCGGCCAAACACGATTCGGGCTAAAGCGAAGCCGCTTGGCCTCGGACGGCCTGCTCATAACGTTCCAGCGACTGCACGACCGCGTCATGCGCCCCGGCGGCGATGACCCGTCCTGAAAAGCCGCCGTAGACCCGGTCGAAGCGCAGGGGCTCGACGATTCCCGCGATACGGCGGAACGTCGCGGCGTCCACAGGAATCAAGTTAGGGTAACTATACATGACGCTCACGTGGCGCCGATCAGGCACCACCTGCAGGGTGT
This sequence comes from Bacillota bacterium, assembly GCA_021324975.1. GTDB lineage: Bacteria > Sysuimicrobiota > Sysuimicrobiia > Sysuimicrobiales > Segetimicrobiaceae > JAJPIA01. The sequence continues at coordinate 36,113 of JAJPIA010000091.1, forward strand.
CCCCCGTCAACAACGCGCCCCGCCCGCCGGCGCCCCCCGGCCAGTGCAGGACCGCGGAGCCGCGAAAATGTCCACCACAGCGGAGCAGGGTGAGCCCCCCGGGCAGCACGTGGCTCGCGCCTTGCCAGGGCGTGATCGCGTCGTCCGGACGCATGATCCACATGCGATCGTCCGCATGGACGTACACGGGAGCGTCCCCGAACGCGCGGCTCCACTCGACCATGGACGAGTAGAAGTGCGGGTGCGAGATGGCGATCGCCGCCAGCGACCCTCGCCGCCGGATCTCGTTCACCGTCTCCGGGTCGATGAGGCTGACGCAATCCCACAACACGTTGCCGGCGGCGGTGGTGATGAGCAGAGCGCGCTGGCCGATCGCAAAGCTTGGTTCGGTGCGGATGCCGAGGAGCCCAGGCTCTTCCTCGGTGAAGGTGTTGCGGTGGTCGCGCCGCAGATGGGCCAGGGTCGTCCACGACTGGCCCTGCCAGTTGACCCACTGGCGCTCGTCGGCACAGATCCCGCACTGCTCCGGTGGTTGCGCCGACTCCTTGAACTGGGTGCCGCAGGTCGTGCAAATCCAGTGAGGCAAGCCCGCCACCCCCAATCCCACCGTTGGTGTTCGCGGGAGCCCCGTCGCAAGTCCTCTGGACAAGTAGCGTGCTGAAAGTCTAATCGAAAGGAGGCGTACGAACCGGCATAAAGTCGCACAAGGAGGAATGGTTGTGCTTCGGCCACCGGTGTGAACGCGGAGCCAGCAAGAGAGAGGAAAGAATTCGGCAGCGGACGTGAAAATAAGAGATGTGGGGTGGATACGAGCAGCAAAACGCCGCGTCACAACAACGTTCCGCGGCGCAACTTCGTTTGAATCTTGCGATTGAGCTAACAAAATGAATTATCTCAAGCGTCTAATCGATTGTCAAGTGCCTCCGCAACGCTTGCCCAGTATGGTCCGGCGATCGACGAAGATTGAGCCGACGCGACACCTAGGCAATGTTGCTCTCGCCTCTGGCTGAATTGTAGAGTCAATCTACCGCCAGGCAACAGATGTTCGGACATTCTTAGAGATGCGGATAGCGCGCTCTTGCGCGGCGTAGCAGCATCAGGTTCGCTGGATTGGCGCCTCGGCGCGGACGACGTGCGATACGTAGAACAAATTCACAAGCCCTTCAGGACTCCTTCACGGGCCCCGCGCTACTATGAAAGTGTGAGATGACCTGTTCGTCACGCCCGGAGAGCGGGACTCGCGGATCGTCTTTTTCCCCCCTTGCGGCGGTCCGCGCAGCCCGCGCCGGGCGTGCTTCATCGGTCGCGTACCAGTTGCGTCCCTGGAAGAGTCTGTTCCCCCGGTTCGGGCGAAACGGGCACAAGGGACCAATTTCTCCCGCGCTGAACGTGTCTTCTCGTTTGCCGGCCGCTTGCGCAACCCGAACCCGCGGATCGCCACCTCGGCGGAGGTCATGACGTATGGCCATGCATCGCTTCACCCCCCAGCACTACCACAATACATTGGGCTCACACGCGCCCGTTCTGCGGATTCATGACGGCGATACCGTGGGGACCACGACGCTCGATGCGAGAGGGTACGACGCGCGGGGCGCGTCCGCTGCGCCGCGCGGCAACCCGCAAACAGGGCCGTTCTACGTCGAGGGCGCCGAGCCTGGCGACGTGCTCGAAGTGCGCCTGGACCGCCTCACCCCGAACCGTGCGATTGGCTGGTCCGGCACCGTGATCGCGCCGAACGTGCTGGAACCGGCCTACGTGCGGGAGACGCCGGCCGGCGCGGTCACACTGTGGCACATCGACCTGGAGCGCCGCACCATCGCGCTCGCCAATGGCGGCGCGCCCGCCCCGCCGATCGCGGACATCGATCCACGCCATCGCGCCGTGACACGGGCGGAGTTGCCCGGCCTTGCGCCGCTCACCATCGCGCTCGAGCCCATGGTGGGCTGCTTCGGCGTGGCGCCGCCCGGCGGGCAAGCCATCTCCACCTCGACCTCCGGACCACACGGGGGCAACATGGATTACCGCGGGTTCACGGCAGGCGTCACCGCGTTCTTCCCGGTGTTCGCGCCGGGCGCCCTGTTCCACCTCGGCGACTGCCACGCCGCGCAGGGCGATGGCGAGATCGTCGGAAACGGCGTCGAGACGGCGTTCGAGGTCGAGTTTACCGTGCGCGTGCACAAGGGCCGGCCGATCGCGTGGCCGCGCGGCGAAAGCAGAACCCACATCTTCACGCTTGGCAACGCCAGGCCGCTCGACCAGGCACTGCAGCACGCCACGACGGAGATGGTGCGGTGGCTCGGCAGCGACTATGGGCTGGACGCGCGGGCGGCGAGTACCTTGCTCGGCCAGTGCGTGGAGTACGACGTCGCGAACGTCTACAATCCCGCGTACACCGTCGTCTGCAAGATGCCGAAGCCGATCCTCCGCACTTTGCAAGCATCGCGGTGAAGGAGCTTCGCGATCGCATCCTTCGGGACGGCCGCAACCTCGGCAACGGGATCCTCAAGGTCGACTCGTTCTTGAACCACCAAATCGACCCCGCGTTGATGGACGCGTGCGGCCGGACCCTGGCGTCGCGGTTTGCGCACGTGCGCGCCACGCGGGTGCTCACCGCCGAGATCTCCGGGATCGCACCGGCGTTGAACACCGCCCGGCACCTCGGTCTCCCTTTGGTGTATGCGCGCCGGGAGCGCCCGGTGACGATGCCCGACCAAGTGTTGCTCACCGTGGCGCCGTCGCACACGAAACGCAGGACGGCCGAACTGATCGTCTCGCCCGAATATCTGTCCGCGGCCGACCGCGTCTTGATCATCGACGACTTCCTCGCCACCGGACAAACCATCCTCGGCCTCGCGCGCCTGGCCGAAGCCGCGGGCGCCACCGTGGTCGGCATCGGCGCCGTGATCGAGAAAGTGTTCGAGGGCGGCCGGCAGCACCTGGCCGTCCTCGGGGTTCCCGTCGAGTCGCTCGCCGCGATCGAGGACATGAGCGACGGCCGGATCGTCATCGCCTGACCGGCCGCATCCGCGGAGCCCGCGCCTGGGAGCCCTCGGGTCGAGGCGGGGGCCCTGGCCACGCCCAACTGCCGCGCGCGGCGACCACCGTCAGCCTTTGATCGCCCCCGCGGTGAGCCCTTTGATGAATTGCTGGGACAGAACGATGTAGAGGAGCAACACCGGCGCGGCCGCGAGCGTCAACCCGGCGAACAGCAGGGCCCAGTTGGTCTGGTACTCTCCGAAGAAGACCGTGAGGCCGAGCGGCAGGGTCTTGAGCGCATCCGCGTGGATGAACACCAGCGGAAAGAAAAAGTCGTTCCAGATCGGGATGATGTTGTACACGGTCACGATCGCCAGCGCGGGACGCACGAGCGGCAGCAGCACGCGCCACAGGATGCCGAGCTCGCCCGCGCCGTCGATGCGCGCGGCGTTGTCGAGATCCTGCGGCAGGCTCCGGAAGAAGCCCGTGAGGATGAACACGGTGCTCGGCAGGCCGGAGGCCGCGTAGACCAACACCAGGGATCCAAACGTGTCGAGCAGGCGCAGGTCGCGCATCATGATGAACAGCGGGATTACGGCGAGGCGAATCGGAACCATGATGCCGCTCAGGAAGTACAGAAAGATCAGGTCGTTGCCGCGGAACGCGTACCGGCCGAGCGCGTAGGCCGCGGGCGTCCCCGTGACCAGGAGGAGGGCCATCGACAACACGGTGACGACCACGCTGTTTCGGAAGTACACGGCAAAGTGCGCGGCGCTCCACAGCTGCGCGTAGTTGTCCCAGCGCAGCGTCGCGGGGAAACCGAACGGATCGCGAAAGATCTCCCGCGTCGTCTTGAGCGACGACAGCACCATGAACACCATCGGCAGCACCACGAGAAGCGCGTTGGCAGCGAGCAGCAACTGCGCCAGGGCGGACCGGAGGACGGGACCCTGGCGCCGTGCCGCCGCGAGCCACGGGGCCGCGGCCACTACCCTTCCACTTCCCGCCGCCGGAGATACAGCGCGCCGGCGCTGCTCGTGATCAGGATCAGCAGGAACATGACGACCGCGATCGCGGAACCAACGCCCACGTCGGGATTGCCCGTGTCCACGGCGCCGAACGCGGCACGGTAGAACAGCAGGCCGAGCACGTCCGTGGCATGGTACGGCTCACCGGTCACGCCCTGCATCACGTAGGGCAGCTCGAACCAGTTGAACGCGCCGATGAACGTCAGGATGACCACGATGTTCACCTGGGGCGCGAGCAGCGGCAGCACGATCCGCCGAAACACCGCCCCCGACCCGGCCCCGTCGAGGCGCGCCGCCTCCAGGTACTCCTCGGGAATCGCCTGCATGCCGGCGAGGAACACGATCGTCGGGAACCCGACCCACCGCCAGGCGTTCACGAGGATCAACGCGACGAGCGCCGTGTGCGTGTCGCCGAGCCACGGCCTGGCGAGCGCGCCGAGGCCGGCGAGCACGAGGAGCTTGTTCACGGCGCCCCACACCGGGTTGAGAAACAGCTCCCAGAGAAAGCCCACGACCACGAGCGAGAGCACGACCGGCATGAAGAAGATCGCCCGGTAGACCCGCGCGCCCCACGCGCGGCCGGCGAGCAGTACTGCAAACAAGAGGGCGACGCCGTTTTGCACGATCATCGTGAGGACGAACGTCCACACGTTGTGCCAGAACGCTTCCGCCGTGCGCTCCGGGTACGGGTACTGCGTCAGAAGCCGCTGGAAATTGGCCCACCCGGCAAACCCGCGCCGGACGATCCCGTCCCACCGGTACACGCTGTACGCCATCGCCGTGACGATGGGATAGGCGACAAACGCCGTGAACAACACGAGCGCCGGGGCGAGGAACGCCGCGACCCAGCACATGCGCGCCGTCCGGTACGAAAAGCCTCGCCGTCGGGCGGCCGGAGGCGCGCTCATCGATCACGCGGCCGGGGCGAGCCTATGCCCGCTCCGGCCGCGCACGGTCTGAATCCCCTTATGCGGAACGATCGCCGGCGCCGACCTACCGGTTCTTGAACGGCGCGAACCAGGCGCTGAGACCGCGCGTCACGTCGTCGCCGACCTGCTGCGGGCTCAGCCTGCCGCCGAACATGCCCTGCAGGTCGTTCTGGATCAGCTCGCTTCCCGTGGGGTTTTGCCACCGAAAGCCTACGAGCATGATGTACGGCGTGGCGTGCCGCATCCATCCGAGCACCTGCTGCAGGATCGGGTCCTGGACCTTGACGCCCGGCACGGCGGAGAGCTGCTTGAGCTGATTGGTGAATTCCTGTCCCCACTCGCGCGTCGCGGTGAACCGGATAAACTTGATCGCCGCGTCCATGTTCCGGGCCTTTGCGTTGACGCCGTAGTTGCCGTCGTCGTAGCTGCTGATCCAGGGCGTGTCGCCCGCGTGCTGCACCGGCCCCGGGATCACGCCGATCTGCAGGGACGGATTTTGGCTCTGGAAGAAGCCTAGCTCGAAAATTCCGCCGACGTACATCGCCGCCTGTTCGTTGACGAACAGCTGTTGCATGTCGGTGTAGGACACGCCCTCGTACCCTTGCGGCATGTACGGGCGGATTTCAGCGACCTTTGCCAGTGCGCCCGTGAAGCGCGGATCACGGAACGTGGTCTGACCGTGAACCACGGCGTCGTAGAAGTTGGTCCCGCCGTAGAAGTTGGGGGCCAGGACGCCCATCGCGACTTCCAGCGTCCAACCCTCCTTGGCACCGTTGGCCAGCGGCGTGATCCCATGGTCCTTGAGCGTCCGGAGCGCGGTGAGGAACTCGTCCCAGGTCTGGGGCGGCTTGACGCCGGCCTTCGCGAGCAGCTGCTTATTATAGAAGATGACGAGCGCTTGAAACGCGAACGGGACGCCGTAGACCTTGCCGTCGGCGCGGCTCCGGGCGCCGTCGAGCCATTGCGGTGCAAAGGTTTTGAGCTCCGGGACCTTGTCCTCGAGCGGAACGAGGAACTCCGGGCGCGCGTACGGTTGCAGCGCGCCGTAGGCGCGCACCTGCACGATGTCCGGGCCTTTGCCTGCCTGCATCGCCGCAGACAACACCGTGTTGTACTCGGTTGGTTTGTACGTCTGGAAGTCGATCGTGACGCCGGGGTTCTGCGCCTCGAACTTCCGGATCATGCCCTCGTAGAACGCGCGGTCCTCGGCCCGCCAGCTCCAAAACGTCAGGGCCGCCTTGCCCTGGCCCATCGCTACCGCGGGCCAGAGCCCGACGAGCAGCGCGATCGCGGCCACAGCGGCCCACACACACCTGCGCATTCCGCACCCCCGGCCCCGGGATACGCTCTCGGCCGTGGCGACGCCCGGCCAGGGCTGAAAGCTTCCTGGACGCCGGCTGCTTCTCCTGTCGGCCCTACCTGGACCGCACGCGATCAGCGCAGCCATTCGGGGCACACGACCCGGAGCTCGAGACCGCCGGTTCGGAACGCTGCGGCCGGCCCCCAGGTTCGCACCGCCGGCGCTCAGGGTGTCGAGGCTGCCGGGCTGCGGGTCCGTGACAACGGTCAAGGGATCGGGTACGCTTGCGGTGTGACCTTGCGGGAGGCGCTCCTTCGGGACATCCGCGAAACCACGGGCGCCGCGCCGGTGGTCGTCGCGTTCAGCGGCGGGCTGGACAGTACGGTGACGGCGGCGCTGGCTCGGGACGCCCTTGGCGCGGCGGCCGTGCTGCTCGTCACGGTCAACATGGGGCAGTACGCGTACACCCGCGGCAACGAAATCGTGCTCGAGGTCGCGGAGCAGCTCGGATTGCAACAGCGCTGCCTGCTCGGGCAGTTCAAGCAGCACCGGGTCCAGGCAGCGGGCCCGGCGTGTAACCGCTGCACGCGCGAGATCAAGCTCGGCATGGTCAAGGCCGTGGCGGGCGGGCGGCTGGTCTTGACGGGCGCGAACCGGAGTGACACGTGGGGCCAGATGGGGCTCAAGGTATGCAACGGTTACTATGCCCCACTGCTCGAGCTGGAGAAGCCGGCCATCGCGGCGCTTGCGGACGCTATGAACGTACGGCCGCCGCGCATCGGCGAGAACCCAGGCCGCGAGGGCTGCAAGCTCAAGCACCTCCTCAAACCGCTGGCCGCCCCCGACTACCACGGCCGCGCGGTGGCCCGCGCCAACGAGGTCGTCCTGAATGTGCTTCGGAACGCCGGCGTGAGCCCGCAGCTCGCAAACGTCAAGATCATCGGCCCGCTCGGGCGAAACATCGGGCTCGTCAACGTCCGGCCTGCGCCGCCCGCTGACGTCCGTGGCCAACTCTTGAACGCGCTCCGTGGGATCCCCGAGCTCGACGAGGTGCACTTCGTCGATGGGCCGGTCGTGCTTGTCGCCAAGGCCAGCCCGGCAATCCTCAACGACCCGCACGCGCGCTACTGGATCCAGCACGGTCGCATGGCGCCGGACTTCGCGGCGCCGATCACCGTGGAGTGGCAGCCGACATCGAACACTCGCCTCGGCACGTTTCAGGTTGTCGGCTTTCGGCCGGGCGCACCGGCCCAGGGCGCGCCTGCTATACTCGAGCGTGGATGAACGCCGACACGTCGGTGGATCTTCACGCACTCGCCGCCGCGGTCAAGGCTGAAGCGCGCGCCGCCGGGTTCGACCTCTGCGGCATCGCCACGACCGAGCCCTTCCAACAGGAGGGTGAGGCCCTGGCGCGGTGGGTCGCAGACGGTCGCCACGGAGACATGGGCTACATGGCCCGCAACGCGCCACGCTCGCCGCGCCCTCGGGCCGTCGAGCCGCACGCGCGCGCCCTCGTCGCCGTGGGGCTTTATTATGGAGAGGCGCGCCCCCTGGGCGACGGCGGCGGAACCCCGCTGCGCCGCCTGCCAGGCGGGTCTGGGCTGCACGAGCCCGAAGGCGAGCGCGCCGAAGCGGCGCCGGCCGGGGCGTCCGGAACCGGCCGGCCCAGGGGCCGGGTTAGCCGCTACGCGCAGGGCGCCGATTACCACGACGTGATGGCGCCGCGTCTCGAACGCGTGGCCGGGTTTCTGCGGTCGCACGGAGCGCGCATCGCACGCTACTACGTGGACACCGGGCCCATGATCGACCGCGCGGCGGCGCGGCGCGCGGGACTCGGATGGTACGGTAAGAACACCCTCATCATCTCGCGCCGCGGTTTCGGATCGTGGGTCTTTTTGGGAGAGATCCTCACCGATCTTCCCCTTCCCGCCGACGCGCCCGCACGCGGCGACTGCGGGCGCTGCCGGCTCTGTCTCGACGCGTGCCCGACGGGCGCGATCGTGGCGCCGTACACCGTGGACGCGCGCCGCTGCATCTCGTACCTGACCATCGAGCATCGCGGCGCCATCCCCCACGAGATGCGGCCGCTCATCGGCGACCGCATCTTCGGCTGCGACGACTGCCAGACCGTGTGCCCGCACAACGCGCGCACCGCGGCGCGGACGCACCCGGAGTTCGCGCCGCGCCCCGGGGTCGGCGCGCGGCCGGACCTGCTTCAGTTGCTGAACATCGGGGATGAGGAGTTTCGGCGCCGGTTTCGCGGCTCGGCGATCACGCGCACGAAGCGGCGCGGTCTGCGCCGGAACGTCGCGGTGGCGCTCGGCAATCTCGGCGATCCCGTGGCCGTTCCCGCGCTGGCCCGCGCGCTCAGCGACGAGGACGAGCCGCTCGTCCGCGCCCATGCGGCGTGGGCGCTGGGCCGGATCGGCACCGACGCGTCGCGGATCGCGTTGCGGGCGAGGCTCGGGCGGGAACGCGACCCGGAGGTCCGCGACGAGATCAGTCGGGCGCTCGAGGCGCGCGCGTCATGAGCCTCCGGGGGCGCCAGATCCTCATCACCTCCGGGCCCACACGCGCGCCGCTCGACGCCGTGCGCTTCCTGACGAACAAGTCAACAGGCCGGCTCGGCTCCCTCATCGCCGAGCGCGCGCTCGAAGCCGGCGCCATGGTGACGTTCGTGTACGGCCGCGGGAGCATCCTCCCGACGGTGCGCGGGGGACGCGTCGACCATCTCCGGCTGCTGCCGATCGACACCGTGGAGGATCTCATCGCGAGCTTCGAGCACGAGCTCCGGGAGCACCGGTACGATGCCGTGATCCACGCCATGGCGGTGCTCGATTTTGCCCCCTCCGAGGTCCGCGAGGAAAAGGTCACGAGCGCCACCGACGAGTGGCTGATCCGGCTCGTGCCGACGCCAAAAGCCGCCGCCCGCGTGCGCGACCTGGCGCCCAAGACCTTTTTCATCGGCTTCAAGCTGGAAGTGGGCCGGCCTCAGCATGAGCTCGTGGGCGTCGCGAGCGAGTGGGCCCGGCGAAACCGCGCGGACCTGGTGGTCGCGAACGACATGCACGACATCGAACAGGGCCTGCATGTGGGGTATGTCGTCAACCCCGAGGGCGGCATCGAAACCGTTGCCCAGGGGAAGGAAGTCATCGCCCGGACGCTCGTCGATATTCTCGAAAAACGTGTCGGTGCACAAAGCTCAGGCGCGTAGCCGCTGCTCGGCCGCGGCCCCCGCGATTCGCGCCCGCTGTTACGCAGTTGCCGGGTTGGCGAGATATGCCGTGCAGGTTACCTCTACCAACAGATCCGGATGGATCAGCGCCGCGACCTGCACGAGCGTGCTCGACGGCCGGTGTTCGCCAAAATATCGCACGCGCACTGGGTTGATGCGGGCCCGATCTTCCATGTTCGTGAGGTGGATCAACACGCTGACGATCTGCGATCGAGCGGCGCCTGCGTGCTCGAGCACCCGGTCGACGTGCGCGAAGATCTGTTCCGCCTGACGCGCGGCATCGCCGGCGCCGACCACGTGCCCGTCACGGTCCATGGAGACGATCCCGGAGATGAAGAGATAGTCGCCGGCCCGCACGGCGTCGCAGTAGTGGCTGACGGGCTCAGGCAGTATGCCCGCGAGCCGGATCCGCTCGATATGTCCGGTCATGGTCGGCCTCCCTGCACCACTGTTTGTGATATAATGCGGTTTGCTGGCCGCAGACCGAGCGGGAATAGCTCAGTTGGTAGAGCATCTGCTTCCCAAGCAGAGGGTCGCGGGTTCGAGTCCCGTTTCCCGCTCCACTCGAAAATCCTTGCAGGACAAGCGCTAGCGCGCGATTCTCCTCCTTACTGAGCACGAGCTCAGAGGCCGATTTGCTAACGCCTGCTAACGGGAGCTGCGGGCGCGCGCTCACTTGCCGCCCAGGAGCCGCTCGCTGAGCAGGTCCGCGGCCTCCCGCTCCTTACTCGCCAGCACCCTGGCGCAGTGCCTGAGCAGCGTGGTCGCCTGCTTGTGCCTGGTGCGGCGTGGCGCGATGCGTGGGCGGGAGACGCCGGGCGCGCAGGAGGAGCGACATGAGCGGTGGCGGCCCGATGGCCGTGTATCTCTACCTCCTGGGTCGGCACGCGGACGCACTGCGGGTTTCGACCGGTGCCGGGGAACTCGTGCTCCCGCGCGCGCACCGGCTCCCGCTCCGCGCGCTTCGCGAGGCCGCCCGCGCGGGCGGGTACCTGGCCGTCTGCCCATGGGTGGAAACAGCCGATGGCCATGCGCTCGTGGCGTTGTGGACGTACGCCCAGGGCCATGAACGCGCCGTGGCTGCGCTTCCGGCGGATCTCGCGCCCCAGGCGATCGTGCACGCGCCAGTCGGTGCGAGACTGCTGTGGATCCTGGCTGCACCCTATCCGGAAGCCCCGGCGGGACGGCCGACCAGCCCCGGGAACGATCCTTGCGGAGCTCGCAGAGGCGCTGGGCACGATCCCCGCAAGTCCCGCCGACATGCTGCCGGTGCCCGCAGCCGACGCGGACCTCGTGATTCTCGATCGTGACGGCGCGACCGACGCGGAGGCGCTATGGGCATGGGCGCATGCCGCCGCGGACGCCGCCCGGGAGCGGGCACCGAGGGCCGCCGGAGAAAGTGCCGCGATGGCCGTACGTGTGGGCGAGGAAGACGTCGCGAGCGCGGCGGGAATGCCCGAAGCACCCTCCGCCAAGACGGCTACCGACGGCGAGGCACCAGCGCCGCCAAACGCCGTATCGGCGGGGTCAGGAGCAAAGACGGGGGCGTGCGACGCAGCCGGCACCGACGCTGGACCTGCCGCAGATACCTCCGTCCTTCCATTAGATACAACCGATGAAAAGTCGAAAACCGCCGTGCATACACCTTCCCCGGCTGCCGACGACCAACCCGGCGCGCTACCCGCAGCGGAAGATGAAACGCGCCTCGCAAAGATGACCGCGCTTCCGGCGGAAAGCGCGGGGGTGGATGAAGCGGTCGATCACATTGCCGCCAAGATCGCCGCGGGCAGCACCGCCGAGGGACTGCGCGTTTCGTCCAACGGCACGCTCGCACCACCCCGCGAGCTCGTTGGTGGTCCCGTCGACACATCCTCCGCTGCGGACTGGGGGCCGCGGCTGGAGATAGATCCCACTTTCGAGAAAGGATTGCCGGGGAGGGTTGCGCCGGGGTCCAGCACGGCGGCTATCTCCGGGTCAATCACCGATGGATTCAACGATCTCCCGGCTCCACTCCGATCCATGCTTGCCGCGGCGGCGCAGGCGCAGCGTTTGTCGAACGGCGACGCTCTTGCCGAGGCCGTTTTGGCGTACGCCCTGGCAACGCTCGGCACCCGCGAGACCCATGCGCAACTGGGTGTCGGCCTGACGTGGAAGCGTGCCGATGGGCTGCACGTGCTGACGCTGAATAGTGGGTGGCGGAAACTGAGCGAGCTACTCTAAATTTCGCGTTGTGCCCCCTTCGGCCGCAGGAGTAGTTCGGTCGCTGTCGCCGGGCGAAACATGCGGATGGCACAAAGCTGTGGTGGCAGATGGGCGTTCGCAACGTCTTAGCGAAGGGATTCCATCGAAGCTACAATAAAGTAAATCAAACGAACGCCCTACGAATCGACCGCGATGACTGAGCCCCGCGCGTTGGTGACCGGCGCGACCGGATTGGTGGGGAGCGCCGTGGCGCGCCACCTGCTGGCGCAAAAACATCCCGTCCGCGTCTTTGTGCGAGACCCTGAACGCGCTCGTGCGCTCTTCGGATGGCGCGTGGAGATCGCTGCCGGCGATCTGCGGGACCCGGAGAGTCTGCGACGGGCCTGTGCTGGCATGAACGACGTCTACCATGTGGCCGGAGCCGTGGACATTCACAGGCACGCGGACGCGGAGATGTGGGAGACCAACGTCGAAGGCACACGCCGGGTGATCGAGGCGGCTCGGGATGCTGGAGTCAGCCGGCTCGTATACACGAGCTCCGTATCCGTGTACGGCGATCGGCTGCCCATCGGCCTCGCCGAGGACGCACCGCTCAACCCGGCAGGCATCTATGGGGCGTCCAAGGTTGAGGCGGAGCGACTGGTGCGCGACGCTGCGGCCGGCGGTCTTCGCGCGACGATCATCCGGCCGTGCATCGTATACGGCCCCGGCGATCGATATTTCATCCCGGAGGCGGCGCGGGTCATGCGGCTGCCGGCGCTTCCGCTGCCCGATGGGGGCCGCCACTTGGTGGACGTGGTGCATGCGGACGACCTCGCGGCGGCGCATCGGCTTGTCATGGAAGCAGGACAGTCCGGCGAAGCCTACAACGTGACGGACGGTGGATGCTATCGGGCGGGAGAACTCCTCCGCTGGATTGCCGAGGTGCTCGGCCGCTCTCTCTGGTTTCCGTCCATTCCCTGGCGGTGCGCAATCGTGATGAGACCGCTCATTAACCTCCTCGGCCGCTTATGGGAACGGCCGGATCTCGCACGTCTTGGAATGCAGGAACTCAACGGATTGTTCAGCGACTACCATTTTGAGATTTCCAAGATCGCGGCCCTCGGTTATGCCCCTCGTATTAGCGCCCGCACGGGATTACGTTCTGAGCTCCAGGCGGTGCGTCGGCGCGGCGCCGTCCACGAGAGTGTCTTAGGGCCTTCCAAGGATCCCGCATATCGCGATCCGGCATACCGGGTACCCGCATACGGGCAGGATGACCGGGAAAAGATTGGGTCTTCCGAGAATCGTGTGGGTGAGTAGGGAACATGGGTACGGAGACAAGACGCCTGTCGGTCGTTCGAAAATCCTCTTTCCCGCTCCCGCAGCCGTCAATGGTAAAGCCTGCGGCCCGCTACGCGGCCATTGACAGCCTTGGTCGCGGGAAAAGACTGGCCAATTACGACCGGCAGGCAAACGGTGGTGGACGCGCGAGGACTTGAACCTTTTCCCTACTGCGGAAATGGGCAGCGTTCTATTTACGCGGGCTGATCGACGGTCTGAGCCTGTGAGGCCTGTACTTCCCCCGGATCTTTCTTTAGAGTGACGGGCGTTCTTCGTGATTCCAGGTGAAGCCTCCCCGAAGCCAGCTCTTCGATGGCAATGAGCACAGGATTGCGCCTGGTTGTCTCGATGGCGGGCAGATCTCCCGCAATCAACTGCTGTGCCCGAATGGCCACCACATTCACGAGGGCGTACCGTGCTGAAACCTTGGTCAGCAGTTCCTCCAGCGGCGGTGTGTGCATCGTCTCCCTCTCAAGACGCGTGGTATGTCGCATGTCGCGGTAGGAATACACAGCCTCGTCCGGGCGTCTCGAGATAACCCGGCAGGATGCGCTTGCGTAAACAGGAGAGCTTCAGTGACCTTACGCCCAGAACCCGACCAGCTTGGCCTCAGAAGAGATCGAAGAAAGGGCGAACCTCGCGGACTGGTTCCTGGAACTCATGACGACCCCTCGCAGGCACACGATTACATGTCCATGTCCTCCGGGTTGTAGCCGCCCGGGGTGGCCGCCGCCGCATTCTTCTTGCCCTTCTCCGCGACGAGGGCCTCGGTCGTGAGGAGCAGACTCGCCACGCTCGCGGCGTTCTGCAGCGCCAGCCGCGTGACCTTCGTCGCGTCAATGATGCCTGCCTTCAGCATGTCAGTGTAGCGGTCCGCGGCGACGTCGTAGCCGATGCCATGCTTTTCCGACTTGATCCGCTCGACGACAACCGCACCCTCCAAGCCGGCGTTCGCCGCCAGCCACTTGGTTGGTTCCTCGATGGCCTTGCGGACGATGTTGACGCCGCTCTTCTCGTCGGTATCATCGGCGTCCACCTTGTCCAGGGCCTTCGCGATGTTGAGCAAAGCCACCCCGCCTCCGGGGACGATCCCCTC
>JAJPIA010000140.1 GCA_021324975.1 Bacillota bacterium
AGCCGGAGCACGGCCCCGCCGACGCTCCATGCCACGGCGGGCATGGGGTTCGGGTAGTTGAGCGCCGCGGCGCCCATGGTCAGCAGGACGATGTTGTACAGGATGTAGGAGATGCCGATCGTGGTGATCATCGCCGCCGTCCCGCGCACGTGCCGCATCGGCCGGAGCGCGACGCGCTCGATCACGACCCCGAGCACGCCGCAGATCAGCATCGCGCTCGCGAACGCGAGCGCCAGCGCGTCGACGAGCGGCATCCCGGTCAGGATATGAGACTGTCCGGACAGCCCGATCCACTGGAGCACGAACATCGCGATGAACGAGCCGACCATGAACACGTTGAAGTGCGCGAAGTTGATCAACTCGATGATGCCGTACACCATGGTGAACCCGAGCGCGAGCAGCGAGTACATCGCCCCGAGGCTCAGGCCGTTGATGATCTGCTGGAGGAGGATGTCGCTCAGATGCACCGGCGGCGCCTCTCAAGCGGGCGGAGCGGGCGTTGTCGTGCCCGCTCCGCCCCGGAATCTCACCGTGACCTACTCCTGCGGCGCCACGCCCATGTACTTGAACTGGTGGAGGATGTCGTCGTCCTTGTATTCCGTGTTGTGGTGCACCTGGAACACGCTCACGACCCGGCTCTTGATGTCCCCGTTCTGATCGAACTCCACCACGCCCTGGAGCGTCTGCAGGCGTGTGGCCTGGATCGCGTCGCGAACGCTGTGCCGGTCGACCGTCTTGCCGCCCGCGGCGGCCCGCTTGATCGAGTCGATGATCACGAGCGCGGCGTCGTATGCCGTAATCGAGTAGTCGCCGGGGTACTTGCCGTACTTCGTGTGGAACCGCTCCACCCACGGCTTGAGCTGCGGGCTCTCCGTGAGGTGCGGCCCGGCGATCGTCGCGTACCATCCCTCCGACGCGGGGAAGCCGGCGCCCTTGAGCAGGTTCGCGCTGTACATGCCGTCGCCGCCGCCCTTGATCACCTTCGGCATGACGTCGTAGGATTGCTTCGCGAGCTTCGAGCCCGCCTGGTCCACGCCGCCGTAGTAGATCGCGTCGGGGTTCATGCCCTTGATCTTGGTCAGCACCGTCGTGTAGTCGGCTTCCTTGGGGTTGAGCTGATCGCGGCCGAGCACCTTGATGCCCTTGTCCGCGGCGCGCTTCTGGAACGAATCGGCGATCCCCACCCCGTACGCCCCGGAGTCGTCCAGCACGTACACCGACTTCACGTTCAGCTTCTCCGCGAAGTAGTTCGCCATGTTCGGACCCTGGTAGGCATCGGTCGTGACGGTCCGGAAGTAGATCGCCTTGCCGCTCGGCCGGAACTGGGACGCGTACTTCGGATCCGTGATGTCCGGGTTGGTCGAGCTGGGGGTGATCGTCGCGAGATCGCCCTCGCTCAGGATCGGCGACATCGCCTTGCCGGAACCGCTCATCTGCGGACCGACGACCGCCACCACGCCGATGTTGGCGACCAGCTGGCGGGCGTTGGTCGCGGCCTGCGCGGGATCGTACTGCCCGGCCGTCGCGGTCGCGTCGTTGAGCACGATCGCCTGGAGCTTGTAACCGGCCACGCCGCCCTTGGCGTTCTGGTCGTCGATCGCCATCATCGCGCCGTCCTTGATCAGCTCGGCATCTTCGGCATCGGCGCCGGTCAGCGGCAGGTTGATGCCGATGTAGAGCGTCTTGGCCTGCGCGAACGAACTGGGCGACTTGCCGAGCAAGCTGAGGGTGACGACGAGCGTGGCGACGAGACCGAACGCGAGAACCTTTCCGAGCACCGCGGTCTTTCGTTTATGCATAGCTCCCTCCCCTCACACTGAACTATCCACTGGACGCACGCATCCCGCGCCTGCCCCGCGCCCGGATGCCTCCATTATATTGCGCGTAAGATTCCGCGCTTTACTGAACTCTCCTTCGGTGTTATCAGCAACATCTACGACTTTCCTTCACACAGCACGAACGAACGCGCGTTCGCCCCGGTGTTCACCTCCCTTTGTCGTCGCGCGCCGGGCCAGGAGCACCGACGCCCTGTTACCCGCACTGTACGGGTGCGCGGAGCGACTTGTTCCCATCTGGCGCGGGATGACCTCTCGTAACCGGTGGAGCCGGGGCTGCGGACGCCGTCCCGGCCTGGGCCGCGTCGGCGGTGGCGGGCGCCGGGAGGGTTTACGAACCCCCGGGATGAAGAGACCGCCAGCGCTCCGCCAACGCGTGATGGGCGGCCGCGGGCCGTAGCATGGGGCGACGGTTCCGCGGCCGGGCGCTTTTGTAGGGACATGGCAAAGCCGTGGCGCCGCGGATGAGCGCGCCGGAGGTGACGACGCGACCGATGGAAGAAACAGGCCGGACCAAGGACGAACGGCGCGCGGGCCGCTGGGCATCCGTGCTGATCATGTTCACCCTCGTCGCGGGGGTGCTCTCGTTCGTTTGGTCGGCGAAGTCCTACTGGCTGCTCCCGCTGGCCTCGATTCAGGGGGCGAGCATCGACGAGTTGTTCAATATCATCTTGGTGCTCACCGCGATCGCCTTCGTCGCGGTCCACCTGTTCATCGGCATCGCGCTGTGGCGGTTTCCCGCGCGGCAAGGCACCAAGGCCGCGCACTGGCACGAGCATCTCGGCGCGGAGTTGACGTGGACGGTGGTGCCCGCGATCGGGATCATCATCCTGGGCATCGCCGGGGAAGTCGTATGGGCCAAGGTGTACAGCGCGCCGCCCGCGAACGCGCAGCAGGTCGACGTCGTCGGGCGGCAGTTCGAATGGCAGTTCCGCTACCCCGGCCCCGACGGCAAGTTCGGCCGGTCGGCGCCCAAGTTCGTCACGTCGGGGAATCCGTTTGGGATGGACCCGAGCGATCCCGAGAACAAGCAGAACGTCGTCACCATCAACGACCTGCATCTCGTCGTCAACCGGCCTGTGTTGCTGCACATCACGGCCATCGATGTCATCCACAGCCTGTCGCTGCCGAACTTCCGGATGAAGCAGGACGCCGTGCCCGGCCGGGTCGTGGACATCTGGTTCACCCCGGACAAGCCCGGCGCGTATCAGATCGTGTGCGCGCAGCTCTGCGGCGTGGGCCACTATACGATGCGCGGCAACATCACGGTCCAGTCGCAGGGCGCCTTCGACCAGTGGCTCCAGTCGCAGATCAAGTAGCATAGCGCCGGTACGCGCCGCCGTCGAGTGGCGCCGAGAACAGGAACGTCGATGATGCAATACGCATGAGGAGAGGACGACTGATGGACGCCGTCGCCGTACGCCAGCCCGAGATGGCCCCTGAGCTCCATCCCCGGGAGAGCTTCATCCGGCACTATATCTTCAGCATCGACCACAAGATGATCGGCAAGCAGTACTTCCTCACGACGATGTTCATGGCGCTCGTCGGCGGTGCCATGGCGATGCTCATGCGGACGCACCTCGCCTGGCCGGACAACGGCGTGCTCAATCCCGAGCAGTACCTGCAGGCCGTGACGATGCATGGGACGATCATGATCTTCTTCTTCCTCACGGTCATGCTGACGGGCGGGCTCGGGAATCTCCTGATCCCGCTCATGATCGGGGCGCGGGACATGGCGTTCCCGTTCCTGAACATGATCTCGTACTGGACGTTCGTTCCCGGCGTCATCACGATTCTGTTGTCGTACTTCGTCCCCGGTGGCCCCGCCGGCAACGGATGGACGGCCTACGCGCCGCTCTCCGCGATTCCCGCGGCCGAGGGAGGCGCCGGGCTCGGTCAGACGCTGTGGATCATCGCGATCTTGTTTGTCGTCATCTCCTCCCTCTTCGGGTCGCTCAACTTCCTCACGACGGTGCTCAACCTGCGGACGCAGGGCATGTCGATGGGTCGCCTGCCGCTCACGATCTGGGGCGCGTTTGTCACCGCGGTGCTCGCGCTGCTGAGCTTCCCCGTGCTGATGGCGGCGTTGGGGCTCCTGCTGCTCGACCGCCTCGCGGGCACGAGCTTCTTCGAAGCCGCAAACTTGATCGTCGGCGGGGCGGCGAGCCCCCATCAAGGGGGCGACGCCCTCCTATGGCAGCACCTCTTCTGGTTCTTCGGCCATCCCGAGGTCTACATCCTGATCCTCACGCCCATGGGGGTCGTCTCGGACATCATCTCCACGTTCTCGCGCAAGCCGATCTTCGGGTACAAGGCCATGGTGCTGTCCCTGTCCGCGATCGGGTTCCTGAGCTTCCTCGTCTGGGGCCACCACATGTTTGTGAGCGGCATGCACCCCCTGCTCGGCGCCGCGTTCATGGGCTCGACCATCATCATCGCGGTCCCCTCGGCGATCAAGACGTTCAACTGGTGCACGACGCTCTGGCACGGCCGGATCCACTTCACCACCGCGATGCTGTTTGCAATCGGCTTCGTCTCGGTCTTCGTCACGGGGGGCCTCAGCGGCATCTTCCTCGCCATCGCGCCGGTGGACCTCTACCTGCACGATACGTACTTCATCGTCGCGCACTTCCACTTCGTCATGGCGAGCGCGTCGCTGTTCGCCATCCTCGCCGGCACGTACTACTGGTTCCCGAAGTTCTTCGGGCGGACGATGAACGAGACGCTCGGCAAGATCCACTTTGCCCTCACGTTCCTCGGGATCTACGGCACGTTCTACCCGATGCACTTCATCGGGATCCACTCCAACGATCGCCGGTTGTACCAAACGACCGCCTACCCGTTCCTGTCGCACGCCGGGCCGGTGGACGTCTTTGTGTCGCTCTCCGCCTTCCTGCTGGGGTTTGCCCAGCTGTTCTTCATCGTCAACTTCCTGTGGAGCCTCAAGTACGGGCCCGTGGCCGGCGACAACCCGTGGCACGCGAACGGTCTGGAGTGGACGACGACGACGCCCCCGCCGCACGGCAACTGGGAAGGCGCGCTGCCGACCGTGTACCGGTGGCCGTACGATTACAGCGTGCCGGGCGCCCAGAACGACTACGTGCCGCAAACGGTGCAGGCCATCCCGCTGGCCGCGGCGGCGGGCGCAGCCGGGGGCGGGACGTAGCTGGCGGGTGACGCCGATGCCGACCCTGGTGTTGGAGCGGCACCGAGGCGGAAGCCTTCGCGGCGTCGGAGGCCGGGGGCGCGGACCGTCCGGAGGGGATGCCGCGCCGGGGCGGGAGCCGACGCCGGTGGGTACCGGCCTCCTCGGCGTCGCGGCGTTCCTTGCCGCGGTCACCATGCTGTTTCTTGCGTTCACGAGCGCGTATCTGGCCCGTCGTCAGGAGGCGGGCTGGTTTGCGTTCACCCCGCCCTCGGTGCTGTGGATCAACACCGCCGTGCTGCTCGTGAGCAGCGGCACCCTGGACTGGGCGCGGCGCCGCATACGCGTTGGAGACGCGGCCGGCCTTCGCCAGGGTGTCGAGTTGACGGCGGCGCTCGGCCTCCTGTTCCTGCTGGGGCAGTTGGTGGCGTGGCGGCAACTGGCGGCGCGCGGGCTGTTCCTGAGGACGAACCCGCACAGCTCGTTCTTTTATGTTCTGACCGCGGTGCACGGAGCGCACCTGCTGGGCGGCGTCGTCGCGCTGGCGATCGTGCTGCTGCACTCGTGGCAGGGCCGGTACGCCGCGCAGGCGCACGCCGGCGTCACGAACTGCGCAGCGTACTGGCATTTCATGGACCTGCTGTGGCTCTACCTGTTTGTGCTCCTGTTCTGGGTGTAGCGGCGACGCGTCGGGGAGGGCATTGATGGCGGCAGTCGGAACGCACGAAGCCGAGCAGACGGCGGCCTCGCGCTGGGCCGGAGGACGATCGCCGTTCGACGTCGGCTGGGGCAAGCTCATGATGTGGCTGTTCCTGATGTCGGACGCGATCACGTTTTCCGGCATGCTGGTCGGCCTGTGGACGCTCCGGCTCGGAAGTCCCACGTGGCCCGACCGCGCGCACATCATGAACATCCGCCTGGTCGGCGTCATGACCGCTATCCTGATCTGCAGCAGCACGACGATGGCGCTGTCGGTCTACGAGACTCGGCGGGGCGCGCGCCGGCACGCCGTGTGGTTCCTCACCGCCACAATCCTGGCGGGGTTTGCCTTCGCCGCGCTCCAGGCGACGGAGTGGACGCACTTTATCCTGGACGGCGCCCGGCTCAACACGAACCCGTGGGGTGTGCCGGCGTTCAGCTTCACCTTCTTCATCATCACCGGATACCATGGTCTGCACGTGGTCGGCGGTTGCGTCTACCTGTGGGCCATGGCCCACCGCATTGCGAAAGGCCTGTCGCGGGCCGGCGGCCTCGAGGTCGCAGGCCTGTACTGGGGGTTCGTCGATCTCGTGTGGGTCTTTATCTGGCCGTCGATCTACCTGCTGTGAGTGACGGGCCGGTGCGTGGCTATCGAGCGCCGGCGGACGCACGGCCGGTCTGCCGCTAGGGCATCGTCGCTGATGTGCGACGAGGGTAGAAGGGGCCGAAATGCCGCAACCGTACGCTAGGGCCGGGTAGCAGCGAGGAGGGCCGCATGCATCACCACGATCCGGAGATCATGGAACACGAGAACATGGCCCTGCCGAGGACATTCCTCACGGCGTGGCTGATCCTCCTCGTGCTCACGGCGGTGGAGGTCAGCGTCGTCGTCGTCTTCACGCTCCCCACCGCCCTCCGGGTCACGATCCTGTTGATTACGGCCTGCCTGAAGGCGAGCCTGATCGGCGCGTATTACATGAACCTCAAGTTCGAACGCCTCGTGATGAGCTACATTATCGTCATCCCGCTGATCGCGCTGGCGCTCGTGATGTTCTGGGGCGTGGTGCCGGACGCGGCGAGGATTCTCGGCCTGCGCTAGTGTCTCATCCCGTATGTGCGACGAGGATATTTGGGGCCGGGCAGACCTGGCCGGAGCGGGCGTTCGACGCCCGCGATGCATGCATGTGCGTGGCTCAACCGCGCATGCGCCGTGGACGAAGGGAATGCATAGTAGTAGTCCGGCGTCGGGGCGTGGAGCGGAGGACAGGTCTGCCCGCCTCTCAGCCTGGCCGAAGCAATGGGATGGGGCACTACTTGCCGTCGAGCCTAGCGTAGCCGGGAATCGTCAGGAACTCCACGAAGCGCTCGCCGAGCGCGACCTCCTCGAACAGGGCGCGCGCCCGATCCAACCCGTCCGGCGCCGCGGCGGCGCGGCCGCGCCGC
>JAJPIA010000083.1 GCA_021324975.1 Bacillota bacterium
CCCAGAGAGACTTCTCTCCGGGTCCACAATTCGTGGGCTGTCGCGTTCCCCTTGCCACTATGCAGTTTTCAAGGTGTCGAAGAATCGACGCGGCCGAGACCCCGCCCGAGTGGGCGGCTTCCCGACCACGACACCTATTTATACAACCCCCATACAACGTTGTCAAGGCAACGACATCCACTTTCTCTGTAGATCCGGGGACGCCGGCCTTGAGCGAGTCGGCACGATCCATTGCGAAGCGCGACAGATGCTGCGACGAAGGGATCGACTCGGGAACGTAGATCGTGCTCGGGGTTGTCGGGCTTGTTAAGGTACAACCGAAGTCCACGAAAAATGTAGCGCGCTCCGGCGCCCTTGTCAATACGCGTGCAGCGCGACGCGGCCGCTCAACGATTTTGCGGTCCGAGCCCGACGCTCCGAGGAGCGCACTCCGCTGCACCGAAACTAAAGGACAGTGCATCCCGCGATGGTAATCTTTCTGCGCGCGATCGCCGCCGCCGTCGTCAGCGGCGCGATTGGCCTTGCCGCGTATCGGGTCCGCGCTCTCACGCGATCCGGTGCGTATGCGGCCACAGCCTGCGGCGCCGTCCTCTACGGGGCCGGCGGATGGCCTTGGGCCGCGCTTGTCGGCGCGTTCTTCGCGTCGTCTTCCGCGCTGACCAGGATCGAAGCTCCCGCCACGGCCGCGCGTTTGCGCCGTCGCTCTGCGGGCCCCCCTTCCGGTGCTGCGCACCTCCAACTCGGAACCGAGGCCTCGACCGAGGGGTATCCGGGCCGCGCCATCCGGTCGTCCGACTACGGCGGGCGGCACTGGCAGCAGGTGGCCGCGAATGGGGGCGTCGCCGCGCTGACCGCGTGCGTCTACGCCGCGACCGGCTCGCGCCTCGCCCTTGCCGCCGCGGCAGGCGCCGTGGCCGCCGCGACGGCGGATACGTGGGCGACCGAAGTCGGCCGTCTCGGCTCCACCCTACCGGTGTTGATCACGACCGGCGCCCGCGTGCCGCACGGCACCTCCGGAGGCGTCACCCCGCAAGGGACCGCGGGAGCGGCCGCGGGGGCGCTCCTCATCGGCGTGACCGGCGCCGCGTTTTGGAACGGGGCGCCTCTACCGCTCGCGATCGCCGTCGCGCTCAGCGGACTCTCGGGCGCAATCCTCGACAGCCTGCTCGGGGCCACCGTGGAGGCCCGCTGGGCCTGGGTCGGCAACGGGATCGTGAACTTCACCGCAACGGTCTGGGGAGCGGTTGCGGCGGTAGCGCTGGTGAACCGGTGGGCCTAAACAAAGAAAACCGATCCCCTCGGAATCGGTTCCCAACATGCCCCATTGGACTTGCCTGGTCGGCTATGTCGATCTCATTATAAGCGGAGCCTGCCAGGGTGTCAAGGCGTTTCCCAGGCTCCGATTCGACAGACGGCACCCCCACGCGACGGGGCACCCCCTCGCCTCAGGGCCCTGGCACGCCCGTTCGCCCCGCCCCCGGGCGATCGAGCGGGGGCGAGATGCTCTTGCTGGCATGCATCGTGCTCGCAGCGGTCGTGGTGAGGCTCATCGGCGTTCGCCGAGGGCTCCCGTACATCCACGAATGGGACGAGCCGTACGTGGTGACCTACGTCGTGGGCATGATGCAGCGCGGCGACCTCGACCCCAAGGCGTTCTCGTACCCGAGCTTGTACTTCTACATACTACTGCCGGTCGTCTACCTCTGTTATGGATACCTGCACCTCCGGGGCGAGGCCGCATCCCGCTGGGCGATCGAGGTGGTCCACCCCCAAACGCCCTTGAGCCACCTGCCGCCGGCGCTGCCGTATTGGTGGTACATCAACCAACCGGCATTCTACCTGTGGTCCAGGGTCGTGACCGTGGCGTTTGCGGCGGCCACCGTGATCCTCGCGTACCGGCTCGGTCGCGCGGTCCAGGATCGCGCGACCGGCCTGCTCGCCGCGGCGTTGCTGGCCGTCGCGCCGGGATTCATCTACTACGCCGACACCGTACGGGTCGATGTGCCGATGACGTTTTTCGTGTGCGCGGCGATCGTGGCCGGCATGCGAATCCTGCGCGGCGGCTCACGACGCGACTACGCGGTGGCGGGCGCGCTCGCCGGTCTGGCCATGTCGACGAAGCAGGCGGCGTTTGTGGTGCTCATCGCGTTCGTGGTGGCCCACGCCTTGAACTCCCGGCGGCGGGGGCCGGCTCTGGGTGAAGTGGCCGTCTTGGGAGGCGCCGCGGCCGCGGGGTTCGTCATCGGGACCCCGCGCGTTCTCGCGACGCCGCGGTACCTGATCGATGTGTGGGTCTCGGAAGGCCGCGCGTACGGCGGCGTGCCGACGCTCGCGTCCCTCAAGGCCGGCGCCGCACAGAACCTGCTGTACTTCATCCATCCCATGCAGGGCGGCAGCCCGAACCCCGAGTGGTACGTGACGCCGCACGCCGCCTTCGGGCTGATCCCCGCGCTCGCCGCGCTGCTCGGGGCCGGCGTCGTGACGGCGCGGCAGCCCCGCGTGGCCGCGTACCTCGGCGGTTTCATCGTGCCATATTTCTGTCTCATGGCCGCGCAGCACAACTTCTTCCTTCGCAGCATGATCCCGCTGCTGCCGTTTGCGGCGGTGTTTGCCGCGGCCGGCGCCGCGTGGGTGTGGAGTACGTGGCTCTCGAGGTGGTGGCGCGGAAGCGCACCGGCTGGTATGAGTGCCACCGCGTCACGCGCGGCGACGGTCGTCGCTGTCATCGGCATCGCGGTGTTGTTGGCGGAGCCGGCCACGCGCGCCCTTCAGCTCGCGTGGGCATTGCGGCACGAAGAAGATACCCGCACCGAGGCGGTCGCCTGGGTGGCGCGCCACGCGCGTCCTGGAGAGGTCGTGGCGTTCGACACCGATCTTCGATGGTATCTCCCGGATCTCTGGAGCCTGCCCTGCGACGTGCGGTATGCCACCCCTGACAGGGGCCTCTCGTGGTATCAGCGCCAGGGCATCACGATCGCCGTGGTCGGGGACCGCAACCGCCTTCGCGACGCGCCCGCCATCGCGGACATTCGGCGGCCGGCGTACTTGGATGGCGGCGGCGATGAGGACGGCAACGACGACGCACCGCTCGTCAGTCCCCGAATCCGCATCGTCGCGATTTCTGCCGCCGCGCATTAAGCCCGCGTGACGGCGGCACCCCAAATCCGATTGATCGCCCCGCCCTCGGATGTTGAGCTCGGCCCGCCCGGCAGGTCCAATGATCCAAGCAGGGAAACTGCCTCCTCACCATTCTCTGCAGGGCGATGCCGGCCAGTCGAACACTGCACGACATGGTCGAAGCGTCTATCGGGGGTCGAAAATGGCAGAAATCGGCCGGCCTTTAGCGGGGTAGACGCGGCCCGTTCCTACCGACGTGTCAGGGTCGGCCGCGACCGGAGCGCGAGGGCAGCGCCATGATCCACGTTGCGGCATCCCTGAGATCCGTCGCGACATGATCGGCACCGGTCGAGGCCGGTTCGTTCGCGACCGCGCCGCCGCGTAGCAAGACGGTTCGGCAACCGGCGCGCCGCCCGGCCTCGATGTCGCTCGGCGCGTCGCCCACCATGACCGACTCCGCCAGGTCGAGCTCCATCTCCTCGGCGGCGCGCAAGAGCATGCCCGGGCTCGGCTTCCGGCAGGGACAGGCGCGCCGGTACTCGGGCACCTCGCCTTGCGGGTGGTGCGGGCAATAGTAGATCCGATCCAGCATCGCGCCACGCTCGCCGAGCATCTCGATGAGCACGCCGTGCACACTTTGCAGTTCCGCCTCGCTCAGCCATCCTCGAGCAACAACGGATTGGTTGGTGGCCACGACGAGCATCCACCCCGCCTCCCGGAGTCGCACGAGCGCTTGGGGCACGCCTGGGAGCAACCGCAGTTGGTCGGCGCGTCGCAGATGATGCACGTCGGCCACGAGGACGCCGTCGCGGTCCAAAAACACCGCCCGGCGGCTCATGACCCGCGGAGGGCGACCTGCACCGCCCCGCACCGGTGTCGGGTCTGGGTGCCGCGCGGCCTCGGAAATGCTACGTCAGCGACAGCACGACCTGCGCGTGCAATTCCAGGGTGTGCCATTCGGGGTGACCTCAAACGGGTCAGTGTCGGAAGTGACGGACGCCCGTCGTAACCATGGCAATGCCCGCGGCCTCAGCGGTCGCGATGACCTCCGCGTCCCGGCGCGCGCCACCCGGGTGCATGATCGCCGTCACACCGGCCGCGATGGCAACCTCGACCGCATCCGGAAACGGGAAAAACGCCTCGGAGGCCATGACCGCGCCGGCCGTCCGCTCGCCGGCCTGCCGGACCGCGAGGCGGACCGGTTCCACGCGGTTCATCTGTCCCGCGCCCACACCTACGACCTGCCGGTCCTTGACCAGGACCACGGCATTGGAGCGGACATACCGGCACACCGTCCACGCAAGCCTGAGGTCCTGCCACTCCCGATCGCTCGGCGCGCGGGATGTCACGACTGCGAGCCGCCGGGGATCGAGGTCGAGCGAGTCGCGATCCTGTAGCAGCAGCCCGCCGCGGACTCTGCGGAAATCGAGCCCCGCGGCGGGCACCGGGCCACCGAGCGGCCCCGTCTCCATCACCCTGAGGTTTTTCTTCTGCGCGAGGGCTGTGCGCGCGTCCTCGGCGAACGCCGGCGCGATCACCGCTTCGAGGAAGGTCTCCGCGAGCGCGGCGGCCGTCGCGGCGTCGACATCCCGATTCAGCGCGACGATCCCGCCGAAGGCCGAGACCGGATCGCCGGCGCGAGCGTGCAGGTACGCTTCATGCACCGTGGCGCCCGTCCCGACCCCGCACGGAATGCCGTGCTTGACGATGACCGCGGCGGGATCCGGGAGCTCGCGCACGAGATCGAGGGCGGCGTCCAAGTCGAAGATGTTGTTGTACGAGAGCTGCTTGCCGCCGATCTGCCGCGCCGTCACCACGGACGGCGCGGTCTCTCCGGGGTCTCTGTAGAACGCCCCGCGCTGATGCGGGTTCTCACCGTAGCGGAGGTCCTGCACTTTGTCGAACGCTAGCACGAGCCGCTCGGGGAATCCGTCACCGCCGAGATACCGCGCGATCGCGGCGTCGTATCCGCAGGTCCGCGCAAACGCGTCGCGCGCGAGGCGGCGCCGCGTCTCGGCGCTCAGCGTTCCCGTCCCCCGCAGCTCCTCCACGACAGCCGCGTACTGCGCCGGCGCGCTCAGGACGACGACGCTCTCGAAATTCTTGGCCGCCGCCCGGAGCAGCGTCACGCCCCCGATGTCGATCTCCTCGATCATCGCCGGGAGGTCGGCGCCCCGCGCGAGGGCCGCTTCGAACGGGTAGAGCGTCACCGCGACGAGGTCGATCGGGCGGATGCCGTGGCGCGCGAGCTCCGCGAGATGCGAAGGATTGTCGCGCAGGGCGAGCAGCCCCCCATGCACCGCGGGGTGGAGCGTCTTCACGCGGCCGCCGAGGATCTCCGGAAAACCGGTGACGTCCGCGAGCGGCGTGACGCGCACGCCGGCCTCGTGGAGCGCCGCCGCAGTCCCGCCGGTCGAGATGATCTCGACGCCGAGCGCGGCGAGGTCCCGGGCGAGGCCGACGGCACCCGTCTTGTCGGCGACGCTGATGAGCGCCCGCTGCACTCTCATGGGCAAACGCCCCGGGGCCGGCTCCGCGGGGCCTGCCCTTCGGAGCGCGGCCGACCGGTCCCGGCCGCTGCCGCCGGCTGGTCGGGCGAACCAAACGCGCAGCATGGCTCAGACCTCGCCGCGCGGGGTGGGAGGCGGGTCCGGCCGGGTCCAACTCCCCCCGGCGCGGGTTGACGCCGCGCCCACGGGCCGCGGCAACGCGCGGACGCGGTCGCCTTCGATGCGGAGTCGGCCCTCCGCATAGAGCCGCACCGCCTCCGGGTACAGACGCAGTTCCTCCATGCGAACGCGCGCGGCCAGATCCGCGACCGTGTCGTCCTCCATCACCGGTACGGCGGCCTGGGCGATGATCGGCCCGCTGTCGGGCACCGCGGTGACGAAATGCACCGTGCAGCCCGTGATCCGGCACCCCGCGCGCAGCACCGCCGCGTGGACACGGTCGCCGTACATGCCCCTGCCCCCGAATGCCGGCAGGAGCGACGGGTGGATGTTCATAAGGCGTCCCGCGAATGCATCGACCAACGCCGGCGTGAGAATCCGCAGAAATCCCGCGAGGCAAACGAGCTCCACGCCGGCGCCGAGGAGCGCCGCACGGAGCGCGGCCTCGAACGAGCCGGGCGAGGCGTGCGCGCGGTGATCGACCGCGGCGGTCGGGATACCGGCGCGCCGAGCACGCTCGAGGGCAAACACGCCCGGGACATTGCTCACGACGATGGCGAGGCGGGCCGGAAAATCCGGGCGCCCACACGCCTCGATCAAGGCCTGCAGCGTCGTGCCCTGACCGGACACGAGCGCCCCCACGGGTAGCTTTCTAGACAAGCTCCACCCCGCGGGACCCGCCGCGAATCTCGCCGGTGACCCACGCCCGCTCACCGCCCCGCTCGAGCAGCGCCACCGCCCGCTCGGCCTCCGGCTGCGGCACCACGAGCAGCAGTCCGAGCCCCATGTTGAACGTTCGCCACATCTCGCCGTCGGCGATCCGCCCGCGGCGCTGAATCAGGGCAAAGAGCGGCGGGACCGGCCACCGGCCCCGTTCCAGCGATGCGCGGCATCCCTCGGGGAGCACGCGCACGAGGTTTCCCGGGATGCCGCCGCCGGTCACGTGGACGATGCCGCGCACCTCGAGCGACCCCGTGAGCTCCAGGACCGCACGCGCGTAGCACCGGTGCGGCCTCAGGAGCGCGTCGCCAAGCGTCTCCGAGAAGCCGCCGGGCGTCCGCTCGAGCGCGCGTCGCGCGGCGTCGCCGCTCCCGTTGCCGGGCAGGAGCGCGGCGCGGGCCAGCGAGTAGCCGTTGGTATGCAACCCACCGCTCGCGATCCCCACCACCGCGTCGCCGGGCCGGATGGCGCGGCCGGTGACCAAGCGGTCGCGCTCTACCGCGCCGACCGTGCACGCCGCGACATCCACCGCGAGCGGGCGGTAGACGCCAGGCATCTCGGCCGTCTCGCCGCCGATGAGCGCGATGCCCTGCTGCCGGCACGCGAGGACCATCCCCTGGACGATCGCCGCCACGACGGCCGGGTCGAGCGCCTCGGCGGCGATGTAGTCGACCATGAAGAGCGGCGCCGCGCCGTGACACAGCACGTCATTGGCCCCGTGGGCCACGATGTCCGCGCCGATCACGTCCCAGCGCCCGAGCAGGCCGGCGAGACGCGTCTTCGTGCCCACCCCGTCGATCGAGGTGACGAGCACCGGGTCGCGATAGCCGGCGAGGCGGAAGAGCCCGCCGAATTCGCCGCCGGTATTCAGCACCCCCTCGCGAAGCGTGCTCCGGGCCAGCGCGCCGATGCCGGCCAGTATCGTCTCCTTGACCTCGAGGTCCACGCCGGCCTCGCGATAGGTCAGCGGTCCGCGGGGATCGGAGGATGCCGCCACGCTACACCCGCGGCGTCTCGAGCGCGAAGCGCCCCGCCATGGCCTCCGTGGGCGTCTCGGTCGGATACGCTCCCGTGAGACAGGCGAGACACAGGTTTCCCCGCGGCAGGCCGAGGGCTTCGATCAGGCCGTCCACGCTGAGATAGCCGAGCGTGTCCGCCTCGATCTCGCCGCGGATCTGGTCGACCGCCAGGCGTGCCGCAACGAGCTCGCCGCGGTTGCTCGTGTCGATCCCGTAGAAGCAGGCGTTGCGGATGGGGGGCGACGAGATACGCACGTGCACCTCGCGCGCGCCCGCCCGCCGCAACAGCCGCACGATCTGGCGGCTTGTCGTGCCGCGGACGATTGAATCGTCCACGAGCACGATCCGGCGGCCCGCGATCACGTCCGCCACCGGGTTGAGCTTGACGCGCACACCGAAGTCGCGCATCGTCGGATCCGGCTGGATGAACGTCCGGCCGATGTAGCGGTTCTTGATCAATCCCACCTCGTGCGGGATACCCGCCGCCTCCGCGTAGCCCATCGCCGCGGACGTGCCGGAGTCGGGGACGGCGATGACGATGTCCGCCGCGGCCGGGTGCTCGCGCGCGAGCGCCCGGCCCATCCGCCGCCGCACGTGGTGCACGCTCCGCGCCTCCAGCACGGTGTCCGGACGCGCAAAGTAGATGTATTCGAACACGCACGACGCGCGCCGCGTGGGCGCGAGCACCTGGCGCGAACGCACCCCGCCGGCGTCAGCGATCAGCAGCTCGCCGGGACCGACCTCGCGCACGGCCTCCGCCCCGATGTGATCGAACGCGCACGTCTCCGATGCGAACACGACGTCCGCCCCGAGCCGTCCCAGTTCCAGCGGGCGGATGCCGTTGCGATCGCGAAATGCGAGCACGGTCTCACCGACCATCGCGACGACCGTGTACGCGCCGCGGATGCGCTCCATGCAGAACGCCACCGCGTCCTCGAGCGTCGCCGCGGGCGCCGTCGCGATCAGCTTCGTGATCACCTCGGTGTCGGAAGTCGCGGAGAACCGGCAGCCTTGGGCCTCGAGCTCCGCCCGCAGCAACGGCGCGTTGACGAGGTTGCCGTTGTGCGCGAGCGCGAGCGTGCCCCAGCGCGTCGTTTCGAGGAACGGCTGCGCGTTTGCGAGCCGTGCGCCACCCATGGTCGAATAGCGGACGTGCCCGACGCCCACGCGGCCCGGCAGGGTGGCGAGGCGCTCGCGCGTGAAGATCTGCGCGACGAGCCCCATGTCCTTGACGAGATGGGTCTCGGCGCCGTCGTACGTGGCGATGCCGGCGCTCTCCTGGCCGCG
>JAJPIA010000016.1 GCA_021324975.1 Bacillota bacterium
ATGGACATCGCGGAGCGCCGGCTGCCCCAGGACGGGCATATCCACCTCCGGGCCCACAACAAGGACCTCGACCTGCGGGTCAGCACGCTTCCCACCGTGCTGGGGGAAAAGGTGGTGCTCCGCATCCTGGACCAGTCGCGCACGCGGCTCACCCTGCCGCAGCTCGGCTTTGCCGACGAGCTGCTCGCGGCGTGGGAGAGCCTGATCTCCAAGCCCTACGGCCTGATCCTCGTCACGGGGCCGACGGGGAGCGGCAAGACGACGACGCTGTACACGTCGCTCGCGCGGATCAACACCCCCGAGCGGAACATCGTGAGCGTGGAGGATCCGGTCGAGTACCAGATCGCTCGCGTCAACCAGGTCCAGGTGAACCCGAAGGTGGGGCTCACGTTTGCGAACGGCCTGCGCACGATCCTCCGGCAGGATCCCGACGTGATCCTGATCGGCGAGATCCGGGATCGCGAGACCGCGGAGATCGCGATCCAGGCATCCATGACGGGGCACCTCGTGCTGAGCACCGTGCACACCAACGACGCGCCGAGCGCGACCACACGGCTCGTGGACATGGGCGTGGAGCCGTTCCTCATCGCATCGTCGCTGATCGGCGTGCTGGCCCAGCGGCTCGTCCGCGTCATCTGCAGCCGCTGCAAGGAGGCGTACCCCGCGCCCGACGGCGTGATCCGCCCCCTGGGGCTCGCGGGGTCCAGGGACGCCCCGGTGCAACTGTACCGCGGGCGCGGCTGCGACGCCTGCCGCAAGACCGGGTATCGCGGGCGTCTCGGCGTGTTCGAGCTGATGACGATGAACGACGGGCTGCGCCAGCTCGTGCTCGGGGGGCAGTCCGCAGACCGGCTGCGCGAGGCGGCGCACGCGGCGGGCATGCGGACCCTGCGGCAGCACGGGATCGCGCGGGTGCTCGAGGGCAGCACCACCGTGGACGAGATGTTGCGGGTCGTGTTCGTCAACGACTGAGGGAGGCGCGCAGGGCGATGGAACCGCAGACGAGGAGCAGCACGATCGTGACACCGACGGACGAGTCCATCGAGGCAACGATTCTGCACGGGTTCATCCAGGACAAGCAGCTCATCATGCTCGCGCTGCGCGAGGGCTTCCAGCAGGAGATGCTGCGCACGCCCGGGGCCGTGCGCCTCTGCAAAGCCGTGCTCGAGCTGTACAACCAACCGAACAGCGTGGTCGACCCCCAGTCGGTCCGGGCGTACCTGGAGCAGACCGGGGCGCTCACGACCGCGATGGAACGGTACCTCGCGACCGTGCGCAGCACCCCGCCCGTGGACGCCGGCAACGTGATGGCGCTCGTCGAGGCGCTGCGCGGGCGGGCCCGGCGGGACCGGCTCGGGGCGCTCCATGCCCGGCTCGGGCGGTTCCTCCACGTCCAGGCACCGTCGGACGGGGACATCGCCCAGTTCGCGGCGGAGATGATCCGCGAGCTCGTAGAGCTCGGGCGCCACCGCATGCACTCGCACCTGCAGCCGGTGAGCGAGGTCATCGGCCGGCTCGCCGACGAGGCGGAGCGGCGCCAGGGGCAGCCCGGGGTCCTCGGCTATTCGCTGGCGCCGTTCGACCGGCTGACGACGCTGCTGTCGGGATTGCGCCGGGGGTTCTACTACGGCCTGGCCGGCGCGCCGCGGCGGGGTAAGACCAACCTAACGCTCCAGCTCGCCACGTACCTTGCGACCAACCACCACATCCCGGTCCTGTTCTACTCGTGGGAGCAGACGACGCAGGTGCTCGGCGCGCGGCTCATCGCCAAGGAGAGCGGCATCAACCCCGTGGCCATCCTGAGCGGCCACGACGCGGACGGGCAGCCCGTGGCCGCGCCCGTGCGGGCGGCCTACGAGCAGATGACCCGGTACGCCCCCTACATGTTCCTGATCGAGGGGGGACGCCAGGACACGATCGACCGCATCCGGGCGCACGCCTACAACGTGATGCAGGAGTTTGAGACGAGCGAGATTGCGCTCTTCTTCGACTACCTGCAAAAGATCCCGCTCGGCGAGCCGCTCGCGGACTGGAAGGCGCGGACCGACCGGATCTCCACCGCGCTGGCCGAGCTCAGCCTGGAGCTCAACGTGCCGATCTTCGCTATTTCCCCGCTGGACAAGGAGGGGTGCCGGCTCGACGAGCAGCCGCCGGACGACGAGGCGGACGCGTACTCGCTGTACCACCGGCCGACGATGCACCACAGCGTGGGCAGCGGCGATCTGGAGTACGACCTCGACGTGGCCATGGTGCTGGCCAAGGACTGGCGCGCCACCGCCGAGTTTGGGCAGTTCGTCGAAAACCGCGCCAAGGCGGCGAACGTCGATCCGGCGACGCTCCCGAAACTGGACATCATCAACCTCCACATCGACAAGAACCGCGACGCGCCGGAGCACCCGGCCAGCATCATCCAGTACGCGTTCTTCGTCACGCTCAACAAGTTCGTGGAGCTGGACTACAAGCTGGAGGCGGAGTACCGCCCGGACTACCATGCGTTCATGAAGCTGCAGAACATCTATGCGCAGCTCACTGGCACGGGCGCGCTGCCGGTGGCGGCGGGGCGCGTTCGGGAGGGGAGATAGCGATGGCCGCACGCGCGATGGACGACAAGCTGGTGGAGGCGCCCGCGGCCGAGGAGCCGTCGCGGGGGCGTCCGGCAGCCGGCCCGCGCCGGCGCCGGCTCGGGGAGATCCTCGTGCAGGCGGGGGTCGTCTCGCTCGAGCAGCTCGCGGAGGCGCTCGGGGAGCAGAAACGCGGGAGCCGGCACCGGGGCTTGGGCCAGGTGCTCGTCGACCTGGGGTTTGCGACCGAGCGCGGCATCGGCGAGGCGCTCGCGCTCCAGCTCGGGTTGGACTACGTCGATCTGCGCGAGGTGATCCCCGACGAGGCGGCGATGCTGCTCCTGCCCGAGCACCTGGCCCGGCGCCTCCAGGCCATCCCCATCCGGCAGGACGGCGACACCGTCACGGTGGGCATGGTGGATCCGCTCGACGTCCTGGCGCTGGACGACATCCACCGGCGGATGGGGCGCCTGATCCGGCCCGCGGTGATCACGCGCGAGGATTTCCAGCGCGCGCTCACCCAATACCCCGCGCTCGACGAGAGCGTCGAGCACGTGATCACCGAGATCAAGGCCAAGGCGCGCCCCGACGAGATGGGCGTGGACCAGCTGCGGGCGCTGGTCGACGAGGCGCCGGTCGTGCGCCTCGTCAACATGATCATCCTGCAGGCGATCCGGCAACGGGCCAGCGACATCCACATCGAGCCGCAGGAGCAGCGGATGCGGGTGCGCTACCGCATCGACGGCGCGCTGTACAACGTCATGACGCCCGCGCGCGAGATCCATGCGGCCGTGGTGTCGCGCATCAAGATCATGGCCGAGGTCGACATCGCGGAACGGCGCGTGCCGCAGGACGGCCGCATCGCGTACCGGGCCGAGGGGCGGGAGTACGA
>JAJPIA010000013.1 GCA_021324975.1 Bacillota bacterium
AGCTCCGGCGCCGTCGCCTGCTGGTAGCTGACGCCGCTCACGTACTGCCCGTGCGACTTGGCGTAGTCTTCGATGATGGCCTTGGTGAGCTGGAGCTGTCCCGCAACGTCGATGATCGTGAGCGACAGCGGACGCGAGGGCATCGGCGGCAGCCCCGGCGATGACGCCGCCGCGGCCGCGCCGCGCCCCGTCCACATGCCCGCGCCCATCGCGGCGGCAGCCGCTCCCGCACCCTTGAGAAACGTCCTGCGATCAAACATGCGCCGTTCGTTCATCGCGCCTCCACCTCCGGACCATCATGATATTCCCGCTGTTACCGACCCCACACCCCCGGCTGGACCCAGGCGCCGCGCCGCGGCCGCTCCTCGACCCCCTACCCCCGCTCATTCCCTGCCTGAGCGGCGGGCGGGCCCGCCGCCGCGCCGCCCGCTGCCGGTCGGGTGGGCGCCGCCGTTTCTGCGGCCGAGTCCGGCTCGGGGGTGCTGGCCCTCGCTACCAACGCAGGCCGGATCACGATCTCGGCCGCTTCCCGCCTGGGCGTTGCGATGCGGTCCAGGAGCAGACGCACGGCGGACGCTCCGATGTCGTATTTCGAGACGCGAATCGTGGTGAGCGGCGGCGTCACCAGGCTCGCTAGCAGGATGTCATCGCAGCCGACCACGGCGACGTCCTCGGGAACGCGCACCCCGAGGTCGCGGCAGGCTTGGAGCGCGCCGATGGCCACCAAGTCGTTGTAGCAGACCAAGCCGTCGACGGCCTGGCCGCTCAGGAACACGCGGCGCGCGGCGTGAGCCCCACCCTCGAGATACGGTGGGCATGCGACGATGAGTTCCGGATCGACCGCAAGGTCCGCGGCTCGCAGCGCCTCCCGAAACCCGCGCAGGCGTTCGCGCCCACCCCAGGAGCTCGGCGGTCCCGCGAGCATCGCCAACCGCTGACGGCCCCCGCCGATCAAATGCCGCACGGCCTGCCTGGTTCCATCGGCGTCGTCCACCCGCACCACGCCCGCCGCGCCTTCGGGCACGATGCGGTTCACGAGCACGACCGTGCGCTGGCGCCGCAGCAGCGGGACCAGCTGGTCGTCGGGCAGCCGCGCGCTGCACACGACGACCCCGTCGACGCGTTTTTCCTCGAGCAGCCGGAGCACCGCCACCTCACGCTCTGCCTGCTCGGTCGTGTTGCACAGGAACACGCTGTAGCCTGCGGCGAGCGCGGTGTCCTCGGCGCCCCGCGCGATCTCTGGAAAGAACGGGTTCGTGATATCGGGAACGACGAGGCCGAGGCTCAGCGTCCGCCGGGTGACCAGGCTCCGGGCAACTGAGTTTGGTCGGTAGCCCAGCCGCTGGATGACCTCGGAGACGAGCCGACGGGTCTCCGGGCTGATCTCGCCCTTGTTGTTGAGCACGCGTGAAACGGTCTGGGTCGACACGCCGGCCTCGCGGGCGACGTCGGCTATCGTGACGTTAGACCTGGCAGCCATAGAGTTTTTGTCTATGTTAGCGATAACGTGATCCTTAACATGCTTGATTCACGGTCAATGCGGCATTTTCCTTCGGGGTGGGGACTCGCAAGCCTGACTTGCGGATCGCCAGTGGTCACATCTTGGGCAAGGGGACTTCGAGGTCGCGGCAGATCTTTCTACACAGATTGTCGCTCAGCTCTGGGTGGCGCGGTACGATCGAGACTTTTCGGACGCGCCGGTTGACGTAGAGCGAGCGCTTAGCACCTTGGCGCATCGACTGGCACCCGTGGTTGGCCGCGTCTGTGTGGTGATGGCGTTACGGGTACTACTCCTGCGGCGTCAACTCGTGCCACCACTTGATCTCGACCGGCTGCGGTGATGAACTGCCCGAGAGCACCCCGATCAGGTCCTGGATCGGCGCGGGGAGGTCGTTTCCGAGCCCGGGGACCTGGTAGAAGTCCGGATTCTGCGTGGTATCGAGATTGGTCGTGATGACCATGCCGAAGACCGCGACCTTGCTGGTTGCCGCAAAGGTGTCACTGGTCCCAAGCCGGCCCACCACCATGACCACATCGTTCTCCTGGTTACAGCTGGTGGAGTTCCCCTGGAGTGTG
This sequence comes from Bacillota bacterium, assembly GCA_021324975.1. Lineage (GTDB taxonomy): Bacteria > Sysuimicrobiota > Sysuimicrobiia > Sysuimicrobiales > Segetimicrobiaceae > JAJPIA01. The sequence continues at coordinate 2,077 of JAJPIA010000013.1, forward strand.
ACGCTGCCCGCAACGATGAATCCCATGATGTCGGACGTGGGCATGCTGCTCGCCGCGGTACTCGCGCAGCCGAGCACGTTGGTCGTCCCAGTGCCGCTCGCTCGGCTGCTCGAGAGGATCTGACCGTTTCCGGTGTTGACGGCGTTCGAGGCGCTATTGACGTTCTCGACCACAATCGTGCCGATGCCGCTGTAGGTAATGTTGCCGGACGACGTCACGATTCCCGGGATCTCGATCGGAGACGCGTCGTTCGCCGTGTTGAGCGTCGCATTTCCGGCGCCGTCCCAGTTCAGCATGTAGTTCGTCCCGGACGGGGCGGACGCGCAGGAACTGTTGCTCGCCGTCGGGATGAAGAACGCCGTGCTGCTGAACGCCAGGTTCGTCACCTGTGCGGGCGAATACGTGCTGCCCGACTTCTGGCAGATGGTCGTCGTGCTCGACGTACCGCTGCCCGAGACCACGTTGCCCGGGCTCTGGACAGTCACGTTTGACGGACACGTGCCACCGTTCAAGCACGTGATGTACGCGGCGACGTTTGGCGGATTGATCGTCGGGACGACGTTGTCCTCCTCATCCGTGTAGATGTTCTTGGACGGGTTGTTGATGTGACTGGCGTGGACGCCGTACATAGGCTGCGACGACGTGCCGATGTTCACGTTGCCTTTGCTCGTATCGAGCGTGCCGCGCACCCATAACTGGTTGAGGTACGGCGCCGTATCGCCGATGTTGATGGCGCGGTCGTTGTACACGCCGGCGCCCGCGCCGCCCTTCAACAGGGCGTCGCTGTAGAAGTAGGCGGAGCCGTGGAACGTCGTGCTGCCGTTGCCGTTCGTCGCCGTGCTGTACGACCCCGCGGAATACACGGCCGGGGCCCCGCCGCCGACGTTCGCGGGGGTCAGCCGCTCGACGTAGGCTTCAATCGACCGGGACACCCCTCCGTAGGTTCCCAGGGCGCGCACCCAAATATTGTCATGATTGACGTTGGGATTCGTCGTCGATACTTCCTTGAACTCGATCGTGTATGTGCCGAAGCTCGAGTTCACCGGAAACGCCTGGTTCGTCGCGTTCGCTGCCGCCACCGTGTCGTACATGGGTTTGAAGTTGGTCCCGGTCGTATCGAGGTTCTTCAACAGCGGATTGTTGGTGTCGCTCCAATCCGGGGCCAGCTTCAGGAATGCCACCGCCCGCTCGATCGCCCCGTCCGCAACCGCGAGCGCTCGGGTCCCGGTGTCGAGACTGCGGGCCCCGGCGAGTTCGGAGACGGCCAGGTTGCCGAGCGCCACCGTGATAAGCGCCATGATGAGCATGAATACCATGGCGAGGATCAGCGCCATTCCGGCCTCGGCATTCCCCGCGTGGACCGCCGGCCGAACCCGGGGTCGTCGTCGTATCATGTGTTACGCCCCCTGCCGAATAACGGTATCCGTGACGATGCTCACCGGCGTCTCGCTGCTCGACACGCCCTTGACTTTGACGGTGACCTCCACGCGACGAATGAGCGCTCGATCGGACGCGCTCAGCGGGGTCGAGGTCAGTTGCCCGCCGCTCAGATCTTCCGCGTCGTAGTACGTGAAGTCGAGCTCGGTAAACGTGAGCGTCTTGGCCTCCACCGAGGTGGTGAGCGGGTTACCCGTCTCGCCCGTGATCGACGACCCGCAGGACGTGCTCGTGTCCTTAGCCTCGTAGACCACGCCGTTGTGGAGATAGAAGCGGTAGCACTGGACCGTACCGGTGTTGTCGATATCGGCGTAGAAGTCGACCTCGTTGCCGCTCGCGTAGATAAAAGCGGGCGCCGTGGCCGTCCCCGTGTAGTTGTAGCCGGCCATGCGGAGACCGCGTGCGACGCGGTTGACGGTGGCCCGTCCGTTTTGCTGCTCGGACGCGTACTGCTGCGTGATGATCCAGTTGCTCAGCCCAGCCTGAAACCCCAAAAACACACCGGTGGACATGATGCCGAGGAGCGCCAGCGCGACGAGGACGTCGACAAGCGTCATCCCCGCGTCGGCGCGGGCAACAATTCGCAGGTGAGGCAGGCGGTATGTCGGGAGCCTCATCGCGTGCTCACCGACGTGTAGCTCTGCTGGTACGCGTTGCCGGCGTTGCAGTCCGCCAGGGTGTGGTAGAGGTCCACTTCTACGAGCTGCAGATACTTCGTCGCCGGACTGGTCGAGCTGTCCGACGGCGTATTGGCGTCCCACGACACGGCGATCTTGGCGGCGGTAAAGTCGGACGGCAGTGCGGGCCCGTTCCCGATGGCCGTGGAGATGCTCGTCGCGGGGCTGACCGTGGATCCGCCGCAGCTGGTGGCGGGACCGGGGAGGTACCACGTGCAGTTTGCCTGATCGCACTCCCCTTCCCACCCGAGCTGCCGCGCGTACTCGATCTGCGCCTGGATCCACTCGCTCGCAATGCTCTCGAGCCTGGCAGTCTTCTGCCCGCTTGGCGATTGCTTGCCGATCAACCCGAGCGTTGTCGTCGCGACATCTTGACTGACGCCGAATGCCGAGGCCGTGGAGCTCAGTAGGGCGCTCGACGCCGTGATCGACCCAAGCATCGCGGCCATGATGAGCACAAGCGCGACGATCACTTCGAGAGTGCTGAAGCCGCCTTCGTGGGTGTTGTGCATCGATGCGTCGTACGATCTGGGCGCGCTACCGCCGCCCTACGATCGAGCGTTTGCCTCCAGCGTTGGTTCGTAGGGGACGTGCCTGGCACCGCTGTGTGGTCGCGCTAACGGATGGCATGCATCTCCCCCCAACGAATGGGTGCCTTACGGACCCATTTTGTGACGGCGCGGTGTCAAATCTTCCGCGCCTCGCGCACATCCGTTCGCCATTTCATGGTCCTAATGCTCAGAAAGTCGGGCATCCAGAGTGTGGAATCGGGCGAACGAGCTCGGGAAAGAACCATAGGCGGAGCGCAGACGGGCGCGATGAGCGTAGAGTCATTTGCCGAGATCTACGAGCAGCACTACCCGAGAGTATTTCGTTACTTGCTCGGGAGGCTGGGCCGGCGGCACGACGCAGAGGAATTGGCGGCGGAGGTTTTTGCCAAGGCCCTGGAAGGGCTCGGGCGCGGCAGCGAGCCGCGCCATATGAGAAGTTGGCTGGTCGGTATCGCCGATCACCTGGTGTCGCATGCGTGGCGACGGCGGGCCGTCGAGCAGCGGCATGCCGATACGGAACCGCCCGCCAACGAGATTGATCCGGAAGAACTGGCCGTGGGACGGATGGAGAACGCGATCCTATGGCGCTGCGTGGACGCGCTGGAGCCGGATCATCGGCGGGTCCTGCTGCTTCGTATCGCCGCCGAGTTGCCGGCGCGCGAAGTGGGCGCGGTCATGGGACGCACGGAAGAGGCCGTGCGGAGTCTCCAGCTCCGCGCGCTTGCGGCCTTGAGAAGGCACTGGATGGAGGCGAACCCGGATGCCCGACCCCAGCGCAGTTCCTAACGCTGAGATCCAGCTCGAGGTCCTCCTCCGGCAGTTCCTGGGAGAAGACACCGGCGACTTGGGGCCGGACACAAGCGGCGAGGCGCCGCCGGCCGTCTCGGAGTTGGCGGATCTGGCGCAGCGCCTCAACGCGGCCGCGCGCGACGCCGCGCTGGCGTCTCTTCCCGGCCCGCCGCGAGCAAGCGCGAACGTCGTACCGGCACGCCGTCCACGGCGACTGCGGCCGCGGGGACGGCTCCAAGCGTACCCATGGGAGTGGGCAACCGCCGCGGCGGCGATCGCGATCGGCATCTTTGGTTTTGGCCTCGGCATGTCGTGGGCCGGAGCCTCGCCCTCGAGTCCCTGGTACCGCGCTCGCCTTGCGGTCGAAAACCTCCAGGTCGCGCTCGCGCCGAGTCCGCTCGCGCGAGCGGAGTTGCTGGTCAGGAACGCGCAGGCGCACATCATCGAAATCCGGGCTATGGCGTCCGCGGGGAACACCGCGGGCCTGCGCCAGGCTGCCGACGCGCTCGACGCCGACGCGGGCTGGCTGCACGCCGTGCTGCCGGCCCTGCCGGCACCCGAGCAGCGCGTGCTTGTGCAGGTCCTGAACGACGGTTAGCGGACCGGGGAAGCGTAGTCGCGTGGCGCGCCGTGCCGCTTCCGTCCTGGCCCTCTGCGTGCTCGCGTTTGCAGCGGCGCTTCCTCGTTGGGCGGCCGCCGCGACGGAATCGCTCGCGCTGGAGTTTAACGCGATCCAGGTGCCGTCTAGCGCGCAACCCACCACCCAGGCACCGGGGACCGTGGGAGGCCTCGCGATGACCCTGTCGATGACGAAAGCGGCAATCGCCGGCTGTCCGGCTGGCGACACGTGCGGAACGTTTACCGCCGCCGTCTCGGGATTGAAAGGAACGGCGAGCGCCCAGTTCGGGCAGATGCGCGGCTCGTTTGCCTGTTCCGCGAGCGAATGCTCGCTCGCGTTGGCAAGCACGACGGGCGTCTTCGTTGGCGTGTCGACGACCACGCTCGGGCTGAACGTCGCGGGACCCACGGCAGGTTCGATCAGCACGTCTTTCCCGAACCACGGAGCCTGGGTCGCGAGCGTCGCGCAGGCGGCGTCCGTGCTAAAGGCCGAGGGAACGTTGCCCGCGTCGATGAGCATCGCGGACCTGGTGAACGATGCGGCGCGCGACACAGGAGGCCAGTCCGGCGGCACGGGCCGCAGCACCGGCAACGCGAGCTCGAGTAACCAGGCAGGTGGCGGAGGCAATTCGAACGGACACGGTAACGGTGGTGGCAGTGGCGGGGGCAACAGCAACGGCGGCGGCAACGGCAACGGCGGCGGCAACAGCAACGGCGGCGGGAACGGTAACGGCGGCGGCAACAGTAACGGCGGTGGGAACGGCAACGGCGGCGGCAACAGTAACGGCGGTGGGAACGGCAACGGCGGCGGCAATGGTAACGGCGGTG
>JAJPIA010000070.1 GCA_021324975.1 Bacillota bacterium
CAGTCCCAGCCGGTCAACCAGCCCGCCTGGCGCGGCCCGAGCCAGCAATCCGCGCCCACCAATCGCCAGCCCGATCCGCGGACGTTTCAGTCCCAGCCGGTCAACCAGCCCGCCTGGCGCGGCCCGAGCCAGCAATCCGCGCCCACGTACCGTCAGCCCGACCCGCGGACGTTCCAGGCGCCGGCGAATTACCGCCCGACGCAGCAGCCGCGCTACAACGACGGCGGCCGCTCAGCGCCGCAGAACTACCGTGGGCGCGGGGGGAATTGCGGCCAGCAATCCCAGGGACAGTCTTGCCACTAGCGCAATCCTCTCTTCAACAACGCGAAGGAGAGCACACGCATCGGGCAACTCGCAACGCAACCCGGCCGCTGGTTACCGCGCGGCAACGCTGACAGGGCTCAGCCGGTTCTTGTAGAATTTGCCCGCTCTCATGATCGCGTCCATGTGGGCGCCCTGGCCGAGCAGCACCCCGAGGTCGGTCAGCGGATCCCCGTCGACGACGAGCAGGTCCGCGATGGCGCCGGGCGCGACGACTCCAAGCCGCCCGTCCATACGCAGCACCTCGGCTGCGACCGTCGTCGCGCTCTGCACGACCTCGAACGCCGACAGCACGCGGGCCCGGATCGTGAACTCCGACGACTGATGCCGCTGCATCTCTCCGAGGAGGTCGGTCCCAAAGGCCATCTTGACGCCGGCCCGGCGGAAGATCTCAAGGGACCGTAGCCCGGACTCGCGCACGTCTGCCACCTTGGCCACGCTGTCCGGCGGCAATCCGAGCGCCGCACCCTCGCTCGCCAGGTATTCGTAAGTCACGAGCGTGGGCACCGCGTACGCACCGGCCCGCGCCATCAGCGCGGCGGTAGGCTCGTCCACGAGATTGCCGTGCTCGATGGTCCGGACGCCGCACTCCACCGCGCGGCGCATGGCCTTTGCGGTATACGCGTGGGCCATGACGTACGTCTGGGCCGCCTCCGCTTCCTCGACGGCGGCGCGAAGCTCGTCGCGCGAGTACTGCGTGTTGGCGATCGGATCGGTTGGAGACGCCACACCGCCCGAGGCCATGAGCTTGACCTGATGTGCTCCCGCGCGCAGCTCCTCCCGAACGGCGAGCCGCACCGCTTCCACCCCGTCGGCGATCCTGGTCAGCCCGCCCGGGCGGCCCCGCGGATGCACCGGCGCGTCGTCGAACCTGGCGCGGCCGTCCCCATGGCCGCCCGTCTGGCTGAGCGCCTTACCGGACACAAACAACCGCGGCCCCACGGCAAGGTCCTGCTCCACGGCCTGGGCGAGCCCGTAGTCCGCGCCTCCCGCGTCGCGCACGGTGGTGAAGCCGCGCTCGAGCATCCCGCGCAGGATGGGTAGCGCCCGCAACGTCACAAGCGACTCCGGTAGCACAATGCCGAGGTTGACCAGCGACGCGAGCACGTGCGCGTGGCAGTCGATCAAGCCCGGCATTAGGGTACGCCCTCGCACATCGAACACATCGGCCGACGCGGTTGTGATCGCGCGGTCGGACACCTCCCGGATCGTTCCGCCTTCGACCAGCACGTGAAACCCTTCCCGCCGATCCCCGGCGCGGCCGTCGACGATCGCGGCATTGCTGAACAGGACTAACCGCGGAGCATCCACACTCCCACCTCCGTCTCCATGTGCCGGGTCCGTGCGCGACGCGGCGGCCCCGACCGCCAGAGCGCGTCCGAGCGGGGCTGACCGGCGTCGCGCAATCGAGGCGCCGGCGTCTTCGACGCGGCTGCACGCCGCTCATCCTCCCCGGCGGTCCACGCCGCGCCGCCGGTCCGGAGGGAACCGGCAAGCCGCTCCGAATTGGATGAGGGCCCACCCTCGTCCACGCACGGAGTGTTGAACTATGGCGAAACGGCGAGTCGTCGTCACCGGTGCAAGCGGATACGTCGCGCAGCGCATGTTTCCGGAACTGGCCGCGCGGTGGGATCTCGTCCCGATCGACGTGCGGGGCACGACCTCCGATGGGCAGGCCGTGCCCGGAATCATCGTAGCCGACCTGAGCAACCCGAACCGCGACGGCTACCGGCAGCACTTCCGCGGCGCGGACGCGGTGATTCACTGCGCGTTCGGGCGTCCGCCGGGCCCGACCGGCTGGTACGACAACACCGACGCGAAGTTCTTGGCCGAGCACCAAAACCTTGCCCTGGCATACAACGTCTATCAGACGGCGCTGGAGGAGCACGTCCGACGCGTGGTGGTCGCGAGCTCCAACCACGCGTCGGACTACTACGAGCGCCTCGTCTGGACCGGCGAGCTCGACATGGTCACGCCCGAGATGCCGCCGCGCTCGGACAACTGGTACGGGTGGGCCAAGGCGTCATATGAGCTGCTCGGGTTCGTGTTTGCGACCGGGCGCGTCGGCGGCCGGAAGTTGGAGGTGGTGCAGTGGCGCATCGGCGCGCCGCGCGACGACGACGTGCTCCAGGTGAAGCCGGGCGACCTCGCGGGCATGCACCGGGCCCTCGGCGCGTTTCTCTCCCGTCGCGACCAGGTACAGCAGGTCATCCGCATGGTGGAAACGGAGCATATCAGCGACGCGCGCGGCATCCCGTTTCTGATCGTCTACGGCATCAGCGGAAACACGCACCGCTTCTGGAGCCTGGCGAACGCGCGGGAGATGCTGGCGTATCGGCCGGAGGACGACAGCCAAACCTGCTTCATCGACGCGATCGCCCGCATCGTCGGCGGCTCGGGCAAGTGAGCGCCGGTCCACGTAGCGCCACGCGCCCACGGTTAGCGACTCTCGACGCCGACCGCGTCCCGCAGCGTCGGCAGGCCGTCGCGCTCTAACAACCGGGCGAGCCCGGCCGCGATGCGGCGCGGCAGTCCGGGACCGGCGTAGACGAAGCCGGTGTACACCTCGATGAGCGTTGCGCCCGCCTTGATCTTCTCGTAGGCGTCCTCGGCCGACATGATGCCGCCGACGCCGATGATCGGCACGCGGCCGCCCGTGGCCCGCGCCAGGACGCGAATCGCCTCGGTGGCGAGGCGCCGCATGGGCGCCCCGCTCAGCCCTCCGGCCTCGTTGCCCCATCGGCTGCGCACTCCCGGCCGCGTCACCGTCGTGTTCGTGGCGACGAGCCCGTGGGCACGCCCGCGCACCGCGTCGACAACGCCCTCGAGCTCGTCACGCGTCATGTCCGGCGCCACCTTGACGAACAGCGGCCGTTCCCCCAGGGCGCGGTTTCGCGCCGCGACGGCGTCGAGGAGCGATGCCGCGGCCCGGCGCTCCTGGAGCGCCCGGAGACCCGGCGTGTTGGGCGAAGAGACATTGACGACGAAGAAGTCGGCATGCCCGTGGAGCTGCTCGAGCGCGCGCGTGTAGTCGTCCGCGGCCAGCTCCAGGGGCGTCGCCGCGTTTTTGCCGATGTTGACGCCGATCGGCACTGGGTAGCGGCCGGCGCGCCGCGCGGCTGCGAGGCGATCCGCCACCGCACGGGCGCCCGGAGAGTTGAAGCCGAGGCGGTTGATCAGCGCGCGATCCTCGGGGAGGCGGAAGACACGAGGCCGGGGGTTGCCCGGCTGCGGACGCGGGGTCACCGTGCCCACCTCGACAAACCCGAATCCCAAGCGGGGCCACGTCCAGAGCGCGCGGCCGCCCTTGTCGCATCCCGCGGCGAGACCGACGGGACCGGGGAACCGGAGGCCGCAGACGTCGACGGCGAGGCGCGGATCGCCGGCCCGCGGTGCCGTGCCGGTCCACGCGCAGGCGCGGCCAACCGCGGCGAGCATGCTCAGCACGAGCTCGTGGCTTTGTTCCGGGTCCAGCCGGAACAACACGGGCCGCAGGAACCGCTCATATGTCACGGTGCGGGTCGCCACCCCCGGTCTCGCGGACGGCGGCGCCACGCCGAAGCGCCCCGGGGTCAGCCGGCGTCCTCTAGTTCGCGCCGCACGGTCTCCGCAAACTTCGTCATCATGTCGCCGGCCTTTTGCCGGATGAGGCCGTGCCCAAACATCACCAGGCGGCCCGAGATCTCTGCGTCGGTGACGATCACCAGACGCGAGCCGGAGCCCGCCTGCTCGAGACGCAGGTCCAGCACGATCCGGAGCGAGGTCCCGGTGCGCGGATCCCGGCCGGAGGCCTCGGCCTTGAGCCTCCGCTGTTTGTCGGCGTCCAGGACGCGAATATCGAGCGGCACCTCGACGCGAAACGGGCCCACCCGCTCGGCGATCAGCGCTTCGTACCGCTCGTGCGGGGTGATCGTGCGCACCTCGCGGCATCCCGGAAGGCAGCGCGCCACGCGCTCCACGTTCCACAAGAACGCCCACACGTTGGCCGGGTCGGTCGCCACCGCAATTTCCGTCTCCAGTCTCACGGCATCCGCGCGCGGTCCGCCCCGCCGAGGGTGCGGCGAGGCCGTCCATGATGGATTACCCGGCGGGACGCTGCAACTCGCCGACCGCGGGCCCGCGCACCTGTCCCTCTTCCATGACGACGTGCCCGCGCACGATCGTGTACACCGGCAGACCGGTGACGCGAAAGCCGTGGAACGGGGTCACCTTGCTCTTGCTGTGCAGGCGCGCCTCGTCGATCACGCTTTCGCGGTGCAAGTCCACGATCGTGACGTCCGCGTCCGCGCCACGCCCGAGGTGCCCTTTCTTGGGCCAGAGGTTCCACGCCCGCGCCGGACCCTCCGCCTGCACCTTGACGTAGTGGTTCAGGCTGATGCGGCCGGCGTTGACCTGGGTCAGCATGAGGGGCACGCTTGTCTCCACCCCGGGCCACCCGGCCATCGCCGTCCAGATATCTCCCATCGGGTCCGCGGCGAGCTTCTCCTCACGGGTATGAGGAGAGTGATCCGTGCCCACGACCTCGATGGTCCCGTCCAGCAGGCCCCGCCAGAGCGCCTCCGCGTGCTCGCGAGACCGGACCGGCGGGCTGATCTTCATCAGCGCACCGAGGCGGCGGCGCAGCATGTCGTCGGCCTCCAAGAGGAGATAGTGCGGCGTCGTCTCGGCCATCACGTCCAGACCGCGGGCCTTGGCCGCGCGGACGAGTTCGGCGCCGTCGGCGGAACTCATGTGGTAGATCATCAGCTTGCTGCGCGCTTCGCGCGCGAACAGGATCGCGCGGCCGATCGCCTCCGCCTCGGCCACCGCGGGGCGGGAGTCCACGTGCGCGAGCGGGTCGGTCCGCCCTTCGGCCTTGAGCTTCCGCTGCAGGTAGCCGATGATGCCATTGTCCTCGGCGTGGACGCCGCAGCGGAGGCCGGTCTCCGCCATGATCCGCCACGCGTCCAGGATCTCGCCGTCCTCGGGCGCCGGAATGCGCCCCACCGTCTCCCCCAGAAAAATCTTGTACCCTACGGCGCCGGCCTCCGCCAGGGGCAGAATCTGGTCGCTGTTGCCGGAGACCAGCACGGCGTAGAATCCATAATCCACGTACGAGCGGCCGCGGACGCAGGCGGTTTTGGCCTGGAACGCCTCGACGGTCGCCGTGGGCGGCACCACGTTCGGCATGTCGAGCACGGTCGTGATCCCGCCCGCCGCGGCGGCCCGCGAACCGGTGTCGAAGTCCTCCTTGTACTCGAGGCCGGGAACCCGAAAGTGCACGTGCGGGTCGATCAGCCCGGGGAGGACGTGGAGGCCCGTCGCGTCGATGACACGGCGGGCGGGCGGCAGGTCGTCACGCGTGCGGATCTCGAGGATCCGGCCGCCGTCGATCAGCACGTGCGCGCGGTGGCTGGCGGCCGGGCTGACGATCGTTCCGTCGCGGATGATCAGGTCGACCATCGATCGCTCATGCGCCGTCGGGTTCCACGGAGGCCGGGACGACTCCTGCGGTCATCGGTTCCGCGGGGGCGGCGCCGCGCGGAACGACCTCCAGACGATCGACCCTGCGCAGCGCCGGGAACCACCACGCCCACAGCGCGGCGACGATCACGGTCCCGATCCCGCCCAGCACGACCGACGGGATCGCCCCGAGCCACGCTGCGGTCACGCCGGACTCGAACTCGCCGATCTGGTTGGAGGAGAGCGCGAAGATGCTCGTGATGCCCGAGACGCGCCCGCGCATCGCGTCCGGCGTCGAGAGCTGCACCAGCATCAATCGCACCACAACGCTGACGGTGTCCGCAGCGCCGGCGACGGCAAGCGCGGCGAGCGACAGCGCAAAATTTCGGGACAGCCCGAACACGATCGTGGCGGCGCCGAATGCCACGACCGCGATGAACATCGTACGGCCGACACCCCGGCGAAGCGGCCGGTACGCGAGGACCACCCCGGTCACGAGCGCCCCGACCGAGGGTGCGCTGCGCAGGAACCCGAGGCCGGCGGGTCCCACCTTGAGGACGTCCCTGGCGTACGCCGGGAGCAAGGCGGTCGATCCGCCGAGGAGGACGGCAAACAGATCGAGCGACAGCGCGCCGAGCACCTCGGGGCGTCTCCGGATGAACGTGAGGCCGGCGAGCAGGCTCTCCCACGACATCGTCGCCCGGTCACCGTTCCGCGCGCCCGCCGGGATCGCGAGGGCCAGCGCGGCCGCCGCCGCGAACGCCGCGGCGCCGAAGCCGAACACGGCGCGGGGTCCGACCACGAACAGCAGGCCGCCGAGCGTCGGCCCCACGATCGTCGCGGTTTGCAGCGCCGACGTGTTGAGGGCGAGCGCGTTGGCATAGATGGCAATGGCACGGGGAACCAGGCGCGGCAGGAGCGCATTGGTCGCCGGGTTTTCAAAGGCCCGTGCCGCGCCTAACGCGACCAGGATGGCCAGCATGGGTGCCGCCGCCGCGGCGCCGGCCGCCACGAGCGCCAGCAGGGCGCACGCACAGAGCGACTCGGCGGCGTAGCACACGACCAGGATGCGCCGGCGGTCCCAACGGTCGGCCGCGTGGCCGGTGAACAGCGCGAGGCCGATGGTCGGCAGGAATTGGGCGAGGCCCACCAGGCCGAGATTGAGGACGGACCCGGTCAGCGCGTAGATCAGCCATCCCACCCCGATGGCCTGCACCTGCACGCCGAGCACCGAGAGCATCCGCGCGGCCCACAGCAGCGTAAACCCGCGGTGGCGGAACGGCCGGTCGGCGCCCGTCGGGACGGCCTGCGTTGCGCGGGGATGGCGTGCCTCCCCGCGCCGGCCGTCGCCGGTGATCACGCTTCGGCGGTCGCGAGATCGCCGATCATGTACCCGAAGTCGCCCGGGTTCACCCGGCAGATCGCCGGCCGGATCAGGACGGTCAGGCTGCGCTCGAACGGTGCGCGCAGGATGTCGAGCTCCTCGAACGAGTACGGGCTGAGCACTCGCCCGAGCACCGCGTCCCGGGGCACGGTCAGGTGGAGCCCGGTCGTCTCGGGCACGAGCATCCCGCCCGCGCGCGGCCGGAGCGTGACAAGCGTGCGCAGCACGGTCTGCGGCGGCAGCGGCGCGCGATCGCCGGTCAGCATTCCCGCCGCGCGCAGGACATTGACGATCCCATCAACGCCTCGCCGCACGTAGGCGCTCTGGTCGACGGCGCCCCCGCCCAGTTCCACCGTCACGCAGGGGACCCGCTTGACCGTCATGTAGTGCGCCGTGGAGCCTCCGTAGCCGTACCCCTGCGGTGGCCGGAACAGCACCCGGGAGCCGAAGGCGCGGGACAGCGCCTCGGCGTTTGTGATGTAGACGTAATCCACGGTCGCGTACGCGCCGCCCGCGTGGAGGTCCACGTAGTAGTCGAGCTTGTCGAGGAAGTGCGCCACCAGCACCTCGGCCAGCCGGTGCGAAAAGAATCCTTCGCCGCCGCCGGGAAACACACGGTTCAGGTTATGCATGTCGAGCGGCGTGTTGCGGGTGACGGCTTCGTACGCGTGACCGTTGGCCACGGGCACGATCAGCAGCCGTCCCTTGAGCGCGCCGGCGTCGAACTCCTCGAGAAAGCGATACAGGATCTCGGTCGAGACCTGTTCGTCGCCGTGCAGGCACGCGGAGATGCCGAACGTCGGCCCATCCCTGCCCCGCACCTCATGGATCGGGACGCAGAGCTCGGCTCCGCTTGCGAGCGTCGTCACCGGGACCCGGGTGTAGGTGGTGCGTATCATCGCCAACCATCACCTCCGGATAGTGTCGGCCGCGACCACGTGCTCCGGGTCTCGACCGGCGGCGACGCCCGACCGGCATCGCGTCACGATCATCATCCAAAGGACGGCGTCAGCGGGACCTGGCGCGAGCGTCCGTGAGATCGCGCAGTCCGTCCCCCAACAGGTTAAAGGCAAGTACCGTCAGCATGATGGCGACGCCGGGCACCACGGCCAGGTGCGGCGCCTGTCGCATGTAGCGCATGCCGAGCGCGAGCGTCCATCCCCAGGACGGTGCGGGCGGCTGCACGCCCAGGCCGAGAAAGCTCAGCGTCGACTCGATGACGATCGCCGCGCCCATCCCGAGCGTCGCGAGCACGATGACGGGCGCCAGCACGTTCGGGAGGAGGTGCCGGACCAAGATCCGGGCGTCGTGGACGCCCACGGCGCGCGCCGCCGCGACGTACTCTTCATGACGGGCGGCCATCACGGAGACGCGCACCACCCGCGCGTAGGTGGTCCAGTACACCAAGCCGATGGCAATCATGGCGTTCGCGGGGCTGGGTCCGAGGGCGGCGATCAGCGCGAGCGCGAGCAGGATCACCGGGAACGCGAGAAACACGTCCACGATCCGGCTGATGACCGCGTCCACCCATCCCCCGTAATAGCCGGCCAGCAGGCCCACGGTCACCCCGATCGCGGAGGCGATCGACACGCCCAAACAGGCCACGGCGAGCGAATACCGCGCGCCGAGCGCTACCCGCGCCCACAGGTCTCGTCCAAACATGTCCGTGCCGAACGGATGCGACCATCCCGGCGGCTGGAGTCGCTCGGCCATCGCCATCCGGAATGGGTCATACGGCGTGAGCCACGGTGCGAGCGCGGCGACCAGCACGATCAGGCCTGCGAGCGCACCCCCAAGGACAAGGGCTCGGCTCTTCCGTACGCGCGCGAGGACCACCCACATCTCGGGTTATCCGTATCTGATACGAGGATCGAGCCACGCATACGCGATGTCGACCGCCAGGTTGATCCCCGAGAACACGAGCGCCGTCAGGAGCGCGGTCCCTTGAACAATGGGGAAGTCCCGCTGTCCGATCGCATTGATGAGAAGCTGCCCCACGCCGGGCCATCCGAAGATCGTCTCCGTGACCACGGCGCCCCCGAGGAGGGCCCCCGCCTGGAGCCCGACGATGGTGAGCACGGGCAGGACGGCGTTGCGCAGCGCGTGCCGGTACGTCACGGCCCGTGCGGAGAGCCCCTTGGAGCGTGCCGTCCGCACGTAGTCCTGCCCCAGGACCTCGAGCATCGCCGACCGTACCATGCGGGTGATCAACACGATGGCCGAGAGCGCGAGCGTCATCGCCGGCATCGCCAGATGCCGCACGCTGTCGAGCAACGGCGCGCCGTGCCCTGCAAGCAACGCGGCGAACGCCGCGGACAGCGGCACCCCCCGGCCGAACGTCGGAAGCCAGCGTAGCTGGAGCGAGAACAGCAAGATGAGGAGCATGCCCAACCAGAACACGGGCATGGAGACGCCCACCTGCGTCACGGCCATGCCCACGATGTCGATCAGGGAGTACTGCCGCACCGCCGAGACAACGCCGACGGGGACGCCGATGGCCACCGCGAGGGCCATGGCGGTGAGCGCCAACTCGGCCGTCGCGGGCAGGCGGGTCGCGATCAACACCGTCACCGGCTGGCCGCCGAGAAAGATCGACATGCCGAGGTCGCCGCGTGCCGCTCGGGTCACGTACCGGACGAACTGATACCACAGCGGCCGATCGAAGCCCATGACGTGACGCAGCCTGGCGATGTCCTCGGCGGTCGCCTGCTGGCCGAGGAGGATGGCGGCCGGATCGCCGGGGACGAGATGCAGCAGGGCGAACACCAAGACCGAGATGCCGAGCAGCACGACGATCATCTGGACCAGCCGACGAACCACGTAGCCGAGCACGCCGGGACCTCGAAACGGCCGATGAATTCGCCGCGGCGCTCACGCCGCCGGCCGGGCGCGGAGCGTAGGGCAGCCGGCCGCGCGGTCACCGGCTCGGCGCAGCACCCGGTCCGTTGCCCCGCGGTTCTGGGCGCAGCGGCGCCCCCGACCGCGGCGGCCGCGAGAGCACCGTCGCGGTATTTCGGCAAGGGTTGGACCCAGGTCCGCTCGGCCCCTTCTACCCTCGTCGCACATTAACGACGAGGTACTAGCGGCCAAGCGTGACCGCGTCCAGGGTTTTGAGGCTGCCGCTCGGATTCGGGGCGAAGCCGTGCAGTTGCGCGCTGTGCACCACGACGTAGCCCTGGTACAGCAAGACGTCGTAGGGCTGATCATTGGCAAGAATCTGCGCCGCCTCACGGTAGATGCGCGCGCGGGCCGCCCGGTCGAGCGTGGTGCGTCCGCGCTCCAGGAGCGCGTCGACCGTCGGATTGGAGTACTTCTCCCAGTTCTGACCGCCGTTCGTCGTGAATTGGTTGTACAGTAACCGGTCCGGGTCCACAATGTTCAGCCATCCGAGCAGCGCCACCTGATGCTTGGAGGCGTAGACGGCGCTGGAGAAGGTCGGCCATTCGCTGGTCTGGACCTTGACGCTGAGGCCGTACTTCTGCCAGGCGTTCTGGAGAAACTCCACCGCCTGCACGCGATTCGGGTCTTCGCTGTGGGTCCAGAGCTGAATGGCAAGGGGTTTCCCGTCCTTCTCGTAGGCGCCGTTCCGCAGCGTGAACCCGTCTTCCTCGAGCAGGGCCCGCGCCCGCGCCGGGTTGTAGGCGGGCTGCCGCACGATCGGCGTGTACGCCCACAGCGCCGGTGTGAGGACCGACGTCGCGGCGGTATCCATGCCCTGGTAGATGTCCGCGGCGATGGCCTGGCGGTCCGTGAGCATCGCCAGCGCCCGGCGCACCTTGACGTCGCTCAACGGCCATACGGAGGTGTTGATGTTGAGGTAGGTGATGCCGAGGCCCGTCATCTTCGTGACGACCACCCCGTTCGCCTTACGCAGCCGTGCGACGTCCTGCGGCGAGAGGGGCGAGTGCACCAGGTCCAAATCCCCGGCCTCGACGGCCGCGGCCCTGGCGGAGTTGTCCGGCACGATGTTGAGGACCACGCCCGCCACCTCAGGGCTTCCGCCCCAGTAGGCCGCGTTGGCGGCGAGCGCAATCTTGGAGCCGCGGTCCCAGGACACGAAGCGGAAGGGTCCCGTCCCCACGGGATGAGACGCCAGCGATCCATCGGCCTTCTCGCCGATGTGCCTCGGAACGATGCCGATGTTGAGGTACGACAGCAAGGGCGCGTAGGGGGCCGTCGTGGTCATGCGCACCGTGTACGCGTCCACCTTCTCGATCTTCGCGATCGGCGTGTAGAGGCTGCGGTACGGTGCCTTGGAGGCAGGATCGAGGATCGTTTGAAACGTGTAAACTACATCGTCGGCGGTGAACGGCCGGCCGTCGTGGAACGTCACGCCACGCCGCAGGTGGAACACCCAGGTGGTCGGCGTCGGATTGTCCCAACTGACCGCGAGCGCGGGCCGCGGCGCCTCCCGCGCATCGAGGTACACCAGCCCGTCGTACACGAGCTCACCGATCCGGTAGGCCGTGCTGTCGAGCGCAAACCGTGGGTCCCCGGTCCCGGCATCGACGTCCAACCCAACGCGCACGGTCCCCGCCGGCGCTGCGCCTTCCGCTGAGCCCGGCCCGGTCGGGCCTCGGACCGCCAGCGCGGTGGCGAGACACGCCACCACCAGGCACGTTGTCACGACTCTCATGCGCGCACCTCGCCAGGGGATCCGCGATGTCGTTTCGTGCTCACGGGGACCGCTCCCTCTCCCGATGGCTCACCCCGCGGACGCCGGCGCCGGCCGAGCACGCAATCCCGTGCTTATGCGGCCGTCAATCCCCCGTCGACGGCGAGCACCTGACCGGTCACGTAGTCCGACGCGCGCGACGCCAGGAACACCACCGCGCCCGTGACGTCGTCCGGCCGGCCGACCCGCCCGAGCGGCGTCGCCGCGACGATCCGCTCGCCGGACCGCTCGAGGACCCCCTCGCTCATGCGGGTCGGGACGAAACCGGGCGCAACCGCGTTGACGCAAATCCCGAATCGCCCGTACTTCACGGCAAGGTCGCGGGTCAGGGCGACCAGCGCGCCCTTGCTGGCGCTGTAGCCGGCAGCCTCCACGATCTCCGGCGGGAATCCCACGAGCCCCATCACCGAGGCGACGTTGACGATCTTGCCGTACCGGCGCGCCTTCATCGCGGGCAGGGCCGCGCGGGTGACGAGCATGCTCCCGGTGACGTTGGTGTCGAGCACCCGGCGCCACCGGTCGAGCGGCATCTCCTCCAGGGGGGCGCCCCAACTCGCGCCCGCGTTGTTCACGAGGATGTCCAGGCGGCCGAAGTCTGCGAGCGCGTTGTGGATCAGGCGATCGCATTGCTCGGGCACCGTGACGTCGCACGCGTATGCCCGCGCCATGATCCCGGCGGTTCCGAGCGCCGCGGCGGCCGGTTCGAGCCACTCGCCCCGCCGCGCCGCGATGGCGACCCGAGCCCCCGCCTCGCCGAGCGCCCGGGCCATCGCAAGTCCGAGGCCGCGCGATCCTCCCGTGACGACGGCGACGCGGTCGCTCAGCGAGAACAGCTCACGGACGTCGGGCACGGTCTATGGCGGCCCGGCAACGCCGGCCGCGCGTGCCGCGGCGCGCATGAGCGGCTCCAGGTTGCAGTCGGCCAGCACGGTCAGCTTCTGCGTCTCCAGAGAGCCTTCAGCGTGAATGGCCAGCACCTCGAGGTATCCTCCGAGGTCCGAGGCGGCCAGATCGCGGATCAGATTCATCACGCGGAGGCGGTCCTCCGCACTCGTCCTTTCCCGGCCGCCGAGGTATGGCTCGATCAGCGCGCGGATCTCCGGCGCCTCCCAGTCCTCCGCGGCGGGACCGGTCACGACGAGGCCTCCGGCCAGATCCTGCACGTCGCGCACGGCATCGTGATACCCGCGGGCGAAATGGTACTTGGCCGCGTTTGTCAGCAGCACGTTCGGCACCGCGATGCCCTCCGCCATCCGGCACTCGGACGCCGCCGCCGTGGTCAGACCTCGGGTCGTCTGGAGGTACATGATGAGGCGCGCGAGCTTGTCGCGCGCGTGCGCGGCGTTGACTATGCCGTGGTAGTCGGCGATCAGCGCGGCCGCGCCGAGCAGCAGCTCGATCAGCGGCGTCTTGTACGAGACGGCCGTGAAGCGATGGAACTCGACAAACGTCCGCGCGAGGACCCCCGCGTACTGCCACTCGCCGCAGAGAAACACCCGCTCCCACGGCACGAAGACGTCGTCGAAGATCGTCAGCGATTCGGTCAGGCTGTACCGGCTGCTGAGCGGGTTGTCGAACTCGCTGGTCGCGCTGAACCCGCGCGGGCTCGCCACGAACGTCAGGCCCGGTGCGTTGGCCGGCACCGCGAAGGCCACGGCGTACTCCGCGTCAGACTGCGTCATCGCCCGCGTGGGCACGACGAGGATCTCGTTTGCGAACACGGCGTTGGTTGTGTGCGCCTTGGCCCCGCGCACGACGATGCCGTCGGGCGTCTCGCGCACGCGATGCACGTAGACGTCCGGGTGGGCCTGCTCGGAGGGGTGCCGGCTCCGGTCGCCCTTGGCGTCTGTCTGGGCAACCGCCATCGCCAGATCCTGGTCGCGGCACCGGGCGAAGCAGGCGCGCACACGCTCGCGATACGCGGTTCCCAGCGTCCGGTCCATGCGGGCAGTGACGATCATGAGCGCAAAGAAGGCGTCGGTGCCGATCTCCTTGATCAACGGCACAAAGGAGCGCGCCTCGCGGGTCACGTGCTCGATGAGGTCCCGCCGGCGGAGGAGCTCAGGGGCGCCCGTGGGGATCGTGAAGTACCGGCTCGCCGCACGCCCGTGCTCGTCCCTGTCCACGAGCAGCGGGTTCGCCGGCTGCTCGTGCGCGAGTCGGAAATCCACGGCCACGTGGCGCGCGCCCCGCCCGAGATGCGGGTGCGCGGTGACATCGGGGACCACCTGCCCACGGTACACTACCCGCCGGCCGTCTCGGAGGCTCGCAAGGAACTGCTCGGGAGCACGCAGGGACATGGCGGGCCTCACGCCGGCCGCGGCGGCGGATTCTCGCCCGCCGTGCGTGCCGCCGCACGCAGCAGGTACTTTTGGACCTTGCCCGTCGCCGTCTTCGGGAGCTCGCCCACGAGCTCGACTAGCCGCGGAGCCTTGAAATGCGCCAGCCGGCCCCGTGCGAACGCGAGCAGCGCATCGGGCGTCGCGCTCGCACCCGGACGCAGCACGACAAACGCCTTCGGAACCTCTCCCCAGAGCGGGTCCGGGGCCGCGACCACCGCGGCTTCCATGACCGCCGGGTGCTGAAAGAGCACCGCCTCTACCTCGACCGACGAGATGTTCTCTCCGCCGCTCACGATGAGATCTTTCTGCCGGTCGACGATCTGGATGTAGCCGTCCGAGTGCACCACGGCCAGGTCGCCCGTATGAAACCATCCGCCGGCCCAGGCGGCGCGCGTCGCCTCCGCGTCTCGGTAGTACCCGGGCGTCACGGTCGGTCCTCGCACCACGATCTCGCCCACCTCCCCCCCGCTCCGCTCCACGTCGGTCAGGTCGGGACGCACGACGCGAACCGCTCCGGTCAGCATCTGTCCGACACCCTGGCGGGCCTTGAGCGCGGCCCGATCCTCGAGCGGAAGCTCATCCCACTCGGGCCGCCATTCGCACACGGTGAGCCACGGCCCGGTCTCCGTGAGCCCGTAAACATGCACGATCTCGAATCCCAATTCCTGCTCCATCCGCCGGATCAGCGCCGCCGGCGGCGGCGCACCGCCGACGTACCAGCGGACCGGACCCCGCGGCCGCCAGCCGGCCGTGCTCGGATCGCTTCCAAGCAAGACGAGCACCGTGGGCGCCGCGCACGCGACCGTCACCCCGTGCGCGTCCACCGACTCGACGATACGCCGCGGTTCCGGCTTGTCGAGGCAGACGTGCGTCGCGCCCGCGGCCGTGATGGCCCAGACCCCGCCCCAGCCATTCACATGGAACATCGGCAGCGTGTGCAGGTACACGTCGTCGAGCGTGAGCCGGGCATGGATCACGAGGTCGAGCGCGTTGAGGGCGGTGATGCGGTGGGTGAGGATCACGCCCTTCGGACGGGCGGTGGTCCCGCTCGTGTAGTTGATGGTCGCCGGCGCATCCTCGTCGACCCGATCGACGTCGTCCAGGACCCGGGCCAGATTGCCCCCCGCCGCGCCGCCGATCAACGACTCCGAGGCCGGCCACGGCACTCCCGCGACGGCGCGGCCGTCCAGGACGACCACCCGGTCCGTGACCACGTGCGCCAGCTCACGCGCGACGTCCACGAAGGCCGGGTCCACCAGCAGAAGCCTTGCCCCGGCGTGATCGAGGATGTAGCGATAGTCATCCACGGTCAACCGGGTGTTGAGCGGGACGAGAATGCCCCCGGCCAGGGGCACGGCATAATAGCACTCCAGCGCCCGATGGGTGTTCCATGACAGGAGCGCCGCGCGGTCTCCCGGCCGAAGCCCGCCGGCGCGCAGTCCCGCCGCCAAGCCCGCACAGCGCGCGGCGAATCGGCCGTATGTCAGCCGGAGATCGCCATCGATAACGGCGACGCGGTCCCCATACACGGCCGCTGCTCTCCGAAAGTACTGCAGCGGCGACAGCGGGGCCCGGGCCGTCGCAGCCCGCGACTCCATGGTGCTCTTTGCTTACGGCGTGGCCCCGATGGGACCCTCCGTATCGAGCCACGCCACAAGACGAACCACAAGATGCCCGGGTGCCGGGCTGATCCCTGGTGACAAATGGCTTG
Organism: Bacillota bacterium; assembly: GCA_021324975.1. Lineage (GTDB taxonomy): Bacteria > Sysuimicrobiota > Sysuimicrobiia > Sysuimicrobiales > Segetimicrobiaceae > JAJPIA01. The sequence goes on from JAJPIA010000070.1 coordinate 15,876, forward strand.
CGCTATGCGGATCCTTCGTTCGAAGCAGGAATCGACTATCGAACGATCCAATAAGCACGGTCGAATCATCGACGCCGGCCCGTCGCGATCGCCCGGGTTTTCGACGTATGATGGCATGTGCGACTTGGCGCCCGCGACGCACCGCACGAGCGCTACGCCGGGTACGGGCACTGCCGGGACACGATCGACCGCACCAGATCGACGCCGCAACGGAGGAAGAAACCATGGGCATTCGGGTCGTGCTTGCGAACGCGCAGCCGGTGATGTTGGAGGGTCTCAAAGCGGTGTTCCAGGCGGAACCCGATATCGACGTGGTGGGCGAGGCGGCCGCCGGCGCAGATGTGCTGGCGCGTGCGACGGCGATCCGGCCGGACGTGTTGGTCATGGACATCAAGTTCGAGCGAGACGACGATGCGGCCCCGCTCATCCGAAGCATCAAGGAACAGCTCCCCAACGCGCAGGTGCTCGTGTTCACCGCGCACGCCGACGTTGAACTGCTCCAAAAGGCGGCGCGGGCCGGCGCCGCCGGGTACGTGAACTACGACATCTCCGCGGTCAACCTCGCGCGCGCGGTGCGCGCCGTGCACGCCGGCGCGACGATGATCAATCCTCGTCTCGCGCGCCGCCTGCTGGCGGACATGGACGGCGACGCGAACGGCGCCGCGGGATGGGCTGCCCTCCACCGGCTCACAGGACGCGAGCTCGAGGTGCTGGTTGAATTGGGCCGGGGCCTGGGAGACAAGGAGATCGCGGAGAAGCTGTACGTGTCGCAAACCACGGTCAAAGCGCACCTGCGCGCGGTGTATCGCAAGCTACGGGTTCGCAATCGCGTCCAGGCCGTCGCGTTCGTCGCGAACCGCGGCCTGCTCAAGACCTCCTAGCGGACCGCTGATTTGAGGTGACGTCACCTCGCGCCGCGTCCGGGGCGCCGCGCGCGCCCTGTGGCTACACGCCCGGCCGCTCGGGACCCCGAGGTTGACGGTGCTGCTCGGCGCGCTCACCGCGTTCGGCCCGATGTCCATCGACATGTATCTCCCGGCGCTGCCGGCGCTCGCCGGGACGCGGCAACAGGGACGCTCAGCCTTCTCGCGCGTCTTTTGATCGGCGGTCGGCCCGCAACCGGCCCTGGCGGGTTGGGAGAGGGCCAGGCCGGCTGGCGCTTCGGGTCGTCTTTTTGAGGGCCACACGATGGTTTGATGATGCTTGATCGGCATCCCGCCGGCGTCGGGCAGAGTTTCGAGCAGACACCCCCCAGAAAACAACGCAAGACGGGGAAAGAGGTAAAAGAGGTATAGGAGCGGCTCCGATGCCCCAGCGGGCGCGGGATTGCTGCTGGAGATCAACGTGGAGGCGACGAGACTATGCTCGCGCCGGTCTTCGGAATCATCCCGCTGCTGATCTACGAGATTCTCGCCGGCATCCTGGCGGGGGCCGTGGGGCTCTCGCTCGTTTCGAGCTCGGGGTTGAAACCGGTGGCCAAAGAGGCCATCCCGAGCGTCGGCATCGTCCTCGCGGATCGTTCCTCCGGCCCGTCGTCCGGAACGGTGTTCGTCGTGGACAAGGCCACCGCCGTCACCTCGTACCATACGGTGGCCGGCGCGTCCCAGTTGCACGTGAAGTTTCAAAAATCCGCGTGGCTGCAGCCGACCGTGCTCGCGGTCGATCCGGGCAGCGATCTGGCCATCCTGGGGGTCGGCGACAGCACGGTGCCGCCGTTGCCGCCCGGCGATGTGTCGTCGGTGCGGCCGGGCGACCACGTGCTGACGTTCAGCTTCCCCTCGGCGGCGACGAAGCGCTCCCAGAATCCGGACAAGGAAGCGCAGGCGATGCTGGTTCAAGAGGCCACGGTGAAGGCAATCCACGACGGTGTGCTCTTGTTCCAACCACACAAGCCGCTCGAGACGGATGGCGGACCGGTTCTCAATGGAAAAGGTCAGGTGATCGGCGTCGGGCGGGCGGGTCTCCCAGGCAGCACTCCCGGTATCGCGTCCGCCGTGCCCGTGGACGCGATCAAGCCGCTGCTGACCGAGGCGCAGCGGCACGAGACGGCGCTCGCCGAGCCGCCGGGGCCGCCGCCAGGACCGCCGTCCCCGCAGCCTCAGCCATCCAGTACGCCTCCGCCGGCGCAAGCCCCGTCGCAGTCGCAAACACCGCCGCCGGCTCCGCAGTCTCAGCCGCAGGCGCCACCGCAGCCGCAAACACCCGCGCCGGCTCCGCAGCCTCAACCGCAGGTGCCGGCGCCGGCGCAGCCGCAGGGGCCTCCGCAGACATCGCAGCCGTCAGCACCGCCACAGACGCCGCCCGCGCCCTTGCAGAGTCCTCCACCGCGTCTGCAGGCGCCGTCCGGGCCGCCGCCTTCGTTCCAGGTGATCAACCCGGCATCGCCGCCGCCGGCTCAACCGCAATCTGCCCCGCAACAGCCGCCGCAGCCACAACCCGCTCCGCCGCAGCCATCGCAGTCGCAATCGGCGCCGCAACAGTCGGCGCAGTCGCAGGGGCCGCCACAGGGATCGCCGTCACCACAGAGCGCCGCGCCCCAGCAGAAGCCTCCAGCCCAAACGCGACCCCAGGCGCCCGCGCAGGCACCAAAGCCCGCAGCCCCACAACCGCAGCGGCCCGTGCCGGCCCCGGCGAGACCGGCCGCGGCCGGCGGGTTCCAGGTCGTCGCCGGCAACCGCATCGGCGCGGCGAAGCTCGGCATGCGGGCGGCCGATGTTCAGGCCGCGCTCGGCCCGCCGGCCGCAACGAACCGGCAGAGCGACGGCACCGTGGAGTTCCATTGGTACAAGCCGCCGAAGAACGACGGCATCGGCGCGCGGGTGACGAAGGCCGGGACGATCGACCGCATCTGGGCGGTCAACGACCCTCGATTTGTGACCGACAAGAATCTCCATGCCGGAAGCACGGAGGCGGAGGTGCGCGCGGCGCTCGGACCGCCGTCCAATGTGATCGTCGACAACGCAAACAAGAACAAGATCCTGTACTACAAGTCGCTCGGGCTGTGGTTCTTCATCCAGCTCGATAACCGGCTGCTCTACTACAACCAGGTCTACGAGATCGGGGTGCTCGGACCGTAGCGAGATCGGGTGCTCGGGCCGTGGCGCCGCAGGCCGGTCTAAGCCCGCCCGCCGGGGTGAACGGCGCGGCGGCGGCGCAGAGACTGGGGCCATCGCCCCAATGATCGTGTGCGCTCGTCAAACGATCCGGATGACCGAGCGCCGGTTCGCGAGACACCCGATCGATCCGCAGTTTCGTTCTCCCGACAGTGTTGGCTTCTCGCGCGGCGGGAATATGCTGGATAGCGGCTCCAGCGAGGGCGGAGGCGGTCCGGTATGATGGCACAGAAGTACAGGATTACCGTCGAGTTCGAGGCAGTGTCCCGGGCCGACCGTTGCGACATCACGACCATGGTGTCGGAAGTCATCAAGGACGCGGTGCGTACGTACGGTCCGGATCTCCTCGACGCGAAAGTGGTGAGCATCATGCTGGACGGTCATCACCCGCTCACCGACGCGCCGGCGTCGTCCGTCCACGGCATTCCCCAGCATCACTGAGTCCGGACAAAGCCCAATTTCGCCGAACAACCGAAGCAGACGCCGGCCCGTCCCGGCTTCGGACCGGCATGTGCTCGGCCGCCGAGGAAGAGCCTGATCTGCATCAAAATGCTAAGCTGGAGACACCGTGGGCGCGTGCCGCGCGGCGGGCGCGGCCGTCGGGGCACGCGGGGCCGCGGTAGGGGTGGAGTGATGCGCCGGCCATTGGTCGCGGCCTTGATCTGTCTCGCGGCGGGAACCCCCGCCGCGGCCCAACGCGTGGAGCCGGCGGACCTGCTCAAGGCGATGACCGTCCAGATCCGGGTCGACAATGCGGCCCGCCACCAAGAGGCCCTCTGCCAGGGCTTCGTGGCCGGGGTAGGCGGCAACGCGGCGTTCGTCGTCACGGCGAAGCACTGTATCGACGATCTCGCAACCACGCCCATCGCGCAGGCGGAGTCGCTCGACCAGCTGGGCGTCACGATCGACGTGACCTACGCGGGCGGCGGCAGCGGAGACGTGATCCAGCTCGCCGGAGCCGAAAATTCCGATGTCGTGGTCCTGCGGGTCGCGTACACCGAGCGACCCGTCGCGTTTGCCGACTGCGGCGAATGCCGAGTGTACCGTAGCTTCGGAAGCAACCAGCAGATTCCCGTGCTCTCGATGCTGTCGGCCGGGGGCGGGCCGCCCGTCGTGTCGTCCGGGCTCCTCTTGTCTGACCGGGCCGGGCAGTACACGGTGGTGCTACCGAGTTCCCCGGGAACGAGCGGCTCCGCCGTGATCGACCTGCAGGGCAACCTCGTCGGCATGGTTGTGAGCGTCGCGGCGGTGCGCGGGGCGGTCGCGGGCTCGGTGTCCGGCGTGGTGCCCGGCGGCGACATCGAAGACCTGCTCGCGTATGCTGTATCCCAGCTCGGCGGCGGATCTGGGGCGGTTCCAAATGCGCCGCCGGCCGCGCCGCCGACGCCGCCCGCGCTCGCGCCAACGGCGGCCCGCACGTGGTCCGGAGAATGGGCGAGCCGGCAGGCGGACACCCGCGGATCGTTCACGGCGTCGCTCTCGCAGCGCGGCCCCACGGTGATCGGGAGCGCAACGTTGAGCGGCACCGCGTGCTATCCCAACCTGCAGATCCTCGGCTCGGTCGGCGCCGGCGGCGGGACGACGACGTACTCGCTGACCGGATACAGCGACGGCGTCGCCCGCATCAGCCTGGCGCTCACGGTGGCGGGCAACCGTCTCACGGGCACATACACGGCGCTCCAGTCCGGCACGTCGTGCGACGGCGACAGCGGCGTGGTGTCCGGAGCGACGGAATAGCGCGCCTGCCCGAGACGCGCGATCCGGCCCCGATCGACGACCGGCCCAAGCCGCGACAGGGAAATACTCCATGGAGGAGTCGCACGCCGTTTCTGAGACATACCGATGCCGCCGACCCCCGATGACGTGCAGGGAGGGTCGCCCGTGAGCGCTCGAAGCCGGCGCCACGTGATCCGCTGCCTCGTGGCGTTCCCGCTCGCGGCGGTCCTGGCGCTCTCCGCGCCGCGCCCCTGGGTCGGGCAGATGGCCTCGGCGGCGAACGCTCCGCAGCCCGCGGACGCGCCTGCCGCGCCGCATCTGGCCGTCACCACCCACTCCATCACGGTCGGCGGCACCGTCGTACAGTACACCGCGACCGCTGCTCTGGAGCCGTTGACGGACCGCGCCGGCAAAGCGGAAGCCGACATGTTCTTCGTCGCCTACGTCAGGCAGGGTGTAGCGGACCTCTCGAAGCGCCCGATCACGTTCGCGTTCAACGGCGGACCGGGCGCCGCGTCCGTGCTGCTGCACCTCGGCGCGCTCGGGCCGAAGCGGGTTCCGTTGCTGGACCACGGCGCGCCGCCCCCGCCTTCGGCCCACTGGAGCGACAACCCATACACCTGGCTGCCGTTTACGGACTTGGTGTTCGTCGACGCGGTGGGGACCGGGTATAGCCGGGCGGCGGCGGGTGTGCCGGACACCACGTTCTTCCAGCCGGACGGCGATGCCCGGTCGTTCGCGCAATTCGTTCAACGGTATCTTGCGGCCACGCACCGGCAAGCGTCGCCCATCTTCCTCGCGGGCGAGAGTTACGGCGGGACACGCGCGATCATCCTCGCGCGGCTCCTGCGCGATGAATTCGGCATCAACGTCAGCGGGCTGATCCTGATCTCTCCCGTCGTGGACTTCGAAACGCTGAACACCCAGTACCGCCACCCGGGCCGGAGCATGGATCTGGCGTACGCCCTCGACGTCCCGACGTATGCCGCGACGGCCTGGTACCACAAGAAGCTCGGGCCGGAGTTTCCGGACCTCGCCACGGCGGTGCGCGCGGCGGAGCGATGGGCGGTCGCCGAGTATCTGCCCGCCCTGGTCCGGGGCGACGCGCTCCCGGCGCCGGCTCAGGAGCGGATTGCCCAGGCGCTGTCGCAGTACACCGGCATTGGCGAGGCGATAATCCGCGCGCAGCATCTTCGTCTGCTCCCGAACGCGTTCCGGCGGGAATTGCTGTCCGATCAGCACCTCCAAATCAGCGCGTTGGACGGACGGGTTGCCGTCGATCCCCATGCCGCACCTGCCGCCAGCACGACCGGGCTGATGGCGCCGCTCGCGGCCATCTTCGAGCGGTACGCGAGCGTGGAATTGGGTTACGCGCGCGCAGATCGGTACGAGGCCCTGTCCGATCGGGTCGAGCGTGATTGGACGTGGGGCGCCCGCGGGCCGTCTGATGTCCTGGACGTCACCGGAGACCTGCGCGACGCGATGCAGAGGAACCCGGCGATGAAGGTGCTCGTCGCGCGCGGCTACTTCGATCTCACGGTCCCGTACTACGGCACGGAATACGCCCTGAATCGGCTCGAGGTCGGGCCGGCGCTGGAGGGCAACGTGATCCGCCGGTACTACGAGGGCGGGCACATGCTGTACACTTCGCAGGCGTCGCTGGAGAAGTTTACGGACGACGCGGCGGCCCTGATCGCGAGCGCGAGCGCTCCGGTGCACCACCCGTAGGACGCTTGGGCTCGTGTCCAATAACTGGAGGCGGGCTCTTCACCCGCCTCCACTGCGACCAGCCGCGAGCCGGACGGCGTTAGAACTTGAAGGTCGGCGGGAGGGACGGCAGCCCTGGGGTCGGTCCGCCCGGTCCGTTTTGCCCCGGGAACCCGGGAATCTGCGGCCCCTGATACGGCTGCATGTAAAAGAACTCGGGATTGCCGCCGTTCGGCGGCATCGGCCCAGGACTCAATTGATAGAGACGTCCCTGGTAGAAGAACAGCACCTTGCCGTTGCAATCCTGACCGCCCCCGCCCGGTGACGGCTGCTGCGCTCCAGGATTGTTGCCGCCGAGGCCCGGCGACGGCTGCCCAGGGCCGATGCTGTTGCCGTTGTTCGGAACGAGGATGGGCACGAAGTCTTTGGGGAGCGTGCCCGGCCGCGTCTGGTCCTGAACCGGCCGGACCGCGAGGATCAAGGGACGCGCGCCCCGGTCGGCCGTCGCGCCGGTTGCGCGGACGGCCTGGACGGCGCCGATGGCAACCGCGGCCGATACGGCAATCCCCGTGGCGAAGCCGAGGCTCAGAAGCTTGAGTGAGCGACCATCCATCGTGCCCAACCTCCTTGGCCAACAGCGGTGAACGATCGGCTTCGTCCCCCCATCCTCTTGACGATACCCTCCGGCGCCACGTCGCCCCTTAATATGTTACCATGCTCGCCGCCCGGTAACCGGAATCATGGGGCGATGAACGCGCGCCGTCAATGAACCTGGTACGAGACCAGCTCCTGCCTGAACCCCCGCACCGCCGGCACCCAATACGACGTGTTGCCGACGAGCAGCTTGACCACGTATTGGACCTGCGGTGCGTACCACATCGTGAAGTCTCCGCACCCGCCGTCCGTCATGTTGCAGTGGCGCCCGTCGATGCGCACCGCTTGAAACGTCCCGGCCGGCACCGTCACCGACTCCACGGCTGCCGCGTGTGCGGTGCCCTGCCACGTGACCCTGCGGTTGTTGAGCGTTCCGGTGACGACATACGTCCACGTTCGCCCCGGCGTCAATGGCCATTGAAAGCGGAACCAATCCGCGTTCTGGAGCGACAGGTCCGGGCCCACGTGAATGGTTGTGTCCCGCCCGCGCGAGTGCACCTGCACCGCGTAGGCGCCGCCCTGAACGCCGACGACCCGGAACGAGACATCGGGGCCGTCCGAGTTGTGCCATGTCCATTCATCCCCGACCGCCCACTTGGGCGGATCGACGAGCCCGCTCTGCCGGGCAAAATAGATCCGCGCATACGCGACCAGCCCGAGCAGAATGAGCACCCCGAGCACGATGAACAGCGAACCGCGTGTCTGCCGCACGATTCGATGTCACCTCCCTTTCTGCCGTTGCTACGATCCCCCGTTTCCCGACAAAGCTAACCGCCGCGCGCCGCGACGCCGTGAGGCCGCGCGCAGCTCAGGGAAAGCACCTAGTGGGCAGCCGCGGCGCACGCGCCGCCTGAGGCACTCCGCGGCCGGTAGCTTCGATCCGACGAACAGGAGGACGTCATGGAATCCGAACAGATCCGACGATTGGAGGCTCGGTTGTCAGCCGTGGAACGGCGATTCAAGCTCGTCCTCATCGGCGGCGCGCTGAGCACCGCGCTGGCGCTCGTCATCGGGACGGCCGTCGTCCGGGGTGAATCGCAACCGGCGGCACTCGTGGCACGATCCTTGGACCTTGTCGACAACGCCGGCCAGCCGCGCCTGTCGCTTGCCGTCACGACGGCCGGGACGCCGCAGATCGACTTCCATGACGCGCAGCGACGCCTCCGGATGACGCTCGGGGTGGCCGCCGCGGGAACGCCGTACGTGGAGCTGCTGGATCCCGCGGACACGGTACGGCTGGCCATGAGCGAGAAGAACGCAGACGGCGACCCGATCGTCGCCTTTGGCGATGCGCAAAAGCACGCGCGGCTGACGCTGGAGATGGATTCGGACGGGAGCGCCCACGTCCGAGCTTTCAACGCCGCCGGTGTCAGGATCCTGTCGGCCCCGTGAGACCTGTGGCGACGCCGGCTCCCGGCGCTACTCCGCGAAATCCTCGGTGATCATGTATCCTGCGGCGCCCGCGGTGGCGATACCGATGCCGATGCGTCGAAACACGGGATCCAAGATGTTGCGTAGGTGCCCCGGACTGCGCATGAGTGTCTGGTGCGCTTGTGCCACGGTCGGCGCCAGCGCAACGTTTTCTCCGACGGCGTGCCATCCCCTCACGGCGGCCGACAAACGGGCGACGAACGACTGCCCTTCCGCCGAGTCGTGACCGATATACCCGTCCAACGCCATTTCCTGGGAGTGGCGCCGCGCTACCGTGCGCAGCGCCTTGCTCATGACGAGCGGCGCCAGGTGATGCGCCTCCCGCGCACGATTCACGAGCCGGAGCAGCGTCGTTTCCCCTGTGGGGACCACGACGCTCGCCGGCGCGCGGTAGCCGAGCCGAACCACGACCGACCCAGCGGCGCCGATGCTCTGCGACAATGCCGGCGAAACGGCGACGGCGAGCGCGACGACGCTCGAGCACGCCAGCGTCGCGAGCAGGCGCCGGTTCAGCCTCGGGTATCGCATGCCCGGAAGCCTCCGCTCTTCCACGCCATCGCCCGGCGGCCGCCCGGCACACCGGTCTCCGGCGGCGCACCAGACCTGTCGCCTGCGCAGGCCGGTTGCTCCTGCGCCACCTCTGCCTGTCTTCGTCGCTTGCAACCGTGTCGGGCGGGAAGGTCTTCGGCGAGCATATCGCCGCCGAATTACGGAAACACTACGCCGTGGAGCCGCAGATGCCTGCCGCTCCGCAGCAAATTATGCTAGTGGGTCCGACCCCGCTTGCGCGGCCCGGAGGACGCGGTGTCGAGCCGGCCGCGATCCGCGGAGGCGGGCGGCACGATGGCGGGTTGGCCGCCGGACGGGTTTGCGCCGAGCATCTGGTTTGCCGTCCACACCGCCACGCGGCACACGACGTCGTGCGGCAGCTGGCCCGCGATGCGCGCGGCGCGCCCGTAGCACTGGACCGCCCAATCCGGCATGCCGAGCGCCCGGAGGCGCTCCAGCGATTCCTCGAACTCGGTGCGACGCTGACGGCCGAGGCGTGAGGGGTTGCGACGTTCTCGCAGCATACATGATGTTTGCCCAACACGACCCCGCCGTAGACGAGCGCCGCGGGCCCGCGACGCGGTCTGCCCGCTCGTTCCGCCGAGATGGACGGCCGCGCGCCCCGAGGTAGCCGCGGCGCGCGGCCACATGGTACCATTGCCCTGGCGGCACGGCGGCACGCAGGCGATGCCGGCCCCGAGGAGGGAAACGATGACCGCGCGACCCGAACCCATCCGCGGCGTACTCGCGCCGATCCTGACGCCGTTCGCGGACGATCTCAGCGTCGCCCACGATCTATTCATCGCGCACGCGCGGCATTTGCTGTCCACGGGGTGCGCCGGCCTTGCGCCGTTCGGCACCACCGGGGAAGCGCTGTCGGTCGGGATCCACGAACGGATCGCCGCCCTCGACCGGCTGATCGACGCCGGCGTCGACCCGCAGCGGCTGATCCCCGGTACGGGCCTGACCAACCTCCCGGATACGATCACCCTGACCCGGCACGCCGTTGAACGCGGGTGCGCGGGCGCCCTGGTGCTGCCGCCCTTCTATTTCAAGAACGTCCCGGACGACGGCCTGTTCGCCTACTTCGCCCGTCTCATCGAGGGCATCCCGTCGGCCAACCTCCGGATCTACCTGTACCACATCCCGCCGGTGTCGCAGGTCGGATTCCCCATCGACCTCGTCCGCCGGCTCCGCGCGGCGTTTCCGGCGCAGGTTGTCGGTATCAAGGACAGCTCGGGCGATTGGAGCAACACGCGCCGTCTGCTGACCGAGGTGCCCGGGCTCGTGGTGTATCCCGGATCGGAGCTGCCGCTGCTGGACGCCCTGTCGCTCGGTGCCGCGGGCTGCATCACGGCCACGGCGAACATCAACGCCACAGCCCTGGCGGAGGTCGTCTCGCTGTACCAACAAGGCCGGGAGGCGGAGGCGAAACAGCGGCATGAGGCGGTCAAGGCCGTCCGGCTCCTCGTGCAAGAACACGGCCCGATCCCGGCGCAGAAACACGTGCTGGCCGCCTGGTCCGGCGATGAGCGGTGGCGCCACGTCCGGCCGCCGCTGCTGCCGCTCGCCGATGCCGCGGGGCGGCAATTGGTGCGCGCGCTGGAGCGCGAGCATGGATTGGCGCCGTCGCAGCGCACGGCTGTGTGAGGCCCAGGCAGCCGCCGGACGTCGACACCCAACGCCGCCACGGCTCGCCGTGGTCGCAGTTGTGCTCGCGCTTGCGGCCTTTACCGCGGATATCACGATCGGGTGCGCGCCCGCCTATGTATACGGGGTCGTGGCGCAGAAGTACGCATCCACCGGCGACCGCATGACCTGGATCCTGCGGATCGAAGACGAGTTCTACCCGGTGCCGCAAGATTTCTACAACCGGGCGCAACTCGGCGACACCGTCAAATTCGACGGCCGCGCGTGGTCGATCGTAAAACGGGCGGGTCCGACGCTCCGCTAGAATGGTTCGGCCAGGCCGCCGCATGGCCCGCAACCGGGGCGGCGGCCACCGAACCCAGGCGCGGCCCGATCGGTCACAGCCGCGACGGCGCGGTCCACGGCCGCGGCGCGGCCCAGTAGAGCGGCGAATGCTGGAGCGTGAGGCGTAGGGCCTTGAGCGCCGTAACGGTCCAGCGCAGGCCTCCCAGCAGTAGCCCGGCCGCGTCGCGCATGCCCCAGCGATAGCGGATCACCTGCTCGTCGAGATGCGCGCGAAGGCTGAGCCCGCTGTGCTCGGCCGCCGCCGCCTGGTTCGTCGCGGACACCGCGTCCAGAAACTCGCGGTAGGGCACGTCGTCAGTGGTCACGAGCCCGTAATTCGAGTTCTCGCCGTCGGCCCGGCCCTTCGCGGGCTCATCCGCCCAGCGGAACCAGTGATATCCGATGGCTTCCGGCAGGCTCACCAGGTTCGTCACGTAGTTCACGTAGGCCAAGCCCCGGGTGCGCTGGTCGAAGACCCACGGCCCCGCACCGACCGTGTTCGGCAACCCCGAATCCAGTGACCGGAACGAGAACTCGGACACCAGCACCGGTCGCTGGGTGGCCGCGTACACGCGTTGGACCGCGCGTCGCGGATTGCGGACGTACAAATTGACCGAGACGACGTCCGCCGCCTGCGCCGCCCGGAGTACCGGAAGCGGGGGCACGCCTTGAAACCGCTCCCCGAGGTACAGATGGTGTGGGTCCACGTCCCGGATCGCCGCCGCAGCCACGGTAAAGTAGCGCGTCGCAACCTGCCCGAGGAAAGCCTCGGCATCGAGGCGGTAGGCGCGCGTCCGCGCAGACGGCGGCACGCCGGCAAAATCCCGAACCGCTACACGCCATGCCGCGTTGAGACGCGCGATGCTGCCCCCGTAGCGCGCGCGAAGAAACGCGACCGCGCGGGTCCGCCCGGGCGCGCCGGGCGGGAGCTCCAGGTATGCCGCCAGCAGCGTCGCGGGCCGCCGCCAGTCGGTGCCCCACCACAGCTCGTTGTCGCTGAAGTATCCCAGAAGGTTTGGGTCGTTCGCGATCGGCAACTCGAGGGCCGCCGCGGTCCGCCGCGCGGTGGCCTCGAACCCGGGCGCGTACACGTCGACCGGCTTGCCGCGCGGCGGATCCGCACCTGCGCGCGCCCCGAAATCGAGCATGACGGTATACGGCATCCCGTGGGTCCACAACTGCGGATCGGACCACGCACCGAGTGTGTTGAAGGCCGAGAGGCGCAGGAGCGACAGCGCGGCGTCGGCCCACGCCGCCCGGTCCGTGTACAGCCGGCGCACCGCCTCCAAGTAGGGCGACGGTCCCGTGCCGCGGATCGGGTCCCCATCATACGTGACGTTGTCCACGCCGACCGACACCGCCGGGTGCCCCCTGGGGTCGACGAACCACCACCGTCCGTCGATCCGGGCCACGCGGAAGAAGCCTGTCGCGGCGACGGGCGACAGCTCCGCGGGCGGCTGGGGCACCACCGGCGACACCGCCGCCACCGTCCCCAGGCTCAGCGTGAGCAGGCACAATCCGAGCGCCACGGCGCCCCTCGCCCGCCTGCGCCAAGGATCCGTCCGGAGCCGGTTGTCGAGTTGCGCCGGGATGCGCATCCGTCATCGCGCCGATCCGTGGTACTTCGGATGCCCCTATACGGGTAATGCCCCGGCGGCACCCGGCGAAATCTGGCGCGGCCGCGCCTATCCGCTCTCGCCCGCCTCCGCGGAGAGCGGCCGGCCGCCGATCACGGTCAGCACCGGTACGAGGCGGCGGCGCGCGTGCATTGTCCGACCGGTGACGTCCATGAATGAAAACGAGCCGTCACGGTCGTCCATCACCGTCACGTCCGCGGGCGCGCCCACACGGAGCGTGCCGAGGTCCGCCCGTCCGATCGCCCGGGCCGGGCCCACGGTCGCGGCCGCGATGACGCGGTCGAGCGGCATACCGAGCGCGAGCAGCTTCGACATCATCGTCGGCAGGTCGTACGCCGGGCCGTCGATGCACAATGCGTGGACGTCGCTGCTGATCACGTCGGGCAGGAAGCCGGCGGCGAGACACGCCTCGGCGCTCTCGAATGAAAAGCTGCCCATCCCGTGGCCGATGTCGATGACGACGCCCCGCGAACGCGCATCCCACAGTTCCGGCAGCACCCGGCCGGTGACGCCTGGGTCCACCGTCGGCCCGTTGGGGAACGGCCGGAACGCGTGGGTCAAGATGTCGCCGGGGCGCAGGAGCGGAAGCACCTCGCGCCGGGTCGGCGGCGGCATGTCGGTGTGGACCATCATGCGCGCGCCGAGCGCCTCTGCCGCCGCGAGCGCGAGGTGCAGCGGCGCGATGCCCTGGCCCTCGCCGGCAATCAGGCCGAGGCGCACCTTGATCCCCAGCACGAGGTCACCGTGCTCGCGCGCCGCGCGGACGGCCTCGCCCACATGCAGCAGGCGCAGGTCGACCGATTCTCCCACCATGAGCTGGCGCGAAAACGCGAAGATGCCGGCGTAGCTGATATTGAGGAAGGGCAGAACGCGAACCCGTGCGCGCTCGATCAGATGCCGGCGCAATCCCCGAATGTTGCCCGCGCCCGCACTCCCGGCATCGATAAAGGTCGTCACGCCGGCGCGCACGCTCAGCTCATCGGGATCGACGCCGAGCGAGGTGCCGCCCCAGTACACGTGCGCGTGGAGGTCGATCAGCCCGGGGGTAACGAGCTTTCCCGGCACGTCGATGACGCGCACAGCCCCCTCTCGGGCCAATCCGGGTCCCACCGCCGCGATGCGTCCGCCCGCGATGGCGACGTCTGCGACCGCGTGCAGACGTTGAGACGGATCCAGCACCGTGCCGTTCGTGATCACGAGATCGTATTGGGGCACCGCGTCACCTCCAGTGGGCCGCCCGCTCGGGCGGGTACCGACGCAGTCCACGCACCGCGGGCACCCCAGCGGGCGGGCGGCGGCCGGCGCGATCGCGCTGTGCGTTTACGGAGACGGCGCGGAGCCCGGCGCGAAAGAACGCTCGACGATCTGATCGGGGTTGCCGAGCCGGCCCAGCGGTCGCCCATCCACGGCGACCGCCACGGCGCCGGCGTTGGTCGTGCTGAGGGTGATTTGTCGCCGGCCGGCCCACGCGCGCCGCTCGCCCGGCGTCAGCACTCCGTCGTAGACCGCGCGCCCGTCGACGATGGCACGAACCCACGCCTGCGCGCTGGCCGCGATCTCCACACGCACGGACGGAGCGGCCTCGGGGTGCACGCTCGGCGGTGCGACGGCAGCCGCGGCCCCGGACGACACGGGCGGCGCCGGAGAGGCAGGCGACCCCGATGTCGAGCCGGGCATGGGAGCCGCTCCGGGCGTCCCGCTCGCAGGGGGCGAAGCCAAGGTGACAGGCGGGCGCGCAGAAGGCGCCGGGATCGCGGGCTGTGCGCTTTGACTCGCCGGGGACCCCTGATTTGAGGCAGGCGGTTGCCCGGCTGTTCCGGCTGGCCGCGCGGCCTGGGCGGCCGGGGTGGACATACCCCGGGTCACCGCCCCGGGCGGCATCGTCGTCGCGGGAGCCGCCTGGTGTAGGGACGGCAACGACGCGGTCCCCGCGGGGACGGTCGAACCCACATCGGTGGACACCGCGGGCGCGGGCCCGGCAGCTCCGTGCGGGCGTTCGATGCCGTGGTACACCAGATAGCCGGCGGCAAGAGCTGCCGCGAGCCCGACCGGGACCGCGAGCCGGCTTCCCTGCGGGCGTGCGGGCGGTGCTGTGACGCGCGTCTCGGGGTAGGCCGGCGCGGGCGGCTCGCCCTCTCCGCCGAAGGCCCGGGCCGCTACGAGCTCCCGAATGAGCTCGTCCGGGGAAAGTCCGAGGTAGGTGGCGTAATTCCGAAGGAAGCCTTTAGCGTACACCGGCCCGGGAAGGTCGCCAAACCGGTCGCTCTCCAGGGCTTCGAGGTGGCGCTCCGGTATCCGCGTATTCGCGGCGACCGCTTGCAGAGACCATCCGAGCGCCTGCCGCGCTCGGCGCAATCGTTCACCGACGCCGATGGCTTCCATGATGACCACCGTCGATTGGAGCGGCCACTGTGTACCGCTATCCTAAGCGACGGCGCCCGGCCGAGCAAGAGGCCGGGCGCCAGGCCGGGGCGCGGGACCCCGGTCAGGCCCGCTACCAGCCAGAACGGCGAGCCCGGCGGCGGGCCGTCGTCGCCGCGCCTCCCCCGCATCGCGCAGGGGTGCCTCCGCGCGCGGGGATGCTGCTCCGCCGAGCGCGCGTTGCCCGGCTGGCCACGGCCGATCCGCGCGGGCAGCCATACGCGGTTCCGATATGCTTTGCGTTCGATGGCACGTATATCGTGAGCGTCATCGACGCGAAGCCGAAGCGCCTCCCCGCTCGCCGTCTCCGCCGGATCCGCAACATCACATTGAATCCCCGGGTCGCGCTGCTCGTTGACACCTACCACGAAATGTGGTCGAAGCTGTGGTACGTGCTCGTGCTCGGACGCGCCGAGCTGATCGAGCCGGGCACGCCGCGGCATGCCCCGGCGATCCGACTCCTACGTCGCAAGTACCGCCAGTACCGAACGATGCCGCTGGACGAGGGTCTCGTGCTCGCAATCGTCCCGCGGCGCGTGGCGGCGTGGTCTGCCCGCAGACCCGCCGCGCGCGTCCGACCACCATAGTCGCGGCGGCACGCGTCAACGTGGGTAACATGGATAATGAGCGAACCGAGTACGGGTGGTGCTATGCGGATCGGCAGGTACAAGCGCACGGTCGTCGTCGAGCCCGTGGAGTCGCCGGTGCCCACGCGGCGCAATCCGGCACCGTCTGAGCCGTCGCGGATTCCGCGAGAGCCGTCTTCACCGACCGAGGCTCCGGCCCCGAATCAGGCACCGGCGGGTAGGCCGCGCGGCGCTTGACGCGCGTCCTGCGGGCACCCCGTCCGGCACGCGGGCGTCGGCGACGTGCGGAGTGACGGCCGCATGACCTGGGCTTTTTTGGCACTTGTGGAATTCGCCGCGGGGGCGCTGCTCCTCGCACACCTCCTCGCCCGCTACCAGCGACGGCCGCAGGCCAACCCGTTCCGCCCGGCCATCCGCTGGATCACGGCGCGGCTTCAGGCCTCCCGGGTTCCCGCCGCGGTCATGACCGTGCTGTGGCTCGTCGCCGCAGTGGCGCTCGCCGGGGCGCTCGGCAGCGCCGCAAACGCCGTCATCCCGCGCGTGCCTGCGGGCGTGGACGAGACCATCGCCATCGTCCTCGCTCTCGGCACGTTCGGGTTCCTCGTCCTCGGCACCCAGGCCATCGCGTGGGGTGCCAACGCATCCGGCGCTGCGCGCCAGCGACCGGACGGCGACACCACCGCGGCTGTACCGGACCGCATCACCGCAATTCGCGGCTTCCGGATCTGGCGCGTCGTCGGCGACGCCTTGTTTTCGTTGTCCGACGTGGGTGACCCGAGGCTCGCGTACTGGCAGCCGTTGCGGGCTCATCGGGCCGCCTGCGGCATCTACGATGATCATCAGGCGCCGCATCCGGCCTGCACATGCGGCATCTACGCGGTGCGGACCCCCGATTGGATCGCCGCGGAGCTGCTGGGCTACCTGCAGACCCACGCCGGCGACCCGGACGGAGCGCTGGCCGTCGGCCCCGTCAAGTTATGGGGGCGCGTCTGCGAACATGAGCACGGATGGCGCGCGGCGTTTGCGTATCCGGGGGAACCGCTTCTTTTGATCGGCGGTGCACCCGACCTGGTCCCGGAGGACCTCGGCGGGCGGTACGGCGTACGCTGCGTCCGCGGTCCGCGGCTCCGCGGCGACGCGCTCCGCGAGTACGTGACCCGGCTCGACGACTGGCACGAACCACGCGGGGACGTTCGCCGCCCGGACTAGGCGCCATCGCCGCTCCCGCCCTGCGCGGCGCGGGCGGTTGGCGCCGGACGGACGACGTCCTGGATCGATCCGGCACCGGACATCTCCGGCACCAAACACCCGCATGATGTACCGGAGCAGGGAACGGACCCGCCGGTCTCCGGCGCCAGCGCGCCGGGTGTCCCAGGCAGCGGAACGGGCGACGGGCCGAACTCGCACGACCCCGCCGTCGGAGCCGGCGGCAACGCCAGCGCGGCGCCGATCGTCAAGATGGTGAGCGCGATCATCGTGTGGTGCATGGTCCCCTTTCTCCACCCGAAGGCGCGTCGCCCCAAAAACCGAGCAGCCGGACCGGGGGATCCCGGTCCGGCTGCAGCGCGGCGACGAATCGGCTACTGGTTCTGCTGCAGGTAGACTGGGGCGTTGTCGCCCGTATTCAGCTGCGGCACTTGGTCGGTGTTGCTCGTGGTGATTACGGTCGTCGCCACGTCCGGCGTCGACACCGCGCCGGCCGCGTATCCTTGTCCGTTCTCGTCCGCGAGGGCCGCGGCCGGGGCCAGGGCCATCGCCGTACCAAGGGTGAGCAATGCCAGAACTCGACGCATGATCGTTGCCTCCTCTAGGCTCGGTTGCTGGATTTCGTTGCCAGTGTGGCCCCGCGTGGCGTCGCGAGGCCGGCACGCCGGTCTCGCGACACCGCACGACCCGTTACTGGTTGTTCTGCAGATACACCGGCGTCTGCTGATCCGCCGGCACCCCGTCGAGCGGTCCGAGCTGCTGCGCGCCCGCGCCGCTGCCCGACCCGATCTCGACGGTCGCGCTCGACGTCGCGCCCGCAAGCGGAACCGAGTGCGAGTCCTCGTCCGCCATCGCCGCGGCCGGCGCCAGCGCCACCGCTGCCCCGAGCACGACCATTGCCAGAACTCGACGCATCGAAGGTCCCCTCCTTTCTCAGTCCTACCAGGCCGTCCATCTAGCTCTTTTCAATCACAAGCCGCTTACTACTCACAAGCGAACGATAACACGATAGCTTCTTATTGTCAAGCCACTTCTTTTCTGTTAGTATGTAACAGGCAGGCAAAGAAAAATATTCCGGGGAGAACTGCGATGGACGACGGGACGCACATCTGCCCAAAGTTTCACCGCGCCATCGAGTTGATCGGCAAGCGCTGGACGGGCGCCATCATTTGGGCGCTGCTGGACGGGCCGCAACGATTCTCGGGGCTCCTGGATGCCATCCCCGGCCTCCACGACCGGGTGCTGTCGGAGCGCCTGAAAGAGATGGAAGCGGAAGGCATCGTACGGCGTCAGGTCTATCCCGAGACGCCGGTCAGGATCGAATATGTGCTGACGGAACGGGGCCGGGATCTGAATCGGGTCGTGACGGAGATGAAGCGGTGGGCGGACCGCTGGCTCCGCTCACCCGTTCGGGCTGCGAAAAACTAGCGGGGCGCCCGCAGGCGCGCCGGTGCCCTAGGCGAGGGGGCGCGCGTAGTTGCCGGTCTCGGTCTCCGCGGCCTGGCCGAGCACGCGCGCCTGCGGGGCGGCTGCGTTGCACGTGCGCCGCGCGGTCATCAATCGCACGGCGTCGTCGACATTAGGGAAGATATCGAATACCTCGTGCAGCGACAGTGCGGAGAAGACCTCACGCATCGCCTGGGACGTAAAGACCAACGCCAGATCGACATCCATGATGCGGCACCGGTCCCGGATCCCCATGAGCACGTTCAGCGCGGTGCTGTCCAGGTACGTCACGCGCGATAGGTCGATCACGAGCGGCAGGCGATCGCGGAGCGCCTGGGTGAGAACGTCCTGCGGGATGTAGATATTGCTCACGTCGATTTCGCCCTGCACGCGCACGAGGTTGACATGCTCCAGCCGGACCATCTGGCACCACAGCGACTCCGTACCGCGATCCATCACCATGGCGCCCCTCCCGGGTAAGGCGAAATCTTCCCCTAATGATGCGCCGCGGTTGCGGTAAAATCAACCCCGCGGCTCCCCACTCCCCCACGCGGGCGCGGCTTATCCTTCCGCCACGCGGAGCCCATGACGTAGACCTGCCCACTCCCCACGCGGGCGCGGCTTATCCCGCGGCGGCGGGCCGGCGCCGCGGACGGCCGAACGCCACGCGCGCAAACGTCGCCGTGATGCGCACGGTCGCCGCGAGCGTGCCGCGCAGTGTGCCCGACACCTTGGAGGTCCCACCCGCGCGGCGGCGGTGGTCCACCGGCACCTCCAGGATGCGCAGCTCCAACTCCGCCGCGCGCATCTGCATCTCGAGATTCCAGCCGTACGTCGGCTCCCGCATCCCGAGCCGCTCGAACGCGTCGCGGCGAATGGCGCGAAACGGACACATGTCGCTGTAGCGCACGCCGTACCGCAGGCGCATGAGGGTGCCCGCGACGTGCGCCGCAAGCACCTGCGACGCGCCCATGCTACCGGCTTCCCGGCGGCCGCGTACCCGCGAGCCGATGACGAAATCTTGGTCCCCCGCGAGAATCGGTGCGACCAGCCGGTCCATGAGGTCCGGACGGTCGCTGCCGTCGCCGTCGAGAAACACGAGGACGGCGCACCGCGAGTCGACGGCGCGCGCGCCCGCAGCGCAGGCCCGGCCGTAGCCGCGCTGCGGCTCGCGCACCACCCGCGCCCCCACCGCCCGCGCCTGCTCGGCGGTGGCATCGTCGCTCCCGTTGTCCACCACGATCACCTCATCGGCGATCGCCCGCGGCACCGCACCGACAACCCGCGCGATGGTGTCGGCCTCATTGAGCGCCGGAATAACCACGGAGACCCACGCGTCGCGACGCGCCGTGCGCGGATCCGTCATGGGTCGTGCGTCGAGACCGGATCCGCACGACCGGCCTCCGGCCGCGCCACGCGGCGTACAATCCCCTTGGTGCCGAGGATCGCTTCGGCCGCGGCGAAGTAGTCGCGCACGTCGGCCTGCCGCCGGACCCACGCCAGATACCGCTCGAGGCCTGCGGGAAGCCCGGTGCGCGGGGTAAAGCCCGCGGTGCGGGCCCGCGAGATATCCGCGGTGAGGTGCCGGATCTCGCCCGGGCGAAACTCGCCGCGCAGGACCGGCGGGAGCCGGCAACCGAGCGCGCCGGCGAGCATTTCGTACAGATCGCGGATGGACGTGGCCGTCCCGCTGCCGACGTTGACCGGCATCCCGTCCCACGCCGACGTCGTGGCGGCGAGCAGGTTGGCCTCGGCGATATCCTCCACGAAGCAGAAGTCGCGCGTCTGCGCACCGTCCTCGTAGATCACCGCGGGGCGGCCGTTGAGCAGGCGGGTGCAGAAGATCGCGATGACGCCGGTGTACGGGTTGAACAGGGACTGTCGGGGCCCGTAGGTGCACGAATACCGCAGGGCGACGGCCGGGATGCCGGTCTGCTCGGCCCAGGACAAGACCAGGCGTTCCTGCGCCACCTTGCTGATCGCATACGGGGTCGCACCGCAGAACGGCGCGTCCTCCCCCGTCGGCACCGAAGCCGTCGGCCCGTCGCAACGCGGACAGTGGACCGTGAAGTCGCCCGCCCGCAGTTGCGCCACCGGCCGCACCGCGGGATAAGCGGTTCCGTGCGCCGGGCAGGCGACCGCGCCCTCGGCGTACACCACCTGGGAGGACGCCACGATCACCTTGCGGACCGGCAGCCGTTCGTCGCGGATCAGCTCCAAGATCTGCGCGGTGCCGACGATGTTGACGTCGGCGTACTTCGCGATCTCCGGCATGAACCCGCCGTACGCCGCTTCGTGGAACACCGCGTCGATGTCGCGGAGCGCCGCGAGCACGAGCGCACGGTCCCGGATGTCTCCCTCGACGAACTCGGCGGCATCCGGCACCCACGCGGGCCGGCCGCATCGGTGCGTCTGCGGCTCGAGATTGTCGAGGACGCGGACGCGCCACCCATCACGCAGCAGCCGGTCGACGATATGCGACCCGATCAACCCGGCGCCGCCCGTGACGAGCGCGCGCCGCCCGATCCGTTCCCGCATTCAGGTCTCCCTTCGAAGCACCGGCGATCCCGAGCGCCGGTGGCGTGCGATCGGCAGCGCGCCGCGCCGCAGGCGCCCGCGGATGTCCGCCCCGACGCGCTCCGCGAGCGCCAAGCCCGCCGTCGGGCCATAGAGCGCGACATCGAACGCCAGCATCTCGTCGTTGATACCAAACCACGGCCGGTACCACAACGCGGAGAAGAGGTAGAGGGCCGCGCCGGTCATGTAGAGGAGCGCGATCCGCGGCGTGAAACAGAGGAGCGCCACGAGCCACCCGAAGTACCAGAGGTAGTGCGTCGACAGGAGCACGAGAAACGCGGCGGCGAACGCGGCGCCGTAGCCCACATCGCCGATCGCCGTCCGGTGCTCGGTGCGCCAGACACGATAGGCGAGCAGGAACAGCACGAGCAGCGCCCCGCCGGCATACGCCGCGACGGGCGCGGCCACGCCTGCCAGCCGGGCCAGCGTGAGGGCAAAGAACCGGTCGCCGGTGACGATGCCTTCCTCCACGGCGTAGCCCGGCAGAAAGCCGATCACCCCGGTCCCGGCGCCCAGATACGGCAGATACCCGGCCGCGACGGTCACCGCCAGCGCCACCGGCATCTTCCACGCGCCGCGCCGGTAAAACGCGAACACGAGCAGCGCCGGATACACCTTCACGAGCGTAGCGCAACCGAGCGCGATGCCGGTGAGACTCTCCCAACGGCGAAAGTGTGCCACTACCGCCACGAGGATGAACGTAATCGCCGCGGCATCGATGTGGCCGTCCCCGGCGTACTGCCACAGGACCAGGGGATGCCACGCGTACAGCAAGACGCGCTCCCGCGGCAGGCCGGCGAGGCCGAGGGCCAGGCACAGCAGCCACACGGTCGCGCCTTCGAAGGCGACCACCGCCGCCTTCATCGCCGTCACGGTCTGGCGCACCCGCGTCACCGCGAGGAAGATCGCCTGAGCTACCGGCGGGTAGATCGTGTGCGCGTAGTCCCGCCGGCTGACGTGCGGGTAGATCGCCGCGTCGCGCAGCCCGACCAGCGCCGGGTCCGCGGGCACGTACCGGTATGGATTGATGCCGGCTCCCTGCACGCGCCCGTCCCAGATATACCGGTAGACGTCCGCGGAGAACTTCGGCGGGCTCAGGACCAGCGGGATCCGGCACAGGAGCGCGACGGCGAGGATCACGGTGAGGGCGCCTTTCGTGACGCGCCCGGTGAGGACCATCCACGCCGCGCCCCCGAACAACACCGTCTGCACGAGCGCGAGGGTCCGCACGGCGAAGATATCCGGGATGTGCGCGCGCTCGCCGTAGACGTAGGACGCCACCGTGAGCGCGCCGAGGCCCGCGAGCATGGCGGTCCCGGCGGCAGGTCGGAGCCCGTTACCGCGGGACGCCGGCGCGATCTCCACGCTGTTCGGTCGCGGACGGCGCCGCCCAGATGCGTTCCCGTGCGTGCGCGAGAAGCCGCGCGAGGTACCGGCGGGTGTGGACGGCCGGGTGTCCCTGCCCGCCGTGCCCGTCGAAGCACTCCCGGCACAGGCGGCGCAGGCTCGACACATCGTCCACGTCATACCACGACGGCAGGATCTCGACCCGCACGCCGGCCTCGGCGGCCCGTGCGAGCGTCTGCGCGACGACCGCCTCCGTCCCCCACGTGATGTCGGCAAACAGCCTCGGGTCCGGCGCCGTCATGCCGATGAGGTAGTAGCCCCCGTCATCCGCAGGACCGATGACCACGCAGTCGGGATCGCGCGCCAGCAGCCTCGCCGCCTCCGTGAACATCGCCGGGGGGACGGTCGGGCTGTCGGAGTCGACCAGGCATACGGCGGCGTACCCGGCGTCCCGCAGGTCCACCGCGGCGGCATACAACCGGTCGCCGAGCGTGCCGCCGCGTTGGAGGACCCGGTGGAACTCCGGAGGCACGAGCGCGTCGAATACCGACTCGCTCCCGGCCGGTGTGTATGCGACCGCCCCCTCGCATGTTCCGGCGGCGCACGCCGCCGCGATGGCGGCCGCGGTGTCGCGAAGAAAGCATGCGTGGAGCGCGGCGGCCTCGGCCGCCGACAGCGGTGGCGTCAGGCGGGTCTTGACGCGGCCCGCGAGCGGGGCTTTGGTCATGATCCCGAGCGCGCACCGGCCAGGCCGCGGTGAGCCGGGATGATCCCCAGGGCGACGATGCACGCCGCTCATTTGACCACGGTCGTCTCCTCGGCGCCCTTGGGAATCAACTCCGCCGCCGAGATGCGGGCCGGGACGGCGCCCCGATTGACAAGCGCGTGCACGTCCCCCGGCACCTCGAGGAAGCTCTCGCCCGTCTTGACGACGCGCTCGCTGCCGCCCCGTTGCAGCACGAGCTGGCCGGCCACGACCGTCACCACGACCGGGCCGCCGTGCACGTGCCGCGGCGTCGCGCTTCCGGGCGGGAAGTCCACCACGAAGTCATAGAGATCGTAGTCGCCGGCCGTCACCGACACGGGGAACGCGGCCACGGTCACCGTCCGAGGCGACGCCCCCGGAGCGGCGGCCCGCACGGCCTCGATCGCCGAGCCGGTGAGCAGGGCGCCCAGCGCCGCCACTATCACCACCACGTGCCATCGCCGGACCGGCATCTCGACCCTCCTCTCCCGCCGTCCCGCTGCGTCAGCGTGGAACGGCGCCTACCGCGCGCCGCCCTCGCGGGCCATCACGACCGTCGTGCACGAGCTGCTCAGTTTCGGCAGGTCACGCTCGCCGGCGGAACGCACCGCGAGCCGGATCCGGTCGCCGCGCACGATCGGGCAGTACATGTCCGGGGCATGCAGCGCACCCTGCAGCCGGCGGCGCCCGGCGCACCCGCCGTGGCAGGCCGCGCGGTAGTCGCACGCTTGGCAGGCGTCGGGGAGCGTGCGCGCCTGCGCGAACGGCTCGGTGTTCACGATGTCGCGCCCCAGGCGCAGGCCCTCGCGGAGCGGCTCGCCGGGACCCGGCCAGTAGACGCACGGCTGCGTGGTGCCGCGCGGGGTGACCCGCACCGTGCTCACCCCGCATCCGCCCACCGGCGCGGGGAGCCCGGCCATGGCCCGCACCAATGGCTCGCCGGTCGCGATGACGTCCGTCTCCGCGAACAACGCCCGGAATCCGTCCCAGTACTCCTCGTACGTCAGCGCGTAGGCGTCGGAGCGCACGGCCTGATACACATTCACCCGCAGCGGCGCATGGAACTTGCGTGCGACGCGCGCCACCTCCGCGAGGCGCAGATAGTTGGACTTCATCATCACCGCGATGATGGTCACGGGCACGCCGGCGCGGACACAGCGCGCCGCCTGCTCGTGGATCAGCGCCCAGTTGCCGGCGCCCCGCTGGGCGTCCTGTTCCCCCTCCGTCGGATAGTCGAGCGAGAACTCGACATCGTGAAACGCTCGCAGTTCGTCGTCCGAGAGGACCGCCACGCTGTAGCCGTTCGAGGTGATCGTCAGCTTGACGGGTTGCGCGCGCAGGTACGTGAGGATGGCCTTGAAGTCGGGGTGCAACCCGTTCTCGCCCGTGCCCAAGTTGACGGACCGTACGGGGAGCCGCTCCATGACGGCCTTGACCTGATCCAGCGTGAGCCGATCCACGCGCGCCGGATCCCGGTAGCAGAACGCGCACGCCAAGTTGCACTCGTTCGTCAGGCCGAGTCCCAGCGCGATCCCGGGCGGCGCGGCCGTGTCCGCCTCCGATACCGGCACCGTGCCGAGGGCGTCGGGCATCACATGCCTCCGTTCCTGCGGGCCCGGGTGCCGGACCTCGCCAGCAGTTGTGTATAGCGCGCGAGCGCCGCAAACTCGCCGTGTGTGCCCAACGCCTGTTCGAATGCCAGGACGCGGGCGTCCCCCGCGTCGCGCACCGTGGATGCACCGAGATAGTCGAACAGGATGCGCACGCCCCGCTCGGCCACGGGAAGGAGCGACGCCTCCAGGAGCATCGCCCTGAGCGCGGCGGGCGTAAACAATCGCACCCGGCCGCCGAACATCGGCTCGTCGGCCTCACCGGTTGCGAGAGCGCGCTCCGCGCCCTCGAGATCACCCGCCTGGAGCGCCGCGCCAACGACGGCGCCCGCCCAATTTCGCGTCATCACGGAGGCGAGCGACGTGGAAGCCGGCCGCAGTACGTGCGCGGCGGCCCGCAGGATATCCGCGGGCGCCTCCGTGTACTCCAGCACATGGTGACAGGTCACCAGGTCAAACACGCCCTGTCCAAACAGAGCCGGCGCCGCGGCGGCGTCGCCGCGCGTCAGGACGACGCGGTTACTGACTCCCGCCTCGCGAACGGCCCGCTCCGCGACGTCGAGCATCTGCGCCGACCGGTCCAACAGGGTGACGTGGCATCCGTGGCGCGCCAGGCGGATCGCGAGTTCCCCCGGGCCGCCGCCGACGTCGAGCGCGCGAACCGCTGCTCCACCGGGACCGGTCTGCGGAAGGTACGCCTCCAGGTTCTTGAAGGCCAACTCACAGCGTAGCCGCCCGGGGGGCGTCTCGAGATAGGCGGCATAGCGGTTCGCGGCGCCCCCGTCGTCCCGGGTGCGCGACGCCGCGGGCGCCGCGCGCCCTACCGTGCGACGCTCCGCGGTCACGATAAGAACCTCAGCAGGCGCCCCCACGCCGTGGCCTGCGTCCGGTCCGCACGCCGCAGCAAGATCGCGTCGATCCCGAGGCTGCGACCCGGCGCGGAGAGAACGAACAGCAGCTGGATGACGATCAGGAACACGTACGTCCACGGCCACTCGTAGGGATCTCGATACAGGCCCAGCCAGAGGTTGATCGCCTGCAAGAGCCCGAGCACCGCGCCGAGCCGGCTGAACAGCCCGACGATCAGCAAGACCGCGATCAACACCTCTCCGAGGTAGACCTGCGGAGCAAACAGGTAGAAATGCGGTTGGACCACGTCTTTGATGAAATCACGGTGGGCGCCGAATGCCGCATACTGCGCCACCTGGCCGACCCAAAAGCGGAGCCCGCCGGACCCATCCGGACGGTCGGTGTACGTCGGCGGCAGCTTCCACAGCGTCTGCGTCCACCACATCGTGCCGACGGCGAAGCGCGCCACCCACGTCCAAAATCGCGTGCCGGAGCGTTGATCGGAGGCGCGGTGCCAATTCACCCACGCCGCGGCGATGCTCACGGCGGCCAGAATCCAGAACACGCCCGTGGTCCAGCGCGGCTGCGCCAGGAACCCGACCGCGTCAGCGAACGGTGTCGTTCGCATCGATGCCGGGCCTCAGAACCGGAGGAGCTGGGCGGCGCCTGCCGCGGCCAGCCCGAGACACGCCACCAACGCCGCGGTCAGGGCTAAGACCCGGACCGGCAGCACCCGCCCCATCATCACGAGCGACGGCAGGCTCACCGGGGCAAGGGTGGTCAACAGGACCGCCGCGCCGCCGGCGCCCAGCCCAAAAGACATCAGCGTCTGAACGATGGGAACCTCGCCGGCCGTCGGGATGACAAACACCGTGCCCGCGACGGCAAGCAGCGGCAGCACGAGGGCGCTGTGCCCGATCGCGGGGGTCACCGCGGGGAACATCCACGCGCGCATCGCCCCAAGCGCGAGGACAATGACGGCGTATTCCGGGACAAGCCCCGAGGAGAGCTGCCACAGGGCCCGCCCCCAGCGGCGCACGAGCGAGCGGGCATCGTAGGCTTGACGCGCCGACGGTGCGACCGGCACCGCTGCCGGCGCCGTTGCCACGGTGGTGACCCGCTCGGTAAGATACGCGGCGGTGAAAACGAGCACAACGCCGGCGACGACACGAAGCGCGACCCAATGCCACCCGAGGACGAATCCCAGGAAAATCATGGTGGCGGGATTGAGGGTGGGATTGCCGAGCCAGTACGCGACGGTGGCTCCCGTGGAGGCGCGGCTGGTCCGGAGCCCGATCGCGACAGGCGCGGCGCAGCAGGTGCACATCATCGACGGCACGGAGACGCCGCCGGCGAGGGCCGTGCTCAGCCACCCCGCCTTGCCGAACGCCCGCGCCGGCCACTCGCGCGGCAGCAGGACTTGCACGGCGGAGCCCACCAGCAGGCCGAGCACCATGGCCTGCCAGATTGCGCCGAAGTACGCGACCGTGAACGACCACGCCGCGCGCCATCCGACCGCCGGGGGCGCGGCTCCCGTGCCGCTGATGATCGAGGGCCCGATACTGTGCCGTGCGATGGCCGTGAACGCCTTGTGAAAATATGGGCCCCACTTCACGTAGTACAGGCCCGCGACGGTCATGGCGAAGAACAGGGCGATGGCCCACGGCACGAGCCGCATGCCCGCCGCCGGGATGCCCCCCTCCCGCTCAACAGCGACCGACTGGTCCACGGTGCGTCCCCTCAGCCTGACGTAGCGCGCCCTCGCGCCCAGCGACCGCGTGCACATAGCGCCCGCCGCGCCGCCGGCCGGACGCGTCCGCCGGCGCGGCGCACCGCCGTATTCCCCGGGCCACTGTACGCGGGCCCTGTAAAGGAATGTTAAAGATCTGACGACGGTCTCGCGATGGTGCCCATGGAGGCGGCCGCCGGGCGCGAGCGTATCAATCGCGTCGTGAGAGGCGGACATAGTACGGCGTCGCACCGACGCGGCGCCACCCCGCGGGAACGCGGCCCGGCGGGACGTCCTCGGTGACGACGGCTCTGACGCCGGCCGACACGAGCGCGCGCAGTGTTCGCCGCTGCGCGCCCGGGGACGCGGTCCAAAATGCCCGCACCGCCTCGTCGGGCACTTCGGCGACCACGCGTACTCCAGCCAGCCTCGCCCAGTACTCCGGGAACGCGGTGCCGATCACCGCCACCGCGTCGCCCGTCTGCACCCCCATGGCGCGGAGGCCGGCGGCGACCTGCGCCGGCCCTGCCTGCGCCGGCGCGTCGATACTGCGGAGGGATTCGATGCCGCGACTCAGGAGCATGATCAGCGCGACCGTCACGAACGCGCCTGCGACCGCGCGCACACCCGCCGCCGTTCGCCCGCCCGGGGGAAGTCGCACCGTGGAGAGTACGCCCACCCAGAGCAAGACCATGAACAGGGCGACAAACCGGGGCTCGATATAGACACAGATCAGCCCCGCGAGCCCGAGGCACGCTAGGAGCAGGATGCCCCACACGCGGGCCAGGCTTTGGATGAACCTCTGCGCGGATCCGCTGACCACCGTCCACCAGGACAAGGTGAGCATCACGAGCGTCGCGGCCCCGTTGTTGACCAGCACGATATGCGCGAGCCTCGTGAGGTTGATGGCGATCGCCGTGGCCAGTCGGCCCGGCACGAAGCACGGTTCGATCCCATCATACCAGTACGCGGGTGCGTACCAGAGCGGGTATGTGGTGCGAAAGGGCGCCGCAAACTCATACACCGCGGGCGCGCCGGCGATGCGGTGGACAGGGTGCTCCGGCACGCCGCAGCCCGGCGGTCCGCCGCGCCAGTGAACGTAGGGCACGCCGTCGACGTGGTAGGCGTAATTGAGGACGGCCGTGTCTCCCGCCGTCAGGTGCCCCTCCTGCACGGACAGGGCGACGACGAACGGCGCGGTGACCGCGACGAATACCGCGATGCCGAGCAAGGCGGCGCGCCTCGTGCCGGGCTCGCGCGAGGCCGCCCACAGGGCCGCGAGGAGCACGACGGCGAGCGGTAGGATGAGCGCCCGGCTCAAGTAGCCGACGGCCAGCACGACCCCGAGCGCGGGCAGCCGCCATGTGTCGGGCTTCGGACCGTCCGGCCGGACCAACAAGGCCCCCGCACTGTAGACGAGCGCGGCCGCCAGCAGGTCGGGCGCGACGACGGCGACGCCGGTGGCCACGAGTGATGCGGAGATGAAAACGGGATAGCCAATCGCAAACCAGGCCCACCGCGGCAGGGGCGCGAGACCGTCGGCCCCGGGGTGCCGCGCCTCGCGCTCGCTCCGCGCCACGAGCCTGCGCAGAAACGCGTCAAAACAGAACAGCGCTGCCGCATAGATCGCGAAGTTGACCGCGTGCACCACGGGGAACTCCCAGAAGAGACCCGGCCGCACCACACGCAGGACGCCGCCGAGTAGCACGCCATAGAGCGGGCTCCACAAGCCGTTCAGGGCGGCGTGCCAATCGCCGCGCCAGAAGGCGTCGCCCATGTCGAGGTAGGAAATGCCGTCCGGATTCATCGCGTTGCGCGATGCGACGGCGTCGATGAATCCGAGGACCAATCCGAGCGCAAGAAGCAGCCGGCGAAGCGTCGTGGCGCGGGCCCGGGCAAGCGGGACGACCGGCGCATCGGTGGCGCTCAGCGGCCGCGGGGCATCGGCCCGGGCGAGAGCGTCCCGGGGCGGCGCCGCGTCTCGTCGCGCCTTCACCGCCCGATCGAGTCGTGACGACGTCGGAAACATCCCTCGCGGACGCGCCGGATCGCCGGGGCGCGGGGTAACGACGCGACCGAGTCGTGACGATGTCGGAAACGTTCCTCGCGGACGCGCCGGATCGCCGGGGCGCGGGGTAACGACGCGACCGAGTCGTGACGATGTCGGAAACGTCCCTCGCGGACGCGCCGGATCGC
>JAJPIA010000082.1 GCA_021324975.1 Bacillota bacterium
AACCAGGCCACCCCGGCGAGCTCGATCGGGCCGCCCTGCACGAGATACCGGCTGAAGAAGTCGCCGCGCTCGATCGCCTGCAGCTTGATGTCGATCCCCACGGCGCGCAGATACTGCTGGATGAGCAGGGCCTGATTCTGATAGTCCTTGCCCGCCAAGAACCCGTACGTGACGCGGAACGGCTGGCCGCCCTTCCGCAGCACGCCGTCCGGACCCGGGGTCCACCCGGCCTCCGCCAGGAGCTGCTTCGCCTTGGCCGGATTGTACGTGTATCCTGCGACGTTCTTGTCGTACTGCCACAGGCTCGGATGCACGGGACTCTGCGCGGCCGTGCCCAGCCCGCGGTACAACGCCTTGAGCATCTCGTCGCGGTTGATCGCGTACGCCATGGCCCGGCGGACGCGGACGTCCTGGAAGATCGGCAGCTTGAGGTTCGGCGCGAACCAGTAGTAAGTGTCGCCCGGCACACGCAGCACGGTCACGCGCGGGTCGTGGAGGAAGGCGTCGTACGCCTCGGGGATGATTCGCCCCGCGTCGATGTTCCCCGCCCGCAGCTCCGCCATGACGGTGGCGTCCTCGGGGATGAGCTTGAGCACCACCCGGCCGAGCACCGGCGCGCCGCCCCAGTAGCCGCCGAACGCGTCGAACGTGATGCTCTCCTTTTCCCGCCAGTCGCTCAGGCGGTACGGCCCCGCGCCGATCGGCTGGCGCGCGAACGCGGCTTCCTGCAGGCGGGCGACATCGATCGCGGCGAGCGCGTGCTGCGGGAGGATCGGCTCGGTCGCGATCTGCTCGTAGAAGAACGGGTACGGCCGGTCGAGGATGAAGCGCACGGTGCGGGGGTTGACGACCGTGATCCCCGTCACGGACGGCGCCTTCCCCGCCTTGTAGTCTTTGGCACCCGCGATTTCGAGCAGTGCCGGCGGCGTCGTCGGGTACTTGGGGTGCAGGTACAACCCGTACGAGGCCTTGACGTCGGCCGCCGTCACCGCCGTCCCGTCCTGAAACTTTGCCGCGCGCAGCGTGACCAGGTACGTCTTGCCGTCCGGCGAAACCGGATAGCGCTCCGCGAGCCGCCCCTGCACGTTCCCCCGCGCGTCCACCGCGACCAGCCCGTCGTTGATGAGCAGGCTGACGTAGCTGGTCACCGCCTCGCCGCTTCCCAGCACGCGCACCGGCAGGCCCCAGATGGCCACGACGGCCTGCGCCGGCTTCTGACTCTCCGCCGGCGGCGCCGCCGGCGCCCCGACCAGGGACCCGATCACGAACGCGATCACCCACCACCGCATCGCTCTTCCCTCCCCGTTCACCACGGTCACGTCTTGAAGACCCCGCGCCCGATCGCGACCAGCCGCCCCGCACCGTCCGTCACATCAACATCCGCCACCGCGACCGAGCGGCCGGCCTTGCGCACCCGCGCCGTCGCCGTGAGCTCGCCGGTTGCCGGACGCAGATAGTCCACCCGCAGATCGATCGTCGGCACGTCGTAGCCGACGGCGGCGATCACGGCGAAGTCGCCCGCGCAGTCGATCAAGGACGCGATCGCCCCGCCGTGGACATATTGCCCGGCGGCGGCGTCGCCCGCGAGGAGGTCCTCGCGGAACGGCATCCGCACGGCGACCTCGTCGGTCCCGGCCCTGACCATCTCCAGGCCGAGGAGCCGGTGATACGGCGACCGCCGGAGAAACTCGGGTAGCGCCTCCAGGGAAACCGACACGCCTTCCCTCCCCTCGCATCCTCGGGACGCCGCGGGCCCGCGCAGCCGCTCGGCGGCCTAAGGCTCACGCCCGCCGGATGCCACGCCGCCTGGCAGGAGCTCGCGCGCGCGCTCTTTGAGCGCGCCCCGATCCAGCTTGTTCGTGATCGACATGGGCAACTGCTCTTCGAAGAAGATCCGGCGTGGATGCGCGTAGGCCGGGCCCCGCCCGAGAAAGTAGGCCTTGAGCTCCTCTTCCGTCACGCTGGCGCCCGGTCGCAGCACGACAAACGCCACGGGGGCTTCCCCCTTCACCGTGTGCGGGACCGGCACGACGCCGACGTTGGCGACGGCGGGGTGGGTCAGCACGATCGTCTCCACTTCCTTGGGGTACACGTTCTCGCCGCCCACGCTGATCATGTCGTCGACGCGGCCGCAGAAGTAGCAATAGCCCTGATCATCGCGCCGCATCAGGTCCCCGGTGCGCATCCACCCATCCCGGGTGAAGCGCTCCGCCGTCAGTTCCGGGTCCTTGAGGTACCCGAGCGCGTTGGCGGGCGATCGCGACCACAGCTCGCCCACCTCGCCCGGCGCGCAGTCGCGCGCGGGATCCACCAGCGACACGATCCGTATCTCGACGTCCGGCACCGGCAGGCCCGTGCTGCCGAATTTCTTGACGCCCCACCGCGGGGTGAGGATGTTGGCCCCGGCCTCGGTCAGCCCGTAGGTCTCAACGATCTCGCAGGGGAACGCCGCCTTGATCCGCGCCATCAACTCCTCCGGCACCGGCGCCGAGCCGCACTCCAGCAGCGCGACCGACGACAGGTCGAAGCGGGCGATCTCGGGATCGCCCAGCAGGAGCGCGTACATGGACGGCGTGCCCGACGTGAACGTCACCCGGTGGTCGTGCATCGCCTGGAGCGCCTCCCGCCGGTCGAAGTCCGGCAGCACGACGACGCTCCCGCCGGTAAAGAGCATGGGGAGCAGGATGCCCCACAGCGCGTTCGCGTGGTACAGGGGGCCCATGGCAAGCCCCCGGTCCGCCCGGTCCAGCAGCTGCGTCCGCGCCGACGAGCGCGCCTGCCACCACGTGTTGCTGTGGCTCAGCATGCATCCCTTCGGCCGCCCCGTCGACCCCGACGTGTACATCAGGATCGCGAGGTCGTCCGGATCCACGCGCGCGGCCTCGGGGATCGGGGACGCGGCCGCCAGCGCACGCTCGTACTCGTCCTCCTCCGCGTCCGGCGCCGTGACGAGCACGGCGCTGTGCGCAGGGAGCGCCTCGGTCATCGCCGCGCGCCTCGCCCCAAGGCGGCCGTCCACGATCAGGAAGCGAGCCTCGCTGTGGCGCACGATGTAGGCGAGCGCTTCGCGTCCCAGCTTGACGTTGACGAGGAGGGCTACGGCCCCGGCCCGCAGCGTGCCCAGCATCGTCTCCACGAAGCGGCGATCGTTGCCGAGCGCGAGGGCCACCGTCTCGCCGCGGCGGATTCCCGCAGCGCGCAGCAGCCCCGCGACGCGCGCCGCCCGATCGCCGAGCTCGCCGTAGCGCATCGTGCGGCCGCCCGCGATGAGCGCGGGACGCCGGGGATCGAGCGCCACGGTCTCGGCGATGAGGTCGCCCGCGTTCGGCGCGAGCATCCAGGGGCACCCCGGGGTCACGGCACCACTTCGAGCCCGCGATCGCAGCGAGTCAGGAGCTCGCAGCCGGTCTCGGTGATCAGCACGTCGTCTTCCAGCTTCATGTTGCCGATGCCCGGCGCGTAGACGCCCGGCTCGATGCACAGCGTCATCCCCGGCACGAGCGGCGCCGGCTCCACATCGAGGCTCGGCCACTCAAACGAGGTCGCGAGCCCGATGCCGTGACCGGTCCGGTGCGCGACCTCGAAACCGGCATCCCGGATGACGCGGGCCGCGGCGTGGTGGAGATCCCGGCACGGCACCCCCGGCCTGGCCAGCTGGAGGGCGGCGTCGTACGCCCGGAGCACGACGTCCCACGCCCGCCGCTGCGCGGGGCTCGGGGCGCCTACGACAAACGTGCGTGTCGCATCCGCCTGATAGCCGTCCACCTCCGCCCCCAGGTCGACCATGACGCTGTCGCCCGCGGCGATGGCGCGCCCGGTGGGGCGCCTGATCGGCACGGGATGATCGACGCCCGACACGACCGTGGTCTCGAACGCGCAGCGCGCGCCCTGGCGCCACGGGATGATGGAGAGCTCGGCGGCCATCTCGGCCTCGGTGCAGCCTCTGCCGACGAGCCGGCGGGCGGCGTCGAGCATCGCGTCGGTGATCCGCGCCGCCTCCCGGAGGCGCGCGACCTCCAGCGCGGACTTCTTGCGACGCAGCTCTGCGAGCGCCGCGCCGAGATCGACGAACACCGCGTCCGGCAGTCCCTCGACGAGCGCGCGATGCGCCGGCGCCGGCATGCGCTCCTGGCCCGCGAGCCCGATCCGGCGCGGCCGTCCCGCGCGGAGGGCGGCCAGGACGAGCGGGACGGGGTCAAAGGCTCCGTCCCACCGCTCGATCCCCGAAAGCCCCCGGGCCTCGTCGACTTGCCACTGAAACGTGAGCACGCAGCGCGTCTCGGCACCGAGCAGCAGCCAGCTGTCGCCCAGCACCGGCGCGAAGTTGGTCAGGTATCGAAACGCCTCGGCGTGAGCGTCGCAGCCAAAGACCACCGCGACGTCGCATCTCGCTTGCTCCATCAGCCCGCGCAGGCGCGCCCGGCGCTGCTCCAGCTCCGCCGGCCATGCCGCCGCGCCCTCCACGTTCGCCATTCACCCGCCTCCCTGCCGCCGGCCGAGATAGAGCTCGACCACGGTTTCGTTCTCCAAGAGCGCCGGCCCGGTCCCTTCGAACCGCTTCCGGCCGAGCTCGAGCACGTAGCCTCGATCGGAGAGCGCCAGCGCGCGGCGGGCGTTTTGTTCCACCACCAGCACGCTCACACCCGTCCGGCGGATCTCCACGATCTTCTGAAACACCAGCTCCACGTACTCCGGGCCGAGCCCGGCGGAGGGCTCGTCCAGGAGCAGCACCTCGGGCTGCGGCACGAGCGCGCGCGCCATCGCGACCATCTGGCGCTCACCCCCCGACAGCAGGCCCGCGGGCCGCCGCCGCGCACGGGCGATGGCGGGAAACAGCTCCAGCAGCTCGGCGATCCGGCGGCGCGCCTCGTCCCGCGATGTCCGCGCCGCGGACATCTCGAGGTTCTCTTCGACCGTCAGCGACGGAAAGACGTTCTCGAGCTGCGGGACATATCCGATCCCGCGCGACACGATCTCGTGCGGGGCGAGCCGGTCCAGCCGCCGGCCCCGCAGCCGGACGCCGCCGACGCGTGGGCGGAGGAGGCCGACGATGACCTTGAGCAAGGTCGACTTCCCCGCGCCGTTGGGACCGACCACGGTGACGAG
The DNA here is from genome assembly GCA_021324975.1 of Bacillota bacterium. Classification (GTDB taxonomy): domain Bacteria; phylum Sysuimicrobiota; class Sysuimicrobiia; order Sysuimicrobiales; family Segetimicrobiaceae; genus JAJPIA01. The sequence goes on from JAJPIA010000082.1 coordinate 5,107, forward strand.
CTCGCCGCGGTCGACGGCTATGTCGACGCCCGCGAGCACGTCGACGTCGGGGACGTAGCCCGCGACGACGCCCGCCACCTCGAGCATCGCGGTCCCGGCGCCCGTGGCGGACGCCGTCATGCCGTGTCCTCGGCGTGGGCGCCAAGGTACGCGTCGATCACCGCGGGGTCGCGCCGGACGTCGCGCGGCCGGCCGCGGGCGATGACCCGCCCCTGCGCCATCACGATCACCGTGTCGGCGTTGTTCATCACCGCTTCCATGTCGTGCTCGATGAAGAGAAACGTCGTCCCGCGCTCGCGCCGCAGCGCGTGCACGTGAGCCAGGATCTCCCGGCCCAGCACGGGGTTCACGCCGGCGAGCGGTTCGTCCAGCAGGACGAGGCGCGGGGCGGCCATGAGGAGGCGCGCCAGCTCCAGCAGCTTGCGCTGGCCGCCGGAGAGCGTCCCGGCGTACGCGCGCGCCTGGGCGGCGAGGCGAAACCGCTCCAGGATCCCGAGCGCCCGCGCCCTGTTCGCCGCTTCGCGGCGGCGCCAGCCGGCCGGGCCGGCAAGCAGGCGCGCGAGGTGCTCGGCGGGCTGGTCCTGTGCCGCGAGGAGCATGTTGTCGAGCACGGTCATCGCGGCGAGCGCCTTGGTGAGCTGAAACGTCCGCATCATCCCGAGCCGCGCGATCACGTGCGCCGGCCGCCCGGTCACCGGCTGGTCGTCGAACACGACGTCGCCCGCATCCGGGCGCAAGAACCCGGTCACGAGATTGAAGAGGGTGGTCTTGCCTGCTCCGTTCGGTCCGATGAGCGCCGTGATGGAGCCTCGCTCCACCGCGAGGCTCGCCCGATCGACGGCGCGCACCCCGCCGAACGCGCGGCAGAGATCCCGCACGTCGAGGATCGGCGCACCGCCGGGGGCGGCGGGACGGCTAGCCACGGAGGACCATCTCCTCGCGCTTACCCCGCAGCCCCTCGGGGCGCCACACCATCACGGCGATGAGGACCAGCCCCACGATGAGCATCTGGACCGCCGCGACTTTGTCGGCGGCGAGCGGCAGCCGAACGAAGCTCGCCGCCTCCAGCACGGTCCACAGCAACACGGAGCCCAACGCTACCCCCGCGAAGCTGCCGAGCCCCCCGAGCACGAGCACCGCGAAGCCGATGAACGTGACATCCGCGGAAAACGACTGCGGGTAGATGAGCGTGATGTTGAGGGCAAGCAGGTCCCCCGCGAGCGCAGCGAGCGCGGCGGCGATCGCCAGCGACTGCAGCTTGTAGGCAAAGACGTTCTTGCCGAGCGCCGCCGCGGCGGCCTCGTCCTCGCGGATCGCTCTCAGCACCCGCCCCCACGGGGTCCCGCGGAGGCCGGTGAGCAATGCCAGGGCGAGCCCGAAGATCGCCCAGGTCACGATGAAGAGCGGGAGCTGGCTCTGGTCGCCGAGCCCGACGGCGCGGAGGCGGGCCAGCATCCACCGGGCGAGCGCGGCCCACGCCGCGTCGTACCCCAGGAGCCCCTGGTTGCCGCCGGTCAATGGCGCGGCGTTTTGCGCGACGCCGCCCACGAGCTGCGCGGCCGCGATCGTGGCCATCGCCAGGTAGTCGCCGCTCAATCGCAGCGACGCGGCGCCGATGACGATGCCGGCCAGCATCGCAATCGCCGTCGACGCCGCGATGGCGGCCGGCGCGGGCCAGTGAAGCTTGAGGATCAAGATCGCCATCGCGTACGCGCCGACCGCCATGAACCCGGCCTGCCCGAAGTTGAGAATGCCTGTAAACCCAACGTTGAGCTGCAGCCCGAGGCTGAAGATGCTGTAGATGCCGGCCACGATGCCCACGCCGATCCAGAAATCCGGCGCCGCGAGCGCCGTGAGGTCGATCGTCACTTGAGCGCCGGCCTGCCGAGCAGGCCGTTCGGCCGAACGAGCAGCGTGAGGATCAGGATCACGAACCCGACGGCGAGCTTCCACCGCGCGTCCACGAACATGGTCGACCACTCTTCGGCGAACCCGAGGAGCAGCCCCCCGGCGAGCGCCCCGTAGGCGTTGCCGATACCGCCGAGGATCGTGGCCGCGAACAGGCTCAGGAGGAGCTGAAACCCGAAGTTTGGGGTCAGGATGCCGGCGGCCGCGCTCGACAGCACGCCCGCGAGCCCGGCCAGCGCGCCGGCAAAGAGCCACGTCGCCAGGATGACGCGGCCCGTGTCGATGCCGGCCACCTCGGCGAGGCTGAGATTGTCGGCGAGCGCGCGCATCTCCTTGCCGAGCCGGCCATACCGGAGGAGCGTGGCCACCGCCAGGAGCGCGCCGAGCCCCGTGACCACCACCCAGAGCTCGACGGTGCCGATGCGGAGGCCCCCGGGCAGGGCGACCGCGGTGGTGACATCGAGCCGGAGCTGCAGCGGGTCCGCGCCCGCCACGAGCTGGACGCCGTTCCGGATGACGAACGCGAGGCCCACCGTGATCAACAGCAGTTGAAATCCTCCCGCCCGCCGCGCCCGCATCGGTCGCCAAATGGCGAGCTCGGACGCCGCGGCCAACGCCGCGGTCGCGAGCACGCCGCCGAGCGTCGCGGGGACGATCGGCCAACCGAGCGCGGCGTTGAGGAGCAGCGCGACGTACGCACCGAACGTCAGCATGTCGCCGTGGGCGAAGTTGACGAGCCGTAGGACGCCGAAGACGAGCGAGAGCCCGACCGCGCCGAGCGCAAAGTACGTCCCGGTCACGAGCCCGTTGATCGTCGCCTGCGCGGCCGTTTCCACGCCGCGCGAAGCGAGGAGCGCCGCGACCGCCACGGCAAGCGCCGCCGCGATCCACCGCCGCGCCGCCCGCACGGCCGCCGCGCGCGTATCCGCGGGAGACGGCGTGCCACGCCGCGCGGCGTTCAGCACGGCGGCCTCCTCCGCGCCCCATCCGCCGTCCGCGCCGGCGATCGAGTGCGTCGGGGCGGCCGCGCGGCGCCCGGGGTCACTCCTTGGCGTTGATCTGCCGCACCAGCACGAGCGCGCCGTTCTTCCACGTCGACAGATCGTACGTCCCGGCGCTCGTATCGCCCTGCGCGTTGAACTCGATCGGCCCGGAGACGCCGACGTAGTGGATCTGCGTGCCCGCGCGGAGCGCGCGCATCGCCGCCGCGAGTTGCAGGTACGTGAACGGCGTCCCCGCGGGCCCGGAGAGCTTCGGCAGCTGCGCCGCGATCAGGGACGGGGTGTTTGCGCCGGCCGCGATCGCGGCGAGCCCGCACAGGATGCCGCTGTCGAAGTTGTTCGCGTCGAGGGCGGACCGCTTCGGTCCCGGGGCGCTCAGGTACAGCGTGTTGAACGCCTTGGCCTCTGGCGTGCCGGTCGGGCTCCCCGCATTGACGGCGTGCGCGCCGTTGAGCGCCGCCGCGGGGATCGTCGCCGGGATCGGGGACACGGCGAGCGCGTCGGACACGAACAGCTTGGTCGCGGAGAACTTCCCGGTCCGGAGCAGCGCGGCCGAGACCTTGCCGAACGTATCCGGAAAGTCGGCGAACACGAAGGCATCCGGGCCGCCTGCGACGATCTTGCCCGCTTCCGTGTCGTAGCTCGGTTGGTTGGGATCGTAGCCGAACGGCCCCTGGATCCGGCCGCCCATCGCCGTCCAAGATTGCTTGAACGTGTTTGCCAGCCCTTCGCCGTACGGCGAGTTCTGGTAGCCGATGGCCACCGTCTTGCCCTGCGCGCCGCCGAGCTGTTGCCTGACGGCCAACACGAGTGCACGCGCCTGGAGATTGTCCGGCGGCACCGTGCGGAAGATCGTGTGGCCGTCGTCCACGGTGCGCAGCTTCACGCTCGACGCCGACGGCAGCATGGGGATGCGCCGCGCCTTGGTGACGGAGTTCAGGATGGCGAGCGATTCTGGGGTGCTCGCGGGACCGGTCAGGCACGTCGCGCCTTGATCGATGAGCTGCCGGGCGGCCGAGAGCGCCGCCTGCGGATCCGACCGCGTGTCGGCGGTGATCATCTTGAAGGTCACCGCGAGACCCGCCTGCTTCGCCGCCTGATTGAGCTGCGCCGTCGCGAGCTTCACCGCCTTATCGGCGGGCGCCCCGAGCGGGCCCAGGTCGCCGGTGTACGGCTCGAGATCGCCGATCGTCATCGTGAAGCCCGGTGCCGCGATGGCACTGCTCGTGACGATCGCTCCGCCCGCGCCGATCCCGAGGATCAGGGCGATCGATACGGCCAACACCGTTGCATGCGTCGCTCGCGCCATGGACTCCCCTCCCCTTGTGCAATTTTTGCGCCGTGCTGCAGTGTCGTGCCGTTTTGGTGACGACTCCTGTGCCCTGCCGGTTACTGCCCCGCGTTGCCGCCCGTCCGCGGCGCCGCCGGCGCGCCCGCGCCTCGGAGGCGCGCGAGCTGTGCGTCGGGCACCACGAGCACTTTGCCGAACGCCCGGCGCTCCTCCAGCTCCGCGACGGCCTCGCGCGCGCGGGAGAGCGGGAGGACGGCGTGGATCACCGGATGGAGCTCATTCGTCTCGACCAGGCGGGTCAACGCGCGCAGATCATCGTCCGCCCAGCCGTCGGAGCCCCGGATGTCGATCTCGCGGACCCAGAGATAGCGGAGGTCCGTCACCGCGTCGTAGCCCGACGTCGCGCCGCAGCACACCAACCGTCCGCCGCACCGCACCGCCCGCAGCGATTGCGGCCATGTCGTCTTGCCCGAGTAGTCCACGACCACGTCGGCCCCGCGCTTGCCGGTCAGCTCCCACACCGCGCGGCCGAACTGCCCGTCCGCCGCGACGACCGTCTCGTCCGCACCCAATGCCCTGAGCCGCCGCGCCTTCTCGTCGCTGCTGGTGCACGCGATCACACGCGCGCCGGCGCGCTTCCCCAATTGGACGCACGCGACACCGACGCCGCCGCTCGCGCCCACGACGACCAGCAGCTCGCCCTGCCGGAGCCGCGCGCGCGTGAAGAGCATCCGGTGGGCCGTCCCGTACGCCACGGGCAGACACGCGAATTCCAGCAGCCGCGACCCATCCACAATCGGCAGGAGCCCGGCGGCGGACGCCGCCACGTACTCCGCGAGCCCGCCCTGCAGCGTCTCGCCGAGCATCCCGCGCTCGGAGTTCGGGTTGACCAAGACCGCCGTCCCAGGATCGATCCCGCTCACACCCGGCCCACACGTTTCCACCCATCCGGCGATGTCGCCCCCGCTGATATGCGGCAACGCCACCGGGAGCCCAGGCATGCCGCGGCGCACGAAGATGTCGAGGTGATTGAGCGCGCACGCCCCAACCTTCACCAGGACCTCGCCCGGTGCGGGCGACGGACGTGGAAATTCCTCGACCACGAGCTGGTCCGGGCCCCCGTGCGCGCGAATGACGGCCGCCTGCATGGATGTCGCCATGGATGCTATTTCGCGGCGTGCGCCCGCCTCCCGGCCAAGCCGGCGGGCGGCACGAGCGCGGTGATACTGAACATACCACTGGTATGACCAATTTCCTGCCGTCAGCGTATACTGTGAGGAAGCATCCGTGCGCGGCGGCCGCCCGTGTGACGCCGCGGCCGGAAGGAGGGGGATCGTGACCCGCAGTGCGCTGTCGGTGCGCGAACGGAGTCGGGCGACGAGCACGCGCACCCTTGCCGACGGCCTCTACGAATCACTCAAGCGGCAGATCGTGGAGAACAAGATCGAGCCCGGCACCATCCTGACGGAGCACGGGATCGCGGCGCTCCATTCGGTGAGCCGGGCCCCCGCGCGGGAGGCCCTGAAGCGCCTCGTCGCCAGCGGCTTTGCCACCGCCCGCCACCGCGTCGGCTATATCGTGCCCCATGTCAGCGTCGCCGACCTGGACGAAGTGTACACCGTCCGGTTGCTGCTCGAACCTGCGGCGACCGAGCTCGCGGTCCCGCGGCTGACCGCGGCCGACGTGGCCGCGCTCGACGATCTCGCCGCCGGCATTCTCCGCGTCGCCCGAGCGCCGATCGAGGAGCATGGGACGCTCTACTCCCGCTTGAACGCGGAGTTTCACCGCGAGATCGCGCGCGTGTCCGGCAACGGGCGCCTCGAGCGTGCGATCACGGGCCTGATCGACGAGCTGGAGCGCGTGATGCACACGCTGGCCTACAGCGCGACCATGGCGAGCGTGCTCGAGGAGCACACGGCGTTGATGCGCGTGATGCGCTCAGGAAACGCGGCCCGGGCGGCCGCGCTGATGCGGGAGCAACTCGAGCACGACTACGGCGTCATGCGTGATCTCGTGACCGGACGCGGGCAGCGTTGAGGGCGGAGGCGCGCACCGCCCCGGCCTGCGGCGCTCACACGGTTGCCCGCGGCTCGGTCGCCTCCTGCCACGCGCGGATAAACGCCACCATGGCTCGGACGTAGGCGTCGAAGAGCTCTTTGCCCCGCGCGACGCTCGCCCTGTGGGGATCCCCGAACGTGATGCAGCCGTTCGAGGAAATCTCGTGCACGGGCGGCAGCCCAAGCGTGATGTAGCGCAGCAGCGACGGATCCTCGCGGACCCGCGCGAGCAGCGCCTCCCGCCACCGGTCGAGCGTCATCGTCGGCTGCTCGATGTGGTCCGAGCGAACCAGGTGAGGCTGCTGGTAGAGCATGCTCGACGTCTCGCCGATGCCGGCGTGGATGTCGAGCTTGTCGATCTCCGCCGTGAGGTAGATCTTGCGCAGCTCGGCGATGCCGAAGACGAGCGCGCTGCCCCGGGTCTCGCGGCTGATCCGGTGGGCCAGGTACGCGAGCGTCGCTTCGTTGCCGCCGTGCCCGTTTGCGAGGAGGATGCGCCGAAACCCGTGCTGGATCAGGGATCCTGCCGCGTCCATCACGACCCTGCAGAACGTGTCCTCGCTCAGCGTGATCGTGCCCGGAAAGTGCATGTGATGGGCCGACAGCGCCGGAAACAAGATCGGCGCGCACAGCACCTGCGCCTCCCGCGCCGCGGCTCGCGCGACCGCGATCACGCCGAGCGTATCCGTGCCCATCGGCAGCGCCGGGCCGTGCTGCTCGATCGCGCCGAACGGCAGCACCGCCGTGTCGGTCCGCCGGCGCAACGCGTCCACTTCGGGCCAGGTCAGGTGCGGCAGATAGTACGCGTCCTTGGTCTCATTGCGGTCGCACATCGCTCACGCTCCTTCTCGCGCCCGGTGTCCTACCGGGCGGATTCGTCGTGCGGGTGGGAGTCGAGCGCGACGAACAGTCCGTCCACGTCCATGGGCCGGTCGAGTAGCCCCTGCTCGACCTGGTACCGCATCAGCTGGGCGAGCGAGCGGCGGTTCGCCTCCTCGAGGTCGTACGGGAAGGCGTCCGGCCCGAGGACCCGCTCCTGGGCTTCGAGCGCGGCGCGGCCCCAGACGAGGCCCGTGGCATGGGGTTGACGCAGGGCCCTCCACGCCAGCGCCTTGGCCCGCGAGAACGCGGCGTGGAGCTCGCCGGGGAGGGACGAACGCCGCCGGAGCGCCGCCTGCGTGATCGCCACCGTGTGCATGATCGGGAACACGCCGGTGCGGCGATACAGCCCGCGCTCCACGTCCTCGTATGCCGGAAACAGCCGCCGGACGCGCCCTTCCTCGAACGCGGCGGGGACGTCCGGGCTGATCACGCCGTCGAGCCGCCCGCCCGCGAGGAGCCCCCACAGGTCCGCGCCGGAACATTCCTCCACCCTGAGCGGTGAGTGGTGCGGCACGATCTCCCGGCCTGTCCGGACCCACGTCACGGCGTCCGCGGGCACGCCGAAGTGGTGCTCGAGATCGCCGCGGGCCACGACCGACATCGTGAACTGGAGGCTGTACACGCCGATCCGGGCGCCGCGGAGCTCGGCGGGGTCCGCGAGGCCCGCTCTCACGTAGAGGCAGGACGGGCTAAATAGACGCCGAGGAAACACCGGGATCGCGACCAGCGGTGCGCCCGCCGACCGCGCGAGCACGTACGACGACATCGACAGCTCCGCCGCGTCGTAGGCTCCCTCGAGCAGCATGCGCTCGTGCCGCGGGCCGGACGCGGCGACCACCAGCGACACGTCCCGGAGCGCGACGCGGCCGTCTAGGAGCGGCCACGTGCGATCGTACGGCTCCAGCGCCAGCGTGATCGGCGGCATCATGGGGTGCGCGCCGCCCGGCTCATGCGCCGCCCCGGCGACACCGCGGGTCCAAGAGCGCGCCGAGGGCCTCCCCGACCACGTTGAAGGAGATCACGGTCAGCGACAGCGCCGACGCCGGGATGACGAGGAGCGCCGGGTGGCTCCGCAGGTACTGAAAGCTCTCGTAGATCATCTGCCCCCAGCTGGGCCGGGGCGGCTGCACGCCGATCCCGATGAACGACAGCGTGGCCTCTGCGAGCACGAGAAAGCTCACGTCGAGCGTGGCCCGCACGATCAACAGGTGCGCCACGTTCGGCACGACGTGCCGCCAGAGGATGCGCGGGACAGACGCGCCGGCGGCGCGCGCGCCGTCGACGTATTCGCGCTGGCGGATGGAGACGACCTCGCTGCGGATCGTCCGCGCCGTCGCGGGCCACGCGGTGAGCACGAGCGCGATCACGATGTTCGCCAGGCTGGGGCCGAAGATGCCCGTCACGAGGATCGCGAGCAGGATCGTCGGGAACCCGATCAGCAGGTCCACGATCCGCATGAGCGCCTGGTCGACGGCGCCGCCGTGGAACCCGGCCACGGTGCCCCACGCCAGCCCGACCAGCGACTCCCCGACCACCGCCGCGCCGCCGACCGACAGCGAGATGCGCGCCCCGTAGAGCACACGCGTGAGCAGGTCGCGACCGAACTGATCCGTCCCGAGCCAGTGCACCGCGCTCGGCGGCTGAAACAGCGCGTCGAGATCCTCGCGGTCGTACGTCGACCGGGTGACGGCGGGGCCCACGAGCGCGACCAGGACTAAGAGGACGAGAAACGCCGCCGCGGCGGCGGCGGGCCGGTCGCGGCGGGCCCAACGCGCCAGCGCATCCGGCCGGCTCCTCGGGCGCGACGCGGCTGCGGGCGCGCGGTCAGTATCGGATGCGCGGATTGAGATATGCATAGGAGACGTCGACCATCAGGTTGACGAGCGAAAACAGCGCCGTGTAGACGAGCACCGTGGCCTGCAGCACCGTGTAGTCCCGCTGGAGGATGGCGTTGATCGCCACGCGCGCGATCCCCGGGATGTTGAACACCACCTCGACGACGAACGCTCCCACGATCGCGTTGCCGAAGGCCAGGCCGATCGTGGTGACGACCGGCAGCGCCGCGTTCCGAAGGACGTGCCGGAACAGGACGCGGCTCGCGCGCAGCCCCTTGCTGCGCGCGGTGCGCACGTAGTCCTCGAGCAGCGCCTGGCCGACGCTCGCGCGGGCGATCCGCGCGATGAACGCCACCGGCGAGATGGCCAGCACGGCCACGGGGAGGACGTAGTTGGCGGGCGCGCCCCATCCCGCAACCGGAAGCAGCGGCCAGCGCAGCGCGAAGAGGTACACCAGCACGGCCGCGGTGACGAAGCTCGGCAGCGACAGCCCGAGCACGACCCCGACCTGGATCAGGGAATCCAGGATCGTGCGGCGGGCGGTTGCCGCGCCCACGCCGAGCAGGACGCCGACCACCGCCGCGAGCGCCACCGCGAGCCCGGCGAGCCGGAGGCTGATCGGCAGCGCGTGGCCGACGAGATCGGCCACGCGGAGACCGGGATTGACGTAGGACGTTCCGAGGTTGAGGCGCGCGAGATCGCCGAGATACCGCGCAAACTGGACCGGCAACGGGCGGTCCAGACCGAGCTGGTGGCGCAGCACGGCTCCGGCCGCGGGCGTGTAGTGATCGCCGAGGACGGTCTGCACCGGATCCCCCGGCGCGAGATGGCCGGCCACAAAGATGAGCAGGGCGGCCCCGAGAAACAGCGGGACCGCCATGCCGACGCGGTAGACAACGTATCGCGCCATCCGCCGGATGCGCGGGGCGCTACTTCACGATGCGCACCCCGCTGAACGGCAGCCACCCGTTGACCGCGGGCGTGGTCTGCAGGCCCTGGACATACGGCTTCTTGAGGTACGCAAACTGGCTGAACAGGATGGGGACCATCGGCGCGTCGGTCACCGCGAGCGCCTCGGCCTTGTGGTAGATCGCGATGCGCTGCGCGTCGTTCGGCGCGGCGTTCGCCTGATCCACGAGCTTGTCGAAGTCCGCGCTCTCGTAGCTCTGGCGGTTGAGCGGCGATGTGCTGTAGAGCAGAAAGTCAAGGTAGTCGCTGTAATCGAGGTAGTCGGCCGACCACCCGGTCATGAACGACTGGTATACGGTCCGTTTGTTCTCGTTGGCGATGAAGTTCGAGAATTCCGTCTTTTGCAGCT
>JAJPIA010000103.1 GCA_021324975.1 Bacillota bacterium
GATCCGGCAGGGGCTTTCGTTGCCGGGATGGCGGAATCTGGCAGACGCGCACGTTTGAGGGGCGTGTGGGGAAACCCGTGGGGGTTCAAATCCCCCTCCCGGCACCACGATTATCACCACCTGTTTCCCCACCGTCCAGCATCGCCTCCACCTTGCCCTCGATTTCGGCGACCAGGTGTGAGTCTACGCGCCTCAGGATAACGGATCCCAGGAGTTTCGCCAGCAGCAACCGAGCGGCTTCAACGTCGGTGTTGAGCGTAGCTCGCAGATCGCTGAGGTAGCGCGTGATCACCGCTGACGGCGACGTGACGGGTGCCGGGGATTGCGCCGTTGCTCGAAGCGCGGCTTCGCACTCGGCCACGCGGCGCTCGCACGTCTCAAGGAGCTCCCTGGTGGCGGGCGTGAGGAGGCCCTGCCGAATCGCGTCGAGAACGTTCGTGAGGTCAGCCTTGGCCCGGGTGAGGTCGCGCTCCAAACGAGCCCGCCGATCTCCCACACCCTCCGCGCTCCGTGCAATCGCCGCATCAACCTGTTGCGTGAGGTAAGCTACCGCTGCCGGCGTGAACATCTCATTAAACAGCGCGTCGAGAAGCTCGGCCTCGAGCCGGTCGCGGCGGACCTTCTTGGTGTTCGCGCAGACGGCCGCGCCGCGATTCACGTGACCGCTGCACGCGTAGTAGCCGCGCGTGGAGTCTTGAAGAGTGTATCGGCTTCCGCATTCCGCGCAGATTAGCAGGCCGCTAAACAGATACTTCGGTTTCCGTCCCGCCGCTGCGCTCGGAACGCTCGGCCGATTCTTCCGGCGGGCCTGGGCCCGGTCCCACAAGTGTTGGGGCACGATCCGCAGCTCCGGCGCGTCGGTCCAGGTCCACTCCTCCTTCGGTCGCATACGCATGATCCGCTTGCCGGTCTCTGGATCTCGCATCTTGCAACTGCGGTTCCACACTATACGCCCGATGTATATGGGATTGTGGAGGATGCCGAACGCCTTTTTGGACGATCCGCTTACAGTAGTCCACGTCCATCCCCGTAGCCGCCGACCTCGCGCCGGGCGGGGAGGCGGAACCTTCTCGTCGTTCAGGAGGCGGACGATCGTCTTCGGCGAGTACCCTGCAACGTAGAGCTCGAAAATCCGGCGCACCACAACGGCTTCGTCGCGGTCGATGATCCTACGGTAGCCGATGATCTGCCCGTGAGCATCGAGGACCGCCTGGCTGCGATACCCGTACGCGCGGCCGCCAGCGCACAGCCCACGACGGATCTGACCGAGCATGCCTCGCCGGGTCTTCTCGCGAAGATCCTCAAGAAACACTTCGTCTTTCCACCCGGTGACCGATGCGAGCAAGCTGCCGGTTTTGGCGGTCAGGTCCGTGCCGGCCGTGACGGAGTACACACGTGTTCCCCAGAATCGCAGTCGCTTCAGGGCATGGTGCATCTCGCCCTGATCGCGCCACAGACGGTCCTGGCTTTCCACGAGAATGGCATCAAACCGGTTCGCCTTGGCGGCAGACAGGAGCGCCGTGTAAGCCGGCCGCTGTTCAACCGCGCCGCTGATCTCGACATCCGTGTATACATGTTCCGAGAGGACGGTACAATGAAACTGCTCCGCGGCCTCGCGACACAAGCTGATCTGGTCCTCGATGGACGTCGCCTTTTGGCGTTCAGAGGAGAATCGAGCATAAATGGCTGCCGTCAAACGTGGGGCGTCGGACATGGCGTTCTGATTCAGCATCCTCGACCGCGCAGGATGTCGCGGGCGATGATCCCGGCCAGGCCGTCCAGAAACTCACGAACCGGTGCGGAAAGCTGCGCCATCGCCTCAGCGGAGTCTTGTGAATGGTGGGAGCATTTGGCCGCGGTGCCTGAGCCATCCTTCACGAACAATAGTTCCGCGTCGATTGCACTCGCACGCGGATCCTGCAGGTCGGCCGCGAGGCCATCAACGACCGCAGGGGAGAGCGTGTCGCGCCGAGCCATCATGCCGAGGGCCCCTCGACAAACCGTTCGCGGGTGGATCCCCAATCCGGCCCGAGGGCGACCTCTACGCGCATCGGGAACCGCGCGTCGACGCTAGCCATCCGCCTCGCGATTGCTCGCCACTGCGCTTCGTCCCATGTTCCCTTGGGAATGAGCACGTCGATCTCGTCGTGCACGAGGTTAACCACCAGCCCCGGGAAGAGGTCCCACACGGCATCGGCCGCGATCAGCAGCAGGTCGGAGGCGGCGCTCTGGATGGGGGCGTTGAGCGCCATGTTCCGCTCGTGGCTCGAATGCGGCGAGATCTTCCAGCTGCGGCCGAACGGGCTCCGAATCGGCTCGCCGCGCTCCAGCGTGCGCGTCATGGCCCGCTGCCAGGCGGCCATCTCGGGGAACGTTGCAAACCACGCCTCGCGGAACGCTTCTGCTTCCGACGGCGAGAGCGACAGACCGTAGCTGGCCGCCCGCTGGAGCACCGTCTGCGCGGTGCCGCCGTAGCAGAGCGAGAAGTTGAGCGTCTTGCCGACCGCGCGCTGTTCCGGCGTCACAGACGCAACCGACGCCTTGAAGATCCGGGCCGCGGCCTCAGCATGGGGGTCTTTCCCTTCGGCGAACCAGGTGCGCAGCGGGGTGCACTCGGCGACGACCGCCGCGACGACGAGCTCCGCGGCCGCGAAGTCGAGTTTGACCCAATCGCAGGCTGGATCCCCGAAGAGTGAGCGCAGCGGCCGCGGGATATTCTGGAGGTTGGTGTAGCGGGATGACGTCCGGCCGGTCCGCGCCCCGTTAAGCGAGATCAGGCCGCAGACGCGGTCGCGCTGGAGGAAGGGCTGGAGGTAGGTGCTACGTAGCTTACCTACCCTTCGCCACTCGAGTAACGGGGCAGCCGCTGGATGCCTGCATTCGCGAAGCGCCGCCTCATCGACCTTACGCTGTCCTTTCGGCGTCCATCGCTCGGGCAGTGTGTCTCCCAAGACAGCCGCGACTTGGCTGTCGCTCCCCCAATTGATCGGCGCGAACTCAGCCAAGGCGGCACCGAGTTCGACCCACCGCGCCGTGGCCTCCACATGCCGAGCCGCGACCCTGTCCCGAAAGACCGGCAGCCCCGTCCCCGAGACGGCGGCGACACGCGGCGCCATGCGCTGATAGAGCCGGTATAGTGGATGTGAGCACCACCGTGAGACCGGGTCGAAGACGGTCAGGGTGTTCCGGGCGTCGTTGGCGCAGTAGCTCAGCACCTTCGCCAGGTCCGGCGTGTCTTTCGGGAGGTGGGCTGTATAGGCGAAGGAGCCGGTGGCCCTCAGCCCGTGCATAGCCGCGCCGTTCTCGAATGCGAGTGGCCAGAGCGTGTCGTGGATCGTGCCGCGGATCTCGAATCCCGCGTCGCATAGCCACACGAGGTCGTAGGCAGCGTTGTGGAAGACCTTCGGGTTCGGGCTGGCGAGCCACCGCTGGATTTTCGCCCGGTCCGAGGTCGGATATGCGAACCGGCGGCCGGCGGTCGAGAATCCGGCGCAGACGAGGGTGGACGGTTGAATCCAGGGCAGCGGCAGCTTACCGGCGCCGCAGGTCTCGATGTCCACGGCAATCGGCTCCGTGTCCGGCAGCAGCTGCGGAGGATCGTCCAGCACGTCGGAGAGTGCCGGTTTTCCGTCCGTCGTGGGCGCAGTGACTGCGCGTCGAGCAGCCGGTTTGGCGCCGTTCCCAGTCACCCCTTCGAGATGCGCCCACCAAGCGGCTTCGGGCATGCCGGCGCGCCGGTACGTGTTGAGGCCGCGGAGCAATGCTCTCAGCTCCTGCGCGTTGGCTTGGACGCGACTCTGGAGATCGTGGGTGTGGATGTGTGGACGGCTCCCGAGCGCGATCCCGTCCGCCCTCTGGACCAGTTGGACGCCCTGGCGGCAAAGCTCCAACAGGAGCCGAGCCGCCGTGAACGTGCTGGGCTTCGGGGCAGACGCGACCCACTTACCCATCGAAGGGTTCCAGCAGGGTTATGAGCTCGTCCGGGTCGCCGGCCGTGTCAGCGGGGACGAACGGTTGCTCGGGATCAGGGATCCCGGGTTCGGCTTGCCCGTCACCTCCTGGGACTGGTCGAACGCTTGGTGCAGCCTCATTAGACAGGTGCGGATTTTCTGCGACGCCATCGACGCGTGCGTCGCTATGGCCATTTCCCGCGGCGCGGTGCGACGCACTCGGCCCATTCTGCGACGCACGCCGGTGCTGCGCATCTTGGGTTGCGTCGCATGCGTCGCCCGCGTCGCAAGCATGCCCAGACTGTCGGATGCTGATGATTTTCCTGGAACCGCTGCCGGTCGTCTGGTTGAATCCGATCTCGATGGCCCTGGCCCGGAAGTTTGGTGCGAGACGGCGCAGCGTGCCGCTGAGTCTCCTCGCGGAACCCGGCCAGTCCTTCTGCCGCCGGGTCGCCTCGTCGACCCTGGCGTTTAGCGCGCTCAGCAGCTCTGTCGCTGTCCCTGCCCACCCGGCACCCTCGGCAGCCAGGTTGATGATCATCGATGCCACAGGTGCGGCTTCCAACGCCGCTTCAGTCACCTCGTCCCGGTTGTCGCTGTACGCTTCCAGGAACGCTGCAGACGTCCACCCCAGGGCGGGCGCAGCGGCCACGGCCCACTCCGCAAAGTCCGCCATGCGCGGCTTCGCCGCGAGGTTCACAGCCGAACGGTTCCGGAGCGCAGCCGCGATCGCCGTCAAGAGCGCGCCGAGGATGCGGGGGCAAGCCTGGTCGAACTCCGCCCAGAAATCCGCTTCGGCCCGGCGGTGCTCGGGAGGGATCGGCGGTGCGCTGAGGATGATCGCCCTCTCCAGCAGATCGCTGCCGACGGCAGGGTTGGTGATTCCGTTGAGCATGATGGGGCGCATCGCATGGAAGATGATCTCGTCCGTGTCCGTGTACAGCTCCCGAGTCGCGAAGCCGCCGCCCGTGGCGAGCTGACAGAGCGCGTCCGACAGCCACTGCGGCAAGTGCGAGACATTGTCGAGGGTCACGACCCACCCGTTCCTCGCGGCGATCATCAGGTCGTGGATGTCGCGGGGTCCCGCGCGGAGCGGCGCAGTGTTCGGGTCGATCAAGGCCCGCAAGACGCGTACCGTGGTGCTCTTGGCCGAGCCTTGCTCACCTTCGAGGATCAGGACCGGGTAGGGCCCCCGCGGGCGCAGCGCCGTGGCGAGCCAGGAGGTCAGCAGAATGAAGTCACTGTCGGTTGCCACGTTCACGAACCGGCGCAACTCACTGATCGATCCATTCGGAGCCGGCGTCGGAAGAGGCGCCATCCCCCGCGTTCTTCGGAACTTCACGGGCGTGCTCGTCGCCACGCGCCAGCCCGCGGGACTGATCTCGACGACCTCCCACCGCTCATTCCCGAGATCGACGTACACGATCCCGTCGGTCTCGCCGGCGCGGACGAACACTGGGCGCTCTGGGGAGTCGAACAGCGCCTGGGCTTCCAGGCCCTCGAGCGCCTCCTGGACTGCTTGGGCGTGAGGTGCATTCTTAGTTGCGGTATAGTACTGTCGGCGCAGCCAGAGTCTGAACTCCTTGGATCGGACCGGCCACGCCTCGTGGTGGTCGGCGACCGGGACCGTGGTGAACGCCTGGCCGTCGGCCGTCCGGAACAATTCAGCGCCGGCCGCGAGCTCCGTGAGTACCGTTGCTTGGGACCGCCGTGCGAATGATGCATCTGAGGTGGGGCCATGTGCACCGCCTGGCGTTTCCCCGTTCCGCCACCCTGGTTCAACAAGATCGCGCAGGGCGTGCCAATCATTGTCCGCACACCCGTTGTGGTGGCACCCGGCGACTATCGCCCCGCTTGGGAACTGGACGATATACGCGCTTGAGTTCGTGTGTTCGGGCTGCCACGGGCACACGGTGAAGATCCACTTGTGCCCACCCTGCCACGACCCGGAGCGCACTTCGCCGAGCTGGGCTGCATGCTTGGTGATCCACGCATCGACGTCAAACCCAGCTCCTTGGCGCGCGCCGGTTTTCCTGGGGGCCATCGCGGCGAGCCGTTCCAGCGCCGCACGCGGCGTCGTCTCGATCCGCTCAGGGACGTCCAGGAGGCGCGACGGTCGGTGGGGGCGGTCGCCAGTGGCATCGCCTTTGCGCGTCATCGTGCCGTAGACTCGGGCGAGCCTCGCCGCATTGAACGTGGTGGCGTCCACGGCCACCATGGTGTCAGTGAATAGGAGATCCAGCGCCGACAGTACGTGACGAAGCAGCTCGCGGCTCGCGTCGTCGTTCGGCAGATCGATGCGGACTAGCACGTGCGCACCGTTCCCGGAGTCGGCGGTCACGATCGCCGCGGTCGGTACCCCGTGATCGAGGAGCCGGGCGCGGACCTGCTGGGCGCGGTCGAGCGCGGCTCGGTGCTCGTCGTCCGTCGCGCTGATGCCCGAGGGACGAGATGGGTCGAAATCGATGACGAGCCAGTGGCGACCAGCGATGTCGTGATCAGCGGTCGTAACCCTCGCACGGGTGACCATGCGGTTCGCCGCCCGGGCTAGGAGGGCGGGGATCACGGCGTTCACCGTGACGTAGATGTTGGCCCCGACCGTCGCGAGCTCACCGGCCGCCTGTGCAAGTCGGGTGTGATCGGAGAAGTAGCCGCTCGATACTGCACCGCCACGGTGGAGGGCGCGAAGCTCGACCACCGCATCGGACTCAAACAGCGCTGCGAGGGTCCGGCGGATCTCATCCACCGCAGAGGTCTGGTCCGAGGATGACATGGTCATCGACGAGAGATGCTCGGCGAAAGGCATCGCGTCGTTGCTGCGCGCCACTGCTCGCCGTAAGCATCGTCGCGCCAGCGTACGAGTGCGTCAGGGCGCCCCGCCGCCACGCTTGTGCGGCGTCCTGATCCCGCTACAGCAGCTATAGACTCACATTGGAATTCACACAGGGATTCACATAGATGGAAGCTCGGGTGCTGCCCAAGAACGAGCCGGAGGCTGTACGCGAACGGGATGGCCTCGGAACTATCGTGCCGGGGGCCTGAATCGGTTGACGAGACGAGCGCAATACGATACCTTAACACTGGACTCCACCTTATTTAGCGCCCCGCCGTTCCGACCGGCGGGGTGTGTTGTTGTCCTGGCGGATTGCGGTCGGGCTATCCGCTCACAAGCGCGCGACTATGCTTGCGTTCATCGGCTATGCGCTCTACGTCTTCACGTAGGAGTAGACGCCGACCAACGGGGTCCCGAGTGCTGCGGACGCGCCCGGAATCCGCGAGCAGTCGCACGGTGGACTGGGACAGGCCTAGGATGTGCGCTGCCACCGTAAGGCCCACGTACCGCGTGCGCAGGTCCTCTTGCATCGCCATCACCTCCTTCCGTAGACTGTACTGCGACCTGTCACGGTAGCGGGGCACTTTGGCTCAAAGTTGCGGAGGCGTGAGGTACGCGTTGTGCGGCAATGTCTAGCGCGTCGGTCTGCTCTTCCGAGGGCCTCTATCGCGGGAATCCGCTCATTGTTGCAGTTGTTGAATGACTACCGAAGGTGGTGCCGCCGTCGTTCCCTACGACCTACCTGGCGGTTGGCACGCGTGCGGGCTCACCTCGACGCGGTTATGTGGCGGCTTCGAGACGTGAACAGCGGGAAGGCAGTCCGCCGCTGGGTGGCGGGATTCAGGACCGGTGACCCCGATGATCGGCGGCCACTTCTCCCCGTTCACGCGAGCCAGGTTCCCGCCCTGGAGCGCGAACGATGCTCATTGGGGCCCCGGGATCCATGGTCGCCGGTGCTGGATCCAAGTGAAATTCGGGCTTATCGCCGCTATGGATGCCGACCGTTGCGGAGAAGGGACCAAAATGAAGCGAACAGCATCTACGTGGACGACAAAACGTTGGAACCCATCGGACATTGCGTATACATCACGGAGGAGATGCTCTGGAATCGACTGCGAGGTGTGCCGTTTAGCGAGGGTGAGTGTCAGGCGGTTGCCAGTATTTTCCAAGCTTTCGTAGCACTCCAGGACCGCCCGTGGGACCGATGCCGGACCTGTGGACAGCGCTGGATTATCCGTAGTAGGAGAACACTAGATTGCGACCGATGTCGGCGGAAGTTTACATCCTCGGCCCGCTCCCGCCGTAGTCGCGGGGACGTGCCCCTGGCGCAAAATCTAGAAGAAGCTAGACGACTTGCTGTTGCCGAGCTAGGCTGGAAACTGGCAAGGGGCGGGGAATGATTGTGATGCAGGGCCTTCCCTGAATCAATACATGGTACTAGTGCACCGAGTCTAAAATAAGTGACACAGCACTAATTCCATGATACTGTGCATGCATGGCGAACCTCCTGAGCGTGAAGCTCTCGTCGGCCGACCATGACGCACTGGACGCGTTCGTTCGGTCCGGTACCGTGGAAGCCCGCCTGGCGCGGCGGGCCCGCACCGTCTTGCTCCTCGAGGCTGGCCATTCCGTGCGCGTGACCGCCGAGCGCGTGGGCTTGGCGCCGCGGATGGTCCAGCACTGGAAGCGGCGCTTCCTGGCGGAGGGACTCGCCGGGTTGGCCGATGCCCCGCGCCCCGGACGTCCCAAGGTGATCCCGCTCAGCAAAGAGGCCCGCATCCTGGCCGATACGCAACGCCGGTCCCCCGGCCCGCTGACGCAGTGGTCGAGCCGGACGATGGCGGCCCGCCACGGCATCTCGCAGAGTTCGGTCACCCGCCTGTGGCGCCGCCATGGGTTGCAACCGCACCGCGTGGAGTCCTACGTTGGTAGTCCGGATCCCGATTTCGAAACCAAGGCGGCGGCGATCTTCGGCTTGTATCTCCAGCCGCCGGCGCATGCCGTCGTGCTCTGCATTGACGAGAAGAGTCACATCCAAGCCTTGGATCGCACGCAGCCCGTCTTGCCGCTGCGGCCTGGCCGCCCAGCGCGGCGCAGCTTTGAATATCTGCGCCATGGCACGCTGTCGCTGTACGCGGCTCTCGAAGTCGGGTCGGGCCAGATCCGCGGGCAATGCGTCCCGCATCATACCTCCGCCGACTTCGTGACGTTTCTCGACCAGGCCACCCGCGGGTACGGCCGGAAGCACGTCCACGTCATCGTGGACAATCTCTCGGCGCATAAGACCGCCGCCGTGCAGGCGTGGCTGGCCAAGCACCGACGCGTCCAGCTGCATTACACGCCCACCTACAGCTCCTGGCTCAACCAAGTGGAGCTGTGGTTCAGCAAACTGGAGCGCGACTGCATTGAGCGCGGGATCTTCTCGTCCACTCTCGATCTCAAGCGCAAGCTCCTCCGCTACATCGAGCAGCACAACGAAACCGCCACACCGTTTCTGTGGACGTTCAATGACCCCAAGAGGCGAATCCGTGTCACTCATCAATGACTCAGGACACTAGTGCACCATTGCTGAAGTGCGTTGGCAGTACCACTGATGCATCGCGTGCCGGGTGAATGACCAGGTGAACGGATGCGCGTAGAGTCGGTTGTACTCATTAAGC
>JAJPIA010000099.1 GCA_021324975.1 Bacillota bacterium
GCTTAATGAGTACAACCGACTCTACGCGCATCCGTTCACCTGGTCATTCACCCGGCACGCGATGCATCAGTGGTACTGCCAACGCACTTCAGCAATGGTGCACTAGTCCTCCTGCACAAGACCGAGGGCTTCTGGCCGGAGATTGCCCAGCTGATTCAGGCGGACCTCCAGGCCGTCGGCCTGCAAGCATCGCTACAGGGCGTAGAGGAGTCGACCTTCTACTCGAAGATCAACGCCGGCGAGCACCAGATGGCGTTGAACGACTGGGTCATGGACACGAGCGACCCGGACGACATCATGTGGTCGGTGTTCAGCACCAAGCGGGCGCGCCAACGCATGGGCTACGAGAACCCCCAGGTCGACGCGCTGAACAAGGCGGCCCAGGTGGAGCGGGACGTCGAGAAGCGCCGGGCCATGTACAACAAGTCGCAGCAGATGATCCTGCAGGACGCGCCATTCGTGACACTCGGCTACGCGCAGCGGGCGATGGGTGCCAAGGCGAACATCCGCGGCCTGCTGGTGGGACCGCTCGGCGACGTCGTGATCCGTGGCGTCACGATGGTCTGAGGCGGGGGTCGGCGGTGGTTCGGTACCTGGGGCGGCGGGTCCTCATCCTCCTCCCGAGTCTGCTGCTCGTCTCCATGCTGACCTTCGTGATGATCCGCTCGGCGGGAGGCGACCCGGCCGAGCTACGGCTGGGGCTGCACGCGTCACCGGAGTCCCTCGCCCGCGTCCGGCGGGAGATGGGCCTGACCGACCCCTGGCCCGTGCAGTACGTGCGCTGGCTCGGCGGGGCGCTCGGGGGGGACCTTGGGCGGTCGTACCTGACGGGCTCGAGCGTGACGGACGAGATCCTCCAGCGGTTCCCCGCGACGCTCGAGCTGGCGCTGTCGTCCATGCTGATCGCGGTGCCGCTCGGGATCGCGGCTGGCACGATCTCGGCTGTTCGCGCCCGGACCGTCGTCGACAACGTCAGCATGCTGGGTGGCCTCGTGGGCATCTCCATCCCGACCTTCTGGCTCGGGGTCATGCTGATCATCGTGTTCGCGGTGTGGCTCGGGTGGGTGCCGGTCGCCGGCAGCACGGACGTCCACCTCGGCATCTACCCGATCACCAAGTTCTCGCTGATCGACGGCTTCCTCGAGGACGGCTGGGACGGGCTGTGGGACGCGGCGCGCCACCTCGTCCTGCCCGCGGTCACGCTCGCCGGCTGGCCCATGGCGATCCTCGCTCGCCACATGCGCAGCAGCCTCCTCGAGGTGCTGCACCAGGACTACACGCGCACGGGCCGGGCGAAGGGGCTTCGCTTCGTGCGCCTCGTGTGGCGGCACGCCTTCCCGAACGCGCTGATTCCCGTCGTCACGGTCGCCGCGCTGGAGACCGGGTACTTGCTGGGCGGGGCTGTGATCACCGAGACGGTCTTCGCGTGGCCGGGCGTTGGGAATCTGACGATCCAGGCGCTGGCGAGCCGCGACTACATGCTGGTCCAGGGCGCGGTGCTCTTGTTCGCGGTCGTCTTCGCCCTCCTGAACGTCCTGGCCGACGTGACGTATGCTGTCCTCGACCCGCGAATTCGCTACTAACGCGCTGCCGCCGACGCAGCAGCGCCGCGCACGCTCGCGCTTCGCCCGGTGGCTGCGCCAGGTCAGCCCGAGTGGCTGGACGGGCGGCGTGCTGTTGGCGGCGCTCTGCCTGGTCGCCGTCGCGGGCCCGGCCGTGACCGGGAACCCGCTCGCCATGAACGTCCCGGCCCGCCTCCAGCCGCCGTCGCCGCAGCACCTCATGGGCACCGACGAGTTCGGCCGCGACATCCTCACCCGCGTGGTGCACGGGGCGCGCATCTCGCTTGGGGCCGGCGTCGGTGTCGTGGTCGTGGGGCTCGGGATCGGCCTCCTCTTCGGTCTCGTCGCCGCCTACCGGGGCGGAGCATTCGCGCTCGCGGCGATGAGCTTCGTCGACATCATGCTCGCACTGCCGGGCGTGCTGCTCGCGATCGTGATCGCGGCCCTCCTCTCCCCGCGCCTCGGGACGGCCATCGTGGCCGTCGGGATCGTGACGATCCCGTACTACGCGCGGTTAGTCTGGGGCGTGACGCAAACCGTGCGCCTTCGCGAGTATGTCGAGGCGGCCCGGGCGGCGGGCGCGTCCGACTTCCGCATCCTGGGGCGCCACCTGCTACCGGGCGTGCTGCCGCCGGCGCTCGTCCAGGCGACGCTCGGGGTCGGGAACGGGATTCTGTCGGTGTCGGCGCTTAGCTTCCTCGGGGTGGGGGCCCAACCGCCGACGCCGGAGTGGGGGCTGATGCTGAGCCAGGCACAACGGTTCATCCTGGTCGCCCCGTACCTCGGCATCTTCCCGGGGCTCGGCATCATGCTGGCCGTGCTCAGCTTCAACCTGATCGGCGACTCGATGCACGACCTGGTCGACCCGGTGCTCGCCGCCAGCGTGCGGCGGTAAGGCGGGCGGGGTCAGGGGAGGGATCGTAGGATGGATAGGCGCTCGACTGTGCGGAGGCTGATGCGGGAGCGGGAGCTCGACGCGTTGGTGGTCGGCTCGCCTGACAACGTGCTGTACCTGACGGGCGTCCGGATGCTGATGCAGCGCCTCGTGCCCGACCGGTACGCGTTCGCGCTGCTGACCGACCGGTCGCTCACCGTGCTGACGGTGCACTCCGACGCCGACCACGCACGCCGGGATTGCATCGCCGACGCCGTGATGGAGTACGGGCACACGCAAGCCCCGGTCGAGGCGCTCGCCGCGGCGCTGGCCGACGGAGGTCTTTCCCGCCGGCGGATCGGGCTCGAGACCAATTTTCTCCCGGCCGACGACGCGGACGTCCTCCGCCGCCGCCTGCCGGATGCCGTCTGGGCCCCGGCGGCGGAGGTGCTGCGCGAGGCGCGCATGCGGAAGGATCCAGACGAGATCGCACGCATCCGCACCGGGCAGCACCGGACGGAGCTCGCCATCACGGCGGGGCTCGCGATGAGCCAGGAGGGCGATACCGAGCGCGACATGGCGCAGAGGATCGGCGCCAACTTCTTCAGCTACGGCGCGGAGCAGGTGGACTTCATCCTGCTGACGATCGGCGTCAACTCCACGGTCTTCCACCTGCTGCCGGCCGACACCCGGGCCCGCCGGGGGGACGTCGTGCACCTCGACTGCGGGGCCTCCTTCAATTCCTACCGGTCCGACCTGTCCCGCAACGTGGGGATCGGCTCCATCACCGCCAAGCAGCGGGACACTTACGCGCGCCTGTGGGACGTGCAGCGGGCGGTGATCGCGAAGATGCGTCCCGAGGTGGCGGTGCGGGAGCTGGTCGACTTCTACTTGGCGGAGATGCGACGCCAGGGTCTGGAACCGCCTGGGGACCACCTGGGGCACGGGATCGGGCTCGCGTCGCACGAGTACCCCGAGATGACAGGCGAGTGCGCCGTCGTGCTGAGCCCGGGGATGGTGCTGGCCGTCGAGCCGACGACGTTCGTCGCCGGGGACGCGCGGTACGACGTCGAGGACGTGGTGGTGATCACCGGCGGCGGGTGCGAGATGCTCTCGGGCGAGTTCCACGGGCGGGACATGTGGGTGATCTAACGGGCGTGGCCACAACGAGAAGGAGGCCGAATGTGGACGAACGGGCGGCACTGCTAGTGCAGGACTATCGGGCGGGACGGTACACGCGGCGGCAGTTCCTCGGGAAGGCGGCCGCGCTGGGGCTCGGCGCGGCGGCCCTCGCCGCCGTGGTGGAGGCGGCCGAGGGGCGGCAGGTGCTGCCTTTGGCGGAGGCGGCCGCGGCGAAGACGCTGGTCGTCGGGTTCCCGGACAACATCACGAACCCCGATCCCGTGTCCCCGATCTTCGGCGACGTCAAGGTCACGAACAACAACATCAACGAGGGGATCGTCCGGTGGAAGACCGGGACGGTGACCGTGGAACCGTGCCTGGCCCGGTCGTGGGACATCAGCCTCGACGGGCTGACCTACACCTTCCACCTGCGCCCGGCGACCTTCCACGACGGCACGCCGGTGAACGCGCAGGCCGTCGTGACGAGCTACCAGCGGCAGATCGACGAGAAGAACCCGTACCACTTCTATCCGATGACGATGACGGAGATCGTCTTCAGCAACGTGGCGAGCGTCCAGGCCGTCGACGCCTCGACCGTGCGGATCACGCAGAAGCGCCCGGCCGTCAATCTGCTGCCGAACCTCGCGGTCTTCGCCGAGGGGATCGTCAGCCCGGCCGCGCTCGCGAAGTACGGCAAGGACTACGGCACGCACCCGACGGGCAGCGGGCCGTACGGATTCGAGCGGTGGACGAAGGGCGTGGAGTTCGTCGAGAGCGCCTTCCCCCAGTACTGGGGCGGCCGGCCGACCGTGGACCGGGTGATCTGGAAGACGATCCTTGACAATACCGTGCGGCTCGAGCAGTTGCGGACGGGCGAGCTCGACGTCGCGACCCAGCTGGACTTCAAGGACGTGCCGTCCCTGCGGGGCGATCCGAAGTTGCGGCTGGTCGAGGGGAACCTGCTAGACACGCATTACCTGATCATGAACCAGGCGAAGGCGCCGTTCGACAAGCGCGAGATGCGGCGCGCAGTCCAGCGCGCGGTCAACAAGGCGAACATCGGCAAAGTGGCGTTCGCCGGCAACTTTACGACCGGCGCCGGGCCGTGTCCGCCCGGCGTGCTGGGCTACGACCCCAGCCTCGCACAGGTGTATACGTACGACCCTGCGGCCGCGAAGGCGCTGGTGCAGCAGTCCGGGGCCGCGGACGTGCCGATCACGCTCCTACACCTGACCGAGGGCTTCTGGCCACAGGAGGCGCAGCTGATCCAGGCCGACCTCCAGGCGATCGGTCTGAAGGTGGACCTCCAGGGCCTCGACCAGGCCGCGCTGTTCGGCAAGATCAACGCGGGGGCGCACCAGATCTACCTGAACGAGTGGGTCATGGACACGGGCGACCCGGACGACATCATGTTCGGCGTCTTCTCGGCCCCGCGGCGCAAGCGCATGGGCTACGCGAACGTGGACGTCGACCGCCTGAACACGGACGCCCAGGTCGAGCGGAATCCCGACAAGCGGAAGGCGATGTACGTCGACGCCCAGCGCCGCATCATGAGCGACGGGCCGTTCGTCACCCTCGGTTACCCGAAGACGGTGTGGGGCGCGAAAGCGGGCGTAACCGGGCTGATGGTAGGCCCGCTCGGCGACGTCGTGATCCGCGGCGTGCGGATGGCCTGATCCGATGGCGAACGGAGCGACGGCCCGGCCGGAGACCGCCTCCGGCTGGGCCGTCGTCGGCCTCGGCGCCCACGCCGTGGACCGGATGTTGCCAGCGCTGCGGCGCGCTCGGCGCAGCAGGCTGGTCGGCGTCTACTCCCGGCGGGTCGACGTGACGCGAAGGGCGGCGGAGGCGTACGGGGCGAAGGTCTACGCGTCGTTCGAGCGGCTTCTCGAAGACCGGAACGTCGACGTCGTCTACCTGGCGACGCCGAACGACCTGCACAGGGACCAGACAGTCGCGGCCGCGGAGGCCGGCAAGCACGTACTCGTGGAGAAGCCAATGGCGCTCTCCGTAGAAGACGCCGCCGCCATGACGGAGGCCTGCCGGCGGGCCGGGGTCCGCCTCTCGGTGGGGCATCACCTGCGGTTTCACCCCGCGCACCAGCGCGCCCGTGCGCTGGTGGCGTCGGGCGCGATCGGCGAGCTCGTCTGGGCGACCGCGAGGTGGGTCAGCCGGCGACCACCCGACACCGGGTGGCGCCTGGACTTCGCCCGGTCGGGTGGCACAAGCCTCACCGCGCGCGGGGTGCACGTCATCGACCTGGTGCGCTTCGTGGCGGGCCGGGAGTTCGAGACCGTCGGCGGCGTGAGCGACGGCTTCGGTGGCCGGCAGGAGTGGGACGACGTAACCGCCGTGTACGGGGCGCTCGAGGGCGGCGGGTTCGGGCACGCGCTGTGCTCCCGGCTCGTCCCTGGCGCCGGCAACGACCTCGAAGTCTTGGGGACCGGCGGCACGATCGTCTGCCGGGGAACGATCAGCACCGAGCCCAGCGGGACCCTGACCGTCACCGGCGCATCGCCGGAAACGGCCGCCTACAACCTGATCGACGTGTTTGCCGAGGAGTGCCACTGGTTCAGCGGGCAGGCGGCTGGCGACCCACCCGACGGCGTGGGCGCGGACGCGGACGATGGCATGCGGGTCACCGCGGTGACCGAGGCCCTCATCGCGTCGATCCGCACCGCGCGCGTGCAACGCCCTCACTACTCCTCGTAACGGGAGGAACCAATGCCCGAGATCATCGCGGAGAGCATCGACAGGCTGACGTGCGTCGAGATGCGGAGCCCGGGGATCGACCGCGGGATCATCGCCCCACTCTATCAAGCCGCCCGCGAGGCCCAGGGCGGGGAGCCCCTCAGCCTGCGGGCCGCGAGGCTCCTACAGTCGCGGGTGGGCACGGGCAACACCGTGGCCATCATCACCGGCGCGGGCGCGCCGCCGTATCTGCCGTACGGCGAGACGGACGGCCCGCCGGGCGCTGTGGCGCTCGCGCGCGCCGTGGGGCGCGGGCTCGGCGCCTCGGTGCGCCTCCTGACGGAGCCTCAGTACCTTCCCGGCGTCCGAGCCAGCGTCGCGGCCGCCGGCCTGCCGATGCTCGATGAGGCCCGCGCCGGAGCGAGGCCGGGCGGCGTCGTGCTCGAGACCTACCCGGTCGGAGACGAGGAGGGCCGGCGCGCCGCCGAGGACGTGATGGACCGGTCCACGCCGGCGGTGGTGATCGCGGTGGAAAAGCTCGGGCCGAACGCGAAGGGCGTGATCCACAGCCTGCGGGGAGTCGACGGCACCGTGCACACCGGAAAGGCCCACCACCTCATCGACGCGGCGAAGCGACGCGGCGTGCCGACGATCGGGTACGGCGATGGCGGCAACGAGCTCGGCTGCGGGATGATCTACGAGACGGTGCGTCGCGTCCTTCAGCACGGGGCCGAGTGCCAGTGCCCGTGCCGGGGCGGGATGGCGACGGTCGTCGCCACCGATGTCCTCGTGGTGGCGAACACGAGCAACTGGGGCGCCTACGGCACCGCGGCGTGCTTGGCGGTGCTGCTCCGTAACCCGGGTCTCCTGCCGAGCCCGGACGAGGAGCGCCGGGTCATCGAGCAGTGCGCCCTGCACGGCGCAGGCGATGGCATGACCGGCCTCCCGATCCCCTGGGTGGATGGCACCTCCACCGAAGTGCAGCAGGCGGTGTTGACGATGCTCCACATGATTGTGGCGAATGGGCTGAAGGAGCTGAACCGGCCCTTCTGAATCCTCCGCGGCCTGGGCCCCGGGTGCCGCATCGCCGCCGGTTAACCGCATACCGGGATCGGCCTGCTTTCATCCGCACGCGCCAGCATGTCCAGGGTCGACTGAACCTCCTCACTCGTGGGAGTGTGTAGCGGTCCCACCAGCCGCGTCCTCGCCATCTGGATCGTAGCACTATCCGGTTGGTGAAGATCCACGGCGACACATTGTATTCTTCGACGAGGCGGGGAAGCTGGTCCCGCGTTGCCTAGGAAGCTCGGTCGTTGTTGCCAGTTCGACAGTTATGTTTACTCGATGGTCGCGAGTGAGTACCCACCAACTCAATACAGGACTACCTGTTCCATGTAGGTGTGGTGTGCAGCCGCATCGCAGCCGTAGAACAGGACCCTACGTACATCCGCGACTCAGCAGGGATTACAAAAGTACCAGACGATGGCAATATGGTACGGTCAGGGCCCTGGGTCTCGATCCAAAAGAGTGGAAAAGGTGGCGCCAGCGTGGGATAGTCCGACGGTGCCAAGGCGTCGCGCACCCATGATCGTATAGAGATATTGCGACACGTTACCCGCACTGCCGAGAGGGCGACCAATTGGCGCCGCGCGATCCCGAACCTGGCGACGACCAATCCGATGACGATGATCGCGATGCTGGTAGGCTCGCCGCCGTCTACTTCCGGCGCCGATCTGATCAAGATACGATTTGGATTCCGCGACGCATGCCGGAGGCCCTTCGCCGGTCGCTAGCCACGGCCACGCCCCACAACCAGAACAAAAATCATCACCCACAGAAAGCTGCCGGCCGCGAGAATCGCGCTGAACGCGAGAGCCGTGCTTGTGGTCCACGTCATGGGCGCAGGTAGGAGCCATCCCTCGGGGAAGAGCAGCAGAACCAGCGGCAGTATCGCGAGACTCGCTTCGCGCGTCCATTCGCGGTAGATGAGAAACCACAGCACGCCGAGGCGAACCAAGGCGACCACGCCTCCCCAGATCCAAACCCGGCCGATGAGGCGGTCAAGCCGAATGTCATTCATGATGGCGGGAACCTCCAGGCGCAGCGCGCCTGACCGCTCCCTGAAGGTTCCAACCGGAATTTCCATTTTGGGTCCTCAACTCCTTTCATCGGATAAGCTCAGTCAAGGCACTTGCGTTCCCGCGGCTCGGCCTGCGCTGAAGCGTGGTCAGTGTTACATCCCAAGCGATACGGACAGCGGTTGACGCGAGGGTCTGTGAGTGCGCCGCTGCAGCGCCAGCGCCATTCGCTGAACGGCATCGACAATCGCCCGTTCGTCAAAGGCGGCGTAGCCCAGCAACAGCCCGTGTTTCCGGATCTTCTCCACGCAGCACGCTGAGAGCGGCAGGACGTCGACGCCCTGGGCCGCGCACTGTTGGGCCGCCTCTACGTCACCGGCCCCGCGGGCCAGCCAGCCGACCAGGTGCATTCCCGCGTCCGCGGCGTCGACCTCGAGAAGCCCCTTCAGCCGCCGCTTGGCGGCCTCCACCAGCCGGCCTTGCCGCTCCTCGTACAGGACGCGCATGCGCCTGACGTGGCGGCCGAAGTGCCCTTCGGCGATGAAGTCCGTGAGCACGGCCTGGGTCAGAATCGGAGGATAGTATCCGGCCAAGAAGCTCCCGGCGGAAAACGCGTCGATCAGATCCGGCGGCACGACGAGATATCCCAGGCGCAACCCGGGGATCAGCACCTTGCTCAACGTCCCGAGGTAGATCACCCGTGCGTTGCGGTCCAGGCCCTGCAAAGCGGGCAGAGGTTGGCCGCGATACCGATACTCGCTGTTATAGTCATCTTCCAGGATCCACGCGTCGTTTTGGCCGGCCCACTGCAACAGGGACAACCGTCTGGCGACGCTCATCGTGGCGCCGAGAGGAAACTGATGGCTCGGGGTGACGAACGCGACCCGCGCGTGCCGACATCGCGCGACGGCGGCGGCGACGTCGAGACCTTCGGCGTCCACCGGAACGGGGATCAACCGCGCGCCGGCCGCACGGAGGAGGCCGTGCACCCATGGGTACCCGGGATTCTCCACCCAGACCGCGGCCCCCGGTTCCAGGAGGACGCGGGCCGCAAGATCGAGGCCCTGCTGCGAGCCGCCGACGAGGATCACCTGATCGGCGGTGCACGTGACTCCACGGGCATCGCTCAGGTAGGCCGCGACGAGTTCCCGCAACGGCCCGTATCCCAACGGATGCTTGCCGCCTACGAGGGACGGGGAGAGCGAACGCCAACGTCGGGTCAGCAACCGGCCCCAGAGCTTCCACGGAAAGGCATCAAGCGCCGGGACGCCGATTCGGAACGGCCGAGGCGGCCGCGCCAGCAATCGTCTCCACGGCTTCCATGACGAGACGTCCAGGGCGGGGACGCCGGGGCGGGACCGTCGAGGTCGTGCCGGCACGCGACCGGGATCGCCCGGCATTGGAGTCGGGTGCAGGCGGAGAAACCCGTCGGGAAGGCAGTTCGCGACGTAGGTCCCCGCTCCGACCTTTCCGCGGACATAGCCTTCGATCAGGAGTTGTTCGTAGGCGAGGAGCACCGTGTTGCGTGACACTTCCAGTGTGCCGGCAAGCGATCGTGTAGACGGTAAGCGCGCATCGGCCGCGAGCCGGCCTGCGAGGATGGCGTGCCGCAGGGCGTCGTACAGTTGCCGGTGCAGCGGGCTGACAGAATCCCGATTCAGCTCGAGGCCTACCAGGCTCACGGGAGCGGGGAGCTTCATCCGGCCCTCGGCTCAACAATCTGAAATTGGTACCCTCAAGTTAACAGATATCCCGTTAATCTACCATACCGATAATGGCGCCATTGAGCGGGCGGGAAATGGCTCTTCCGGCCGGATAGGCCTCGCACTAGATTCAGAGACAAGCACACGGTCTTCGGAGGTGCGGTCATGGCGGTGCTGACATCCGACATGAAGCGCGTCGTGAGCGAGGAGCGGCTCGGCTACATCGCGACGGTGTGTCCCGATCACACGCCCAACCTGTCGCCGAAAGGGACGACTGCGGTCTGGGACGACGATCACCTCGTCTTCGCCGACATCTGCTCTCCGGGCACGGTCGAGAACCTCCGGCATAATGCGGCGATTGAGATCAACGTTGTGGATCCCCTGTTGCGCAAGGGGTACCGCTTCAAGGGATCGGCCGTTGTGCTGGAGGCCGGTTCACAATTTGAGGAGGTCATGAGATTCTATCGGAACGCCTGCCACATGCACCCGAAGACCGCAAACAGCGTCCGTCACGTGGTGTTGGTGAAAGTTGAACGCGCCCTGCCGCTCATCTCCCCCATCTACGACTTGGGGGTGGCGGAAGACGAGGTCGCGCGGCGCTACGCCAAGTACTACGCGGACGTGCGGGCGCGCAAACAAGGCGGTGCAGTTTCGTGAGCCGCATCGCACCGCCCGCTGACGCCGGTCTGTCGCCTGCCATTCAGGAGATTTTCGCGGATGAGGCCCGCCAGTTCGGCGCGCCCCTCAACACCACGAGGGTATGGGCGCGCCACCCCGGACTTCTCGAGGCCTTCCGGGCGTGGCGCAAGGCGATGCGGGACACGACGCTCATCCCTCCGGAGCTCCGATATCTGCTGTACGTGCGCGTCGCTGAACGGCTGCCCGTTCTGAACCGACATCAACACCGCCTCGGGTGAGGCGGCCGGCATCCCGGAGGAGAAGTTTGCGCGGCTCGCCGCGTACGCCACCGATCCCCTGTTCACCCCGCTCGAGCGGCTGGTGCTGGAATACGCGGACGGCATCACGCTGAGCGGACACGACGTCTCCGATGAGCTGTTTCGCGCCCTCCGGCGGCACTTCTCCGACGAGGCGATCATAGAGCTCACCGCCCACGCGGCGTTCGAGAACTTTAGGAGCAAGTTCAATCACGCCCTGCGCATCGAGGCGCAAGGCTTCTGCCGCATCAGCAAGGGCCGGCACGAGCACGAGGAGGACGGCACATGTCGAAGCATCTCGAAGCCGTGAAGCGTCTGTTCGGGGCCGTCAGGCGCCGCGACGAGGCGGCGCTGCTCGACAGCTATCACCCCGAGGTGTGCATTCACGAAGCGCCGTCTCTGCCGTACGGAGGCGATTTTCACGGACAGACGGGAGCGGTCCAGCACGTGCGGGCCTTCTACCGGACCTGGGAGGGGCTGAAACCGCGAGCCCTCATCGAGGAAACCCGTCAGGCGATGCTCGTGCTGGAGGCGGCGCCAAACCATGTTGTGGTATTGGGGGCCCAGCGGGCCAGGGCTCCGCTCACCGGACGAACTCTCGACATCCCGGAAGCATTCCTCTTTCGAATGAGCGACAATCGCGTCATCGAGTCCTGGATGTTCAATCAGGACACGGTGGCCGTTCTCGAGTTCTTAAAGGACGCAAGAACGTAGGTTGCACGGCACGAGGGCCGGCGCGAGCGATGTTCGTCCACGCTTTCACGAAGCGATCGAGCTTGTAGGAAAGCGCTGGACAGGCGCGATAACGATGCTCATATGGTCGGTGTCCGGCAGGATCGCGAGCCGGGCGTCCGGCAGCAGGCGGAACATCAGCACGGCGTGCTCCGGCCGCACGATGTCCCGGTCGCCCGCGACGATCAGCGTCGGGGCGTCGATCGAGCGGATGTCGCCGGCGGTCCATCCTCTGAACTCCCGCATCCGCTGCATGCTCTTCGTGAAGAACGTAGGCAAGTCGTCCGGGCGGGGCGCCGTCTTGAGATACGCCTCGCGCAGGTCCGCGGGCATGTCGTTCAGCGTGACGGTCCCGAACGCGTCCCAGAAACCGGGATCGCCGCCCTCCCGGTCGAACATCGCCGACTCGATGACGAGTTTCCGCACCATCTCCCGGTGGCTGAGCGCGATCTGGAGCGCAATGTGGCCGCCGTTGCTGTAGCCGAAGAAGTCGGCCCGGCCGATCCCGAGATGCCGGAGCAGCGCGGCGGTGTCGTCCGCCGACTGCGTGAACGAAAAGGGGCGATCAGCATCCGCGGTACGGGGCAGGCAGTCCGGGGCTTCGTGAACGTTGGTGCCTTTGGAATGCCCGCGAGGACGCGCCTCCGCGCATACCGCTTCGGCACGTATCCTCGGCGTCCAGGAATGTAGGAGATCGCTTGCATTTGGCGGCTATCTCGTGTACTGTCATGCATACAATTATGTATACAAAAGGCCATTGGTATTGGGATGCCGCCTCGGGTTAGAGTGAAGCGGACCGCCGCCGTATGGCGCAACGCAGCACCCGGCGTGGGCCGCGGCGTCTTGCGCGGAGACTCCGTCTATCAAAGTCTCAAGGACGACATCCTCAACCTCCGCGTTCGTCCGGGCGAGCGCATCGGTGAGCTCCAAGCCGCGCAGCGGCTCGGGGTGAGCCGGACGCCGGCTCGAGAGGCGCTGCGCCGCTTGGAGCACGAGGGCTGGCTGGTGTCCGCGCCCCACCAAGGCTTCTCCGTACGGGTGTACTCGCTCCGCGAGGTCAACCACGTCTACGAGCTGCGGATCGCGATCGAGCGGCATACCGCCCGCCTCGCGGCCGAGCGAGCGCCGCATGCCTCGCTGGCACGTCTCACCACGACGTGGCGGGCGCTGGACGGCCGGCGGGATCGAATGACGCTCCTCGACTGGCTCGACGCCGATGAAGCGCTCCACACAGGCATCGCGGACGTTACCGGCAACGCCGAGCTCACCGGTCTGCTGCAGCGCATTAACGAACGGATCCGGATCATCAGGCGCATCGACTATTCGCGGCCCGAGCGTGCGGTGGCCACGCGCCAGGATCACCTCGAGATCCTGGCGCTTATTCAGGCGGGCAACCCGCAGGCGGCCGCCGACCGGATGGAGCGGCACATCTTGGACGCCAAGGAGAGCGTCAAGGTCCTGGCTCAAATCTATTTCATCCAGGAGTAGGCTCGTGGCCGGTATCGTTCGACAGCGCGTGTTCAAGAACACCTATCGGGATTCGGTGGAGCTGATGCGCATCGCCACCGAGGTGGAACACCTGCCCGGGATCACGCGAGCCGGCATCGTGATGGGGACAGAAGCGAACCGTGAGGTGCTCGCGCAGGCCGGCTTGTTACCCGCGGAGGCGGCGGCCACGCGGGCGAGCGACCTCATCGTGGCGGTCGCGGCCGAAAGCGAGGAGGCCGGAACGGCGGCGCTCGAGCGGGCCGCGGCGGCGCTCAGCGGACCCGCACGCCCGGACAGGGGCGCGGAGGCAGCTGTACCCGCAACGACGCTCCACGATGCGTTGGCTGAGATGCCGGACGCCAACCTGGCGCTCGTGTCCACGCCGGGAACCTACGCCACCGCGGAGGCGCTCAAGGCGCTCAAGCGCGGGCTCCACGTGTTTCTGTTCAGCGACAACGTCCCTGTTGCGGACGAGGTCGCCCTGAAGGACCTCGCCGAGCGTAAGGGCCTGCTCCTCATGGGACCGGACTGCGGCACGGCGATTCTCGACGGCGTTCCCCTCGGGTTTGCGAACGTCGTGCGGCGCGGGCAGATCGGCCTTGTCGGCGCCTCCGGGACCGGGCTCCAGCAGGTATCCTGTTTGATCGACCGGCTCGGTGAGGGTGTCTCTCAGGTGATCGGCGTGGGAGGCCGTGACCTTGACGAACGTGTCGCCGGGCGCATGACCCTGGCGGCGCTCCGTCGGCTTGCCGCCGACGGCGGCACGGCGGTGATCGTCGTGATCTCCAAGCCGCCGGCCCCCGCGGTGGCGGAGCGCGTCATGGCCGCTGTGCGCGAGTGCCCCAAACCTGTAGTCGTAAACTTTCTCGGGTGGGCGGGGGACGGCACGGCGGCATCGGCGTCAACGTTCGAGGACGCCGCGCTCGACGCGGTTGCGCGCCTGCGCGGCGTGGGACGGGACACGCTCGCGCTTGGGACGCCGGAGCGACACGAGCAGTCCTGCGTGAAACCGCGGCTGGCGCCGGGACAAGCTGAGATCCGCGGGCTGTATTGCGGCGGTTCGTTGGCCGGCGAAGCGAAGCTCGTGCTCCGGCGCGCGCTTGGCGACAGAAGCGCGGAACGTGTCACGGTCATCGACCTGGGCGACGACGAGTACACAGTCGGCCGCCCGCACCCGATGATCGACCCGAGGCTTCGCAATCAGTGGATCGTGGACGCTGGACGCGACCCCAAGGTTGCGGTCATCTTGCTCGACGTCGTGCTCGGGTACAACGCGCATCCCGATCCGGCGGCAGCGCTCGTTCCGGCGATCGACCACGCGCGCCGCGAGGCCCGCACCGCGGGGCGTGATCTCGTCGTCGTGGCGTCGGTCTGCGGCACGCCCGGGGATCCGCAAAACCTGCAACGCCAACAGGCGACACTGACCGGCTGCGGGGTGTGGCTCGCACCAAGCAACGCGGAGGCGGCACGGCTCACGGCGAGCGTGCTCACTGGCGCCGCCGGCGTGATGCCGGAGCATTCCAGCGGGGCATCCCGTCCGTCGCCGGGGGATCACGCGGGGAACCGGCATGGCGTCTAACCACGTGCATCACGGATCCACAATCCTCACGGACGGGATCCGCGCCGTGAACATCGGCCTCGCGGGCTTCGCGGACCCAATCCGCGCCCACGGCGGCGCGTGCACGCAGGTTCAATGGCAGCCGCCGGCGGAGGGGGATCGCGCGGTCGGCCTGCGTCTGGCGTACCTCGAGGACGACCCTGACGACCGCGCCGGCGCGCTGGTGGGTCGTGCCAACGCGGAGGCCGTCCGGCGGATCTCCGAGGGGCACCCTGTAGCGGTGGACGTGCGCACCGCCGCGGACGTGATCCCCGGCATGACGTCGCGCACGCTGCTCCACGCAGGACCGCCGATCCTCTGGGAACGGATGTGCGGGCCGATGCGCGGCGCCGTCATCGGCGCGGCGCTCCTCGAAGGGTGGGCGGCGACGCCGGAGGAGGCCGGGGCGCTGGCGGGCCGCGGCGCCATCGACTTTGCGCCATGCCACGAACACGCGACGGTCGGGCCGATGGCCGGCATCGTCTCGCCGTCGATGCCGGTCATCGTGGTCGAAAATCAGGCGTCTGGCAACCGCGCGTTCTCAAATCTTAACGAGGGCATCGGCAAGATGCTGCGCTACGGCGCCTACGACGAGACCGTGTTGGAGCGCCTCCGGTGGTTCGCGACGACGCTCGGACCGGTCCTCGGCCGGGCCCTCCGGAGCGCGCCGGTGGACCTGCGAGACCTCACGGCTCGGGCGCTGCAGATGGGCGACGAGTGTCACAATCGCAACGTCGCCGGCACCTCCCTCTTCATTCGGGCAATCGCCCCCGCCCTGGTCCGCACCGCGCCGGCCGATGCCGCGGCGGTGCTCGAGTTCATGCGTGGCAACGACCACTTTTATCTCAACTTCTCCATGGCGGCCTGCAAGGCGACGCTCGATGCGGCGCACGGCCTCGAGGGATCCTCTGTCGTCACCGCGATGGCCCGCAACGGCGTGGAATTCGGCATCCGCGTGAGCGGGACGGGGGATGCGTGGTTTGTGGCCCCGGCCAGCGTGCCGGACGGCCTGTATTTCCCAGGGTACGGCGCGCAGGACGCCAACCCGGACATCGGGGACAGCGCGATCACGGAGACGTGCGGGATCGGAGGGTTCGCCATGGCCGCCGCACCCGCCATCGTGCGGTTTATCGGCGGTACGCCGGTCGACGCCGTGGCGTTCACCCGCTCGATGTACCGGATCACGCTCGGGCGCAGCCCGGCCTACGTAGTCCCGTCCCTCGGATTCGTGGGCACGCCGACGGCGATCGACGTCCGGCGCGTGGTGGAGAGCAGCGTGGTCCCCGTGATCGACACGGGCATCGCACACCGGGCACCGGGAATAGGACAAATCGGCGCCGGAATCACCTCTGCGCCGCGCGGCTGTTTTGCCGCCGCGCTCCATGCGCTGGGCCGGCGCCTCGGCGTGGAGGCGGCGGCATGACGCCCGCCCGTCCGCGAAGCCTGCTTGTGGCCGTCGGCGGCAACGCCCTGATCCGGGACGGCCAGCGCGGGACGATCGCCGAACAGGCCGAGAACGCCCGCGCGACCGCGCGTCCGATCGCCTCGCTGGTCGCGGACGGCTGGCGCGTCGTCGTCACGCACGGCAACGGCCCGCAAGTCGGCTTCATCCTGTTGCGCTCCGAGTTCGTCGGCGATTCGGCGCCGGTCCCCCAGTTGTCGCTCGACATGTGCGGGGCGGACTCCCAGGGAGGCATCGGGCATATCCTCGGCAACGCGCTCCTCGGCGAGCTCGCGGAGGTGGGCCTCCTGGACCGCGTCGCGTGTCTCCTGACGCACACCGTTGTCGCCGCGGACGATCCGGCATTTCGGACG
Source organism: Bacillota bacterium (assembly GCA_021324975.1). Classification (GTDB taxonomy): domain Bacteria; phylum Sysuimicrobiota; class Sysuimicrobiia; order Sysuimicrobiales; family Segetimicrobiaceae; genus JAJPIA01. The sequence continues at coordinate 16,598 of JAJPIA010000099.1, forward strand.
CCGAGCAAGCCAATCGGGCCGTACTTTACGGTGGAGCAGGCCGACGCCAAACGGGAGCGCGCGGGATGGACCATGGTCGAAGACGCGGGGCGAGGCTACCGCCGCGTCGTCCCGTCGCCGCGGCCGCTGCGCATTGTCGAAACTGCGCAGATCCGAACGCTCGTGGAAAGCGGCTACGTCGTCATCGCGGCCGGCGGCGGCGGCATCCCGGTCGTCGAGCGGCGCCCGGGCGCCTACGAGGGGGTCGAGGCCGTGATCGACAAGGATCTGGCCTCGGCCCTGCTCGCTTCCGAACTAGGGATTCCGCTCCTCATCATCTCTACCGGCGTCGACAAGGTCGCGGTGCGTTTCCGTCGGCCTGACCAGCGCCTGCTGGACCAGCTGACGGTCTCCGAGGCCCGCGGTTATCTCGATGCCGGCGAGTTTCCGGCCGGCAGCATGGGGCCGAAGATCCAGGCGGCGATCATGTTCCTGGAGCGCGGCGGCTCCGAGGTGCTGATCGCGTCGCCGTACCGATTGGCCGAGGCCGTGGCCGGAGACACCGGCACGCGGATCGTGCCGGACCGCGCGGCGTAACGAGATTGGAGGCGAGACCATGATCAAGGTGGCGGCGGAGCCGTATGAGTTCCTGTTCGATGGCGCGACGGCGGCGCTCGTGATCATCGACATGCAGCGGGATTTCGTCTACCCGGGTGGATTTGGTGCCGCGCTCGGAAACGACACATCGCTGCTGCTCAAGGCGGTGCCGCCCACTGAGCGCGTGCTCCGCGCGGTGCGGGGCGCCGGGCTCTTCGTCGTGCATACCCGCGAAGGGCACCGACCGGATCTCGCAGATCTGCCGCGTGCGAAGAAACTCCGTGGCCACCTCACCGTGGGCATCGGGGATCCCGGTCCCATGGGTCGTATCCTGGTCCGAGGGGAACACGGGCACGACATCGTGGACGAGCTCACACCGCTCCCGGGCGAGCCCGTAGTGGACAAACCCGGAAAGGGCGCATTCTACGCTACCGACCTTGACGCCATCCTGCGCGCTCGCGGGATCGCTCAACTCATCGTCTGCGGCGTCACGACTGAAGTCTGCGTGCACACTACCGTGCGCGAAGCCAACGACCGCGGCTATGACTGCCTTGTCCTCGCGGACTGCGTAGCGTCCTACTTCGCTGAGTTTCAGGACGTCGGGCTCAAGATGATCAAGGCGCAGGGTGGCATCTTCGGCTGGGTCGCGGACTCGAGCCGATTGATCGACGCGCTGGCGGCGGCGCCGCAGGCAACAGGCGCCGTACGCACGTGACGTACGGGTGCGGGGGGAGGAGGGAGGAGTGATGGCGGTGTCCACGTCGGGGGAGTTTCGGCCGCGCCTGTGGGCGGCGGGAGATTGGAACGCATTCTTCGGTCTCGGCACGAACGTGATCCTCAACGTGATCGTGTTGAGCAGTCTCGTGCTCGGCGTCGTGAAACTGCCGGAGGGAATCGTGTTTGGCAGGATCCTGCCGGCGCTCGGCATCGCCCTGCCGCTCGGCAACGTCTTCTATGCCTACCTGGCGTACCGGCTCGCCCGCGCGGAGCGCCGCGAGGACGTCGCCGCGATGCCGTACGGGCCAAGCGTGCCGCACATGTTCATCGTCGTGTTCGTGATCATGCTCCCGATCGTGCTGGCCACGCACGATCCCCTGAAGGCATGGGAAGCGGGGCTCGCCTGGTGCTTCATCATCGGCGTCATCATCCTCATCGGCGCGTTCATCGGGCCGACGATCCGCGCCTTCACGCCCCGGGCGGCGATGCTGGGTACGCTGGCCGGAATCTCCATCGTGTTCATCTCCATGCGGCCGGCGTTCCAGATCTGGGAGGTCCCGTGGATCGGGTTCATCGCGCTCGCGGTGATCCTGGTGAGCTGGGTCGCGAATGTCCGGCTTCCATTCAATGTGCCCGGCGGGCTCGCCGCAGTGGTCATCGGTACGGCGGTGGGATGGATCGCCGAGTTGCTCGGATGGAAGGGCGTGCTCATCCCCTCCGCGGTGGCCGACTCATTCCGCCAGTTCGGGCTGCATCTGCCGGTCCCAGGCGGCGAGGTGCTCCGCGGTCTGCGGGATATGGGACCGCTGCTGGCCACCGCGATCCCGCTCGGCGTCTACAACTTCACGGAAGGCATGAACAATGTCGAGAGCGCATCGGCGGCCGGCGACAGCTACAGCCTGCGGGCGATCTTGCTGGCCGACGGAACGGGGGCCATCGTTGGCTCGTTTCTCGGCAGTCCGTTTCCGCCGGCCGTTTACATCGGGCACCCCGGATGGAAGGCGGTCGGGGGGCGGATCGGGTACTCGCTCGCGACCGGGGTGGCCGTGGCCGGCGTGGTGTTTTTGGGATTGGTAGCCTTGCTGCTCGCCGTGATCCCGATCCAGGCGCTCCTCCCGATCCTGCTCTTCATCGGTCTCGTGATCGGCGCCCAGGCCTTTCAAACCACGCCCGCACGGCACGCCCCGGCCGTGGCGCTGGCGCTCTTGCCGAACGTTGCGCTGTGGGCGAAGGGGCTTGTGGACGATGTCCTCGCCGCGGCCGGGACCGACGCCGCGAAGCTCGGTCTCGACAAGACCGGGGTGGGCGACATCTACCACGGCATGGCGCTGTTTGGGGGCGGGGCAGTGCTCGCGGGCATGGTGATCGGCGCGATCGCGGCCTTCGTCATCGACCGCGACTTCGTGCGCGCGACGGTGGCGACGCTGGCGGGCGCGGTCTTTTCGTTCTTCGGGCTGATCAACTCCGTCGGGCCCGTCGGCGTTAATGTGTCCGCGACCGTCACGCTCGGCTACCTGCTGATGGCCGCGAGCTTCGCCGTCGCCGCCTGGCACGCTGGACAGGTCGGCGCGGAGCGTACCGCGGTGCAGGCCCGGTCGCCGGCAGCCGAGGGGGCCACGGGCGGCGATGGCGTCTGAGCTGTTCGTCAATGGCACGCTGATGCGGGGCCTCGCGCTACACGGTAATCTCGATGGGGCGGAATTCCTCGGCGAGGTGCGGACGGCGCCGATCTACCGCCTGTACTCCATCGACGACCTGCACCCCGCGATGGTGGAGACGACAGGCGACGGCGTGGCCGTAGCCGGCGAACTGTACCAGGTCACGGACGAAGTCTGGCAGCGCGTCGAAGCCGGGGAGCCGCCGGGATTGTTTCGCGGCATCGTCGTGCTGGAAGACGGGCGCCAGGTGCCGGGCATTTTGTACCGTCGCGAGCTGCTGGCGCCGCGGCATCGGGACATTTCCACATTTGGCGGCTGGCGTGCGTACGTGGCAGTGATACGCGCGCGTCGAAGCGGCCGGCAGATCAGTAACTAGGACATCAGCGCGACAGTATTGCCGCTTCCACGTTGCACCGCCGAGTGGGATTGGTAGGGCAACACGGAAACCTGGTCATGGCATCCACGTCTCGACGACTTTTGGACCCGGGGGGCCCCCATGTTGCATCTCGATACGGGCAACACCGCGTTCATGATTCTCTGTTCCAGCCTGGTGATGCTCATGACACCGGGTCTGGCTTTCTTCTACGGTGGGCTGGTGGGCCGAAAGAACGTTTTGGCCATCATGATCCAGAGTTTCGTTTCCATGGGTTGGACGACCGTCATCTGGTGGATGTGCGGGTTTTCATTGTGCTTTAGCGGCGATCTGAAATCTGGTACGGACTTTGGCGGCATTATTGGCAACTTTCACTGGGCGTTTCTGAGAGGGATCACGCTGTCGACACCGTCACCCAACGACACCATTCCGATGATCGTCTTTTGCGCGTATCAGATGATGTTCGCGATCATCACACCCGCGCTCATTACCGGCGCATTTACCAATCGCGTGGCGTTCAAAGCGTACATGCTATTCTTGACCGCGTGGCTATTGTTCGTGTATTTCCCCTTTGTGCACATGATCTGGGGAGGGGGCCTCCTATCGACCTGGGGCGTGAAAGACTTCGCAGGCGGCATTGTGGTGCACAACATCGCCGGGATGGCAGCTCTTGCTTCGGTCCTCTATGTAGGCAAGCGGCGTGTGGTCGACGAAGGCCCGCACAGCATTCCGCTTGTCGCTCTGGGGACGGGGCTTCTCTGGTTCGGATGGTATGGATTCAACGCCGGCAGCGAGTTCCGCGTAGACTCGGTCACCGCGGTGGCGTTCTTGAATACCGACGTCGCGGCGTCGTTTGCCGCGATCGCGTGGCTCATGATGGACTGGCTCATGAACCGGAAGCCGCGTTTTCTTGGGCTGCTTACAGGGGCGGTGGCCGGCTTGGCTACGATCACCCCGGCCGCCGGATATGTGGCGCCGTCGACCGCGTGCCTCATCGGGATCGCGTCGGGCCCTGTCTGTTACTGGGCCGTGGAACTGAAAAATCGCCTGAAATGGGACGACGCATTGGACGTGTGGGGTGTGCACGGGGTTGGCGGGTACCTCGGGATTTTCATGTTGGGCATCTTCGCGTCGACGGCGTGGAATCCGTCGGCGTCCGGCGGCGTCGACGGGTTGCTACGCGGTGGCACCTATTTCTTTTTCATGCAGTGGGGCGCCGCGACGTTGGCGTCGGTGTGGGCATTCCTCTTCAGCTTCGGGATGCTTGTGCTCATTGAACGCATTACACCGGTGAAAGTCTCGGAGCTGACCGAGGAAGTCGGTCTCGATCAAGGCATCCACGGTGAGCAAGCGTACGCAGTGGGCGTCTAACGTACTCCTCAAGGCCGGACAACGCGATGCCCGCATGCATGCACGCGGTGGAAGAAGCCACAAGCGTCGATATGCGGATCGCATCGTGGCGGAGGTACTGCATCATATCGATGAGGTTAGCGCGGGCACTGCCGGCTGGGTTCTCGATCTCTAACACGACGCGACGCGGGGCGGGGAAGGACTCCGCAGGGGCTCCAAGAAAGAGGGCCTTGAGACGGCCCCAGGGAGGTGGGGGATGGCGACGTTGTTCTTCCAGGGAACGTGCGGATCGGAGAATCCGACGAAGGCAGTGTTGCCGCTTCTGGGCGCGATCGGCGCGGTCGAGTCGGGGCACAAAGCCACGATCGCCCTCGTCGGAGACGGCGTGGTCCTGATGAGGACTCCGGTGGCAGACGCAGTCGTGCCGGTCGGCTGGCCCCCGTACAAAGACTTGCTGGCAAAGGTGATCCAGCATAAGATTCCGATCTATGTCTGAGGCGGCTGCGCGGCCGCCCGTGGGGTGACCCAAGAGGACTTGAACGGCAAAAACGGCACGTTTATCAATCCGACGCGCGCCGTCGAGTTGATGCTGGAGGCTGATCGGACCGTCGCGTACTGACGACGGCGCAAAAGGTGCCTCCGCTGGAACAAATTCAAGAGCCCGCTGGAGAGTAGATTCCGGCGGGCTCTATCGTCTCAAAAAGATTGGACTTCGTGCGTCGCGAATCCGCCCATGCCAACTTAGGCGGAACCGCCGACCAGGGCCCGGCATGTGGATGTACCACTGTCACATCCTTGAGCACCACGCGACCGGAATGATGGCGCACTTCGACGTCGTTCGGTGAAACAGACGAGGAAGATGGTCATGAACAACGGAACAATGGATGGCACGTCGCTGCGCCTGTCCGCCACGCTACTGCTCGTGGGCCAACTCCTGTACATCGTGGTCACCCGGTTACACCCCGGTCGGGCTGCCGCTAATAACCACCCTGCCGTGTTCGCCGAGTACGCCGGCAGCGGGATCTGGACGGCCCTGCACCTCGGCCAGTTCGCGGCCAGCCTTAGGACTTCGGGGCCTTCGCCCGCTGAGACCAGCCATCGTGTTTGCGGCGTTCGAAACGGCAATGTCGATCCTTGGAATCTGGCTCGGGCACTACGCGGGGCAACGATTTGAAACGTTTGCTGTGTTCACGGGTGCCTGCGTTCTCATAGGGCTCGGCCTCCACACCCCTCCGTGAGACACTGGGACACACGCAGTTCGCCCCGGCGATCAGGCGCCAAGCTCCGTTTGAATGTATCGCGAGGGCCTCGTGCTAAGCCGTGGCGTATTTGGGCATTGATCCAACAGCAAGGCAAGTTACCGTCGTAGAATCGATTCTACGGACCGGCGGAGCCTGCCCCGGGCGCCGGCATCGCTCCGGACGACCGCCCGCCGTCGGCCCGTCGGTCCACCCCACGTCCCGCCACCGCAGGGGCGGCCACCGCCACATATCGGAGCCCCAAGGGGACGAGCCAGGAGCGTAGGCGCGGCGCCCGCTCCACGATGGACCGGCCCGTGCGTTACGGAGCTGGGGCCGGCCCCTCGATTCCCGGGGCGTTCGTCCGGCGCGCGGGAATCGTACTCGAGGGCGCAAACCCTTCTTCCGGCCGGAGGACGGCATCCCGCCGGCTCGTTACTGTGAAAGAGACGTTGGGGGGACACAGTTTCTCAGCGTTCATGGCGTCCGAAGCGTCGAGGTTCGCAACACCGGACACGCACCCGTATCCATTGTGCCTTGCCGACATGGTTCGCAGGGCTGCCCAGAAGGACCCGGGCAGCATCGCCATTGCGGGGCCGGGATACCCTCCCCTGACGTACGAGCGTTTGTGGCGTTTCCTCCACGAAGCGCAGGACGCGCTGGCGCACGCCGGGGTCGGCCACGATGATCGCATCGCCGTCGTCACGCCGGGTGGGCCGACGCCGGCCTCCATCTTTCTCGCCGTTGCCGCCTCCGCGATCTGTGCGCCGCTCAACCCGGCCCTGCGCGCCCCTGAGTTCGAGTATTACTTCCGTGCACTCGATGCCACGGCGCTCATCGTGCAGTCCGGGATGGATTCTGCGGCTGCCGACGTCGCGCGGCGACAAGGGATCCCCATCGTGGTCCTGGAGCCGGCCCGCGAGGCTCCCGCCGGCCTTTTTACGCTGTCGAGGGAACCGGAGCAGCGTATCGCGACGTCGCTGGGGTTTCGAAGCCCGGCGGACCCGGCACTCGTGCTGTTCACGTCCGGCACCACGGCGCGGCCGAAGCAGGTCGCCCTGACGCACCACAACATCTGCGCGTCGGCGCACACGATCTCCACCACGCTGCGGTTGGCCGGCGGGGACCGCTGCCTCAACGTGATGCCACTGTACCATATTCACGGCCTCATTGGCGCCGTCTTGTCGACCATCGCCGCGGGAGCCAGCATCGTCTGCCCGTCCGGGTTTGACGAGGCGGACTTCTACGCCTGGCTGGACGAGTTTCGGCCGTCGTGGTACACGGCCGTGCCCACGATCCATCAGGCCATCCTGTCGCGCGCCCCGGAATTCCGCGCGATCATCGACCGGAGCGCGCTCCGGTTCATCCGTTCCTGCTCGGCGCCGCTGCCGCCCCAGGTCATGGCGGACCTGGAGCGCACGTTTCGCGCCCCCGTTGTGGAAGCGTACGGGATGACCGAGGCGTCGCACCAGATCAGCTGCAACCCACTGCCGCCCCTGCCACGAAAGCCGGGGTCGGTAGGGACGTTGACCGGGTGCGACGTCGCCGTCGTGGACGAAGCCGGCGTGCTGCTCCCCCCGGGAGCGACCGGGGAGCTCCTCGTCCGGGGTCCCAGCGTGATGGACGGCTACGAGGGCGGCGCGGAGGCCAATCGGACCTCCTTCCTCAATGGGTGGTTCCGGACCGGCGATCAGGGCATGATCGATACCGATGGGTACATCTTCATCCAGGGCCGGCTCAAAGAGATCATCAACCGCGGAGGCATGAAGATCTCACCGCGCGAGATCGAAGAGGTCTTGCTGGAACACCCGGCCGTGGTCCAGGCGGCGGTCTTTGGCGTGCCGCACCCCACGCTTGGGGAGCACGCCGCGGCGGCGGTGGTGTTGCGAAGCGGCGCCGCGGCGGCGGAAGCGGAGCTCCATCGGTTTGCCGCGAGCCGGCTCGCGGACTTTCGCGTGCCCTCCCGGATCATCATCGCGGATCGCCTCCCCACCGGCGCGACCGGGAAGCTCCAGCGCACCCGGCTCGCCGAACACTTCGCGGCGTCGCTTCGCACGCCGTTCGCTCCTCCGACGGACCCGCTGGACGTGGAATTGACACGCATCTGGCGAGCCGCCCTCCACCTCGATCTGGTCGGCATCGATGACAACTTCTTCGATCTTGGAGGAACGTCGCTGTCGGCGGTGCGCATGCTGGTGGAGGTAGAGGCCGCCACCGGCCGGCGGCTGCCGGTCACGGCACTCCACGCGGCGCAAACGATCCGGCAGCTGGCGGAAGCGCTACGAAGAGATGCCGGGGTCGCCTCGACTCGGGTGACGACATTCTATCCGGACGGGGCGCAGCCGCCGTTCTTCTTTCTGCACGGGGACTACACGGGCGGCGGATTTTACACGCGCAATCTCGCCAAGGCGCTCGGCCCCGCTCAGCCGTTCCACGCGCTGCACCCGCACGGGTTGGACGGAGAGCCTGTCCCCGGGACGATCGAAGCGATGGCGGCCGACTACCTGGCGACCGTGCGCTCGCTCCGGCCCCACGGGCCGTACCTCCTCGGCGGCCACTGCAACGCCGGCCTGATTGCCCTGGAGGTCGCCCAGCGACTCCGCGCCGCCGGCGAGCAGGTGGATCTCCTCGCCGTGGTGGATGCGCCTCTCGCGAACGCAGGGATGCGCGGGCGCTTGCTATATGCGGTTGTGTCAGGCGGCGACGCGCTCCGCAGGTGGGCCGGCGCCCAGCGTCGCAAGCGTTACGCGCGACTCAGAGAGCGCCTTCGAGGGCAGCCCGCGGCGCAGAACCGTGACCATGATGAGCCACGCCCGCCAGACCCGGCCGACGCGTACCGGCGGGCGGTCGCCGGTTACCGGCCGCGCCCGTACTCGGGACCGATCGCCCTGTTTGTCTCCGAAAGCCCAGCCCGCCAGGCATTGCCCCGCTTGTGGCGGCGAATCGCCCGTGAGGTCGAGATCCAACACATACCCGGGGCGCATCTCGCATCCATTACCCAGCACGTAGGCGCGCTCGGTCAGCAGTTGCGAGCGTGTCTACGGCGCGCGCAGAAGACCGGCTAGGCGGCAGATAGCACCGCCGCGCTCCACGCCGGGGGGGCGTCGCTCAGCGGCACGCCGGGGGCGCTCATGCCGGTCGGAGGCGGCGCGATCGTTCCACACAGATGTCTCGGAACCGCGCGATCAGTTGGGTCGGGTCGTACTGGCATGTGCGGAGGATCGCGGGCCAGGCGACATCGCGGCGGCCGGCGAGGTGCAGGCCGATCGCCACTTCTCCCCACACGCGCGCGAGCGCGCGCCGCGCGGACCCGGGGCATCGGCACGCACGTTGAACACGATCGCACAGCCCGGCCGCGGTGTCGAGCGGCGACGGCGATTGGAGCGCGACCTGGCGGACCAGCCAGGCAAGTCCGCGACGACACTGCGGATACCGGACCAGGCGCGGATACTCGGCGAGGAGGTCGAGCAGCATGGCCACCCGTTCGCTGTCGGTGAACATGCCTGCCGCGACCACCGTCTGCATGTTGCGCAGTTCCATCTGATCGACAACGGTATCCCGAAACCGCCGGGACGCTCTCGGCACGCTCGCGAGCGCCCGTCCGACAATGTCGCGGCGGAGTCGTCGCGCCTCAGGATCTTCGAGGAGGCGCGCATACAAACCCGTCGACGTCTGTCGATACACGGCGACACAGCCGGGAACGTGCACAAACGGGAAGTGTCGCGCGAGGCGCAGCCATAAATCGTAGTCCTCGAACCCGGCGCCGCGGAAGTGCCCGACGCGGTCGAGCGCTGCGCGGCGGAGCAGCACGACGAGCACGCTGCCGACCATGAAATTGCCGCGCGCCAATAGCGTGTTGAACACGTTGCCCGTCGGATGACGCTGGCGCGGCAGGGGGACCGGGGTACCGTCGATCGTCCACATCGCGGAGCTGTAGGCGAGGGCGGCATCCGGACGCGATTCCATCACCGCGACCTGCCGGGTGAACCGGCAAGGGAGCCACAGATCGTCGTCGTCCAGAAATGCGACGTACTGCCCGCGGCTCGCGGCAATCCCGGTGTTGCGCGAGGCGCTGAGGCCGCGGTTAGTGGCGTGACGGATGTACCGCACCGGATAGCGTGCGGCCGCCTCGCCGGTATCGTCCGTCGAGGCGTCGTCGACCACGATCACCTCAAGGTCGAATACGCGGCCCCGCCCCTCGACCGCGAACGCGGACTCCAAGGCCTCCCGTAGCAGGGCGGACCGATTGCGCGTCGGAACGATGGCGCTGATCAGCGGGCGGGGACCGGGCGTCGAACCCACGACGCTCACGGATGTCGCCGCTGAGTGCGGCGGCATGCGCTACGGCTTGACCGCGACCCTTGCGCCATGGGCGTCAACCCGGCTCAAGAACAGCCTGAGCCGGTTCTGCTCGATGTACTCGTCGGTCGCCAGACGGGCGCCCTTCCAGACCCCATAGTCGTCGATCGTGAAGAGCCCGCCCGACGAGAGACGCGGGAAAAGGTGGACGAGTTCGTGTCGGGTCGACTCGTAGAAGCAGGTGTCGAGGCGGAAAAACGCGACCTGCTCGGGCGCGTGCGCGGGAATAGTATCTTCAACGCGACCCTTTACAAAGTGCAGCCTCGTCCGAGGATATCCCACGGCGTAGAGATTAGACCGCACCTCAATCGCGCCCCTGGCCACGGTGTTCATAGGGCTCCGCCCACCGCGCACACGATGCGGTCGAGCGGGGGCTCGAACCCGCGCGTGAGCATGCGCCGCCCCCCGATGCCGGACAAGAGTGCCGCTCCATATGGGAGCTTCCACAGACCGCCCATGTGCCGTGCAAACTCCACCGGGCGCCACAAGTTCATGCCGCCCCCGGGTGTGGTCGTAGCTTCCCCAAGGTACAGCCGCTCGTGCGTATCGTAGAAGTCCACCCTGATGAAATCGAGGCCTCCGGCCAGCGCCTCGGCGTACGCGATCATCTCCGGCAGATGCTTAGGGCGCGGCAGCAGCCGGTCCGCGTCCTTGTACTCGGATGTAGCCGCCAGCCTGGTCCAGGTTGGATCATAGATGTCGCGCCGATGATCTTCGAACCGCGCGGTGTCGATCTGGATGAGATGGGCGTGCCCGTGGAACACGTAGATCTTGTAATCCGTCGGGTATCGTCCTGTGCGGTCGTCGATGAACTGCTCCACAACGAGGCGCGGGACGATGTGCTTGTACGCCCATTCCTGTTCGAGATCGTAGTAATTCTGCGCGAGCCAACCGCGACAGACCGCCTCGAGATCCGCAACGTCGAGGTCTGTCTTGTTGGGCACCAGGTACACCCAGCCGGACCCGTGGGTCGGCTTGACGACGAACCGAGGTGGGAGATCTGCGATAGGAATGTCGGTGGGATCCGTCGTGACCCAATAGAGCTTGGGCAGGATGTCCTCGCCCAGGCGTGCCTTGACGTAGGCGCGGAGCGCGTACTTGTCTTGCAGGCGGGCCAAAATCTCGCGCCGGTCAAATATCATTCGCCAGATCACCTTCTCATTGAACGTGCTTGGCCTCAGCACATTGGGAAGAACCCCGAACTTCCGCCGGTACCGGCGCATGATCGCGGACGCGGCGCGGGCGCGCTCTGGCGTCACCATCCTGAGGCACTTGAGGGCGACTTGCCTCCCGACCCACCGCGCATCACGCACAATCGCCGGGTCGGCGCCCGCGGGGCGATCGGTGGGCATCACGGTTGCCGCATCTCGCCGTTCGGGGCTGGTCGCCACGCCGACGGGATGGACCGCCACCGGCCGGAGGCCGCTCGCACCAGCGTCTGCGCCAGCGTGAGCGGGTCCGAGCGCAGCGCGCGGCCGACGCTCGACGCGGCAGGTAGGTACCGGTGCCCGAGCGCGTACAGAGCGGACGCTGTCGTCCACAGGGCACACCAGGCCTGCCGCCTGCGCCGCGCCACAGAGCTCGGCAGGCCCGGCATGCGCAACAGCTCGTTGAGCGTCTCGACCAGCACGGAGACGGCGTGGTCGATGTGACGCGCCAGGCCCGGCCACGTTTGATCGCCGGGCGGCAACGTGCGCAGCGCGAGATCCAGATATGAGCTGGGGTGCGTGAGCATCTCCGGGTCCTGCCGGACGGCGTCGCGCAGCAACTCGATCCCGTCCTCCCGGTGACCATCGTCCCGCAGGCATCGCGTGGCGAAGAAGATCGCGTGGGTCTTATACGCCGTGGCCCGAAATGCGGGCCGGCGGAGCCGCTCTGGGAGCTGGGGATCGACGAAGGCCCGATCCAACACGAGCCGCGTATACGCCGCTCCGCTCGCAAGATCGCGTGTCGAGTTCCGGGCGTGAGTGCGGCAATGAACGAGAACTTCGGGCACGCTGTGAAACTTACAGCCTGCCAGTGCCATCCGGAGAAACAGGTCCCAATCTTGTCCCAGGCGCAGGGAGGGGTCGAACAGGCCGATGCGATCCAGGCATGCGCGTCGGATCATCACCATCGGCGGGCCAAAGAGGCAGCTGAGCAGCATGGCCTCGAGGAAGTTGCCGCTGTGCGTACGAATCACAGGGTGCCCGATGATCGTCCCGGCTTCGTCGATCGCCGCGTAGCCATGATACGCGGCGGCCACGTCGGGCCGCCGTTCCAGCACGTCCACCAGCCGTTCCACCTTGCGGGGAAGCCAGACGTCGTCCGCGTCGAGAAACGCGACGTACGCGCCATGGCTGCGCTGGATCCCCGTATTCCTGGCGACGGCCGCCCCGCTGTTGGGTTGCCGTACGAGGGTGACGTCGGGGCTACAGCGGAGGACCTGCTCGCACGTGTCGTCGATGGAGCCGTCGTCGACGACGATTACTTCCAGCCTGCGGTACGTTTGCGCGGTGACGCTGCGGAGCGCCGCGCCGATGAACGGCGCCGCGTTGTGGGCCGGTATGATCACGCTCACGAGCGGTCGGAGCCCCGCGACGGCCGTTATCCACGCCCCCTGTATGCCCGCGACCTCGCTGTCCCCAGGTTCTCGCGATCGCTCCGCGAGAGCCCTGCGCTCTCTCGTGGCAACGCCGGGGCGATGTGGATCCAAATCGGAGCTCGCCCCAAATAGACCCCGTCGCATGCATTCCTCCGCTACGACGTTCAACTTGCTGCGCACCTCTGGTGCGCCCTGCGCGCCGTCGATTCGTGTGTTTGGGGAGGACTGGCGTCGGATCGCTCTGAGCGGACACAGCCGGGGTCCGACCGTAACAACATCCGGACATAGGTTTCTCAGGACACGCACATGTCCCGGCGTGCGAACCTACCCCCGAGGCCGATTCTTTCATAGTGCACGGCAGCCCGGTTAGTCTCTTAGGAAGGAACCCATGTCCCCGTTCGGACGAGACGATCCCGGTGGGCGTTAAGGATGCGCCGGTATGATGCAGGGAGCGTTCGAACAAACAAAAGTTCCCGGCCGGCCTTAAAAGAGATGGCATCACATCTTCCGCACACCGTATAATTCTGATAATTTCCATCGGGCAACTCTTGTCGATTACACGCCGCGACGAGACGGCTGGCCCACGGAGCGCAGTGGTGGAGAGAGCGACCTACACTACCTACAACACCACAATCGATCGCCCAGGGGTGCGGCACTTGGGGGCCGGCGACGTGCACATCTGGTACGCGTCGCTGGATGTGCCAAAGCCTAGCGCAGCATGCCTTACGAGCATCCTGGCGCCGGATGAGGAGGAACGGGCGCATCGTTTCCTCGGGCCCACGGATCGTCATCGGTTCGTAGTGGGGCGGTTCACGCTCCGGCGAATCCTCGCATATTATTGTGAAGCCGATCCTGCTGGACTCGTGTTCCGGTACGGTCCCAACGGGAAGCCGTTCCTCGACCCGTCGCGACACCGGGCGATCCGGTTCAATCTATCGCACGCGGAAGGCATCGCATTATATGCGATCGCGGCTGACGGCGAGGTCGGGATCGACGTGGAGCGGCGCGGGAGCTGCCAGGTCGACGATGCCGTCGCCAGACAATATCTTTCGGCTCGCGAGTACGCGGCGCTCCGAGCGCTGCCGCTGGACGCTCAAGAGCGGGAATTTCTTCGCTGCTGGACGTGGCGGGAAGCCTGTCTCAAGGCCGAGGGACTTGGCCTCGCGGCCAGCGCTCGGACCGTCGACTACTGCCTCGTCGGGCGTGGTCCGTTGGCCGTCGGGACGGCGGACGCCGTTCCCTGGCGGGCCGCCCGTTGGCGAGTGCGGGAGTTGGATCTTGGGGACCCATACGTGGCAGCCGTCGCGGTGCACGGCGGCGCGCGGAAGGTGTCGTTTGATCGCTGGGAGGAGATGTTCGTCTCGTCGTAGGCGAGCGTGGAACAATCGTGGTCGTCGAATACCGCGGCGCCTCGGCCGCCCTCGCTCAAACAAGCGTTCGTACATCCTAACGACCCGCTCGGATCCTCAGGTCGAAGACGAACGTAGGCGGCATCCCCGCGCACTACTATCCGATGTCATGCGATAATCCACACGTCGACACCGTCGTTCCGACACGGCGGCGAAAGATACTCATGGTGTGCCAGAACGGTCTGTACCCGGCACGGCTCGGGGGCATGGAACTCCGGGGACGGGAACTCTTTGATCTTTTTTCGCAATTCTGCGACGTCGCGCTCCTCGAGCGGCGTGTGTTCATGATGGGGTCGACCGGCGTCGAACTGTCGACCCCCGACTGGGACCTCAGTCCCATATCTGCCGGCGTGCCGGTTCGGCTGATGAGGAATTGGCGGTGGGTGGGCGCCGGTGCTCGGTTTATGACGGTCGGGCGTCGGAGGCTTCGCGCAATCCTCGGCGCGTATCGGCCCGACCTGGTGTTTCTGCTCAAGTTCAAAGCACTCCATCCGGCCGTCCTCTACGAGCTCCTCGCGCTTCCCGCGCCAATCGTCGTCCGGTTCGGAGACTGCTACAGCATGCGGCTCTCTGAGGTGATCACGGGTATCCCCGCGGCGGAGTCGATGCGCAGGACGCTGCTCCCCATGCCTCGTCCGCCGCGCGGCGCGAGCGACCGGATGATGCTCGTGTTCAACTGCAACTTCGTTCGGGACTTCTACCTGCCGCGCTTTCCGCCGGTCGCGTACCGCGTCATCTACACCGGCGTCGATACGGCGCGATTTCATCCGGCGGCGACCCCGGTGGAGTCCAACCGCTTCGTGTTCCTTGGCCGCACGACCCGCGGGAAGGGATTTCTCGAGTTCTGTCGCGCGATGGTCGCGTTGCCGAGGGCGCTTGTGGACGCCATCGACATCCTCGGCACCGGTAGTGAGTTGGAAGAGGGGCTGGGAATCCTTCGAGCCGGCTGGAGATCGGACCTGGTTCGGCACGCGGGCCTCTACCCCCCCGAAGCCGTGGCGGAGCGCCTGCGAGCGACGTCCATTCTCGTGCAACCGACCGACGACGACGTTCTGCCTTCGTCCGTGTTGGAGGCGATGTCCAGCGGGCTGGGCATCGTGGCGACGAACATCGCGGGCCTGCCAGAAATTGTCCGGCACGAGGAAACGGGCCTGCTCGTCCGCCCGCACGACGAGAAAACACTGGTGCGCGCATGCCGCCGGCTGGCTGAGCAGCCGGATCTCAGGCGGCGCCTCGGCCGGGAGGCGCGGCGCCTCGTGGTTGCCCGACACCAAGCGTCAGACTGGCTGGCCGCCAACCGTGCGGTCGTGACGGAGATGATGGCCAAACACCCGGAAGGCATTGGCGCCATGTCGAGGGGAGCTTAGAGGCCCACCGCACTCCTCAGAACCGATCGACGCGAAACGGGTGACGTCGATCTGCGGCGTGCGGTCTCCTACCATGTACGTCTCGAATCGGACGAACCCACTGGTTGTTCCTAAGACGCGACCAGATCCACTACTTGAATAAGACGGTTATAGGTGCTTCGTGCCACTTAGTTAGTTCGCCATGAAAAATGATGGCGCAACCCGGCATAAAATCTGGGTTTCTTCGCTGCGCGCGCGACAAAACGATAGGATTCCCATCCGACGAATCGAACTGA
>JAJPIA010000127.1 GCA_021324975.1 Bacillota bacterium
AATCCGGGGCAGCTGATCTACGCCCGGCCCGCCAATTCCGGCCCGGGCCGCAGCCTGCTGATGGGGCTGCCGTACCTGCTCGGCGAGGCGCAGCCGCGCGAGCCGCAATCGTGGACGAAGGTGTGGCCGTACTACCAGCAGCTCGGGCAGTACATCCAGTACTACCCGACCGGGACCGCGGGCACGTTTCAGGAGCTGGGGCAGGGCGCGCGGACGATCGCAGCTTCGACCATGGGATGGGACCTCAACGTGCGTGCGCTCGGCGTCGTGCCCAAGAACTTCGGCGCGTTTGCGTTCGCCGACGAACACCTCATCGCGGACACGCAGTACATCTGCGTGCCGAAGGGCAACGCGCCGGAGATGCTCGGGTTGGTGCTCGACCTCATTGCCTGGGTCCTGCGGCCGGATCAGCAGGCTAAGACGTACGACACCGGGTACTTCTATCCGGGGCCAGCCGTCAAGGGAGTCACGCTCGCCATGGCCCCGAAGGCGAGCCAGGACGCGGTCGGCCCCGTCCGGCGCCAGTCGTTCGACGACCTGATCAAGACCCGGCCGGTCGAGATCCCGCTCGATCCGATCAAGCTCGTGCAGGCGTTCCAGATTTGGGACCAAAAGGTCGGCGCCAACAAGCTCAAGTGAGCGCCAAACCCGCCACGGCGCCCGCGCCGTCCGCGCCCGCGTCGGCGCGGCGGATCGGCCGCCTCGAGGTCCGGGGGCTCACCAAGCGCTTTGCGAACGTCGTCGCGCTGTCCAACTTCGACCTCGACGTGCAGAGCGGCGAATTTATCAGCCTGCTCGGACCCTCGGGATGCGGCAAGAGCACGGCGCTCAACTGCCTCGCGGGTCTCGTCGAGCCCGACGCGGGGCGGATCCTGCTCGACGGCGAGGATCTCGCGCGCGTGCCCCCGGAGCGGCGCGGGTTCGGTGTGGTCTTCCAGAGTTACGCCCTGTTCCCGCACATGACCGTGGCGCGTAACGTGGCGTTCGGGCTGGAGATGATGGGCGTCCGGTCCGAGGTCGTCGCGGAGCGCATGCGGCAGGCGCTCGCGCTCGTGCACCTCGAGGACCTTGGGGACCGGTATCCGGCGCAACTCAGCGGCGGCCAGCAGCAGCGGGTGGCGCTGGCTCGAGCGCTCGTCATCGAGCCGCGTCTCCTTTTGATGGACGAGCCGCTCAGCAACCTGGACGCGAAGCTGCGGCTGGAGATGCGGCTGGAGATCCGACGGCTGCACCAGCGCCTCGGGCTCACGACGTTCTACGTGACGCACGATCAGGAGGAGGCGCTGTCGCTCTCCGATCGCATCGGGCTCATGAAGGACGGCGTGCTGCGACAGGTCGGGACGCCCGAGCAGGTGTACCTGCACCCCGAGACCGCGTTTGTCGCGAACTTCTTCGGCTACCGCAACGTGTTCCGCGTCCGCGTCGGCGCGGTCACCGACGGCCGTGCCGCCGTGACCGCCCCGGGCGGGCTCAGGCTCGCGGGGACAGCCCGCGGCGGGGTCCACGAGGGGGCGGAGGCGGTTGCCGCGGTGCGGCCGGAGGACGTGGAGGTCGGTCCGCCCGGCGGGGCCGACCGCGGGATCCCCGCGGCGGTCGAGTTTGCGGAGTTCGTGGGCGACGCGTTCGAGTGCAGTGTGACCGCGGACGC
Source organism: Bacillota bacterium (assembly GCA_021324975.1). GTDB lineage: Bacteria > Sysuimicrobiota > Sysuimicrobiia > Sysuimicrobiales > Segetimicrobiaceae > JAJPIA01. The sequence continues at coordinate 1,649 of JAJPIA010000127.1, forward strand.
CGGCGTGGTGTTCGTCGTACGAACCCCGAGCCGATGGACCCAGGGCGCGCGCGTGATCCTCCGGGTCGACCCGAGCCGGCTCCTGGTGTTCCCGCCGGAGTAGCCGGCCGTGCAGCGCGCCGCCGGCGCACGCGCGGGACCGGGGGCCCTCCCAACGGCACGGCACGGCGGCGTGCGCTGGGGCCCGCTCGTCCCGATCGTGCCGGCGTTGCTCGTGGTGCTGGTGCTGTTTGTGTATCCGTTTGCCTACGGGCTCGCGCTCTCGGTGCACCCGATCGGCTCGCTGGCCAAGGGCGGCATGCTGGCGAACTACGCCGCGTTCTTCGGCACGCCGTGGGAGCGGGCGTCGATCTGGAATACGCTGCGCCTAGCGGTGCCGGTCTCCGCGCTCGACCTCGCCATGGCGCTGCCGCTGGCGTACCGGCTGCGGCGGCCGCTGCCGGGACAGCGCGTTATCACGGCGCTCCTTGTCATTCCCATGACGCTCGGCACGGTCTTGCTGGCGGAAGGCATGATCGAGTTCTTCGGGCCCGCCGGGTGGGCCAACAAAGTGCTGCTGGCGCTCCACCTCGTACGGATGCCGGTGCAGTTCGTCCACAACTACACGGGCGTGTTCATCTCGCTCGCCATCGCCGACTTCCCCGCCGTCTTTTTGGTGCTCCTCGGGTACGCCTCCGGGCTGGACCCGCGGGTGGAGCAGGCCGCGCGCACGCTCGGCGCGGGCCGGTGGGCGCGACTGCGGCGCGTCACCCTGCCGCTCTTGGCGCCCGGGATCGCGGCGGCCGCGGCGCTGTCGTTCGTCGCCACCTTTTCGGTGTTTCCGTCCGCGGTGCTCGTCGGGGAGCCGGCCGGCTCGACGCGCGTGATCGCCCTCGCGGCGTGGCAGGCGGCCTACGAGCAGTTCGATTACCCGCGCGCCTCAGCGATCGCGATGGTGATGGCGGCGATCGAGCTCGTCTTCGTGGCGCTCGTGCTCGCGGTCCGAAACCGTGCCTACCGCGGGCCCACGATCGGAGGCCGAGGGTGAGCGCCGTCGCCCGCGCCGCCCGCGCGCGGACGGCCGAGGGCTCGTCGTGGTGGGTCTACGCCGCCGTCGCGGTGTTTGCGCTCCTGGTCCTGGGGATCTTTTTGTCGGCATTCCTGAACTCGATCGCGTCCAGCTGGTTCGGGGGCTGGCTGCCCGACGGGTACACGACGCGATGGTACCGGTTCGCCCTTGCGGAGTTTGACCTCGGTTACGTGCTGTGGGTGACCGTCGTCGTCGGCGTGAGCGTCACGATCTTGAGCTTGATCCTGGGGGTGCCCGCCGCCTACGTCCTGGCCCGCCACGCGTTTCCGGGACGGTCGCCGTTATTGCTGCTCCTCGTGATGCCGATGCTGGTGCCGCCGATCACGTACGGCATCCCGCTCGCGGCGATGCTGTACGCCGCGCACCTCGGCGGCTCGCTCGCCGGCGTGATCATCGTCAACATCGTGCCGGCGCTGCCGTTCGTCGTGCTCATCATGACGCCGTTTTTCGAGCAGATCGATCCCAACCTCGAGCGCGCCGCGCGGACGCTCGGCGCGGGGCCCGTCCAGGTGTTCCGCCGCGTGCTGCTGCCGATCGCGCTGCCGGGCATGCTCGCGGCCGGGCTGCTGATCCTCGTGCGCGCGATCGCGCTGTTCGAGCTCACGTTCCTCGTCTCGGGTGCGCGGAGCCAGACGCTCGTCGTCGCACTGTACTACACGGCGTTCGCGGCGGGGATCCGGCCGGCACAGGCCATCGACGCCATGGCGGTCGTGTACATGATCACGGGCCTCGTCGTGCTGCTCGCCGCCCTCCGGTTCATCAACCCCGTGAACATGGTGATCCGCGTCCGCCGCTAGTGCATGCTCGCGGATGTCGGCAAGGGTTGAGCCGGACGGGCCTCCCCGTCGCTCCTGGGCCTACGGCGTGAGCCAGAACTGCCCCGACGCCTCCGACAACTGCTGGACTCGATCCGTCAGCATTGCAAGCAACGGACTCCACGCTCACACTAAAGATCGCGGGCGTCGACCGGAGGCGGCCCAAAGCCGCCGGAGGGGTCGAGGCCCTCGTTGGATTGGATTCATGGGGTCCGAGACCAACGCCCTGGGCCCACGGGCGTGAACCAGTACGCGCCTACGGCGTGGGCCAGGACGTCCGGCGAGACCCGTCCAGCTCGCGCTCACTCTTGTCGCGCTTCGGCGATGCTGCACTGGGCGGCACCGTGCGCCGCCGTTGTTTGAAAGGCCTCGGGGCGTCTGTTATGCTGTCTGCGTGGTGCTGCGGTGATACACGCGCGTGACTCCCGATCTACCGACGCCGTGCTCGGCTGGGCCTGCGGAGTCGTGATGTTCGTGGCGCTCTACGGGGCGTTTGTGTACGCGCAGCGCGAGGTCGTGATGGGCGACATCCAGCGGATCTTCTACGTGCACTTGCCGCTGGCGTGGGTGGGCTTTGTCGCGTTCGGCCACGCGGCGTGGGCCGGGGTCCGGTACCTGCAGACCGGGCGGCAGGAGTGGGACGTCGTCGGTGCGTCCGCGGCTGAGATCGGCTTGCTGTTTGCCACGCTGGTCATCATTACGGGCTCCCTGTGGGCGCGTCCGGTGTGGGGCACGTGGTGGACCTGGGATCCGCAACTCGTGACCTACCTGATCTTGTGGCTGATCTACGCCGGGTACCTGGTGCTCCGCGCGGCCGCGGGTGACGACCCGCGGCAGGCCCGGTTCGCCGCGGTGTTCGCCATCGTCGGGTTTGTCGACGTGCCGCTCGTGTGGCTGTCGGCGCGGTACCTGCGCGCCCTGAGCCCGGTCATCTTCACGACGCATTCCATCGGGCTCGCGCCGTCCATGGCATGGGCGCTCGCGGCCGGGCTGGTGGCGTGGAGCCTGCTCTACGCCGTGCTCGTGCGCGCCCGCGTCCGGTTGGGCGTCCTCGAGGTCCGGCTCCAGGCCCTGATCGACGAGCGTGCCTAGGGCATGACGTATCTGTTTTGGGCGTTCGCCATCGTTTGGATCGCGCTCTTCCTCTACTTGTACGGCCTGTCGCGGCGGAGCCTCCGCCTCGAGCGTGAAGTGGGCGAGCTCGCGGCGCGCCTCGGCGCCGACGCCGGGGCGCATCATCCCGCGGGGGCACACGTCACGCCCCCGCCGGTCGGGACGCCGCGGTGAACCGCCCCGGACCGGGCACGACACGTGCGGGCGTCCGCGTCGTCGCCGGCCGATGAGGGACGCTGTAGGGCTCGCGGTGCCGCGTGCGCTCCCCGGGGCCGCCCGGACCGGCCGCGGCGGCGCGCGCCGCACGCTCGTGTTCGCCGCGGGGACGGCCATCGTCGTGCTGTCGCTGGGGTATCTCGTGTACGGCGGTATTCAACAGGGCGCAACGTACTGGGTCACCGTGGGCGAGCTCGAGCAGCGCGGCCCGGGGGCCGGGCCGGAGCGGGTGCGGCTCGGCGGCACCGTCGCCGCCGGCACCGTGCGGTGGGACCCGTCGCACCGGCATCTGCGGTTTGCGGTCACGGACGGGCAGCATACTCTACCGGTCGTCTACAGCGGCGTGGTGCCCGATATCTTCGCGGAGGGCCGTCAGGTCGTCGTCGAAGGAGTCCTCGACCGGCAAGGGACCTTCGACGCAACGACGCTGCTCGCCAAGTGCCCGACGAAGTACAATCCCGCCGATCCCAAGACGGCGCAGTAGGGCGCGGTATGCGCCGCGCCGGCCGGCACTGCGGGGGACGTCTCGGTGGCTGATCTCGGACGGTTTGCGCTCCTCGCCGCGTTGGTGCTCGCGCTGTATGCGATGGCGGCGTCCATCCTCGGCGCCCGCAGGCGCCGGCCTGAGATCGCGCGCAGCGCCACGCATGCGCTCATCGCCGTCGCATCGCTCGAAGCCATCGCGGCGGCGGTGTTGTGGGCGGCGCTGGCCGGGCGCGACTATTCCTTTCGATACGTGGTGTCGCACGTCCGCGACGCCCAGCCGTTCATCTATAATCTGACCTCGTTCTGGGGCGGGATGGAAGGGTCGCTGCTCTTGTGGGCGCTCATCCTGTCCGGCTACACGCTCGCGGCGCTGCGAAGCATCGGGCGGACGAGGCCGCCGCTCGTGCCCGCGCTCACGACCGTGTTCGGCGGGATCTCGGCGTTCTTTCTCTTCATGCTCGCGTTCGTCACCTCGCCGTTTACGACCTCGCCGTTTCCGCCCGCCGACGGCCGCGGGATGAACCCGCTGCTGTTGAACCCCTGGATGGCGATTCACCCGCCGACATTGTACCTGGGATTCGTCGGGATGACGGTGCCGTTTGCGATCGTGACGGCGGGCCTCGCCGCGGGATCCGTCGACGACGCCGGGGTGCTCCTCGCCCGGCGCTGGATGCTGTGGGCGTGGTACTGCCTCACCATGGGGCTCATGTTCGGCGCCAAGTGGTCGTACGTGGTGCTGGGGTGGGGCGGGTA
>JAJPIA010000006.1 GCA_021324975.1 Bacillota bacterium
ATGGTGGGCCCTCGTGGACTCGAACCACGGACCTCACCCTTATCAGGGGTGCGAAGTCCGAGCCACGAGCAGAGTGAGGAATTTGTTTACCACATGCACGGTAGCACGTTCCTAGTTTTGCGTCAAGATATCCCTTTGACCGAGGGATAACCTGTGGACATCTTCCGAAGCACGATGTCGGAGCATTTGAGGCTCGGCTATAGTCCGTCGACCACCCTCGGACCATCGACGGGAGGATGGTCCTAGCGTTGGCTCGTCCGTACGCTACCCCACGTGGGCGACGGGGGCACGATGGGGGTCGTGTCCTCTGGTATATCGATCGGGATCTCGCCATCCGGCGCGGGCATTGCGCGTGCCATCGTCGCCGGACGCGCCGCGACGTGCTGCGGCGGCGCCCACGGGGATCGAGTTTGCCCTCGAGGCGTTCTATCGGTCGCGGCAACAGAAGCGGATCAGCTTCTACCGGCTTCGCAACCTCAAGCAGTACCTTGGCGACCTGCAGGCGTACCTCGCTCGCGCCGGCGTGACCGACCTGATGGAGACGACGCCGGCGCTCATACGCGACTGGATCATCTACCTCAGCACCGACCGCGTGCGCTTCCCCACGACCCACGCGATCGCCGGCGGCCTCAAACCCAGCACGGTCAACAGCCACATTTCCGCGGCTCGGACGTTTTTCGGCTGGTGTGAGCGCGAGGGGTACACGGTGAGTAACCCCGCCCGCGGGCTCGAGAAGCAGCGCGAGGATGAGCTCTTGATCCAGCCGCTCACCCGCGACGAGGTGCGGCGCATCCTCGAGCAACCGGATCTCCAGAGCTTCACCGGCTTCCGCGATTACGTCATGATGCAGCTGCTCTACGACACCGGGATCCGCGTGAGCGAGCTCTGCCACCTCAGGCTCGGGGACGTTGACTGGGAAACGCGTCTGCTTCGGATCCTCGGCAAGGGACGGAAGCAGCGCCGCGTGCCGTTCGGCCTCGAGGTCACGAGGCTGCTGCGGCAGTACCTGGCCTGGCGCACGGATGACCTGCCGCACGACCGCGTGTTCGTGACGAACGACGCGAAACCGTTTGCCTCAGACGGCAAAAACCGGAACGGGCCGACGCGCATGTTGCAGATCGTGCGGGACTATGGAGCGGCCTGCGACCCTCCGGTGCACGTGACCCCGCACACGTTCCGGCACACGTTTGCGATCGAGTACCTGCGCGCCATTCGCGGGGACGCGCTGCGCCTGCAGGCGATCCTGGGGCATTCCACGCTCGAGATGGTCAAGCGCTACGTGCGCTGCGTCGAGCAGGACCTCATCCTGGGGCACGAGCGCGCGAGCCCGGCGGATCGGTTGCAGGGCTGCACGCGGAGAGGATCGGCAGGAACTGCACAGGGGAGGACGAAGAACCGGAGCCGTTCCATGTAGTCTCCCCCCGAGAGCCCCGCGGCCGCGCCCGCGGGGTTTCTCACTTGGGAGCTAGCTCGCGAGGACTTTGACCGCGTTTCGGAACTGCTGAAACAAGGCGTCCATCGCAGCGTCGCGAGACGCCTCGTCCGTGCCACCCTCCTGATAAAGCTTCACCGCATCGCTGATCGCCATTTCCTGGGGCTTGAACCACAACGCGTTCGCGGGCACGCCGATCTTCGTCAGGATCCGCAGACATGTCGTATGCGCCTCGATCTTGTCCATCCGTCACCTCCCGATGTGGCAGCTGATGACGAGCCCGAGAAAGTGGTGCAGGAACAGCCCGTACGGGCCCACGCTCCAGAGATCGAACGGCGCCGGCCAGCACACGGCTAATGCGCCGCCCGCAGCACGAGCCCGATGACCAGGCCGCAACAGAATCCCGCCGCGGCGCCCAGGCCGGTCCAGAGCACGAGCCAGACGATCACAACTGCGCGGTGCCCTTGGCCAGCGCGTCGATAAGCGACTGTTTGTCGCCTTTCCAGAGGATCGCCGTCACGGTCCCGAGCACGGGCACCGGGATCTCCGCCTCTAGCGTCGCCGTGCCGGCGACAAACGCCTTCACGTTGTCGGGCACGAGTGCTGCGGCGTCCCGCTCGAGCTGCTGCACGCCTGTCTGCGCGTCCTTGAGCACGGTCGTGAGCGCGCCCGCGAACCCCGCCGCGAGGTTGCCCTGCTTATACGCTGCGAGCAAGGCCGACCAGGCCTGCGCCATGTCCTGGCCCGCCGTCTTGAGGAATGCCCCGATCTCGCCGGCGAGCTGCTCGACGTCGACTTCGATGGTGGTCACGATATCTGCCACGCTGTCACCTCCTGTGGAGTTTTCGCGCTAGCGCGGCGCGCGCCGATTTCGTGCCACAGCGTTGCCACACGCTCCGCCGCGGTGATGTTAGGTCAACGTTAACCCGCCCGCGGTCACGACCCGCAGGATGATCATGATTACGGATTGCACGGCGGCGAGCTGCGCCGCGGTAAGCCCAGGAATGGCGCTGGCGTGCTGGACCTGCTGCGCGAGCCAGACGATCAACGGGATCACGACCGCGGTCCACACGGTCTTGCTGAGATACCACGATTTCGGCTTCATGCGTCCCCTCCTTTCCGCGTGAATGACTGCACGACTTGCCACATGAGGTCGTTCATTTCGCTGTACTCCCACAGGTTGGCGCAGCAATCGAGCGCCTGGCATTGTTGCAGGAACGCCTGCGTATCACTGGCAGAGCCCATCTGCGTGGAGCCGATCCCGGTGAGAATGACGTCCTTGCCGAGCTTCGTGAACTCGGTGTAGCTCCGGAGCGCCCACTCGGCGGCCGGCACCTGGTAGACCTGTGCCATCCAGCCGTCGAGCGCCGGCGTGAACTGATCCCACGGGAACTCCGGGTGCAGGCTCACGGTGCTGTAGCTCGACCCGTACATGGGCCCCTGAAACGTCCGACGCACGTTGCCGGTCAGCTGCACGATCGCCGCGCGGTCGTCGCGCTGCCACTCCCGCTCGATGTCGAGGATGACACCGTTCGCCTCCATTGCAGAAGCGCGCTGGCCAAGAAGCGTACCTTCTTGGACGGCATTCGAGAAGCGGTTGTCGCGCACATAGCCCCACGCCCACACGTGGAGCCCTTGCGCCTGCGCGTAGGCCGCGGCCGGAGCGAGGTTCGGCCCGTTCATCTTCGACGTGCCGTCCGCCACTTTGACCGCCCAGTGCGTCACGCCGGCCTGGACGAGCCGATCCACGATCGGGATCCACCACTCCGGCCGCTGCCACGGGACCTCCCACGACCACATGCCGATGCTAAACATCTGCTACTTCACCAGGAAATGGAGCGCGATTCCCACGGCGCCTGTCATTACGGCCGCGATCGTGGTGATGAAAATGTTGCGCATGAACTTCCGATTCTCGACGTGCTGCTCGTGCTGGAGCGTCCACTGCGACTCCACTTTCTTCTGCCACTCGCGGATCGCAGCCCGGTTCTCCTTGAGCTCGCCGATCTCGTCGTGGACGTCGTCCATTTTGCGCTCCAGGGCGTCGAGGCGTCGGTGCACGTCGATCATGCCGGCCCGGCGTTCCGGGCCGTAGTAGCGGTCATCGGGCATGCACGGCCTCTCGGATCGCCGGTCGAGCCGCCTGCGCCGGCCGAGCCACCTCGTACCCCCACTCCTCCAGCGTCTTGAGATCCCGGATTGCGCGGTCGGCACCGTCCGTGATCCGCGCCTGCATGTCGGCGATCCGGAATTCGTTGAACAGCGCGTTGACCTGGTCACGCGCGAGCTCGACCGTGTCACCGGAGCCGGTGAGCTCGAGGACGACGCCGTCGACGCCGGCGGTCTGATAGTGATCGCCGTCCTTCTGCGCATCCAGGAGCCACACGTGCGGGTCGTCGCACGGACCGAGGATGTCGACGTCCTGGCATTCCTCCAGCATGCGCTCGACTGTGCGATTGTCGAGCCGCTGCCGCTCCGTCCCGGGATGCTCCGTGTAGTCGAGCGCGTCAAGGTGCGGGTAGGGCGGGATGCTCACGCGCAGGCTGTACGCGTAGCCACTCCGGAGCGCCATGCGCTCGAGCGTGCCGCGTGCGGCCGCTTCAAACAGCCGGTCCAGCGGCTCGTCACAGAGCTCGAGGAGCGCGAACAGGGCCGAGTACCCGAACCGGGGCGAGAATTCTAGCATGTACGGTTGGTGGTCGTCGTGCGCGATCACGCAGTTGATGTCCAAGGGGCCGTGGAACGGCGGGTACGTCTTCCCGGTCGGGCCCGTGGGCTTCTTGAGCCAGCTGAGGAACTCGGGCCGGCCGAGTGTCTTCCGGTAGATCCGCGGCAGCCCCTCATACGCCCACACGACTGACGACGCGCAGCCGATGTTCGGGCCGACGCCGCCTGCCATGAACTTCTTCTCCTCGAGGGTGCCGTTCACGGGCATCGCCGGGACGCCGTCCACGATCCAGATCTCCGTCGACACCTCGATGCCGGACACGAACTCCTGCAGCAGGAACGGATCACCGGGTTTGAGCTCGCGCTTCTCCTCGGCGTTCCGGAGGCGGTGCAACATGTCGTCTGGATCGTGCGCGACATAGCTGAGGCTGGGCGCCGCGTTCCCGAGCGGCTTGAGACACCAGCGCTTCTTCGAGGTCGCCACAAATCGCTGCGCTTCCTTGAGACCGCCTCGAATACGGTGCACGCGCATGGCATCGTCGGGATCCACCTGGTCCCACGCTTTGCCGCGGCCGGGATCGAACAGGAACGTGCGCGGGATCTTGATGCCGCACTCGACCGCCGTGCGCAGCGCGAACGCGCGGTCGAGCTCGAGCGCTTCCTGGATCGCCCCGCAGCCGTAGATCGGGTACTTGTACCGCAGCGCATCGGCCTGCGGACCGATCGGGTGCGTTGTTGAGCCAATCTGATCGTAGACGATGTACCGCGGCCGCTCCCGCAGCGCCTCCGTGAGCGTGCTCCGCAGTGGCGAAATGCCCTCGAATAGCTTCCGCTTCTTCGCGATCGACCTGAGGAACAGGAGATCGGCGCCGATCCGCGGCGCGACGGCGGCCGCGTCGCCGGTTTTCGAGATGAGGAGCGGCGCGCCCACGTTACCTCCCGATACCCAGAATGGTGCGGATCACGTGAAGCACTGCGCCGCTCGAGACGTTCCAGATGTCGGCCCAGGACGCCGGCGATCCCAGGAATTTGCCGATCATCGTGCGCACGGGTTCGTTCGGCGGCCACCAGATCACTGGTGGCGCAGTCGGCTGCTGCACTCTGAGCGGCCACAGCGGCGCCTCCGGCTTGCCGAGGCGATTGCGTAAGGGGAAGGCCAGCTCGGGTTGCCGCCAGCCGGACGCCGGCCGCACGAGCTCCGGCCATTGCTGCGGGCCCGTGGCTTCGACGAGCGCCGGCCGCGATTTGAGCATGGCCGTGGCCGGAAGCGGCGGCTCCCAGCCCATCGGCACGAGCGCGCCCTGGTACGTGATGGTTGCCGCCGAGTAGAACGATGACGATGAGATCGTGTACTGATTGTCGTAGGTGCCTGCGCTCGTGACGATCTGATAGGCGGTGAAGATGTGGCAAGGATCACTCCCGGTGGCGAAATCCTGGACCTCTGTCCATCCCGACGATGGCCCACTACTTTGCGTCGCGGATCCCGCATACACCGCGACGCTGAAGAGGACCTCATAGGGATTGCTCACGGTCACGCTTTGACAATCCAGCGTGGTGCCTTGCGCGGAACCGCCCTCCGGTGTCGCTTGATATTGATCGAAGGTCTCGCTGATGCCAACCCACTCGCTGATGACGGCCGCGGCGCCGTTCACGGTCCCGCCGCTGATCGCAATGACCACCGGTCCTGTCGTCCCATCAGCGGTGCCGATCGTCATCAGGTACATCGGGAACGAATCGTTGTTGTTGTACCGCTGCGCCTGGGCGTTGTTCCAGGTCCCGCCACCGCTGACGCCGTTGAAGAACGGTCCGCCACCACTCGATCCACCGCCCTGCACCATGAGCTGGTTCCCTGCCGATGGCGGACCACTCAACGTCACAGAGAACGAACTGCCGGAGCTCCACGAACCGGTTGATTGCCGGATAAAGGCAATGGTGCCGACGCCCACGACATTGGCCGCAAGGACATCGCCGAGCGCCGCGAGGAGCGCGAGCAGGGCAGCGAGCGCTGCCACGCTCGCCAGCAGGCACCGCAGCGGCCTACGAGGGTTCCACCGCCCGTGCCACTTCTGTACGAAGCACGGCGCCAGCTTATACTGCTGCAGGCACCACAGCGTCCAATCCCGGAGCGGAAGCCGCAACACGTGGCCGGCGGCCGCCTCGCTCCAGTAGAGCCTGTAGCCGACGGCGAACCGGCAGAACAGCAGGAGCAGCAGCGCTTGGCGACGGCGGCTCGCTCGCTGCATGCGCTCGCGGGACACCGGCGCGGCTACTCCTCGAACCAGACGGTGATGTCCCAGGTCGAGCTCGACGGCACCGAGATCGCCTGCAAGCCGATCCCGTGGCCACTCGTGAGATCGGTCAGGATCTTCTCCGTCTCCTGGATCGGGCTCCACGTATACGTGGCCCGCTGATTGATCCCGATAAAGGCGAGCGCACCGGTCGCATAGGTCGGCTCAGCCGAGTAATTGACCTTGCTCGTAAGGATCGCCGCGGGGCCGAGGGGATCATTCTGCGCCGGGGTCACGGCCGTTCCGGTCCCATCGGCCGTCCAGCGCCTGAGCTGCCATTCCGCGGACGCATCCGTTGACGCCGGCGCCGAGACCTGGCCGAACACGATTTTCAGCAAGCGCGCCCGCCGGGTCGTGCCCGCGGCAATCGTCACCGCCGTCTTGTTCGCCGCGGCGGCGAACGCGGAAATCCCGACCGTGTAGACCTCGGCCATCGGTTACCACCTCACCTGCGTGACGGCCGTGTGGCGCGCGGCCTCTTCCTGGTGCGCCTTCTGCGCTGTCTCCGGCCAGAACGTCCGGCACGCCGCGCAGTACGGGTGCTCGCCGCGGTCGACCTTCAGGTTCTCGCCATTGTGCAGCTGCGGATCGAGCAGCCGTTCCTGCGTGAGCGGCCCGCCGCAGAAGCCGCATCGGCCCTGGACGAGGTGCGCCGCGCCCTCGGTCACGTGCAGCGGCGCCGTGCGGTCGATGCCGCCGCCCTGATCGTCGCCCTTGGACCACGGGAACTTGATCGGTGCCATCGCGTCCTCCCCTCTGTGCTGCGACTATTCCAAGACGTAGCCGACGTGGCCGCCGGTGAGTACGGCGCCGCTGAGGCTGATCTGCAACCCCAAGCCGACGCCGAGCTTGAAGGCCGGTGACTTGATGGACCCGGCGAAACTGACGCCGGCGTTGGCCGTGCACGGAATGGGGCCCGAGAGCACGTTGGTGGCGGTGTCCAGGAACTGCACGTTGATTGCGGCCGCCACCACGACAGCATAGTTGATCACGACGATCGACACTCCGGGCACGCCCGGGATGAGGAGCGTCGTGCCCGAGCTGCTGACGTTGATGGGCTGGCTCAGGAAAAAGGCCACCTGAGCCTCCTCGAACGAACGCGGACACTCGTTCCGGGATTGACAGCGGAAGCTGAAAAGACCATGCTCACGCGGGGGAGAGGGCAATGCCGATTACACCAGCAGGCAACCTTTACGAAGACGATCTGCACTATGCGCTGCGCAAGCGCCGTGCCTACTGGTCGATTCGTGCAATGACATATGGAATTCTGACAGTCTGCGCCGTTGTTGCCGCGCCGATCTATCTGCTGCGTTCCCCCGACGATAATGCTATCGCGGTCACCGTATTCATCGGTGTGCCGCTCATCGCATGGCTCATCAACCGAGCGGTAGACGCATACAGAGAAGTCGTGCGAACCGATGAAGACATGTCGCGTTGGTGGCAGAACGAGTGTGAGCGCGTTGATCCAGACGCGGTGAAATACGCGGCCGAGAAAATGGAAGAAGCGTTTCAAAATCTGCGCCGCGCTGCGGACCAAGGATTTCCAATGAGGCACGCTGATGAGTAAAGTAGGCGCTTGGGGCATCCTCGCAATGTTCTTGTTGCTGATCGCAGCGCTGCCATATTTGGCTTCCGCAGCCGCGGGAGTATGGACATTCATGTGGACGCTCGCTTCAACAATGATCAGCGGTCCAGATGGCTGGTTCATGAACCTCGTTGAGCACGCATTTGGACTTGGGATCATCATCACGATCCTTGTCGGATGCACATACGGGCTATATCAGCTCGGTCGCGAGCATGGACGCGCCGAGCAGCGTGGCAATCCGCGTTACTGGGACGCCTACGATTCATCGCCTCGCAAGGAAGTATGATGCACCAAGTCTTTGAGTATGGTCTCTGGATCGTCATCGCGGGTTTAATCGCCGCGTGGATCCTCGGTACAATCGGTGTCGTGCAATCGGAAACGAATGATTCTGCGGAACGAGAGCGAGGCATCCGACGCGTCGCAGTGTTTTTTGCTAGTCTGCTTATCTTTTGCGCTGAAGCATGGTTCCAGATTCCACTATGGCTTGGGATCATCGGAGCACTTTGCGCGTACTTCATCGGCTCGCACGTGGTAGAGAAACCCCGCGCCCGAAGCGGTAGTAGCCGCGCATAAACAGCCGCCGCCCTTCAGGCGGGATGGTGTGCAAGATCTGTGTTACCGACAGATGATTCTGCCGTGTCCACGCGCCTGCCGCTAGCCAGTCGCCATTGTCGAGCTTCCGTTGCAGGATCATCTTTGGATCTTCAGTCGGCGGTGGGACCGTCGTTGCCGGAATACCGAGTGCCGGCGCAATGCGCATCCATAGGGGTGCGCCCGGGCGAAACATTTGCGGCACACCCGCTGGGTAAATGTTTCGTGTTGCCTGCGCCCCCGCGCCAATGACCGCATCCGTAAGATTGCGGCCTTCGCTATAGGCTTGGTTAAGTGCACCGCCGAAATCGATCAGACTTCTGAAGCTTGGATTTGATCGGACCCAAGCAAAAGCGACGGGATCACGGAGCATTTGAAATGCGTCGTCGTACCAGCCCGACGGCTTGATGTAAATCGGCTCCGGCTGGCGTGTGTAAGGATTGGTCATAGTGGCCACAGGAACGGACGCCGCCTCGAACGCCGCCGCCTGCTTGTCGATCCACGCCCGATAGATGTGCGGCAGGATTACGTTCGCAACGGCCCAACGCGTGGCCATCTGTTGATAGAGCCGCGCTTCCCCTGCAGGCACACCCGGAAAGTAGCTCCGTCCTAATGCTCCGAATAGCTTTGCTCGGCCGCGCGTCCAACTGTATACGAACATAAGCGCATTGAGTGTCTGCTCCGCAGCGCCATAGTGTTCTTTCGAGTAATCGTTCCAGACGAGATCCGCGTAGCGGGCGGCGGCTTCGTCGGCCGCCTCCTGCGTCATCTGCTCGCGCTGCACATAGGGGTCCAGCTCGCGCACGGCGCGCATGAACGCCGCGTTGCGACCGCCGGCGTCCGCGACGTTCCAAAGGATCTCATCATTCAACGCGTGGAGATAGGCACTGACCTTACCAACACCGGGAAGCGCCTGCAATCCTTTCCGCTCTTTCAGCACTTCACGTGCCGCCGTCGCGGCGCGTCGGCCGATGCCTCCAAATTCTTCCTGCCATGTGCCGCTATTGCGCAGTACCGTACGCGCCGCGGGATTGTTGATGATCGTGTTAATGGTCTCGCGGAGCAGACCACTGATGCCACCCGTGAGCGATCCGCCAGCGACGAGCCGGCGCCGCGTGATCGGTCCCATCTCGCGCGCGTCGGCCGCGTATGCAAGTGCATCTTTCCAGTAGCGCGGATTGAAGATGTTCCAGCCTTCGGACAACCACGCCGCTCGGGCCTGGTTCGCTCCGTGTACCGCTGGCGTCAGGAAGATGATGCGCTTGAGCCACTCTTGCGGCATATTGAGTGCCGCCATCGCTCGAAGGAACCCATGATTGCCGCCAAGGCCAGATAACCCTCGGACCACGTCGGCAACACGCGGGTGCACGTGCAGTGTATCCCAGCCCATTCGTTCGGCAACGCGATGGCTTCCGATGAGCGTCCCCATCGGCACGTAGCCTTTCCCCATGTCCGCCGCGTGCGCATCGCCGACCCACGGATACCCGAGCTGGACGATCTTCTTGTAGAACTGCCGCTTGATCGACTCGAGGCCGACCTGCAGCCGCTTCATCGGCAGGAGCACGGCCGGGTCCTCGATCACGTCGGTGAGCCCAGCGGCTTTGGCGTCCTCAATCGTATTGAACACGCGCGCGCGATTGATGCGATCGCTGACCTGGCGCGCGCCGCCGGGCACGACCTGGCGGCCGTAGACGCCACGCAGCCCTTCCGTCGGCGTCGTTGCGGCGATGTTCGCTTCGCGGTACTCCCGCTCGAACTGGGGCGTCGTCGGGCCGCGGCGCGGTGTTGTGTCTTCAGCGGTGCGCGCATAGCGCTGAGCAAGCGTCTCGCGCTGCCGGTTGATCGCGAGCTGCTGCAGGGGACCGAACGATTCACCCTGCACACGCCCCTGGAATCGCGTCAGTGCGTCCTGCGCAGCGCGCCCGGATTGCGCGTATGCAACGTCCTCCGGCAGCATCGACCGCGCGCGAATCGCTGCCATCGCCTGCGGTCCGTAGAGGTGCTCGATGTAGTTCTCGCGCGCCTGGTCGAGGAGGCCCTCACGGAGGGCCCGCTGCGTCACTTCGTCGCCCATCGCGAGCATGCGCTCATATGGTTCCCGTAGACGCTGCGGCAACGCTTCCGCCGGTGCCACGCCTTCGATGACATTCGTGATGAGCGTGCGATCGCCGGGACTAAGGGGCAGGGCGTGAATCTCGGCCTGGTTATGCAGCGCATCGCCGACTTCGATGCGCAACCCCGCGTAGTAATCGTTCACGGCGCGACGCAGTTCGGGTGGCGTGCCGGCATACTTGTTGAGCGCAAAGTTCACGATGCGCGTGGCGTTCGCGATTTGCTCAGCGGCCTGCTGGATTTTCGGCCCGGTGATCGGATGTTGCAGCAATGCCTTGCCCGCAGCGCCGACAGCCTTGGCCACGGGCTCGGTCATGCCGCTCGCGCGCGCGAGGTCTATCGTCACGCCGGCGATTTTCGTTCCGATCGTCAACGCTTTCGACACGATGCCGGGCGCTGCCAGCAACGTGCTCGGGTCCATAATGCCGCGCAGCAGTGCCGCGTTCACCTTGGCGCCGACCGGATCCATGCCTTGGCGCAGCATGATGTGCTCGTAGCCCGCGCCGCCCGTCAGCGTGTTCTCGATGCCCTTGGCGCCCTTGGCGTCAGCCTGATTGACTGTCGTCCACGCTTTGCCCCACGCTCCCTTGACCGCTTTCACAACAGCCTGCCCGGTCTTCGTGGACAGCGCACGGCCGACATCAGACGTGGCAGCCCACTTCGTGATAGCTCCGCCAACATTCTGCATCTCACCGATCACAGGTGCTGTGACGCGGGCGATACCACGAGCAATCCCAGGCAGCACGCCGAGCACCGTGTCCTCAGGTTTGACCGGTGATGTTGCAGGCGGTTTTGCCGGCGCCGGCGTCGTGAACAGATGCGCGTACGGATCCGCCTTCGATTGCGGCGGCGCTGCCGGTGGCGTCGCAAACAGGTGCGCGTACGGGTCCGGGCCGCTACTCATGCTCGACGCCCTGTTGCTGCAGCCACTGCTGCTCTTGCGGCGTGAAGTTGGCCCACGATGCGGCCGGGATCTTCGTCTTGGTCTGCTTCCAGATGGTGGCCGCCTGCGTCGCGCGCTGACTCGGTGCGGCCGCTGGCGTCGCTGGGCGCGGTGATGGCGTCGGCGCTGACGGCGCCGCGGCGGGGCCTTGCGCCAAGGGAGCGAGCTGGGGATAGTTCTGCTGCACCCAGGCCCGCGCTTGCGCCATGCTCATGCCGGCCGCCTGTGCGGCCTTGTAGAGCCCATCGAGGGCTGCTTGCACTTGCTGTGGAATCTGCGTCTGACCGCCGGGACTCGATGGCGGCGTGATCGGAAAGGCTTGCACCGCAGCCGCGAGCGCCTGCCGCGCAGCGTTCAATAATGCCTGCGGGGTTTTCTGCGTCGAGGTCTTCGGCAGAAACTGCTTCTGCTGCGCCGGCGTCGTGATGCCGATCGACGCAAAGGCGGCATCGCGTTGCGGTCCCGGCGGGAGCGTCCCGATCTGATGCGCGATCTCCGACCATGACATGACGGGCCCCGCGGGACTTCCCCAGTGGTATCGCGTCGAATGCGTCTTCGGGTTGCGCTCGATGAATACGACGCTCCCGCTCCCTGACACACCTTCCCCGGCGCCGCCGGCCGCGCCACCGCCACCATCGGCGGGGACGCCGCTCCCGGTCCAGCCGCTCGGCTGCGGGCCCCGCGGCTGCCGGATCGGTCGCACATTGATGGGGCCGCCTGATTGCGGCAACGACGCCCGAAGGTCGTCGGCCTGCTGCGCCGTGATCGTGCCGGCCGTCTGGGCGCGTTGAATGGCGTCTCGGGCCTGCTGCAGGATCGTGTGCGCCTGCCGCTGAGCCGCCTGCGCCTGCGCGTCCGTCGTATAGGTCTTGCCGAGGATGGCCCGCGCATTCTCGGCCGCGCGGCTGATGTTCCCGGCGATCTCCGTGTACGCACGGCCTGCCGCAGCGCCCTCAACCCCTTGCTTCCGGATGTCGATCGTCGCCTGCTGGTCCGGTTGGATCGGCTCCTGGCCCGAGGCGCGGAGCGCCCCGTTGATCGCCGTCCAGTTGAGCCCGCCCGTCTTCGTGTCGATGAACGTGGGATAGAGCGGCGTCTGCGCGAGCGCGCCTTTGAGTCCCGGCACGATGTCGCCGAGCGTCTGGCCGCCCATGCGGTTCCCGCGGATCGCCCACGCGATCGAGGGGTCGAACTTCACGGCGTCGGCGAGCGAGCCGCCCTTGATGAGCTCCCACTCCTGGTCGCCGACGGCCGACTTGATGGCGTCCTGGGTGCCCTGCGGCAGGTTCGTGATCGGCTGCGCCCACATGTTCCCGGGCGGCGCCTGATAGGTCGTCACCGGCTGGGTCGCCGCCGCGACACCCGGCATGGTGGTCTGGAGCGCCGCCACGGCGGCCCGCTGCTGGGGGGAGGGTTGGGGAACGGGTGTGCGCCCAAACAGGCGTCCTAGGCCCGCTAAGGGGCCTCCTGGGGCACTCTGTGGCGGCACCGTGCCTCCGGTGATACCGGCCATCGGGGTCGGTGCTCCGGGAACCGCTCCAAACGTGCCGCCCGAGTAGGTGACAGGCTGGCCAGTTGCCGTATCGATGCCCGTTCCGATCGTCGTGCCCTCGACCGGAATGGCCTTTCCCGGCGGTTGATTCCCGGCTGGCGCGAAGACCTGACCGGACCCGCCGCCGGGATTGAGCGCCACGCCTCCGGCGGGCGGTGTCGTCGTCGTGCCGCCCGGCACCATCGGCAACCTCAGCCGCATCCGGTAAGCGTTCACCGTGTTGACGGCGTCGTTGTAGGCCCGCTGCGCCGCGTCGCCCAAGAGCTGGCCCGACTGGATCTGCTGCACGACCGTCTGCAGATCCGATTGCGCCGTCTGCAAACCGAGATAGTCACGCTGCTGGCGCTGCTGGAGGCCCGCAGCGATGCCCTGGGCGGCGGCCTGGAGGCCCATCGGATCCTGGATGTAGGTCACCGGCATGCGAGGATCCTCATCACAGGAAGTTCGGGTTGCTCAACAGCGCCCCGCCGAGCGTCGCGCCGGCGCTGAGGAGCTGGCTCCCGAACGATGGGCTCACGATATTGTCGACCGGCTGTTGCCCGAACGCTTCCTCGACGAGCGGCATGAGCTCGCTGAGGACTTGGGTGCCCTGGCCCTGCTGCTGCAGCCACTGCTGGTAGGCGGCCTGGTAGGCGGCCTGCTGCGTGTTCTGCTCCACCTGACCGCCCGCCATGACGTTCTGGTAGCCCTGCTGCGCCTGATTGAGGATTTGTTGGACGGCCTGCTGCTGCAGCGCCGCCTGCTGGTTGTACGCGTTGAGCTCGAGGTTGCCGACGGCGCCCCCATAGGCGGCGTTCTGCTGGCCAAGCGCGTTGGCCAGGCCGGTCGAAATTCCCTGACCGGCGCCGCCCCACTGGTTCTCGATCTGCGAGATCTGCTGGTTCTCTTGCTGGTTCATCGAGGCCAGGATCTGCTGGATGTACGGGTTCGTGGCCGGCAGATTGGCGCCACCGGCCGCCTGCAAGAGCTGCGCGTTCGCGAGCGGGACCCCGGCCACCGACTGCTGCGCGAGGGCGTTCCCGATGCCGATCCCGGCCGACTGGTTCGGGCTGAGCCCGGCCGTGAGCTGGTAGTTGTATGGGGGGCCCCCGGCCGAGATCTGCGGCGCGACGGCGGTGCCCTGGCCCGTGATGGCGGTGCCGAGGCCCTGGAGCTGCGCCGGCTGCGTCGGGAAGCTCGACTGCGATCCCGGGACCGACTGGACCGATGGCCCGCCCATCAGGCGTTGCTCCCGCCCGGCCGCACGCTCTGGTTGTAGGCCGTGGCCAGGCTGAGATCGGCGCCGGGATTGCCGGGGATCTGCTGGATGTACTCGCCCTGCTGCGGGCTCCACAGCACCTGGTTCCCCTGCGGCGCGAGCGCCGAGCTGATCCCGCTCGGAGCGGCCTGTGGCGTCACCTGCGCCTGGTTGTAGTTCGGGTTGTTGGCGGGCGGCGGTGTCAGGTTGACCCCGATGCTCGCGGGATTCGTCTCGAGCTGTCCCGCGGCTTGTCCGAGATTGCCGCCGAGCCCGCCCTGCTGCATGAACATGGACAGGTAGGGGAGGAGCGCCTGGAACGCCTGCGCGAACGAGAACGGACCGCCGGATCCGCTGCTCCCCGTCTGCGGCACAGGCGTCGTTGGCGTGGGCGTCGACTGCGCGGTGCCGGTGCCGCCACCCGCCGCGAGCTGGGCCAGGATCGCCGCCAATCCGGGGTCAATGGCCATCGCTGCTCCGTACCGGCCACACGAGATAGTCGCCCTGCGGCAAGGTCCCCCGATACTCCCAGCCGAGCCGCTGCAGGATGCGCGACCACCGCGGGTACGCGAGACACCCCAACAAGCGCGCCCCGCGGCCTCGCGCCCACACTTCAACCATCGCCTGCGCGCGGAGCCAGAACCCGCGCGTCGCCCCGCGGTACGGCCGCGCGACGTAGTTGTGGTGCACCATGCCGATCAGAACTTGGGAGCGCGGATCCCAGACGAGCTGCGCCATCAGGTAGCCCGCGGGCCGGCCCCGGACCGTGAGCGCGAGCACGTACCCGCAGCAGTCACCGGCCATGCGCACGACCTCGTCGTACGTCCAATGCCAGTCCGGCGGGATCGACGCGAGCGCTTCCCTGAGCACGGGATCCAATAGTGCGACCGTATCGCGGTCCACACGCTCGAGGGTGAACTCGGAGCGATCGCTCCTCATGTCACCGCCTCGCCGCCCGCGGGCTGCGTCAGGATCGAGAACACGATGAACTGCGTCGCCTGGTTCACGAGATGGCCGGTCCCGCTACTGACCGCGGCCTGCAGCTCGAACGTGTGGCTCATGCCGTCGCCCACAAACGGGACCTCGACGACCCAGGGCGTGATCGAGACCACGTTCACGATCGTCTCGTTGAGCACCGTCGCGCCGTCCGTGAGCGCGATCGTGAGCGTGGCGCCGCCGGCGGACTGATAGCCCATCCCGGTCGCGCGCAGCAAGAGGTTGTTGCCGTACGGCACGATGATGGTCGTCGCGAGATTCGTGCCGTCGACCTGGGCGAGTGACGTCGATGTGATGGGGTAATCGGTTCCGGATTTCGAGCCCGTGAATGTCTTGAGCCCGAGCGCGTTGTTCGCCCAGTGCGCGACCTGCTGCGCCCACTGGTCGTCGTTCTGCATGATCGCCTGCAGGGCCGACCGCACCGTGGGATCCGTGACCTGGTCCAGCACGGCGGTCGGAAAATTCTTGGCCCGCGGGACGTAGTTCGTGGACTGCTGGATGCGCGCCATCAGCGTGACCTCGTCACTACCGCGCCCCCGCGAGCTGCACGTCCGCGACGATCTGGCGCACTTCCCAGGCGACCGTGCCCGCCTGGTCGTCGACGCGCATCGCGTGATAGACGGCCGTCTTTTGGGCCGGGATCTCCCACGCTTGCGGCGTTGATGCATTCATCGCGAGCGACTGCGTCGGAGCGGTCGTCAGCGTGATCCCGTCGTCGCTCGACACCTCGGACACCGCGAGCGAGCCGGACGCCTGCGGCGTCACCATGACGTCCCACTTCGTGACCTGCTTTCGCGCCGGGTACGGCTGGCCGAAGTCGATGAGACCGAGCTGGAAGTAGCTGTCGTAGGGCGTGCCGTCGTCGGTGTAGATGGGGTTGGACTGCGCCACCTGGTAGATCTTGCCCGAGGTCGCGCCGCCGAGCAGGAACGAGCCGAACGCCGACGTCGACCCGTCGCTGAACCGATACGGGCTCGCGCTGAACGCGTACGTCGCCTGGTTCCATGTCCGGCCGACGCGGAGAAACATGCCGCTGCCGGCGGCAGACACTTGGCCGCCACCGGGCACGTAATCGTACTGGTTCCACGTGTTGTAGCGCCAGTTCCAGACATGGCAGTTGAACACGGGCGTCGCCGACGTGAAGCTCGCGTCCGGCAAGAAGAGGTAGAGCGTCTCGTTCGGCACGTCCTTGCAACTGAACGCGGCCTGAATGAACGACAGGTTCGTGGACGCGAAGAAGTTGCGCCGGTAGTTGCCGCCAACGCCCTGCGGGCTGAGCCCGTTGAAGATGTAGTAGTCGTCCCGCCACAAGGCCCCGCAGCCGATCGGCAAGTCCTGGATCGAGCCCGTGGCGATGCAGCCGATCGAGTCGTGCCGGCGGTCGAACGCGTAGAACTGCGGCGCGCCGATGAACGAGACGATGTACAGCGAGTCCGACTTGTACAGCACGCCGTTCTGGATGAAATTGCCGAGGCCGGTGATGAAGTCCGCGTTGTCGCGCACCTCGATCTGCGTCGCGTCCCCGGTCGTGAGGTTCGTGCCGTTGCCGAAGTCGCTCCACGCGACCTGCCACGGATCCAAGACGCCGCCCGAGGTGACCACGTTCGCGATGATCAGGTGGTTGAAGAAGTTGAGCAGGTCGAGCGCCGACTCGGGCGAGCCCGAGGCGAATGTCTGGAACGTCGCGGCGACGCCGTCCCAGTAGTACAGCGCCCCGGGCGTGGACATGAAGAACTTGCCGACGAAGCTCACCCCGCGCACCGGCGCCGTGATCGAGGCGCTGTAGCCCGCGTGCGTGATGTCGGTCAGCGTGAGCGTCGTCGGGTTATAGCTGTACTGCTTGGTCGTCGTGCAGATGATGATCCAGCTGTTCTCGCTCGAGTCCACGAACGGCGCGATCAGCACGGTCGTGCCGGTGAGGCCCGAGATCACGCTCTGCAGGCCCGGCCGTTTCTTCACCGTGCCGCGGTCGGCCTGGACGTTGAGCGCGGCGTAGAAGCCCTGCGTGCCGATCCGGCGCGGGTCGCTCGCGAATTCGGCGTTGAGCGAGAGCGCCAGGTTGTCGATCGCGATCGTCGGCATCGGCTAGGTTTTGATGATGTAGTTGAGCACGAGGTACGGCTGCATGTTGTTGTGCGCGCCGCCGCCGCCGGTGTTATTGATCGTCAGCGAAAAATCGGTGGTCTCGGTAGAGCCAGAAACAAACCCGGACCCGCCGCCGGTGTTGCTCCCCTGTGGCGGTCCCGCGGGCGAATTCCATGAATGGCTGCTGGAGTGACTATGGCTCGGCATTTCGGCTTGGGTGAGCACGTGCTGCTGCTCGCCGCCCGCGCCGGCGAGGCTGAAGCCGCCGCCCTGGCCGACCGGGACGTTCCCCTGCATGTTCGGGACGTTGAAGTTCGCGCCGCTCCCGCCGTACGTGTAGCCGATCACGCCGAACAGGGTGGCCATCGCGCCCGTCGTGCTGTAGCTCGAGCCGTCGCAGTTGACCCAGCCCGTCGGCGCCGTCCCGGCCGCGAACGGCACCACCGTCCCGGTCGGCACGCCGCCGGTGAGGGTGCCGCCGGAGATGAACGAGCTCGCACTCCACTGCGTATCGGTCCAGGTGCCCGACGTCGCGGCGTGATAGACGGCCTCCAACGTGCCGGCGCTCGCGTTCCAGCGCCAGCCGTACGCGGCGAGCGAGGTGTTGTCGCAGCTCCACGTCGACCCGTTGTAGCTCGAGTTGAACGTGAGGTAGTGCTCGTCGTTGATCTGCGTGAAGCGCATGCCCGCCGTCGGCGTACCGAACGAGTTGAGCATGCCGAGCACGGTCTGGATCGCCGTCTTGTCCGCGCGGTTGAGCGCCGGGAAGATCGACTCTTGCGAGTTGTCCGCGGGGTTCGACGTCGACCAGGTCGGCGGCCAGGCCATCGCGCTAGCCCATCTCCACCGACTGCGCCGTCTCTTCGCTGAACTGGAGCCCGCTCATCGCCGAGGCGGCCGCTTCCCAGGCCTGCTCCCGCAGCGGTCCGTAGACCGCCATCGCGGTCTGGTCCTTGAGCGACGCCGCGGCCTTGAGCGTGGCGTCGTAGACGAGCGCGTCGGGCGCGTACACCGTGAACCAGTTGGTTTGACCGAGGCCGGCGACAAGGTCCGGCAGGAACACATCCTGATCGACGTTCGCGAAGTACGCTTGATTCGGCACCGGCCACACCCAATACGCGGGCACGGGCGTCCCGCCGCCGGGCGGCACGAGCGGCGAGCCGAACGGAGCCGCGGCGCCGGTGTCGGTGAACGACGTCGCGCTACTCGGCAGCGTGTAGAACACGTTCTCGAGCCCGCTCCCGGTGCCGCGGTACAGGTTGTAGCCGGTGAGGAGCGCATTCGCGTACGCGGTCCACGTGAACTGGACCTTGCTGGTCGCGCCGGTGAGCGTGGTCGTGTACTCGGTCGCGCAGAGCGTCTCGACGCCGTTCACGATCGCGGTCAGCGTCCAGAAGTACGTGCCGGCGGGCAACGCCCCGCCCGTGCCGGAGGGCGTTCCGCTGAACATCGCGGGCCCGCTCAGCTGCTGCGGCGATGAGAAGATGGAGTAGTCGTACGGCGGCCCGGGCAGGACCTGGTTCTGGGGCACGAGCTGGTACTTCACGCGCGCCTGCTCGTGCGGCAGGTAGTTGACCCGCCAGCCGTTCATGCCGACGTTCGCGGTGAGCGCGACCTGGTTCGGGATCGTGATCCCGCGCGTGCCCCGGTAAGCGAGCGTCGTGCCGGCGGACTGCAGGGGGTAGACCTGCTGCTGCGCCACGAGCTGCAACTGATACGTGAACGTCTGGAGCGGCGTCAGGAAGAGCCGCTCGAGCTGGTGGATCGCCTTGTTGAGCAACGACGACAGGTACGCCGTCGTGATGTTGGCGCCGGAGGCGTCAAACCACTGGTTGCGGTTGAGGTTCTGCTCGACCTCGGTGAGGAGCTGATCGAACGTCGCCACGCACGCTCACGCCAACAGGCTGCAGATCGCGAACAAGAAGCTCGACGCCGCGCTGGCGCTCGTGACTGCCTGGACCGTGATGATGTCGCCCTGGTTGACCGCGACCTCGTGCTGGTCGTCCGCCGCCTGCGTGTTCGTCCCGGCGACCTGCGCCGTGAGCGACGTCGCAACACCGTTCTGGAATACCGTGAACGTGACCGTCTGCCCGGCGCCGGGGGCCGTGGCGCAGCGGACCTGCAGGAAGCGCAAGGTCCCGCCCCACGGCATCGGGATCGCCGCGTTCCCGGCCGTGGTCTGATGCCCGATCGGGCCGAGGTAGGTCGTGGTGGCCGCGGCGACCGCCGCACTCGATCCGAAATCGAGGATGTCGTCACCGACCGAGCCGTAGGGCAGGACCGGACTCATGCTCGCTTCCCCCGTTTCATGCGCATCACGTCCGCGCGCCGGCGGTTCCGATGCGAGTCTGAGTGGCTATCGTACTGTCGCGCCCGCTCCGGCGACGTCGAGCCGCCGTGGTGCGTGTAGGTCGGCAGGCCCTTGCTCTTGGCGCCCTCGTCGACCCACCGTTGCGCGATATCCGGGTGCTGCGCCCACATGAACCGCCGCTGCTTCTCCGACCGAAACGGCATGGCTACTGCGCCCGATCGCCGGAGCGGGGTTTCACGAGCCGGTTCATCGCGGGCCGCCGCGCGGCATCGCTCGAGCTCGGGCACGATCGCGCCTCGCCAATGTTGGGCATCCGCTCGTCGAGCTCGAACCCGCCCTCGAAGTTGGAGTAGGGGCCGACGCGCGCCTCGAACTGCTGCTCGACCGACCGGAACGGATACCCGTACCGGATCGGCACGCCGTGGATCGTCGGTGGCGACACCTTGACCTCCACGACTGCCGGCGACGGCACCGTCACGCGCTTCGTCTTGCCCTGACGCCGCGGCATCAGCGGCTACCCGGTCCGCCGCTTACTGCCGGGGCGCTTGCCCATGTGCACGCCGACGTCGTGGATGCCCATCGTGTTATCGACGGCGTGGGTCTCGCCGAGCGTAGTCGAGTAGCTGGTCGCTTCGGTGGAGCCGTCCGGCTGCGGGGCCGCGGGCCGGAGGATGTCGGTGTAGTGGCGGTCGTCCCCGTGACCGATCCCATTCAGGCCCTTGCCGTCGGCGAGGATCGGCCGGTGCTGGGGGCCGAGGTCCTGGACCGGCGCGTGATCGCTGTCGTGGCTGTGCATCGAATCGACGCGGCGCTTCTTCTCGGTGGCCATGATGTGCGTGCCTCCTGTGAGTGGTGCGCGTTACCGCATCTTGCTGAGCCGCGCCGCGGGCGCCATCATCTTCTTCCGCCGCGGCTTGGGCTGCGGGGTCGGGATCGCGCCCGGCATCGGAGCGAGCGTCACACCGTGGACGCGCAGCCGGTGCGCGTCGCGCGCCGCCGGCGTCGGGAAGTCGGGGCTCACGTCCGGGCCGCACTCGGGGCAGAGGATCTTCTGGCCGTCCAGGCGGACCATCGTCTCCGGCAGCGGGACGGCCTGGTCGCCCGGGGAGGCGGGCGCCTCTCGGTCCGACGCGTCGACGAGGAGCGTGTCGCTCGGCCCCTCCGGCGCCGCCTCGAAAATGCGGACGCCGTAGAGCGGGTGCCGGCGCAGCACCGCGATGTCCTCGGGCCGGTCGAGCGTGAGCTCGCCGTGCTGGAAACTCACCATGCGGCCGTCCGGGAAGCCGACCCCGTAGGCCGGCCACTGCTCGCACAGGAACGTGACCTGCATCAGCCCATCACCTCGCAATCACAGCAGCGCGATCGCGCCTTAGTTCTCACTCTGCAGCCACACATTCAGCTGGTCGTCGTTGTTGGTGGCCTGCGTGTACGCGCTCACGTTGATCCGGATCTTGAACAACGGCGCCGTGAACGCCACGAGTGCGTTCGGCGTACCGCTGTTGAGCGTCTGGCTCGCCATGAGCGACGTCGGCAGGTTGATCCACTGCGTCGAGGTCGGCACACCGCCGACGGGGCTCACCTGCATTGTGAACGTGCAGCTCGCTGTCGTCGCGCCCGTGCCGGGCGTCAGGATCGCGTAGATCGTGTAGTAGCGCGTCCCGATCGTCTGCAGATACCCGAGCGTCGCGTTGACGCCGGCCGGGTTCGGGCAGTCCGCGTAGCCGCCGGTCGCGCGCCGCGCGTTGACGAGCTGATCGATTCGCGCGTTCTCGCCCGAGCCGCCGGCGAGCGGTACCGCGAGCCCGTCGACCCACAGCTGACCCCGGCGCCAGGTGTAGCGGGGCCGCGGCCCGCGCCGAGCGCGGCCCCACATCGTCTGCCGGAACAAGAGCTCCCAGAGCGTCACGGCGCTAGGGCTGGAACGTGGTGACGTTCTTGACCCACGTGTGCGCCTTCTGGTGCTGCACCTCGAGCCCGGCCTCGGTGAGCCACTCGTCCTTCTCGCCGTCCGTGTCGGGGCTCTGGATGTTCGGCCGATAGTCGGTGTCGTCGATGTACCTGAACACGAGCTTGTCGAGGTCGAGCGCGAGCCCGTAACTCTGGAACACCGGATGGATGCTGAACAGCGGGTGGATCTTGATGTACAGCACGCCGAACGGGGTGTCGTACTGCGTAAGCTGCATGCCGTACGTGCGGTCGCCCGGGACCACGTTCATCGTCGAGACCTTCTTCACCATCTGGTTCAGCTGGTTGATGAACACGCCGCCGGCGAGCAGGAGCTTCTCCGTGTTGCCGTACTTCATGACGTTCAGCAGCGTGTTCTCCCAGTTCGCGATGTTGAAGACGGTCGTGCTGAAGTCCCAGATATTCGTAAACGTCGCGTCGGCGCCGAGGAACGACACAACCCCGCCCGTCGCGTTCATGGGCTCGCCGTTCGCGCCCGTGGCCTGGTAGGGCTCGCCGAAGATGAACGCCTTCTCCATCTCGATGGAGTGGAGCTCGAGCGCTTCCCGCTTCGCCTCCGCGCGCGCGTTGCCGGTGCGGAGCCGCGTCTTCATCGCCGTGCGCGTGAGATAGAGCGGGTTGCGGAAGATCTGCGTGAAGTTCTGCGGCACAGACGGGTTGTAGTACACCACGTTCGGCGAGCTCGCGCCCTCCGCGTTCACGTTGCCGATGATGAAGAGCTCGTCCGAGCTTCCGGCCGATGCGGCCGCCGACGTGGTGCCGAAGCCGCGCTGGACCGTGATCTGGGTCGAGATCGTGGGGTCGGCCGTGACGAGCATCTTCTCCAGCGTCGACTCGTCCATGATCACGTGGCCGGACCGGAAGATCGAGCTGTCGGCGACGTTGATCGTGGTCGCCGTGTTCGTGAACGATGCCGTTGCCGCGACGCGCTGCACCGGCACGTCCTTTTCGAACCAGTGGAACGTGTTGTCGTCGACGGGCTGGCTGCGGAGCTTACTCAGGAGCGCCGTGAGTGGCGCCTTTCCGTTCGGGAAGAGCAGCAGGATCGTCTCGCGGTAGCTCTGGGGCCGTTCCGCGGCGCTGTAACTACCGGAGCCGCGGAGGCCGAGCACAGCCAGTGGCATGGCGAACACCTCGTCGGTGAGAGTTGCGCACCGATCCCGGTGGCGTCCGCCTCAGCCGTGCCCTCGCAAGGGCCGTACGGAGGGTGCCCGGGGGCCACGCATGGCCCCGGCCGTTCACGTGCGAGCTATGGGCCTGACGATTTCCTGGACCGCTGGCGGCGGGAGCCGGAGCCTCGCAAGGCCCCAACCGCGCACCGGCGGTCATTACTCAGCGTTCGAGTCGAGTACCGATGGTACGACGGGCCTCAAGAAACTCCTCCTAGATGCCTTGGACCTCTTTCACGAAATCCGAGACCTCGCTCTGCTTCGTCCGGGGCCTGGCGCCGCCGGGCCGGCTGCCGCCGCCGCGATCGCCCGTGGGTGCCCGTGCTTCCGTGCGCCGCGGCTGGATGTCGCGCTCGGCCATGTTGAACCGGCGTTCCAGGGCTTCCGCCACAGGCTCGAACGAGCGCGTGTAGTCCGTCGCGTACTCGGCCCGTACTTGGCCGTTTGGGAGCTGCACGATCGCGCGGCTGAGCTCGCCGATGTCCTTGCCATACTCGCGCTCGATCCGGCGGATCGCCCGCGGGGTTACGTCCGTGCCCCAGCGCTCGAGCAGGAAGCCGTAGAAGTCCTCGTCCACCTTCGCCGCGGCCTGGGCGTTCCGGGCCTGCTGGGCCGCGACGTCGCGGAACACGGGCGCGACGCGCTTGATCGTCTTCAGCAGCGTCCCCGTCCACGGCGCGTCGCGCTCATCGGCCTCGAGCCCATCCAGGATGTACTTGTCGAGCGCATCGGTCTCGCCGCCTCCGCCGGGCTGGCGGCCGCCACCATCCGCCGGCGCTGGCGTGTACGTGCGCAGCTCCATCGCCTCGAGGCGCCGCCGCATCTCGGCATTGTCCTGCTGCAGGCGGCCGTTCGTCTCGTTGAGCTTCTTGATGACGTCGCGGAGATCGGGCTCCGGTTCGGCGGATGGGGTCTCCGTCCGCGCCGGCGGCGTCTCCTCAGGCGGTGTCTCCTCGGTGCGGTTCAGTTCGTAGTCGGGCCCGGTGCTCATACGCTATCCCTCCCGTGTGCGGCCTGCGATGGCGTTCCTTGGAGCGTTTGGATCAACTCGGCGCGCTGATCGACCTCGTGCGCGACGATGGCCTCGAGCGAGGTGCGATGCTGCTTCGGATCATCGAGTATGCGCGTCGCGGTGTCGAGCGCGAACTGGCGCAGCATGGCGTGGATCGGCCGGCCCTGCCGGAGATCATCCTGCAGGTCCATAATGAGCGCCTGCTTGACGCCCTCCCAGCGCAGCAGCAGAAGCTTCCAGCCGGGCGTCGCCATCGTCTGCGTGATGAGCTGGAGCTCCTCGTTGTTCGTGACCGGCTGATCGCCATCGGTGCGCCTAGGACGCGGCACGGATTCGGTCCCAGTACCAGACGGGGTAGATCATCACCCAGCTGTGCGCGGTGTACCGATGTCGATCGCGCTCGCGCCAGAAGGCCTGATAGCACTCATCGCACAGGCCGAGCACCGGTTCGCGGTGGATCTCCTCGCAACCGTCGCCGAGGATCGCAACGCGCGTGGCGTACCTGAGGCACGACCGGTGATGATGCGGCTTCCACGTGCAGTGCATCGGCGTCAATATCAGGCACCGACACCCATCGGTATCAGGTTCGCCGCTAGCCCGCCAACGCCGGCGGGTTGCGGCTGACGCGCCGTGACGCGCCGCACGGGCGCCCGCATCGGCCGCGGCCGGCCCGGTTGTCCCGGCTGCTCGCCTGAGGCGCCGCCCGGCTGCCCGGGCAGGGGCACGAGATTCCCGGCCTGTGTCTGCTTCGCCACTTCCTCGTCCGGCATGACCTGGCTCTTCACCATGAACGGTTCGATGTTCTTGATTCCGGCCGAGTACAAGAGCTGCTTGAAGATCTCGATCAGGTTGAACCGCTGCATGAGAATCTGATTCTGGGCGACGGCGAGCATGACTTGCTGCCACGTCTGCACGTTCCGCATCGGATCCGGCGGGAGATCGCCTGTGTGAACGGGGAAGTCGAAGACGCCCTGGATGTCCTCGGGCGACACCGCGATGAGGTGGCTCTTGTACGGGTCGAGCCCCATGCGCGCCGCCTTGTCCCCCGTGATCTTGACGAACATTTCCTCGTCAAGGAACTGCTGGATGTTCGAGACGAGGTGGCGCATCCACGGCCGGATGCCCTGCTGGCTGAGGATCTGCGCCACGACCTTGCCGCGCATCTGCGCGATCTGCATGAGGCCGGCGAACACGGTTGCGCGCGACTTCGTGGCCGTCTTGATGCCCATGTCCGGATTGATCGCCGCGGACGCCTGCGTGATCATCGTCTGGATCTGCTGGATCTCGACGTCGAACACGCCCGTGATGTCCTGCACCTTGAGCTGCTGGATCGCCTCCGCGGCCGCGTTCGGCTTCCCCCACGCGTTCGGCAAGAGTCTGAGCCACTTCGCCGGCCCGGGCGCGCGCAGATCGTTGAGGTTCAGGAGCGATGGGTTCACGACGAACATGTCGTTGATCGTCTTCTTCATGTTGTCCATGCGGGCGCCGGCGAACCAGTCGGCCAGGTCCTGGAGCGGCTGGAAGATCTCGGTCGCGCCCTGGTTGAACGGCGAGTAGCCGTCGAAGTGGTACTCGCCGACCGAGACCGGGTGCTCGCCGTAGTCGTAGTCCCAGCGCTCGCACCGGATCGCCGTCGTGTAGTTGGCGAGCGTGACGACCCAGATCTCCGGCTCCGAGCCCGGGCCGAGGTCGAAGTCGGTCGGCCGGATCCGGACCCAGAGCGTATGTCCCATCACGTACCCGCGGTCGTCCTCGCCGAGCGATTGGTCCCAGGTCGCCGGGAACCCGAGCGTGTCGTAGCGGACCGATGTCTGAAACGCGGACCCCGCGCGCTCGCGCGCCCACGGCTCGATGTAATCGACGTTCTGGTAGGTGCCGTCGAGCTCGCCCTGCTTGAGCTCCTGCCACGACCGGAACCAGGCGTACCCCGTGTAGTCGCCGCGCTGGACGAGCCCGGCGGGCTGGCGGGGATCGAAGATGTACATGTAGGGGTCGATGTTCCAGGTCGTGTTGCCGTTCCGGACGCGCACCTGCTTGCGGTACACGCGCTGGCGCGACATCGTCATGCCGAAGAACTCGACCGGCTCGTCCTCGCGCACCGTGCGCGTCTGGTAGGACTCGCACCATTCGTCCTGCACGGCGCCGAGCCCGTACTTCGTGATGTCGTGGATGTAGTTGTACAGCTTCAGGCGCCCGTTGTCCTGATCGAGATCGTAGTCGAGCACTTCCTCCATGAGCTGCGCCGCCATCAGCTCGTCGGGCTTGCGCGCCTCCACGGGCATCATCGGCGTCTGGCTGGTGAGGAGGGTGTACGTGTACGCCGTCTGGTTCTGGTGGATCGCGTAGCTGATGGGAAGGGTGACCTTGACGTCGTGCGGCCTGAGCTGCCGGCCAGTGAGATCGTCGACCTCCGTGGGGTCGACGTAGCACCGGAGCCGCTTGTCGATCTCCTGCCACTGCGACCACCGCGCCGCGATCGTTTGCTCGGAGAGATCGATCAAGCGCCGGCAGTGATCGACGAGCCGGCGGTGCCGCGGATTCTCCACGAGATCGCGGCCGTCGCGGCCGCTGATCGCCGTGCGGCTGTCGGGGGTGTTCTCAGGACTGGTGTACTTCTGGAGACTGACCGCTCGTGCTGGCAAGGGTGAGTACCGCCTGGGTGAGTTCGATGATGGCGATCGCGACGTCGCGGTCGAACGCGCTGGGTTCAGACACGGTGCCGATCAGCTGCCAATGCTGCATGCGCGTGACCACCTGCAGGAGACGGGACGCGAGCCGACCGGGCGCCGGTGGCGCACTCGCGACGTCGGCCGGTCCCGCCTCCTGCGTCGGCGTCGGCGTCATTGTGTGCGCATCGGTACGGCGAGCGTCTTGATGGCCGGTCGGATCTCCATCGGCCGCTGCAGCACCACGCGGGCCTGGTCGACGTTCACCACGAGCCAGCCGTCGTTCTCCATCTGTGCGATCTCGTCGTTGATCTCTTGATGCTGGCGCGGCACCACGAGCGTGCCGTGCTCATTCGGCTTGCACAGCATGATCACGCGGACGCGGCAGGGCGGCTGCGGATTGGGCGGGGGCGTGCTCATGCGCGATCGCTCACGGGGTTACCTCGACCTTGCTGATCTGCGCCCACGGCACGAACCGGCCGCGGCCACCGTGCCCGATCGTGTCCGGCGCCTCACGGATCTGCCGGTGCTCCTCGAGCGTCGGCCGGTGGATGTACGCGATCCCATCGTTGGTCAGCACGATATCGACCTCGTGGCCGTCGCAGTCGAGCTGCACGATGGGATAGGGGATGGGGTCCGCGCTCCAGCAGACGAGCTTCTGCAACAGCGCGTCTTTTGGCGCCGGCACAGGCGAGTCCGGATCCGCATAGACCGACAGGCGCTTGCCGAAGCCGCCGCGGTACGGTGCCGACGGCGCCTCAGACTCGATCGTGACAACTTCGGGCGCCGTCGTCAATGCGGGCTTCTTGGCGCCGATCCCGAGCGCCGCCTTCGCGCGATCGATCACGAAGGGTTCCTCATGAGACGTACCGGCCTCGAGGGGCGTGTCGAAACACGGCGCCGGTTGTTCGCCGCACGGGCGCGAAGTCCTGTTCGTTCGGGATGAGCGGCCCGGCCGGGCCCATCGCGCGCCGGAGCTCCGCCGGCGTCATGTCGTTCACGGTCATGGCCGCCAGGCCGTGCAGGAACGCGTCGATCACGTGGCTGTACACGTTCTTCTGCGGCTCGAGCACGGTCTTGCCCGCGATCTGCTTCCACGCGTAGCCGCCCGCGAAGCCGCCGACCATGTACTGGCACCGATGGTCGATTCGGAGCGCCGGCCGGCCGGCGTTTGTGCGCGTCAGCCACTTTCGCGCTGCTTCCAGGCGCCGACTAGCCGACGGCTCGCCCGGGATGAGATGGATCTCGGGCTTCAAGAGCTCCTGACACGACCGCTGATCGGTCGGGCTCTTGGTCCACGCCGCCGGGTCCGCGTAGTCGGTCATGCTGAAGCCGGGGTACAGCAGCTGCGACGTCGCGAGCACGGCCTGCTTGACGTCTTGGATTGCCTCGCCGTCGCGGGCAAGCGATTCATGGAGCACCTGACACTCGGTGCCGCTCCTGGAGAGCTGGAACCAGACGGTGCCGATCAGCCCCGGCAGATCCCATCCGCGGATAATGGGCCAGCCGGGCCACGGCTCAAGGTCCTGCTGTGCGACGTGGAAATCGAGGTTGAAGTAGCCCTTGAACACTGGCGTGCCGGCGAACTCGGTGAGCGGTTTCCAGCACATGTACAAGAAGTACTGCTTCCACCACTCCGGTTTCGTCCGCATCGATTCCACGAACTCGGCCGGCAGGTTCGGCGCGTTGTCGAACATCGAGATCTCGATCGCCTCATAGCCGGGCTCGTTGTGGTCGCGCAGATCGCCCGGCCCCCAGGTGTCGATGATCCACTGCGACCCCGAGTTCGCCTCGGCAAAGCCCGTGTACTCGGGATGGCGGCCATTCGGCAGCTTCCACGTGAGTCGCCCCGTGAGCCAGCGCCACAGGTCGCGCGTGATGTGCTGATCGTTCGCCTGGCAAATGCCGAACCAGCCGTACTCCGCGCTCCCAAACCGCTGCCAGTCGCTGAGGGGCCGGATTTCGATCGTCGACGGCGCGCCCTTGGTCCGCACCGTGATGATCCAGCCGCCTTCGTCCGACGCGATCTCGTACATGCCCTCGGGGATGCACTTCCGCCACTCACGGAGCAGCGTGTCCTTGGATTCCGTGAGCGTGTAGCGGCCGAGGAGCCCGCGGTTGCCTGGATACAGAAGCGAGTACAGATATCCCCGCCAGCAGAGTGCCGTCGTCTTACCGGCACGGATCCCGCCGCCAAGGAACGGAAACGCGGATTTGGTGAGGACGAACTGCTCCTGCTTCGGCGTCATCACGAGACCGTTCGTGAAGGAGACGAGCTGCGTCACGCGCGATCGCTCACTTGGGATAGACCTTGATCACGCTGCCGGGCTCCCACATCTCGATCCACTGGTGGCGGATCGCGTCAAGGTCATAGTGTGCCGCGAGCTTTTGCGCGTTCTTTTCGGGAAGAGACTAGTAAGCAAACAAAGATCGTGCGCTAGCCCGCATCTGACAAGGCCTAGCGGAAACACCGCAGTATCACTCATGAGCGATCGCTCATGCCGGCCGTTTCCGACGCGCGTCGGATTTCGGCCGAGGCGCGACGCGCGCCACCGTATCGCGCAGCTGGATCCACTCCGGCAGCCCGATCGTGATGCGCGCCACCATGCGTGCGTGCGGCCCGCCGGCATCGATCATCTCGACGAGCCGCTGGTGATAGGCAGCGATGGCCGTGAGGAGCTGCTCAAGCTTCGCGCGCTGGCTTACCACGGCACCGGCAGCCCCGCCCGCTGGATCTCGGCCGTAAGCCCATGGAGCGAGATCCCGCGGCGCCGCGCGTACGCCCAGCTGGCGCGAAACTCGTTGACCAGGCTGTCATACCGGTCCATGATGCGAGCGTTCTTCTCCGGATCGAACTCGGCATTCGTCTCGACGAGCGCGAGCAGGATGTCATAGAGCACGCCGAGCTCCTTGATAATATCGCCCAATGGCCGCGGCACAATGTCGGGGACGGCGCCCTCGCGCCGATCGAGGTGGCTAAGAATCCACCGCTGGAAGTCGTCGGGCTTGCGCACCTGTTTCGGCGGCTGCTGCCGACGTAGCATGCGCTCGAGGCTACCCATCGTGCCGGTCGGCCTCCTCGAACCGCTTTCCCATCGCGTCCGTCACCTGAATCGTGATCGGCCCGCCCTTGAGATCGATCGTCTCGTTCGCCTTGCCGTGCAGTTTGTCGTCCAGGAACATCGCGAT
The DNA here is from genome assembly GCA_021324975.1 of Bacillota bacterium. GTDB lineage: Bacteria > Sysuimicrobiota > Sysuimicrobiia > Sysuimicrobiales > Segetimicrobiaceae > JAJPIA01. The sequence continues at coordinate 29,798 of JAJPIA010000006.1, forward strand.
TCGAGCCCGGGTCGCCATTTTAATCTTGCCACTTCCGATAATCCGCTCGAAGAGCTGCTGCAGCTGCGGTTCGATCGACTCGAGCCACTCCCGCCGCGGCAACTTCGGTCGCCCTTTCGGATTTCCTGATTGGCCTTTGCGCCAGGGCTTGAGATTCTGCGGAGTGCCACCAGGCCGCGGCATACGAGGCAACAGTTGTTCACTACTCGATCACTGATTCCTCCCGCGCCGCCCGCCAGGCGTGGACCACGCCCGTGAAAAAGCACAGTGCTTCGGCGTTACGCCGGCGTACAAGTCCGGGCAGGACCTCAGTATCTTGATGGACCCACAACCGGAATTGGCCCACAGCGCCGAGATAGTCGCCGGTGTTGAGCAGATGCAGGAGTGTGCTCGTGTGCTCCGCTCCGGCGCCGACATTGTAGCCGAACGAGATGAGCGCGCCGATCATGGCGTCGGTCACGGGGACGAGCGACGAGATGGAGGAGCGGACTTCCGTTTCCGGGGTGGCGATGCGTAGCGCTAAGGTCGTGTCGGCCTGTTCTTGGGTCCAGATCAATCCTTCGTGGATACCGCCGGCGGTCTCGCCCCAGCCGATCGTCCAGACGCCGCCCGGGTCCTGATAGGCCTCGAGTCGGCAACCTTCGAAGGCGCGGATGAGCGTGTTCGCGTACTCGCGGGCGGTCATCGCGGTTCAGGGGTCCAGTCGCTCATGGCTGCTCCCGCGCTGCCCAGCGTTGATCCCCGAACAAAGATTCCCTATTGCCATCTGGCAACATCCCATGGTACAGTGCTCTCGACAGACACATGGATGACGGAGGGAGGATCACAATGAATATCCGATATCGGGTTGAGGTCCAATATGAGTCGACCCGCGAGTGGTATACGCCGGGCGATACTGTTGACTGCGAATTCGACACGCGAGGCGGAGCGAGCCATCGAGGCGTTACGCTGCCTCGACGACGAGTGGAAACATGGGACGTATCGCATCGTGGAGGCGCAAACGCATGGATGGGGGGCAGATCAATGAACATCCCGACGAGATCCACGGACAAGAGGGCGAGATCCACGGACGAGATGTGCAACCTGTATTACACACCTGACGGTGTCGCGGAGACATTTGTCGGGGTCGTCGAGCGCGACGACGCCGAGACGGAGGCAGAGCGGCACGCCCAGGGGCGGCGGCGAGGAACGCCCGCGCACCTCTATGGGACCTACCAGGCGTCCGGCTACTGCATCGTCGCGCTGTCGTGAGCACTAGCCTCACCGTCACGCAGGCGGCCCGCCTGCTGGGGATCTCACGGCAGGCGGTGCTGTCGTTGATTGCGCGAAACCATCTGCGCGCGCGCCTCGTCGGCGGCGGCGATGGTCTCAGGGGCATGTACCTCATTCCCCGGCGCGAGGTGGAGCGTCGGAGCGTTTGTCGTTCCCAGCAGCAGCTCGCCTCCGCGCTGCCTCGGCGGCCTTCAGGCGCTCCGTGAGCGTGCGGATCTTGTCCTGCCGCACTCGAATCTGCGCCCGATAGTGCAGGTCGGTGCCTGTGGGGTCATCCAGGTGCTTCCGAAGGTCGGCGTTCTCGGCCTGGGCGCGGCGGAGGGCTTCGATGGCCTCACACGCGATCCCGTAGCACAATCCATCATCACCAATCGCGTCCTTCAGCCGTTGTTGCAGGCGCACGACGTTGGTCATTGCATGCCCACATTGGGGCCTGGGGATGATATCCTCAGGTTTCACGGCGACCACTCCCCTTTCTCGGCTGTGACGTGTCATAGCACAGTATTGCGTAGGTTAGAGACGACTCGCTCTTGCCCTCCTTGTGCGGATGGGTCAGTGACCAGAGCTGTGCGCTTACCTCCTTGCGCCGGCGTTTGAGCCGCTCGACGTCGGCATCGCGGCCCATGACGCGCGCGCCCGCGATCGCGCGATTGATGGCGCCGAGCGCCAGCCGGAGCGCCGCGGGGCTGCCCGCCGGCGGATCATCGCGATAGGCGCGCGGCTCATACTCCAAGGGCGGCCTCTACGAGTGCGCGCGCTTGCTCCGGATCTTTCTCGAGCATCGCGTAGGTGAGGCGCACGACTTTCCAGCCGAGTGCCGCGGCCCACGAGTACTTCCAGCAATCGCGCTCGAAGCCGCTATACATCAGCTGATGCCGGCCAAAGCCCTCGAGCTCGAGCGCGACCATGCGCGATACCCACGCATAATCGAACTGCCATTTCCGATCGCGCATGAATCGCACTTCACGCTCTGGCCGTTGCAGTTGGGTAGCATGATGGTCCAGGATCTCGTCGATCAACATCTCAACGAGCCGATCGCGATACTGCGCCGGCGACAGCTTGGTCGTCATCGCCGCACCGGATCGAGTCGAAAATACACCGTGCGGCACCGCGGACACTGCGCGAGGTAAATGCCCGCCAGTCCGACCAGGCTGTGGCGCCGCAGCGACACCTGCCTATCGGCGCGGCACACACGGCAACTCAGGGGCACGCCCTCGTCAACGATCCAGGCACTCACCTCTTCCCAGCGCACGTCCATCACACCCGCATAGACGTGGCGATCGACGAGCCAGGCGATATGCGGGCTAATCGCCGGCAACCACGATTCTTGCGGCTCGGCCCAGCGCGGATTGAGGCTCATACGGACGCCTCCGCGGGCGTCATGGGGTAGAAACGCGCATGCGCGCCATCGAACCAGACGTCCTGCGTCGCCTCGTCCGTGCCGCCCTGGCGCGCCTTGTGCATCACGAGCCGGCGGGCGAGATAGTCCCGGTGGTGCGGCGCCTCCCGCGGCGGGAACGACTCGATGAAGATCGCGATATCCGCCGCGGCGCCGATCATGCCGCTGTCCCGCAACGACGCGAGCGTCGCTTCCTGGTTCCACTCCGCTTTCGCCAGCTGTGCCACGACCACGATCGGGATCGCGTACTCGATCGCGAGCTCCTTGAGCTCCGCCATCGCCATGTCGAGCTGCTCCGTGCGCCGGAGCCGCGCGTCGTGCTTGAGCATTTGGATCCAGTCGAGCGCGGCCCACACGAGCGTGCCGTGGTCCGCGCGCACGCGCGCCATCGCGGTACGGAACTGGTCGATCGTGCGGCAGTTCTCCGACAGCGTGATGGGCCAGGTCGCGAGCTCGCCGGCCGCGGTGACGAGCTCCTCGTAGTCGCGATCGTCGAGCCGCTGCCCGCGGAACCGGCGCTGCGGGATCATGGTGCGGCGTACGAGCATGCGGATCGTGTAGTCGCGCCGGCGCATCTCGTTCGACGCCAACAGACACGGCCCGACCTTGGCCGCCTGCTCACACAGGTGCGTCGCGAGCGTGCTCTTGCCCATGCCGGGTGCCGCGGCGAGGACGATCAGCTCGCCCGGCTGCTGGCCGGCGATCGCGTCGTCGATCCTGGGGAGGCCGAACGGGATCGTGCGCAGCGCCTGCTGCGGATCGCCGTACTGCTCAAGCACGGTCCGCAATTCGTCTGAAAACGTCGCGTCGGTGGTGGCCAGCTCGAGCCGGCGCAGCTGCGCGCGCGCGTACTCCGCGTACTCGTCGGGCGAGCGATCGCCATCGCCGATGCCGCCGGCGATGTGCCACCAGCACTCGGCGAACCGCCGCCACTGCCAAAGCGTCCGGATCCGCGCTTCGTAGTAACGCCAGTTCTCGACGGACGCCGGCATTGCGATCGCGTTCACGAGCAAGGTCGGCGAGAGATCCTGCGCCTTGCCCCAATCCCGCAGCTGCGCCATCACGGTCACGGGATCCGCGCGTACGCCGAGTGCGTGCAGCGCGCGGTAGACGAGCTGGTGCGCCGGCGACGCGAACGCGTCCTCAGCCACCGTCACGTCCTGGATCAGCTCGGGCCGGACCAGGAGACAGCCCAACAATGCCTGCTCCGCCTCGAGGTCGCGGATCCGCTGGATGAGGGCGTCGAAGTCGAGTTTCATATCGGGATCCTTCGGCGGCGCCGCTCCTCCCAAGTTTCCTCAGGCGGCGGAGGCGGCGCGGCGGCGAGATGCCCGTTCGTGCGGGATCGCCTGAGCTGGTCCCGAGCCAGCCAATTCCGCAACCCGGCGGCGAGGTCCGTCCAGTGCCAGCGGCCTGTGTTCGCCCGTTTGTCGCGGTCGTAGGCGTAGGCTCGGTCCAGCGCCCGAGGAAGATCGACGAGCGGATATTGCCGGCGCCAGTAGGCCATCAGGTCCGGCGCGACCCGATAGCCGCCCGGACCGCGCTCAACCCGTGGGGGGGACTGAGGGGGGGAAAGCGCTTGGTCCTGCAGTCCTGGAAGTGCTTCCTGATCAGGATGGGGGGGCTTGGGGGGTGATGCGGGGGGCCGGGGCCCCCCCGTATCCCCCCCGTTTTTCCGTTCTTTTGGATCCGTTAACTGCAATACGTTCTTGGTGTCGGCCGATGGACCTACCCGCCCCGTAGGTCCAGGACCTACTCCCCCCGTAGGCGCAGGGCCTACAGGGAGTGTCGGGCAGTGTTCGAGGTCGTCCACCACCTGATGGGTGAGGGTGTCCACGGGGTCGCCGTGATGGTCCTCGGGGTCGGCCGGATGGGAATCGTGCTCGGGGGCGAGCTCGCCATCATAGAGCACGCGGAGCATCGACGACGTCGAGCCACCGTCCTCGCGGCGTCGATACGTGCGCGCCAGGTATCCAAACTCGATGAGCTTGCCGACGTGCTCAACGACGGTAGGGCGACTCACGCGGAGCCGGGCAGCGAGGGTTTTCATAGACGGCCAACAGAAGCCTTTGCGGTCGCTGTAGGTCGCAATGGTGCAGAGCACCTTGAGTGCTTGGTGTGACAGGCGCGAATCATCGAGTGCGCGAGCGGGGATCGTTGCGAGATGCGATGACACAGGATCACCCCTTCCCCCGAACGTGTGTCGTCGTGCCGCTGTGCAGAAGCTGTGCAAAACCTGTTCATCCAATCATTGCTCGTGGTTCGTTCGATTCGCAGAAGGCCAGAGAAACGGGGCCAGCACCCCGGCACCGCATGCTGGCCCCTCCGGCTATCCCGCCTGCGTCCCTGGCCTTTCGGCTCTCACCTCCCGATCCTCATCCTCGACCATGACCCCGCGGCAGAACGGGCACCGCACGGCGGCCGGCCAGTCGGTCTCCCGGCGGAACAGGAACCGCAGCACGCCGCACGTTGGGCACCGGTAACGCCGCTCCGTCACGGTCATCGCTGGGGCGTCGTGCTCTCTTTGCGGCGCCAGTAGCACAGTGGGCAGATGCGCTGGCCGCCCTGGGACTCGTAGAAGAACCGCGACACCTGGGCGAGCTCGCGCTGGCAGCGCCGGCATGTACCCGCCCCGCCCGCGATCTCCCGCCGCATCCAGGTGGTTTTGGTCGCGGTCGTCACCGGAGCACCACATATGGCCGTGATTCGAGCCTGACGCCGGGGATCGTCTCGCCGGCCTTGAGCGCGCGCTTGAGCTCGGGCTTGTTCGGTACGGGCTCCGGGATCGTCAAGTAGTCGACCGGCAAGGCGCCGGTGGGACACTCGACGACGACGGCCTCCGAGTGGCGGAGGGACACCTGAAACTCCTCGCCCTTGATCGATGTGAGATCGCGGCTCTGGAGGAAGTCGGCCAGGCGTTGCTTGAGACGATCCGCGGCCTGCACGCGCGCCGTAGCCTTCTGCCGCAGCACGGTGGCGCGCTCGGTGAACATCGCGGCTTCGCCCGCCAGGCGCGTGAGCACCCAGCCGCAGCCGTCGATCTTCTGGATTGTGCGCGCCTCGAGCTCCTGGAGGCGCTGCTGGAGCTCGTCCGTGACCTCGCCCTGGGACGCCTCAAGCGCGTCGAGCACCTCGCGCCACTCCTGGCTGAGCTCGTACATGCTGGGCAGCTTCTCGACGGCGCTCATCGACGGCTCTCCTTGGCCTGCGCAACGGTCGTCTGCGCCATGCCCTCGATCTCGGCGATCAGCTCGTCCAGCTGCTCCTGGGACAACCGCTCGACGTCGGCCTCGTTGAACATCTTCTGGGCTAACCTGGCTGTCGCCGGACCGTCCAGGCCGGCGTCCCGCTGAGCGCGATCGAGCTTCGTCTCATGATGGGCCTTCGCCGCGAGCTCGCGCAGCATAGTGGTCGGCGTCACCTCGAGCGACGTGATCACGTCGTCCGCTTGCTCCGACGTCAGCTGCGCGCCGCTGGTCACATGGTAGCGGAGCTCGAGCCAGACGCGGAACAGCCAGGGCTCGAGGTGGTGGCGCTGGGTCCACAGGTCGCCGATCCGCTTCCGCTGCGCGTCGGTGGCCAGCGCCGCCGCCGGCGTTTCGGTGATCGTCTCCGTCTCGGTCTCGTCGAGCCAGCCGAGCCCGGCGATCGACAAGGTCACGCGCCGCTTCGCTTTGGTCTCGGCCTTCATCATCGCGTTCGCCAAGGCGTCGCCCTTGAGCCCGCCGATCGGTACGGCGCCCGTGCTCGTGTCGATGCGACCACTACTATCCTGGGCCTTCGCGCGTACGAGGTAGATGCCGTCGTGAATGTCCGCGGACAACTCAGTGATGCTGATACTGTGGATCCGCCGCAGCTGATCCGTGCAATCGCGCTTGGCGTACAGGATCAGCTTCTTGCCGCCTCTGCCGTCACCAAGGTGCAGGTAGTCAAACGGCTTGGTCAACGGATTGAGTCCGAGCGATTGACAGACGCGCTCGTAGTACGCGAGCCGCTGCTTGTCGTCGAGCGCCGACAGGTCGCCGTTGATCAAGACGTGCTCGAGGATCTGCGCCTCGCTCGTTGCCGCAGCCGCCGCAGGCGGTCCCGTCTTCTCAGTCGTGGCCATGTCGCTCTCCCCCTTGGATGATCCGCAAGCCGCCACCATTCACGGCGTGCAGGATCAGGTCGCGCTGCTTCTTGCGCGTGTAGTACATGGCGTGTTCGTACACCGGCATCCGCTCCGGGTGCTCCTCGAGCGTGGTCATGATGGCGTCCTGGCCGGCCTTGGCCTGCCGCAGGGCCCAGAGCAGCTTGCCGTGCTCCTGGATCCACTCCCCGAGCCGGTCCGGCGCCGGCGCGAGCTTATTCATCGGGCCCGATCCCGCTGTCCGCGGCCATGCCCACGAGGTCGCCGCGGGCTACGGCTCGACAGAGCCCCCAACCGACCAGGTGGAACAGCATCACCGCGATCGTCACGACGATCACGGCCGGTCTCCCGCAACCGCGAGGCCGCACGTGATCGCCTGCAGGCGGTCGTACTCGTGGGCGACGTCGTCCGAGGCGCGCTGGATCCACGCCGTGGGCTGCCTGGTGCTCCGCCACGCCGAGGCCGCGGCAGCATACTCGTTGCAGCTTTCCTGTAACATGCCCCGTACTGCGGGCGGGAGGATCATGGAGCTCTGCGACCCGTCCTGCGCCGGCTGCCCGGCCATCGAGAACCCCACAATCCCGCCCGCCACGAACGCCACGAGGAACCCACACCCGGCGCCGACGACCATTCCGAACGTGCGACGCACGGTCACCACCGCACCATGCCGGCGAAAATCACCGCGGTGAGGATCGCAAGCTTGAGCGGCACGAGCTCCTCGTCGTCGAGAAACCGCGCCCAGAGGCTAGAGGCCGTCATCCTCGTCCGCCTCCGGCTCGCCGTCGTCGAGCTCGTCCGGATCCGGGCCAGCGAGGTCGGCCCACATGGCCTCGTAGTCCTCGTCAACGCCGAATTCGTTGATGCGTCCCATTGTCGACTCCCCCCGTTTATCGCCACACTAGCCGGACAAGCAGGTATGCGATCGCGGCCATCACGATCAACACCGAGACGCACGGCCACATGCTCGCGCTTTGGACGTGCTCCCAATCGTCGTGGTCCCACTCAGGCATGGTCAGAATGTCCCCGGCGCATGCTGGCGATAGAAGAAATCCTGGTCGCGCCACTCGAACATGCGGCTGAGCTCGTCGTACTCGTGGTCGTCCGGGCCGTGCTGCACGACCCGGCACCAGTCGCAGCGGTCGTCGTTGTAATGACGGCATGTGCAGCCGTGCGGGTACAGGAGCTCGGCGAGCCTGAGGTTGTCCATCAGATGGACGGCCGCCGAACAGGATGCACAACCTCGACCATCGTCTCGGGCAGGGTCACCCGTATGCAGACGTCGTCGTAGTCGGCTTGCTGAAGGTGCAGCCACCACTCGGCATCGGGCACGGTGTAGCCGGTGCTGCTGATCCGCTCCATCCAGACGACTTGCCAGCGCGTCGGCTCACGGTCGTACCGGAGCTTCACGATGTCGCCAGCACGCGGACGCATGGCTAGAATGCCTCCGCCGTGTCGTCGATCCAATCGAGGTCCGTACAGCCGCACCGCGGGCACCTAGCCACGGTCGTGCTGACCGGCCCTTGGAAGTCGCAATCGTGGCAATGCGCCTCCTGGCGGACGTGCGCAGGGCCGCGTACGTTCTCGAAGCTGATGAACAGCAAGCTTTTGGCGAAGTCGAACAGCTCAGTCTCGCGGTCCATGTCTCTCCCCCTTGATGCCGTGCATGCGAACAGATGAGCGAGCGGACTTTGCACCTCTCGTGGGCGCGCTTATCACCCCTTTCCCGCCGCCACGCGGGCGCGCGCGGTGGGTGACGAGGCAGCACGAGATTGCGCCTCGGCCTCGATCTGCCGGGCGCGCTCAACGAGCTCGCGTTCGCCCGCTTCCAGGGCGGCAAGAATTTTGGGGTAGACGACGACGGTGTAGGGATAGGCGCCGCACTCGGAGTCGGCGACGACGGGGCGGGACAGGCCGGCACGGCGAGCCAGCTGGGTGAGATCCCAGCCGAGCCGCTCTCGGCGACGAGCTAGTTGTTTGGCTTCCTCAAGCGAGATCCGTTGCTGACGCGGATACGACAACGGGCCGGCCTCTTTCCCACTCTGGGAAGAAACCGGCCCGCTCTCTTATGGTGGGCCCTCGTGGACTCGAACCACGGACCTCACCCTTATCAGGGGTGCG